>NZ_SMUV01000072.1 GCF_004358185.1 Antarcticimicrobium luteum
GCGCAAGCGCCGGACCGTCCCCGCGGTCCGGCGCTTGCGCGGCTCGCTCCTTGGCGTGAGGGGAAGAAAGAAGACTTCGCGTCGTTTCAGACTGCCTTAAGGCCGCTCAAAACTCGTCAAACCCAAAACTGTACAAAACGCTCCGAAAATTCCCCAACCCGCCCGATCCGGCCCCGACGGGGCGGCGGCAAACCGTACAAAACGGCCCGAAGACTCTACGATCCGGCCTTGCGCCCCGCCCGGGGCTGCGGCCGTGTCGGGATCTCCTTCAGCAGCCCACCGACCCCCATCGCGGCAATATCGTCTCCCGTCACCTCCAGCCCGCAGGCGACCCGGGACAGCACCCAATCCGCCCCGTTCAGCGCTGGCGAGCGCGCGCAGCCCGGCAGACCGATCACCGGACGCCCGGCTAAATCCCCAAGAAACAAGAGGTTACCGGGATCGACTGGCATCCCGAACCGCTCCACCCGCCCGCCCGCCTGGCGCAGAGCCAGCGGCGCCACATCGTCGATGTCCATGGTGGCCGAGCCGGTCAGCACCAGCACCATCTGCCCCTTCGCGGCCGCCATCGCCGCCACCAGATCGGTCCCGCGATGCGCCACGCTCACGCAGTCAACCAATTGAATTTCCAACGCTTTCAGCCGATCCTCGATCGCCCTGCGGCCCTTTTCCTCGCCCGGCCCGCCGGGCACCTGGGTGATGATCAGCGACGCCGTCTCATAGACCGGCCGCGCCAGCCGCAACGCCCCCCGCGCCGCCGCGCAGGCTTGGCTAACCTGTTGTTCCAAAACGGCAAACGAAATCACCTTGATGGTCGCCACCATGCCGCCCGGCGCCATCTGTTGAAACGGCGGCACCGTCGCGATGGTGATCATCGGATCAACCCGGTTGAACCTCTCCAGCGCCGCCACCTCCAGACAGGCCACCCCCGGCCCCGACGCCACCACGTTCACCCGCCCGGTGAACGGCGCGGTCAGCCGCAGCCCGACCGCCTCGGGGTCCGGCACCAGTGCCGCGGCAAGCCGCCCGGCCGCCTCGTTCTCATGCAGGTCATCGGGGTCTGGCCGGGCGACGATCACCTCTTCGATGCCCGCCGCAACAAGCTGTTCCAGATGATGAGGTTCCAGCCGCAACCCCTTTTTGAACTTTGATTTTTCAAGCTTGACGGAATGCGCCAGAAGGGCGCCCCCCGCCTCTGGAACCGCAACCGGGCCGAACTTCATCCGGCGCGCCCGCGCAGCACCGCGGTCATCTGTGCCAGGATCGAAACCGCAATCTCGGCTGGCCCCGCCGCGCCGATATCCAGCCCGATCGGCCCGTGAATGCGGGCGATCTCGTCGTCGCGGAACCCCTCCTGCTTCATCCGCGCCACGCGGCTCGCATGGGTCCGGGTCGAGCCCAGCGCGCCGATATAGAAACACGCGGCCCGCAGCCCGGCCTCCAGCGCCGGATCGTCCAGTTTCGGATCATGGGTCAGCAGCACCAGCGCGGTGCGCGCGTCCAGCCCCAGTTGCGCGACCGCCTCGTCCGGCCAGTCGTGCATCAAGGTCACATCGGGAAACCGCACGGGCGAGGCAAAGGCCTCGCGCGGGTCGATCACCACCGGGTCATACCCCGCGATGCGCGCCATCGGCACCAGCGCCTGGGCAATGTGCACGGCCCCCACCACGATCAGGCGCAGCGGCGGATTGTGAATGGATACAAAGGTTTGCCCATCATCCTCAAAGCCGGAGCGATCCATCCGCATCCGCTCCGGATAGGCCTCGTGCAACAATCTGCGAACGCCGCTTTCCAGGTTGACCTCATAGGCGACGGCCTGCCGCGCCTCCCGCGCCGCGACCAGTTCCGCCAACAGATCCTCTGGGATGGCCGAGCCGACCGGCTCCACCAGAACCCGGATGGTTCCGCCGCAGGCCAGCCCGACGGCAAAGGCGTCGTCATCGCTCACCCCGAATTCCAGCAGACGGTGCGCGCCCGCCTCCAGCGCCTCCTGCGCCTCGACGATCACCGCGCCCTCGACACAGCCGCCCGAGACCGAACCGGCGATCTCACCGGCGCCGGAAATCGCCAGCTGCGCCCCGACCCGGCGCGGGGCGCTGCCCCAGGTCTGAACCACCGTGGCCAGCACGGCGCCGCGGCCGTCGCGGTGCCAGGCCAGGGCGGTCTCGGGGATAGTATCGAAGGTGTCGGTCATGGTCGCTCCGTGATGCGGGCCTGGAAACAGTTGTTGCGGGACGAACGCACGTCAACATAGGCGATCCGCGGGGCTTGCAGCAAGCGCGCGGCGTAGGCGGGCAGTTGATCGGCCGGCACCACCTTGCCGGTGCCGTAGACGATGCGGTGATCCGCGCCGTAGCCCTTGAGCAGATAGTCGGGCGCGGTGGTCAGGATCTCCGGCACGCCCGTGCCGCTCCAGGGCGCACAGCTGTCCGCGCACAAAAAGATCGGCCCGGTCTCGGTATAGGTTTGCGGCGCCGGAAACGGACGCGCGGCCAGGATCAGCATCGGCGCGCCCTTGGGGATATGGCGCAGGCAGTGGCGGCAGGGATTGCCGCCGCCGTCCGAGACCGCGTGTTCGGCCGGGTTGCCACAGTCATCGGGACCGCCGGCGCGCACGCTGGCGACAAAGACACTGTCATAGGGGTGGAAGTGAAGGGTCATCGCGCAACTCTCCTCTGAGGTTTGAATGCCAGAGGGGTAGGCCGTGCAGGCCAATTCGGGCGACCCGGTTCCTGCGGTAAAAGGAGGTTCGCAAACGAAAACCCCCCGGCGAAGGGGGCAAAAGCGGCCCGGAAGGAACACGAAACCGGGCCGCTTGCGCGTGGCCATTGGGGACGACCACGGATCCGGAACCCTGTCGGGCTCCGGAATTCGGGCGTTACTCGGCCGGCTGCCGCGCCGCGCCTCCGGGCTGCCCGGCCAGACGATCCGGCAGGGCAAAGGCCAGCACGATGAAGCCGAGCCCCAGCACGATGCCGAGGATATCGCCCGGCAGGGCGGTGATCCCCTCGAACTTCGATCCCGGCACGGTGCCCAGGGTGACCTTGCCGCCAGCGATGCTGTCCAGCAGGCCGCTGGCCTTCCACGACGGGTAGGTAACCATATAGGCGGCAGCGCCCAGCAGGCCGCCGGCGATGAAGAACAGCGCGTCCTTGCGGCCAGAGCCAGCCGCAACCACGCCGGTGCCGGGGCAGAACCCCGCCAGCGCCCAGCCGGCACCCAGCATCAGACCGCCGATGAAGACGCCGATATAGGCGGCCTTGACCGACATGTGGCCCACACTCACCAGCCCCAGCATCTGGCCGCCGAACATCAGCACGGACCCGACGCCGATGGCCAGCACGATGGTCTTGGCCAGGCTCAGATTGGTCAGGTTCAGCATCCGCCCGATGACTGTCGGGTTGGTGGCGCCGATCCGGTCCAGCACAAAGCCGAATGCGACACCCAGAACGATTGCGAGAATGATCGAGGTCATGGCTCAGGCCTCCTTCTTGTAAAGCATCATGGCCACCGGAACCGCCGCCGCGAACGCGCCCAGCGCAAAGATGTAGCCCGAGAGCGAGGTCTGCATCATCCCCGACATCATGTGCCCCGAGGTGCAGCCGCCAGCCAGCCGTGCGCCATAGAGCACGATGAAGCCGCCGACGAAGGTCGCGAGGTTGCGCTTGGCCGCGCTGTCACCGAAATTCGCGCGCCACAGCGCGGGCATCGTCCGTTCGGCCTTGTCCAGCCCGCCGCGCATCATCACCGAGACGAACCCGCCGACCACCATGGCGATCACGAAGATGAAGCTGTAGTTGAGGGGATTGGCGACCGATTTGGCGTATTTGCCCTTCGACTTGGCCAGATAGGCATTGGTCGAGGTATAGCCCTCGTCCGTCTGCGTCACCAGATCGGGGTTCACCATGTCGGCGACGATCCCGTCGAGGATGACGAACTGAGTCGAGACACCGATCGGCTTGACCAGCAGGACCGCGGCGAAGAACACCAGCCCCAGAAGCAAGCCGCCGATTTTCCAGTTCAGCGTCATGTCCATTCCTTTCGCAGAATTGCTTTGTGGCGCCACAATATTAGTCACATTCCGATTTTAGAATGATTCAGATCAAGTTCTCTGTACAAAAAGGGGCGCGGGGGGGCTGCCCGCCTAGAGCAGCCCCATCAGCCGCGCCTTGTCGCCCGGATCGTCGCGGCGCGACAGCGCCTCGGCCAGATCCTCCAACGCGGCGATGTTGTGACCGGCACGAAAGCTGTCCACATGCGGCAGCATGGCGGCGATGCCGCGGGCCTTCGGCGCGAACCCCTCCCAGCGCAGCAGCGGGTTGAGCCAGATCAGCTGGCGCGACGACAGTTGCAGCCGCTCCATCTCTCGCCCCAGTTGACCGGGGTCGTCGCGGTCAAGCCCGTCGGTGATCAGCAGCACCACCGCCCCCTGCCCCATCACCCGCCGCGACCAGTCGCGGTTGAACTGATGCAGGCACTGACCGATCCGCGTGCCGCCCTCCCAGTCCTGCGCCTCGGCGCCGGCGGCGGCGAGCGCGGCATCGACATCGCGCTGGCGCAGGTGGCGGGTGATATTGGTCAGCCGGGTGCCGAAGGTAAAGGCGTGCACCTTGGCCCAGCCCTGCCCTTTGGCGTTGGAGACCGCGTGCAGGAAATGCAGCACCATGCGGCTGTACTGGCTCATCGAGCCGGAGATGTCGCACAGCACCACCAGATTGGGCCAGCGCGGCCGCGGCTCGACCCGGTGCAGCCGGCCCATCTCGCCGCCGCGCCGCATCGCTTCGCGCAGGGAGCGGCGCAGGTCGTAGCGGCGGCCGCTATGGCTGGTCTGCGCCCGGCGCGAGGCGATCGGTTTGACCGGCAGGGTGAGCCGGGCGAGCATCCGCTTGGCGCGGGCGATCTCCTCGGTGCTCATCTGTTCGAAATCGAGGCTGCGCAGCCGCTCCTCGCCCGACATGGTGCGGGAGGCGTCGATCTCGATCTGAACCTCGTCCTCGCGGGCGGGATTTTCGATCCCGGGCAGGTCGCCCTCTGCCCCGTCCAGCAGCGCCTCGGCTGCGCGTTTCTCGGCGGCCTGCGCCGCACGCTCCTCCTGCACGCCGCGCACGGCGGGCAGCATCATCGCCATCATGTGCTCCATGTAGCGCGGATCGCGCCAGTAGAGGCGGAACACTTGCGCAAACACCTGCGCCTGTTCGGGGCGCGAGACGAAACAGGCGCGCAGCGTGTAGAAGAAATCGCTTTTCGAGGTGAACCCCGCCGCCTCGACCGCGCGGATGGCGTCGATCACCCGCCCGGTGCCGATCGGCAGCCCGGCCTTGCGCAGGGCGCGGGCGAACCAGGCGATGTTATGGATGAGCTTGCCGTCTTCGGGGATGTCGAGGGCGGGGTATTCAGGCATGACACGCTCCGGCATCGAGGGCGGAGGGTCGGGCCAGATCGTATAGGGAGACGGGTCTCGAAAACCATCTGAAGAACGGCTCCGAGTCCGCAGCGGCGACACCCCGAAGGTGTTTGAACAATGCGCGAAGGGACGCGCCCGACCCTGGGTGGGCGCTCCGCCCCTTCTGAAGGACGCAAGCCAACGTCGTCCTGCCGGTCTTTCCTTCGGCGCACAACGGTGAAAAGGCGCCCTCCCGGGGGGAGGGTCGGGCGCGGCCCGGGCTGACCCCCGGGCCAATCAGATGACCACCGGGGCGACCTGCCCTCATGCCGGGGCCAGCTCGGCCCGCACCTCGTCGAGGATGCGTTTTGCCTCGGAGCCCTGCAGGCGCTGAATGTCGTCCTGGTATTTCAGGATCGCGCCCAGCGTGTCGGCGATCACCTGTGGGCTGAGCGAGATCACGTCAAGCGCCAGCAGGCATTTGGCCCAGTCGATGGTCTCGGCCACGCCGGGTTTCTTGAACAGATCCTCGGTCCTGAGTTTCTGGACAAAGGCGACCACCTCGCGGCTCAGCGCCTGGGTCGCCTCGGGCGCGCGGGCGTGCAATATCTCGATCTCGCGGTCGAAATCGGGGTAGTCGACCCAGTGATAGAGACAGCGCCGCTTGAGCGCGTCGTGCACCTCGCGCGTGCGGTTCGAGGTGACGATGACGATCGGTGGTTCGGGCGCGGCGATGGTGCCGAGCTCGGGGATGGTGACCTGGAAATCCGACAACGCCTCCAGCAGAAAGGCCTCGAACGGCTCGTCGGTGCGGTCCAGCTCGTCGATCAGCAGCACCGGCGCGCCATGCTCGTCGGGCCGCATCGCCTGCAACAGCGGCCGTTCGATCAGATAATCGGCGCTGAACAATTCCCGTTGCAGCAGGTCGCGGTCGGCGTTGCCCTCGGCCTCGGCGGTGCGGATGGCAATCATCTGGGCGGGAAAGTTCCATTCGTAGACGGCGCTCGCCGCGTCCAGCCCCTCATAGCATTGCAGCCGGATCAGCCGGCGGTTCAGCCCGGCGGCCAGCGCCTTGGCGATCTCGGTCTTTCCGGTGCCTGCCTCGCCCTCCAGAAACAGCGGCCGGCCCAGTTTCAGCGCCAGAAAGGCGACGGTGCCCAGCGCCCGGTCGCAGACATAGTCCTGCGCGGCCAACAGCGCCTGCACCTCGTCGATGGATTGCGGTATCTGCATGCGGCTCCTCCCTGCGCCGAACAGGGCACGAGATGGCGCGCGGGTCAAGCCGGGCCGCGCGACACACCCCATGACGCCGCCGTTGACGCCTCCGGTCCAAGCTGCGATTGTCTGGGCAAGAATGGCGGGATCAACCCGCCCGAAATAATGAGTGAGCAGAGGCGGCGGTGCCAGATCGGCGGCAGCGGCCAGCAAAGGAGGCGACATGCGGATCACCGCGGTGACCTGCGTGAAGAACGAGGGGCCGTTCCTGCTGGAATGGATCGCCTTCAACCGCCTGATCGGGGTGAGCGATCACCTGTTTTATTCCAACGACTGTTCCGATGGCACCGACCGGCTGCTGGATGCGCTGGCCGCGCGCGGGCTGGTGACGCACCTGCCCAACCCGGCCAGGGGGCGCAACTATCAGATGGAGGCGCTGAAGCATGCCGCCCATCAGCCGGTGGTGAAACAGGCCGACTGGGTCTGGATCGCCGATGTGGACGAGTTTCTGAACATCCATGTCGGGGACCACAGGATCCCGGCGCTGATCGACGCCTGCGGCGATCCGCAGGCGATCTCTGTCAGCTTCCAGTTCTTTGCCAACGGCGGGATCGAGCGGTTCGAGGACGAGCCGGTGATCGCCCAGTTCACCCATAGTCATAACCCAGACATCTGGTGCGCTGACCTGTCGTCGGAGGTCAAAACATTGGTGCGGCAGGACTTTCCACTGCAATACTTCGGCGCGCATCGGCCGTTTTTCCGCCGCGACCTGCCGCGGGAGGCACGGCCTCGCTGGACCGACGGCTCGGGGCGGCCGGTGCCCTACAAGTTCCTGATCGCGGCCAATCCCGGCCGCATCCGCAAGTTTCCCGCCCGGGGCGCGCGGGATCTGGCCACGCTGAACCACTACGCGCTACGCTCGCTGGACAGTTATCTCGTCAAGAACGACCGTGGCGACGTCAACCGCGAAAACCGCGCCTTTGACGACACCTATTGGCGCGAGCGCAACGATCCGGCCTGGCAGGATACCAGCATCCACCGGTTTCTGCCCGCCCTGCGCGCGGCACTGCACGAGCTGAAGTCCGACCCGGAGATCGGCGCGCTGCATGAGCAAGCGGTGCGGATGCATTGCGCCCGCCGCGACGCCCTGCTGGAGCAGCCCGCCTATCGCCGCATGCGCGATCAGTTGCGCGCGGCCCCCACCCTGCCGCCGCAAGAGGCGGCGATGATCGCCCGGCTGGGGCTGTCCTGATGCGCATCTACCTGCATATCGGCCCGCAATACATGGGCGCCGACCAGCTGTTCCAGGTGCTGGACGCCAAACGTGCGCAACTGAAGGACAAGGGCATCCTGTTCCCGCGTTCGCCGGGGGCGAAGAACCACACGCGGCTGTTCATGGCGGTGAGCGACGCCGACCATATCGACCCGTTGCGCTTCAACCGCGGCTTCATCGCACCGGACAAGCAGGAGACGCTGTATCGCATGCTGGGGCGGACGCTGGCGCAGGATGTTGAAAAGGCGCGGCCGGATATCCTGATCCTGGCGGCCGAGCAACTGGGAAGCGGGCTCTGCCGCACCTCTGAGCTGGAACGGCTCAGGGCGCTGCTGACGCCGCTGTCCGGGGATATCCGCATCATCGCCCATGTGGACGAACCCGCCCGCGCACTGGCCCGCGCCTATGCCGGCCAGGTGCTGGAGGGGCGCGCGGCCCCGCTCGGCCGCGAGATCGAAATGGCCCGCACAGGCGGCGACTGGTGGGCCGACAGCCTGGCCGCCGCGCCGGCGCCCGACCCGGCGGGCGGGCAGTTTCTGGAGACCCAGGCACCGCCGTTCTGGATCGACAGCGCCGCGCTGGTGCGGTTCTGGGAAAGCGTGTTCGGCGCCGGCTCGGTCACGCTGCGCGCCCATGACCCGGCGCGGGTCTACGGGCCGGAGGCGACGGAGGAGCTGCGCGCCACCTTCGGTCTTGCCCCAACCATCGGCAAGGCGGACCCGGCGCACGAACCGCCAGCCCCCTCCGCCGCCTGGCTGGCGCGCGCGCGCCAGCTCAACGCGCTGCTGCTGCGGGTGCTCGAGGATCACGCGCGGATCCTGCCCCGCCCGATGTGGCGCGGTTTTCTCGACGAGATCGCCATCGACGGCGCCGCCCTCGCCGCCGGCGCGCTGTCCCCCGTCTCGGCGCGGTTCGCCGCGGACGCGGGGGCGCTGGTGGCCGCGCATCCCGCGCTCGGCGACGCCCTTGCGCCCGATGCGCCCCTGCCCGACTGGCAGGAACCGGACCCCGGGCGCGGTTATCGCGCCACGCAATATCTGAGCTGTTTCATTGAGCCGATCGAGCAGGCCTCGAAGGCGGAACGCGAACGCAAACATGCCGATCTGGCGCAGGTCAACGGGCATGGCGCCGATCCCGCCGCCGCCAAAGCGCCGGACGGGCTGAGCGAAACGGCGCAGCGGGTGTTGCCGCCGCTGGCGGTGGAGAAATTCCACCACCTGAAGACCACGCCCTACGCTCCGCACAACGATCTGGGCACGGTGCGGGAGGACGCGCCGGCGCCTCCCTATGCGCCGCTGCCGCCGCGCACGCTGGCCGAGGGGTCCAGCGGCACTGTCATCGTCGGCTGCATGAAGAACGAGGCGCCCTATATCGTCGAATGGGTCGCCTATCACCGCGCCATCGGCGTGGACAACTTCCTGATCTACACCAACGACTGCACCGACGGCACCGACGAGATCCTCGGCCGGTTGCAGCAGATGGGCGTGCTGGAGCATCGCATCAACGACGACTGGCGCGGAAAATCCCCCCAGCAGCACGCGCTGAACCTGTCGCTGAAGGAACCCGTGGTGCGCAACGCCGACTGGTTGATGCATATCGACGTTGACGAATTCGTCAACGTGCGCTGCGGCAACGGCACCCTGCCCGATTTCTTTGGCGCGGTGCCGCAGGCCACTAATGTCGCAATGACCTGGCGCCTGTTCGGCCACAGCGGGGTGACCCGTCTGAACGACCGCTTCGTCATCGAACAGTTCGACCGCTGCGCGCCGAAATACTGCCCCAAGCCGCACACCGTCTGGGGATTCAAGACGCTGTTCAGGAACATCGGCGCCTATCAGAAACTGAGCTGCCACCGCCCCAACAAGTTGGCCGACGACAAGCGCGACAAGGTGCTCTGGGTCAACGGATCGGGTCAGGACATGACCAAGGAGGCGATCGACAACGGCTGGCGCAGCTCCAAGCGATCCGTCGGTTACGATCTGCTCCAGCTCAACCACTATGCGCTGCGCTCGGCCGAGAGTTTCCTGATCAAGCGCCAGCGCGGCCGCGCCCTGCATGTGGACCGCTCGATCGGGCTGAACTACTGGATCCGGATGGACTGGGACGATGCCCGCGATCTGACGATCCAGCGCAACCTGCCGCGGCTGCGCACCGAGTACGACCGGCTGATGGCCGACGACCGGCTGCGCGGGCTGCATGAGGAGGGGCTGGGCTGGCACCACGCCAAGGCGGCCGAGTTGCACGAAAAGCCGGAGTTTCAGGAGCTGTATGCACAGGCTCTGGAGATCCTCCTGACCGGGACCGAGCGCGCCGCCTACGCGCTGGCCCTCGATATGGAGAGTTGAGCGATGGACGGATCCGAGCCGACCGGGACCAGACCGAAATTCATCCGCTCGCGCGGGCTGAAATTTCCCTTTGATCCCCGCGTCATCGACCGCAAGCGGCGCAGGCTGCTGCATGGCGACGCCTATGAGCTGAAGGAAAGCGAAGCAGTGTTGTCGCAGATCCGCCCCGCGGACACCGTGATCGAGCTGGGCGCCGGCATGGGTTATATGTCCACGCTGATGGCCAAGAGGATCAAGGTGCGCCAGGTCCACGCCTTTGAGGCCAACCCGGCGATGATCCCCTATATCCGCTCGGTCCATGCGGCCAATGGCGTCGAGACCGTGACCGTGCACAACGCCCTGCTCGGCGAGACCGAGGGCGAGGTCACCTTTTACGTGCGGGGCGATTTCGTCGCCTCCTCGCTGGCGGATGATCTGGGCGACAAACATGGCGGCGTCATCGCCCGGGAACGGGTGCCGGTGCGGGCAGTCTCGAAGGTGATCGACGAAATCCGCCCGACCGCGCTGGTCTGCGACATCGAGGGCGCGGAACAGGCCCTGCTGCCGCTGATGGACCTTTCCGGCCTGCGGCTGGCGATTGTCGAGCTGCACCCGCAGGTGTTCGGCCAGAGCGGCACGCAAACGGTGTTCCGCACCATGTCCGAGGCCGGGCTGACCTATTTCCCGCGCGCCTCGCAGGGCAAGGTCGTGACCTTCAGGCGCGACTGGTGAGATGCGCGCGCTGGCCGTCCTGACCGTCCGAAACGAGGCCGCGTTTCTGATCGAATGGCTGGCCCATCACCGTGCCGTCGGCTTTACCGACTTTCTGGTGCTGTCAAACGATTGCCAGGACGGCACCGACCTGATGCTCGACCGGCTGGAACAGATGGGCTGGCTGACCCATGTGCGCAATGACGGCCCCTATGACAAGGGCGGCATCCAGTTCACCGGGCTCAAGCACGCGGACAAGCACAAGCTGGTCAAACGGGCCGACTGGATCATGGCGCTGGATATCGACGAATTCGTCAACATCCATGCCGGCGACAACACGCTGGGCGCGCTGCTGGCAGCGCTGCCGCAGGCCACCGCGATCACCCTGACCTGGCGGCTGTTCGGCAACGCGGACACGATGCGCTACAGCGACCAGCCAGTGACCGAGGCGTTCACCCGCTGCGCGCCCTCGGTGATGTACTGGCCGTGGCGCGCGGCGATGTTCAAGACGCTGTATCGCAATGACGGCATCTACCGGAAGCTGGGCGTTCACCGGCCACGCAGCCCGGACAAGGACCGGCTGCATGAGGCGCATTGGTACGACGGCGAGGGGCGCGCGCTGGACGATCAGTTCAAGCTCACCCGGATCTTCAACAGCTACGGGCGGCCGAATTACGGGCTGGCGCAGCTCAACCACTATGCCTTGGGGTCGATGGAAAGCTTTGTCCTCAAGGCCGATCGCGGCCGCGCGGTCCATTCCGAGCATATGCTGGATCTGGATTACTGGGTCGAGCGGAACTTCAACACCGAGACCGATACGACGATCCGGCGCATCGAAGCGCACAGCGCGCCGCTGCGCGACGAGTTGCATGCGGATGCCGAACTGGACCGGCTGCATCAGGCGGCCGTGGCCTGGCGCAAGGCGCGGTTTCTGGAGCTGATGGAGATGGAGCCCTATCGCGCCCTGTTCGCACGGCTGCTGATGACGCCGCCCTCGCGCCCGATCTCGCGCACCTCGGCCCGCACCCTGATCGGGTTCGCCAACCTGGGACGCATGAAACAGGGCTAGCGGACCCAGACGGCCGGGCCGGCACCGCCGCACCACCCGGCGCCACGCGCAGCGCCGCTTATTCCCTTTCCCCGATTGACCGGCTAGGACGCGGGCGGATGCAGGAAACCACAGGACACCGGACATGCCCCTTACCCTCACCGCGCTCTACGCAGGCCTGCTTGGCCTTTTCTATGTCGGCCTCAGCCTCTGGGTCGTCAAGGTTCGCGTGAACCAGAAGGTCGCCAGCGGCGACAAGGGCAACCCGGTGATGCAGAACGCCATGCGCACCCATGCCAATTTCGCCGAATACGTGCCGATGGGACTGATCCTGATCGGGCTGGGCGAGGCGCAGGGCATGCCCGCGGTGGGCACCCACGCCCTTGGTGCGGCGCTGCTGATCGCCCGGCTGATGCACGCCTTCGGCATGGGCCGGCTGCCGCACATCCCCGCCCTGCGCGGCGGCGGTGCGACACTGACCTTTGTGGTGCTGCTGATCGCGGCGCTGGCCAACCTCGGCCACGCGCTGTTCTGAGGCGATGGCCAGGTCGCCCCGCGCGCCAATGGCCCGGGGGGCGGACCGGCACCGGGATCACCCACCACAGAACCACCCGGAAACGGACCTGAGAATTCCCAACTTCGGCCATAGTCCGCCCCTAGCTTGACCTTGCGCCGAACCAGCCCGACATGTGGCTGGACGAGTTGAGGATTGCATGATGCAGGACGGCATGACCCAGGATCACGACAACCAGGACGACGAGAACGGGTTCGAGGCCTCGCTCGCCGATCTCGGCAAGGCCGAGTGGAAGGCCGCATTGATCGCGCAGGCCGAGGCGCACGGCATGTCGCAGGAACTGGGCAAGCGCCATTTCGCCACCTTCATCGACAAGAAGGCGACGCTGCTGGTCACCTTTGAGACCATTCAGGGCATCCGGGCGCTGTCGGAGACCGCGCAGCCCTTTGGCTTCGACATGGTCAAGGCGCAGGGGTGGTCGCATCTGTGCCTGATTTCCGACGGCGATACCTGGTTCCGAGACGAGGACGTCTATGCGTTTTTCGACCAGCTGATCGACGACGGCTTTTTCGAGGATTTCGACCGCGTGCTGTTCTACGGCGCCGGCCCCTGCGGGTATGCCGCGGCGACCTATTCGGTGGCCTCGCCCGGCGCGACCGTGATCGCGGTGCAGCCGCAAGCCACGCTGTCGCCGCGAATGACCGAATGGGACGACCGCTTTACCGAGATGCGGCGCATCGATTTCACCTCGCGCTATGGCTATGCGCCCGACATGCTGGACGCGGCGGAACAGGCCTTTGTCCTATATGATCCGCGGCAGGCGCTGGACGCGATGCACGCCACGCTGTTCGCGCGGCCCAACGTCTCGCGCCTGCGGCTGCCCTTCATGGGCAGTGCTCTGCAGACACAGCTCATCGAGATGAAGATCCTCTATCGCCTGCTGTCGCTGGCAGGCGCCGCCAAGCTGACCGAGCAGAAGTTCTACGAGCTGTCCCGCGGACGGCGCGAGAACGGGGTTTATCTACGCAATCTGATGAACCATCTGGACCAGAACGAACGGTTCTATCTGACGATGCTGCTGTGCCGCAACGTGACCTCGCGGCTGCGGGCGCGGCGGTTCCGCCGGCGGCTGGACCAATTGGAGCAACTGGCCGAAGAGGGCGCCTTTCGCGCGCCTCCGCCGCCAGCGCAATAACCGGCCAGGCGGCGGGTCCGCCCCTCGCCGCACGCTCCCTGCCCGGCTCCTGGCCCCTGTGTCCCCTCTGGTTCGCGCCGCGTGCCTGTGCTAGCGAACCGACATGACACAGACCCTCACGCTCCGCCGTCCCGACGACTGGCACCTGCATCTGCGCGATGGCGCCATGCTGGCCGGTGTCCTGCCCGAAACCGCGCGCCATTTCGCCCGCGCCATCATCATGCCCAACCTGGTGCCGCCGGTGGTCACCGGCGCGCAGGCCGCCGCCTATCGGGGCCGCATCCTGGCGGCGCTGCCCGAGGGGATGGCGTTCGAACCGCTGATGACGCTCTACCTGACCGAGGAAACCGACCCGGACGACGTGGCGGCGGCGGCGCAAAGCGGACTTGTCACGGCGGTCAAGCTCTATCCTGCGGGCGCCACCACCAACTCGGCCAGCGGTGTGCAGGATTTCGACAAGGTGCGTCCGGTGCTGGAGAAGATGGCCGAGATCGGCCTGCCGCTTTGCGTCCATGGCGAGGTGACCACGCCGGAGGTCGATATCTTCGACCGCGAGGCGGTGTTCATCGAACGTGTGCTCGACCCGGTCCGCAAGGCGACGCCGGGGCTGCGCGTGGTGATGGAGCATATCACCACCGCCAACGGCATCGACTATGTGAAATCACAGGACGACATGGGCGGCACCATCACCGCGCATCACCTGGTGATCAACCGCAACCACATCCTGGTCGGCGGCATCCACCCGCATTACTACTGCCTGCCGGTCGCCAAGCGCGAAGAGCACCGCCAGGCGCTGGTCGCCGCCGCCACCGGCGGGGATGCGCATTTCTTCCTCGGCACCGACAGCGCGCCGCATACCGACGCCAACAAGCAAAGCGCCTGCGGCTGCGCCGGCTGCTTCACCGCCACCAACACCATGTCCGTTCTCGCCGAGGTGTTCGAACGCGAAGGCGCGCTGGACCGGCTCGAAGGTTTCGCCTCGCTCAACGGTCCGGCCTTCTACCGGCTGCCCGCGAATGAGGACCGGATCACGCTGGAAAAAGGCGCCCCGGTCGCCTACCCGGCGCGGATCGAAACCGGCGAAGGCCCGGTGACGGTGTTCGACCCGGGCTTCCCGCTGCACTGGCGGGTGGTCTGAGCCGCCCCGGCCGCACCGGTCGGCTTTCCACCTCTGCGCGACCGGCGTCCTGTTTTGCAGCCCCCGCCGGTTGCATGGCGCTGCTCCTCTGCACCACGTTGTTATTACAGGAAAACCTTACTTGACGGGGTATGAATTTCTTTCCTAGCGTCGGTCCGGGTGTGACCGTCTGTCGCTGGCCGATGGTCTGGAATCTATTTGATTAAGAAGGCGGGCAGATGACTTCAGTTGCTTATACAACCTATTATTCCATTTCCGGTTTTTCCTACGACTACAAGGACACCGAGGATCACGAAGACGACTATGGCGTCAGCTTCCACCCCAGCGTGACCTTCAATATTTCGGGTGAGCCCGGCTCCGGTTTCTCTTATGTGGTCACCGGATATTCGGACGGCTACCCCGTTTTCGACACCACGCTTTCCAGTGGCACCTATACCCTCGATCTCGACGGCCACAATCTGTACGCGCTGGACGTCGACGCCTCCGTCATCGCCATCGACTGGACCATGGGCGGCGTCAGCCATAGCACCACCCTGCTCGAACTCGACTGGGGCAAGGGTGACGACGCGGAAGGCTATTACCACGGCACCCGCTATTATTTTGTGCTGGGCGGCGACGAGCTGCCCGCGTTCAGCTCGATGGCAGAGTTCGATGCCTTCGCCAATTCCGATACCTATATCACCGCCGACTATGTTCCCAGCACCGGTCCGTTCGCCGAAGGCAAACTGATCGAATGGGGCGAGATCCTGAGCACCACGGTGCTGGGCGCCGATGAGGACATCAGCGGCACCGCCGGCCCGGATGTGCTGTCGGGCGGCTATGGCGACGACTATTTCATCTCCTCCGAAGGCAATGACACCTACAAGGGCGGCGTTGGCTTTGATCAGGTCTCCTTCAAGGACGACCCCGCCGGCGTGGCGGCCAATCTCGCCACCGGAACGGCGACCGACGGCTGGGGCGACACTGACACGCTGATCAGCATCGAAATGCTGCGCGGCAGCCTGTTCGACGATACGCTCATTGGTGACAAGGGCGGCAACCATATCCGTGGTCTGGGCGGCGACGACGTGCTGAACGGCGGCAAGGGCAAAGACGTTGTGCGCTATGACCGCGACGCAAAGTATGGCGGCACCGATGGCGTAACCGTGAACCTCAAGAAGGGCACGGCAACCGACGGGTTCGGCGATAGCGACAAGCTGAAGAACTTCGAGAACGTGATCGGCACGGAATCGAAAGACAAGATCATCGGTTCGGGCGGCAAGAACATAATCGAAGGCGAAGGCGGCAACGACGTCCTCAAAGGGCTTGCCGGCAAGGACATTCTTTTTGGCGGCACCGGCAAGGACAAACTCGACGGCGGCAACGGCAACGACAAGCTCTATGGGGATGGCGGCGCCGACCGCTTTATTTTCTCCGGCAAGTTCGGAGACGACACGATCTTTGATTTCGACACCGCAGGCACCAAGGAGCGGATCGACCTGTCCTCCGTATCGCCCATCAGGAATTTCAGGGATCTGTCGAACAACCACCTGTCCGAGGTCTCCGGCAGCGCTGTGATCGACGATGGAAACGGCAACACGATTACCCTCGACGGTGTCGCCATGTCCGATCTTTCGGCCAACGATTTCCTGTTCTGAGCGCCGGCCGACACAAAAGCGACCGCCCGCCCGGCCCCGTGCCGCGGCGGGCTTTTCTTTTGCCCCCCGCTCCAGTAATTGCCGCTGCAACCCCGCCGCCCGAAAGGATTTGCCGATGATCCCCTCCTCCTATCCCTCGCCCGAAGAGATGGCCCGCCTGACCGCGCGGATGCTGCTGGAGATTCAGGCGGTGCATCTGAATGCGGAAGAGCCCTTTACCCTGGCGAGCGGTTTGCCGAGCCCCACCTACATCGACTGCCGCAAGTTGATCTCCTATCCCCGCATCCGGTCCACCCTGATGGATTTCCTGACCGTCACGGTGATGCGCAACGCCGGTTTCGAGGCCTTCGACAACATCGCCGGCGGCGAGACCGCGGGCATCCCCTTTGCCGCGCTGGTGGCCGAGCGGATGGGCCTGCCGATGACCTACGTTCGCAAGAAGCCCAAGGGCTACGGCCGCAACGCCCGCATCGAGGGCGCGATGACCGAAGGCCAGCGGGTGCTGCTGGTCGAGGATCTGACCACCGACGGCGGCTCGAAGCTGTCCTTTGTGGACGCCATCCGCGACACCGGCGCCAGCTGCGCCCATACTGCGGTCATCTTCTATTACGGCATCTTCCCGGAGACCGAGAAGACGCTGGGCGATCACGGCGTCAGCCTGCATCACCTGTGCACTTGGTGGGACGTGCTGACCGAGGCCAAGCAATCGAACGCCTTCAGCCGCGAGACCCTGCGCGGCGTTGAGGAGTTCCTTCATGACCCGCGCAAGTGGCAGGAAGAGCACAAGGCGTAACCTTTCCCGGCCAGCCCCTGTGGCCAGTTTGTGGATAACGCCAGAGAGAATCACTGGGCGCCCGCCATATGTTGCGGAAATTGCGATCCATGCTACCATATGAGGTAAACCCTACCCGGTGGGGCTGAGTCTTACAGGCTTATCCACCGGCTTACCCCCGCGCTTATCCCGATGTCGAATCCGCGCGGGTTTCTGTACAAGGACCGAACCGGCGCAAGACCGGTCCGGGACCGCGAGATGCAGCCGCGGCAGACAGGCAGAACGGGACAGAGATGAACGAGATCACAGCAGTCAACCCGCCCCCGCCGGAGACGCAGGACCCAACCTCCATGCCCCATTCGATCGAGGCCGAACAACAGCTTTTGGGCGCGATCCTGACCAACAACGACGTCTATGACCGGGTGGCGAGCGTTATCGGCGCCCAGCATTTCTATGACCCGGTCCATGCCCGCATCTATGAGGTGGCCGCGGCCCGGATCGCCAAGAACGCGCTCGCCTCTCCGGTCACGCTCAAGGCGTTTCTGGAACAGGACGAGGGACTGAAGGAACTGGGCGGTCCGGCCTATCTTGCCCGACTCGCAGGCGCGGCGATCAGCGCCTTTGCGGTGCGCGACTATGCCGAGATGATCTATGACCTCGCCATCCGCCGCGAGTTGATCGGACTGGGCAAATCGATCGCCGACAAGGCCGCCCGCGTCGATGTCGCCAGCGAACCCAAGCAGCAGATCATCGAGGCCGAACAGCACCTGTACAACCTGGCCGAACAGGGCCAGACGGAAAGCGGTTTCCAGAGCTTTTTGCGGGCGGTGACCGACGCGGTGAACATCGCCAACGCCGCCTATCAGCGAGAGGGCGGGCTGGCGGGCATTTCCACCGGGCTCGACGATCTGGACCACAAGCTGGGCGGGCTGCACAAATCCGACCTTCTGATCCTCGCCGGGCGCCCATCGATGGGGAAAACCTCGTTGGCCACCAACATCGCCTTCAATGTCGCCAAGGCCTACAAGCGCGGCACCCTGCACGACGGCACCGAGGGGGCGGTGCAGGGCGGCGTCGTCGGGTTCTATTCGCTGGAGATGAGTGCCGAGCAGCTCGCCGGGCGGATTCTGGCGGAAGCCTCGGAAATCTCCAGCCACAAGATCCGCCAGGGCGACATGACCGAGGGCGAGTTCCGCCGCTTTGTCGAGGCGGCCAAGGCGCTGGAGGCCTGCCCGCTCTATATCGACGACACCGCCGCCATTCCCATCGCCCAGCTTGCCGCCCGCGCCCGCCGGCTGAAACGGACGCACGGGCTGGATCTGCTGATCGTCGACTATCTGCAACTGGTGCGCGGCACCTCGGACAACCGGGTACAGGAGATCGGCGAGATTTCCATGGGCCTCAAGGCCATCGCCAAGGAACTGGATATCCCGGTCATCGCGCTGTCGCAGCTGTCGCGCCAGGTCGAAAGCCGCGAAGACAAACGTCCGCAGCTCTCGGACCTGCGCGAATCCGGGTCGATCGAACAGGATGCCGACGTGGTGATGTTCGTCTATCGCGGCGAGTATTACAAAGAACGGGAAAAACCGGGCGAAGAGAATATCGAGGCCATGGCATCCTGGATCGAAGAGATGGAGCGTCTGCACGGCAAGGCCGAGGTGATCATCGGCAAACAGCGCCACGGCCCCATCGGCACGGTCGAGCTGTCCTTCGAGGCGCAGTTCACCCGCTTTGGCAATCTGGCCAAGTCCTGGCAACAAGACCGCGCACAGGAGTTCTGATAAATGCCGATCCACGATTTCATGGCCGCCTACAAACGCGTCTGGGAGGGGCAGGATTCCCAGGGGTTCGCCGCCCTGTTCACCCCCGACGGGCGCTATCACAACACCCCGTTCCAGGTGCAGCGCGGCCCCGAGGCGCTCGCCGCCTACTGGGACAGGATCAAGCTGCAACAGGACATCTCTCTGCGCTACGAGGTGCTGGGCGAGACGGCGGCGGGCGGCATCGCCCATTGGAACGTCACCTATCAGGTGGCCTCCGAGGAATTGTTTGCGATCTGGGCCAAATCCACCGGCACCGGCCTGCCCGAGCGCAAGCCGGGCGATCCGCTGCCGCGGATGGAGCTGGACGGCATGCTGGTGGGCGAGTTTACCCCCGCCGGACTGGCGCGCGAGGTGCGCATCTGGTGGCATTCCACCCCCCGCCCCGTCAGCTGATTTCGGGGCGTTTTTCCCGCCGGACTGTGCGGCACGCCGCCGCCCGGCGGTTTTGCCCTTGACGCCCCGCGCCCCCATGTCAAGAACGGGCCATGAGCACCGGACATCTGACAATCGACCTGACCGCCCTTGCCGAAAACTGGCGCGCGCTTGATGCCATGACCGCGGGGGAAACTGCCGCAGTGGTAAAGGCCGATGGTTACGGGCTGGGCACCGCCCCGGTGGCGCGCACTCTGGCCCGCGCCGGTGCCCGCCGCTTTTTCACCGCCGTCGCCGAAGAGGGCGCCGCCGTGCGCGCCGCATTGGGTCCGGGGCCGATGATCGGGGTCTTTTCCGGCCATATGGCGGGCGATTCCGAGTTGATCCGCGACCACGCCCTGACGCCGATGCTGAACTCGGTCGATCAGGTGCTGCGCCACTTCGAGACGCTGCCGCAGCACCCCTTCGGCATCCAGCTCGACAGCGGCATGAACCGGCTGGGGATGGAACCCGCCGAATGGGCCGCCCTGCGCGAGCCAGTGCTGCAGCAGCGGCCGGCGTTGATCATGTCGCATCTGGCCTGCGCTGACGATCCCGATCACTTCATGAACGAGAAACAGCTGCGCGCCTTCCGCGAGATGACCGACGGGCTGGACATCCCCCGCTCGCTCTCGGCCACGGGCGGCACGCTGCTGGGTCCGGAGTATCATTTCGAGCTCACCCGCCCCGGCGTCGGCCTCTATGGCGGCCACCCCTTCGCGGACGCGCGCCCGGTCGTCACCCTCGACCTGCCGGTGATCCAGACCCGCGAGGTTCTGCCCGGCGAAACCGTCGGCTACGGCAACCACTGGACCGCGCAGCGCCCCTCGCACATCGCCACCGTGGCGGCGGGCTATGCCGACGGGCTGCCACGGATCATGGCGCCCAGACTGGGGCTCTGGCACGGCGATCAGCGCTTCCCGCTCGCCGGTCGCATCTCGATGGACCTGATCACGGTGGACATCACCGGAATGGAGGGCGAGATGCCCGAGTTCCTCAGCCTGCTGGGCCCGCATCAGGGCGTCGATGACGTGGCCGAGGCCGCCGGAACCATCGGCTATGAGATCCTCACCTCGCTGGGCGCGCGCTATGCGCGCAGCTACTTGTCATGACCGGGGTGCTGTCCTTGCTCGCCCGGCTGGGCCGGACCGTTCTGGCGGCGTTGTCCTCGGTGGGGCGGGTGGCGCTTTATGCGTTCTCGGCCATCAGCCATATCTTCCGGCCGCCCTATTACCCGCGCGAGCTGTTGCAGGCGCTGCTGAATATCGGCTGGCTGTCGCTGCCGGTGGTGGGGCTGACGGCGCTGTTCACCGGCGGCGCGCTGGCGCTGCAGATCTACTCCGGCGGCGCCCGTTTCAACGCCGAGGCGGTGGTGCCGCAGATCGTCGCCATCGGCATGGTGCGCGAGCTGGGCCCGGTAATGGCCGGGCTGATGATCGCCGCCCGCGTCACCTCGTCGATCGCCGCCGAGATCGCCACCATGAAGGTGACCGAGCAGATCGACGCGCTGGTCACCCTGTCCACCCACCCGATGAAATACCTGACCGCGCCGCGCCTGCTGGCCGGGCTGATCACGGTGCCGGTGCTGGTCGGCGTGGGCGACGTGATCGGCATCGCGGGGGGCTATTTCGTCGCGACCGAAAACCTCGGATTCAATGCCGCCGCCTACCTCAAGAACACGGTGGATTTCCTCGAGGGGCTCGATGTAGTCTCATCGCTGGTCAAGGGCTGCGTCTTTGGCGGCATCGCCACGCTGATGGGCTGCTATTACGGCATGCATTCAGGCCGTGGCGCCCAGGGCGTGGGCGCTGCCACCAAGACCAGCGTAGAGGTCGCCGCCGTGCTGATCCTGGCCGCCAACTTCCTGCTGACGGGGGTATTTTTCTCGGCATGATCCGCTTTGAGGACGTCCATAAGGCCTTTGGCAGCAACCAGGTGTTGCGCGGCCTCACGCTTGAGGTGCCCAAGGGCACCTCAATGGTGATCATCGGCGGCTCCGGCACCGGCAAATCGGTGGCGATCAAATGCGTGCTGGGACTGATCACGCCGGACAGCGGCCGCATCCTGGTCGACGGCGAGGACACCACCCACGGCGACCGCGACGCCTTTCTGGCGCGGTTCGGGATGCTGTTCCAGGGCGGCGCGCTGTTCGACTCGCTCCCCGTGTGGCAGAATGTGGCCTTTCGCCTGCTGCGCGGCGCCCTCAAGCGGCCTGTGGCCGAGGCCCGCGAGATCGCCATCGAAAAGCTGCGCCGCGTCGGGTTGAAGCCGGAGGTGGCCGATCTTTTCCCCGCCGAGCTGTCGGGCGGCATGCAGAAACGCGTCGGCCTCGCCCGCGCCATCGCGGCAGAGCCCGAGATCATCTTTTTCGACGAACCGACCACCGGGCTCGACCCGATCATGGCCGGCGTCATCAACGAGCTGATCCGTGAGATCGTGGTCGAGATGGGGGCAACCGCGATGACCATCACCCACGACATGACCTCGGTGCGGGCGATTGCCGACAATGTGGCGATGCTGCATGATGGGGTGATCAAATGGACCGGGCCGGTGGCCGATATGGACAATTCCGGCGATCCCTATCTGGACCAGTTCATTCATGGCCGCGCGGAGGGTCCGATCGAGGCGGTGCGGTGAGTGAGACTGGAGACACTTTTCTAGACTTCTCGCCGCTCGGAGAGGCAAGGAAGGCACAAGCCTATATTGAAGCTGCCTGGACACTATTCAGGGAAAACCGAGCCCCCAAATATCCGTATATCAAGGACTTGAGTTTAGAGAGCGGCCCACTCCTATTTCTTTGCGGGCACGCAACAGAACTGGCCTGCAAAGCCACTCTGCGTTCCCGCGGCGCGGACCCTGATCGGCTGAGAAAGTTCAGAGGCTTCGCGTACTGTCCGGGGGGCAGAAAAAGTAATAGCTCTTTCCGTAGACACGACCTAGCGTTCCTTTTTCGCGCGGTGTCATTGCTCATCTTGGACAGCGACGACCGCAAGAAGCTAGACGCCCAATTGCGGAACCATAAATATCATAACGAGCATTTCGAAATCTTCCTTACCCCACCAGATAGGCCGTCGCTCACAACTTACGCTGAACAACTGAGACACCTCAACTCTGGCTTTGATAGACCTTATTCATATAGATACTTTTCTCAGGGGATCGCGACGCTCCCTGATCCAGAGATTATTTTGGTTGTGGCGAGTTTCTTGGCACAATTGGCAGCACCTGCGACCACTGCACAACACTGAACAAAGCCTCGCACAAAAAAGACTGGCAACCGCGCTGCCCGGCGGCGCTGCGCGCCCTGTTTCCGGGCATGGGAGCGCTTCCATTCCCCACCACCCTGCCGCACCGCCGGTTTGCGGACGCCTCAAGGAAAACCACCGCTTGCCGCTTCCGCGATCACCGGAATTGCGCTACGCCCTTCCTCATGATCCTGCGCCTTGCCAACCTCGCCCTGCTGGTGCTCTACCCCGTCGCCTGGTTCGCGCCGCTGGTGCGGGCGGGGTTCCTGCCGCTGTTCGGCCTGTCGGAAATCTCAGTGATCACCGGGCTGCAATCGCTCTGGAGCAGGGACGTCTTCCTCGCCCTCGTGGTCACCGCCTTCGCCCTTTTCGCGCCTTATCTCAAAACCATCGGGCTGGCGCTGGTGCAATGGCGGCTGCTCGACGCCCGCGCCCTGCCCGTCCTGACCGTGCTGGGCAAGCTGGCGATGGCGGACATTTTCCTCATCGCCTTGTACATTACCCTGGCCAAGGGCATCTCCTATGCGCGGATCGAGGTGGCCTGGGGCCTCTACCTCTTCACCTTCTGCATCCTCGCCTCGCTGATCCTCGGCCTTCTGACCGAACGGCAGATGCGGGGGCTTGAGGCGAAGGCGCCGGAAGGGCAATAACGGCGCATGGCGAAAACAAAAACCTTCATCTGCTCGGCCTGCGGCGCCAGCGCCACCAAATGGTCCGGCCGCTGCGAAGCCTGCGGCGCGTGGAACACCATTACCCAAGAGGTGCCGCTGTCCTCCGGCCCGGCCTCGAAATCGTTGGGCGCACGGCGCGGCAGCGCGGTGCCGCTCTCTGATCTCTCGGTCGATGAGGCGCCGCCGTCCCGCGCCGCCTCTGGTCTGGGCGAGCTGGACCGCGTGCTGGGCGGCGGGCTGGTGCCGGCCTCGGCCATTCTGGTGGGCGGCGATCCGGGCATCGGCAAATCGACGCTGCTGTTGCAGGCCGCCGCCGCCTTTGCCCGGCAGGGGGTAAAGACCATCTATGTCTCGGGCGAGGAGGCCAGCGCGCAGGTGCGCATGCGCGCCAGACGTCTCGGGCTGGCCGATGCGCCGGTGCGGCTGGCGGCGGAGACCAATCTGCGCGACATCCTGACGACGCTCGAGGCGGAACGACCGCAGCTTGTGGTCATTGACTCGATCCAGACCATGTGGGCCGACAATGTCGACAGCGCCCCGGGCAGTGTCACCCAGGTCCGCGCCACCGCGCATGAGCTGACCACATTCGCCAAGCGCACCGGCACCTCGGTCATCATGGTCGGCCATGTCACCAAGGACGGGCAGATCGCCGGCCCGCGCGTGGTCGAGCACATGGTCGATACCGTGCTCTATTTCGAGGGCGAGCGGGGCCACCAGTTCCGCATCCTGCGCGCGGTCAAGAACCGCTTTGGCCCGGCCGACGAAATCGGCGTGTTCGAGATGACCGGGGTCGGGCTGGCCGAGGTCACGAACCCCTCGGCGCTGTTCCTGTCCGAGCGCGGCCAGCCCAGCGCCGGATCGGTGGTCTTTGCCGGCATCGAGGGCACGCGGCCGGTTCTGGTCGAGTTCCAGGCGCTGGTCGCGCCCTCGCCGCTGTCGCAGCCGCGGCGCACGGTGGTCGGCTGGGACGGCGGCCGGCTGGCGATGATCCTGGCGGTACTGGAGGCACGCTGTGGCATCCCGTTCGCCGGTCTCGACGTCTATCTCAACGTCGCCGGCGGCATGAAGATCGGCGAACCGGCCGCCGATCTGGCAGTGGCGGCCGCCCTGCTGAGTGCGCGCGAGGATGCGCCATTGCCCGCCGATACGGTTGTTTTCGGAGAAATCAGCCTCTCCGGGGCCCTGCGGCCCGCGCCGCAGACCGAAAACAGGTTGAAAGAAGCGCGAAAACTTGGTTTCACCGCTGCAATCGCTCCGGCAGGCGGCAAGATCGGGTCCGGCGGCGGGCTGACGTTGACGCGGCCTGCCGACCTGACTGGTTTCGTCGGCGAGATTTTCGGAGCGGGCTGACGCACAAGGCAGATCGGGCGAGGGACATGGAAGGTTTCACCATCATCGACGGGGTTGTCGCCCTGATCATCGTGGTTTCGGCGCTCTTGGCCTATTCGCGCGGTTTCGTGCGCGAGGCGATGGCGATCGCGGGCTGGATCGTGGCCGCCGTGCTGGCCTTCATCTTTGCCCCGCAGGTCGAACCTCTGGTCCGGGAAATCCCGGTGCTGGGCGACTATATCGGCGACAGTTGCGAGTTGAGCATCATCGCTGCCTTTGCCGCCGTCTTTGCGGTGGCGCTGATCGTGGTCTCGTTCTTCACGCCGCTGTTCTCCTCGCTGGTGCAGCGCTCGGCGCTGGGCGGTCTGGATCAGGGCGCCGGATTCTTTTTCGGCGTGGCGCGCGGCATCCTTCTGGTTGCGGTCGCCTTCTTTGTCTACGACACCGTGATGACCGGGCAGAGCTTTACCATCGTCGATGAAAGCCGCTCGGCCACGGTCTTCTCGCAGCTGACCGACCGCATCGGAGAGCGCGACCCCGAACAGGCACTGGGATGGATCACCCGGCAATACGAAGGCCTGGTGGGAAGCTGCGGCACCCCGGGCAACTAGGACTAGGCGCCGGGTTTCGCGTAAGGACGGCGGCGGGCGGACCGCCGCGCAAGTCTCAACTTGAAACATTCGCCACAGTTCTGCTGTAATCCAGCCACTTTTCCGCCCCTTTGCAGGCAGCAGATAAAGCCGGAACACCGCGTTTCCCATTGCTGTAAAAGTTGTACCAAGTGAGTTGAGTTTATGCGCCTCGATCCTCTCGGAGGGCAGGCAGGTTTCCGTTCCCCGACCTCGGTCCTGGCCGCGCCCACGCGACCTGAGCGGGCCTTTGAACGCACCTTCGCCCCCGGAACCCTTCTGGATACAGACAGCGGATGGCGCCCGATCGAGACTCTGCGTCCGGGTGTCCGCGTCCGCACCCTGCGCGGCATGACCTCGATCGCCTCGCTCTGCAGCCATCCCCCGGATCGCAGCCGCGTGCACTGGCACGTGCCGGCTGGCAGGATGGGCAATTGTTCGGACCTGCGCCTGAATGCCGGTCAGCATGTGGCCATGATGGACCCGATCTGCAGGACGCTGTTCGGCGCGACGCTGGTGCTGGTTCCGGTGCCCACAACCACCGGATTCTGCGGCGTGCGCACGATCGCCGGCTTTTCCCTGCGCGGGGGGATCGCCCTGCACTTCGACGCCGAAGAGGTGGTCTTTGCCCAGACCGGCACCCTTCTGTACGTTCCCGGCCCCGCAGGCCCGCAGGCCCGCCACCGCATACTGAGCTATCGTGAAAGCCGGCGGTTGCTGTCCCTGATCTGCGCCAGAGAGAGCAAACGACAACCGGCGTCGCGGACCGACCCCACCTGCATTGCCCCCGAGACGACCGAAGAGTGATCGGGGCCATCGACGCCCAGCGCGGCGGCGGTACCCGCCGGGGGGCGCATCCGGGGACCAACCGGGAAAACAAACCGGAAAAAATGTGATCCTTTCGTGACACTCCCCCTCCATGCCATTATGTGGGGGCCATACCCCCCAACGGATTCGGAGCTGCCCTCCCGTGCCGACGCCGCAAATGCCCCCCGCCCACCCGTTCGATGATGACAAGCTGCACGAAGAATGCGGCATATTCGGCGTCACCGGCGTGCAGGATGCCGCCAATTTCGTCGCCCTCGGCCTGCATGCGCTCCAGCATCGCGGCCAGGAGGCCGGCGGCATCGTCACCCACGATCCCGAACAGGGGTTCAACTCGGCCCGCCGATTTGGGTATGTGCGCGACAATTTCACCTCGACCGACATCATGGAAACCCTGCCTGGACCGCTGGCCATCGGGCATGTGCGCTATTCCACGGCCGGGGCCAAAGGCGCCGCGATCCGCGATGTTCAGCCCTTTTTCGGCGAGTTTGCCATGGGCGGCGCGGCGATCGCGCATAACGGCAATATCACCAATGCCGACGCGCTGCGCCGTGAGTTGATCGAGCGCGGCTCGATCTTTCAGAGCTCTTCGGACAGCGAATGCATCATCCACCTGATGGCCCGGTCGCTGCAACGCAACATCCCCGAGCGGATGGAGGACGCGTTGCGCCGGGTCGAGGGGGCGTTTTCCATCGTCGCCATGACCCGCACCAAGCTGATCGGCGTGCGCGATCCGCTGGGTGTGCGGCCGCTGGTGCTGGGGCAGATCGGCGATGGCTGGGTTCTCAGTTCCGAGACCTGCGCGCTTGACATCATCGGCGCCGATTTCGTGCGCGAGATCGAGCCGGGCGAGATGGTCGTCATCTCTCCCGACACCGGGGTGGAAAGCCTGTTCCCCTTCCGCCGTCAGAAGCCGCGCTTTTGCATTTTCGAACATGTCTATTTCTCGCGCCCCGACAGCATCCTGGGCGGGCGCAGCGTCTATGAGACCCGCGCCGCCATCGGCCGCGAACTGGCCAAGGAAAACCCGGTGGACGCCGATCTGGTCTGCCCGGTGCCCGACAGCGGCACGCCGGCGGCGATCGGCTTCAGCCAGGAATCGGGCATTCCCTATGCGATGGGGATCATCCGGAACCAGTACATGGGGCGCACCTTTATCGAGCCGACCGAACAGATCCGCAACATGGGCGTGCGGCTGAAACTCAACGTCAACCGCGCGCTGATCCGCGGCAAGCGGGTGATCCTGGTGGACGACTCGGTGGTGCGCGGCACCACCAGCCGCAAGATCAAGGAGATGATCCTTGATGCCGGCGCCAAGGAGGTGCATTTCCGCATCGCGTCGCCGCCGACCGCCTGGCCGTGCTTTTACGGCGTCGACACGCCGCAGCGGGAAAAGCTGCTGGCCGCGACCATGTCCGAGGACGAAATGCGCGACCATCTGGCGGTGGACAGCCTGAAATTCATCTCGCTCGACGGACTCTACCGGGCCGTGGGCGAGGCGAGCGGACGGAATTCCTCGTGCCCGCAGTACTGCGATGCCTGTTTCTCGGGCGAATACCCGGTCAAGCCCGCCGACATGATCGAAAAGGGCTTTGAGATGAAGCCCGCCGCCGAGTAACCGGCGCGCGCCGCCGTCCGGCAGAATCCTCCGGCAGGTTCCCGCCGAGGCGGCGGCGCCGCCGCTTTCCCCGCCCCGCCCGGCGCGGTAAAGCGGCGGTCCGAGAGACAACAAGACGGAATCGCCCCCCCGGCGCACCGCGAGGATCCCCTCATGAGCAATACCAACGACGCTGGCGTCACGTCCGCGAAGGTGGCCGATCTGGCCACGACCCCAAAGGCATTGGACGAGGCCGAGTTGACCCTGATCGGGCTGACAGCCGGCGCCGCGGGGTATCGCGCGCTGGTCCGCCTGCCCGGCGGTCGGATCAAACAGGTCAGCCCGGGCACCCAGATCGCCTGGGGACGGGTCGTGGCCATCGACGACAAGGGCCTTCTGTTCCAGCGCAACGGTGAAACCCGGCGGATCACCCTGCCGGGCGGATGAGCGGCCCTCCGCAAGCCCATCCGGAGTAGCCTGCAAGGTCAAAGCGCCGCTGCGCGCCCCCCTTGACGCGACACCGGAAAGGCAGCACACCCGCGCCCATGACACAGACAGTGACACCGCCCGAGACAAAAACCGCCCTGATCACCGGCGCCTCCCGCGGGCTTGGCGCAGCGTTGGCCGAGGCACTGGCCCCGACCCATCATATCGTCGCCGTCGCCCGCACCACCGGCGCGCTGGAAGAGCTGGACGACCGCATCAAAGCAAAGGGCGGCAGCGCCACGCTGGCGCCGATGGACATTACCGTGCCCGAGGCGATGGCGACGCTCTGCCGCGGGATCCATGACCGCTGGGGCGGGCTGGACCTGTGGATGCACCCCGCGATCCACGCGGCCCCGCTGAGCCCGGCGCATTTCATCGACCCCAAGGACTGGGACAAATCCATCGCCGTCAACGCCACCGCCACCGCGCTGCTGATCACCTATGTGGCTCCGCTGCTGGGCGATGCCGGTCAGGCGGTGTTCTTCGACGACCCCCGCGCGGGCGAGAAATTCTTCGGTGCCTATGGCGCCACCAAGGCGGCCCAGATCGCGCTGGCCAGAAGCTGGGCGGCGGAGACCCCGCGCACCGGCCCCCGCGTGCAGGTGCTGGCGCCGCGCCCGATGCCCACCGCCACCCGCGCCCGCTTTTTCCCGGGCGAGGACCGCTCCGCGCTCACCCATCCCGCCGAAGAGGCCGAACGCCTGCTGGCGCAGATCTGATCCGGATTGGCCCGGCGGGCCATAGCCCGATCCGGCAGCAGTCCGCGATATTTTCACGGACGGGAAGACGGGCGGCTTGCCCCCTTCGGGACCGGCGACTATCAAGACCCAAACGGGGCGGGCTCTCATGCGCATTCTTGTGACCAATGACGACGGAATCAACGCGCCCGGGCTGGCGGTGCTCGAGGTGATCGCGGCCGATCTGGCCGGCCCTGAGGGTGAGCTCTGGGTCGTGGCCCCTGCTTTCGAGCAGTCGGGCGTCGCCCACAGCATCAGCTACACCCATCCGATGATGATCGCCAAGCTTGGCGAACGCCGCTTTGCCGCCGAGGGCAGCCCGGCCGACTGCGTGATGGCCGGCCTGCACGACGTGCTCAAGGGCAACCGCCCCGATCTGGTGCTGTCCGGGGTCAACCGCGGCAACAACTCGGCCGAGAACGCCCTTTATTCCGGCACGCTCGGCGGCGCGATGGAGGCGGCGCTGCAGGGAATCCCGGCGATGGCGCTGTCGCAGTATTTCGGTCCCGGCAACCTCGGGCTCGACAACCCGTTCGACGCGGCCGCCCGGCACGGCGCCGAGGCGGTCCGCCGGATCCTGTCGGCTGGCCCGGACGCGGGCGAGGATTACCGTCTGTTCTACAACATCAATTTCCCCCCGGTGCCCGGGGCAGAGGTGCGCGGCCTGCGCGCCGCGCCGCAGGGCTTTCGCCGCGACACCCGGTTTTCGGTCGAACCGCACAGCTCGCCCTCGGGGCGGCGGTTCCTGTGGATCAAGGGCGGCAACCAGCACGTGCCGACGGAGCCGGGAAGCGACGCGGCGGTCAATCTGGACGGCTATATCTCGGTCACGCCGATGCGGGCCGATCTGACCGCCCATGATGCCCTGGAGGCGTTGAAGGCCATCGAATGACAGGACCGGCACCGGAAACCAAGATGCAATTCCTGTTCGCGCTCCGGTCCAAGGGCGTGACCGACCGGCGTGTGCTCAACGCGATGGAAGAGATCGACCGCGGCCCCTTCGTTCGCGGGCTGTTCTCGGAACGCGCCTATGAGGACATGCCGCTGCCGATCGCCTGCGGCCAGACCATCAGCCAGCCCTCCGTCGTGGGCATCATGACACAGGCGCTTCAGGTCAACCCGCGTGACAAGGTGCTCGAGGTGGGCACCGGCTCGGGCTATCAGGCGGCGATCCTCAGCAAGCTGGCCCGCCGCGTCTATACGGTAGAGCGTCACGCCCGTCTGGTGCGCGAGGCCCGCGCGATTTTCGAGGCCGAGGGCCTCGTCAACATAACCGCGATGACCGCTGACGGCTCGCACGGGCTGCCGGATCAGGCGCCGTTCGATCGCATCCTGGTGACCGCCGCCGCCGAGGATCCGCCGGGCCCGCTCTTGGCGCAATTGAAAATTGGCGGTATCATGGTCGTGCCGGTGGGTCAGTCCGACACGGTGCAGACCCTGATCCGGGTGCGGCGCAGCGAGACGGGCCTTGAGTATGACGAGATCCGGCCGGTTCGGTTCGTCCCCCTTCTGGAGGGGTTGGGTCAGGACAGTTGAGCATAACAGGTAAATCGTAAAAGCCCCGGGCAACAGGGGGCGCGCATTGAGGAACACCAGATGCCATTTCCCGCCACCGCGACACCACGCCGCCTCTGGGCGGCAACCGCCGTTCTGGCCCTGCTTGCGGGCTGTTCGGAACCGCTGGATTTCGACCTGCGCGGCAATCTGGGCAGTTTCAGCACCGCCGAGGCCGCCCGCGGCGTGAGCACAGCCGACCGGCCGCAGCCGGATGCGCGCGGCATCATCTCTTATCCCAGCTATCAGGTGGCGGTGGCCCGCCGCGGCGACAGCGTCGCCGATGTGGCCGCCCGCATCGGCCTTCCGGCCGAGGAACTGGCGCGTTTCAACGGCATCCAGCCCGGCGATCCGCTGCGTCAGGGCGAGGTGCTGGCGCTACCGCGCCGGGTGGCGGAACCGCCGGCAGGCAGCCCCGGATCAATCGACATCGCCACGTTGGCGGGCTCGGCGATCGACGCCTCGCCCGATACCACGCCGGCCCCCTCGGCGGTCGAAAGCACACCGCTGGAACCGGCGGCCGCCGCGCCCCGGACCGAGCCCAAACCGGCGCCCGAACGGACAGAGCCGGTGCGCCACAAGGTGGAGCGCGGCGAAACCGGCTATACCATCTCGCGCCTCTACCAGGTGCCGATCAAGGCGCTGGCGGAATGGAACGGGCTGGGCCCCGATTTCGCCATCCGCGAGGGGCAATACCTGCTGATCCCGGTCAAGGACCAGCCGGCGCCGCGCCGCGCCCTGCCCGCGACCGACGCCACCCCGCCGGGCAGCGGCTCGCCCACGCCGACGCCGCCCAGCGCCGCCGCACCGCTCCCTGACGAAAAGATCGCGGCCACCGCACCGAAACCGCCCAAGGTCTCGGTCGGCACCCCTTCGGCCGCCTCCGGCGCGGCAATGGCGATGCCGGTCTCGGGCGGCAAGATCATCCGTGCCTATGCCAAGGGCCGCAATGAGGGCATCGACATCGCCGCCGCCCCGGGCTCTGCTGTGGCCGCTGCCGACGCCGGCACCATAGCCGCGATCACCGAGGATGCCGACCAGGTGCCCATCGTTGTGATCCGCCACGACGCCAACCTGCTGACGGTCTATGCCAATGTGGACAAGATCGCGGTCAGAAAGGGCGACACGGTCAAGCGCGGCCAGAAACTGGCCGAGCTGCGGCCCGGCGACGAGGCCTATTTGCATTTCGAGGTCCGCGACGGATTCGAGAGCGTCGACCCGGCCCCCTATCTGAAATAGGCGCCTGACGCCCGGGATCTGGGCCGGACCGCCCCTGCGGGGCGGACCCTTCCGGCGGGGCGGGAGTGAGCGGCGTCCTGGAAACGCTCCAGCGGCGCGTTGCAGCCGCGCCTTATAGCCAGAAAAGACGGAAGCGCGCGCGGTCGGGGCGCGGCCTGCGCCTCAGACCCGCACCCCCTGCCGCCCCGCCAGATCGGTAAAGAACTGCCAGGCGACCCGGCCGGACCGCGCGCCGCGGGTGGCCTGCCATTCGATCGCCTGGGCGCGCAGGGTCTCGGGGTCGACCTGCACCCCATAGGCGGCGCAATAGCGGTCAATCATCGTCAGATATTCGTCCTGATCGCAGGGGTGGAACCCCAGCCAAAGCCCGAAGCGGTCGGAAAGCGATACCTTTTCCTCGACCGCCTCGGAGGGGTTGATGGCGCTGGAACGCTCGTTCTCGATCATATCGCGCGGCATCAGGTGGCGCCGGTTCGAGGTGGCGTAGAACAGCACGTTTTCCGGCCGTCCCTCGATGCCGCCGTCCAGCACCGCCTTGAGGCTCTTGTAATGCTGATCGTCATGGGAAAACGATAGATCGTCGCAGAACAGCAAGAACCGCTGCGACGCGCTGCGCAGATGGTTCAGCAGCCGCCCCACGCTGGGCAGATCCTCGCGCTGCAACTCGATCAGCTTCAGATCCGGGTGATCTTCGCAGACCTCCGCATGCACCGCCTTGACCAGGCTGGATTTGCCCATCCCACGCGAGCCCCAGAGCAGCGCGTTGTTGGCGCTGAACCCGCGCGCAAAGCGGCGCGTATTTTCCAGCAGCGTGTCGCGCGAGCGGTCGATGCCCACCAGCAGGTCCAGCCGCACCCGGTTGATCCGCGTCACCGGCTCCAGCCGATCCGGCTCCACGTGCCAGACAAAGCCGCCGGCGGCGGTGAAATCCGGTGCCGGCATCGGCGCGGGAGCCATACGTTCCAGCGCCTCGGCAATGCGGGCAAGTGCGACCTGATCCATCTGCTGTCCTCCGTTCGTTGCGCGCCTGTCAAACCAGAAAGCGGGGCGGGCAACAAGAGGCAGGCAGAACGCCGGGCCAGAGGCCCTCGCAGAAACGGCAAGGGGCGCGCAGGTCACCCCGCGCGCCCCTCATGCCATGAATGAGGCTGCTACCTGTCGTCCGACCCGGCGTCCTCGTCGAACTCGGACATCATCGGATCGTCGAACTCCTCTTCCTCGTCGTCGTAGTATCCCTCTTCGCGCAGCTTTTCTTCGCGCTTCTTCTCGACCCGGCGCACCAGGAAGATCGAGATCTCGTAGAGCCCGTAGACCACGGTGAAAAGGATCACCTGGGTGATCACGTCCGGCGGCGTCACCAGCGCGGCCAGGATCAGGATCGCCACCACGGCGTATTTGCGCACGCCGCCCAGCCCGTCGGCGCTGACCAGACCGGCCTTGCCCATCAGCGTCAGCAGAACCGGAAGCTGGAAGCACAGGCCAAAGGCGACAATGAACTTGATCGTCAGGTTCAGATATTCCTGCGCCGAGCCCTGGAACACCACGCTCAGCGGCGCGGCCTTTCCGGCCTCCACCGCCTCGCCCTCGGCGCCGAACTGCTGGAAGCCGAGGAAGAAGTCATAGGCCAGCGGCGTGACGACATAAAAGGCAAAGGCGCCGCCCAGGATGAACATGAAGGGCGAGGCAACCAGAAACGGCAGGAACGCCCCCTTTTCGGTCCGGTACAGCCCCGGCGCCACGAACCGCCACATCTGCAGCGCGATATAGGGAAACGACAGGATCAGACCGCCCAGCAGCGACACCTTGATCGCCACAAAGAACCCCTCTTGCGGGCTGATGAAGATCAGGTCGCAGTCCTGCCCCCGGTCTGCCAGAACCTGGCACAGTGGCGCGGTGAGGAAATTGAACAGCGGCGTGGCCACGGTGAAACAGATCACCATGCCGATGAGGAAGGCCACGACCGAATGAATCAGCCGGTTGCGCAACTCGGCCAGATGTTCGATCAGCGGGGCCGAGCTGTCCTCGATCTCGTCTGTGTCGGTATTGCTCATGTCTTGCTTTCAGGCTCCTGCGGGGCGTCCGGCGCCGGATCGTTCAACGCCGCCTCGGCCTCCCTGGCCTTAGCCAGTACCTCCTCGGCCTCGCGCGCCTTGCGCTCGGCTGCGGCCCGGGCGGTGGCCGCCTGGATCTTCTTGGCGTCCGCGGCGCGCTGTTTGGCCAGCTTGCCGGTCTCGCTGTCCGGATCGAATTTGGTCGGGTCCAGTCCGGCGGTCATGTCCCGTGCCGCGTCCTTGACCCCGTCGAGCGCCGATCCCACCGGGTTGGTCGCGGTCTTGAAAGTCTTGGCGATGTCGTTCATGCCGGATTCATCCGCCGCGTCGTTCATCGCGCGCGAAAACTCGCGCGCCATGCCGCGCGCCTTGCCGACCCAGCGGCCGACATTGCGGAACAGCACCGGCAGATCCTTCGGCCCCACCACGATCAGCGCGACGATGCCGATGACCAGCAGTTCGGTCCAGCCCAGGTCGAACATGCGCGTTTACGCCTTGTCTTTGTCGGTTTCCGCGGGCGTGACGTCCTTGGCCGCTTCCGCGGTATCCTCTTCGAGTTCCTTGGAGCCTTCGCTCACGCCCTTCTTGAACGAGGTGATGCCCTTGCCCACTTCGCCCATGAGCGAGCTGATCTTGCCGCGCCCAAACAGCACCAGAACCACAACCGCGATCAGCAGAAGGCCGGGAAGGCCGATATTGTTCAACATGTGTCGTCTCCTTTTGTCTTGTCCCATGCACGGCGCAGGTCGCCGGGCCTCGGTGTCATCCCCGTCTTATCGGAGGGCGCGCCCCGGCGGGAAGCGCGAACGATGCCCCTACGGGGGCCGCAGCCCGGATTTTTTCACCGCAAGGCGCGGCGCGCAACACTCCTGACAGGTTTATGTCAGTTGCAGACTGCTACGTCGGTCCCACGGACATGTATCAAAGGAGTTTCCGTATGACCAAACCCGTCACTGTCGCCGAAATCGTCACCTTCCGCCTCGCCGATGGCGCCGACGAAACCGCCTTCATCTCCGCCGCCGCTGCGGTCGAGGACAAGCTGCAAAGCTCCGGCCAGATGCTGGCGCGCACCCTGTCGCGCACCGAAGACGGGCTCTGGACCGACCATGTGATCTGGCGCTCGCAGGAGGCCGCGAGCGCGGCGGCACAGGAGGTGATGCAAAGCCCCGTCTGCGCCCCCTTTCTGGCGCTGATCGACAACGACAGCGTCGCCATGAGTCACGGCGCCATCGCCCGGCGCATGGACTAGCGTCCCGGCGCATGGCAGGGTCTGCGCATGCGCCGTACCGACCGCCTGTTCGACATCATTCAGATCCTGCGCGACGGTAAACTGCACCGCGCGCAGGACATCGCGGACCGGCTCGAAGTGTCGGTCCGCACGATCTATCGCGATATGGACACGCTCGCCGCCTCCGGCATCCCGGTGGAGGGCGAGCGCGGCCTCGGCTACATGGTGCGCGAGGCGATCACCCTGCCCCCCCTGACGCTCACCGCCGAGGAGCTCGAGGCGCTCAACCTCGGCGTCGCCATCGTCGGCGAGGCCGCCGATCCGGAGCTGAAAGCGGCCGCCCAGTCGCTGGCCGACAAGATCGACGCGGTGCTGCCGGTGGCAACCGTGGCCGAGGCCGACGCCTGGAAATTCGCCGTCTACCCCTTTGCTGACGCGGCGCGGGGGCTGTCGCATATGGCGGTGCTGCGCAGCGCCATCAAGGGGCGGCAGAAACTGCACCTCGCCTATCGCCGCATCGACGGCACCCTTACCCACCGCACCGTGCGGCCGCTGCATATGGAATACTGGGGGCGCGTCTGGACGCTCACCGCCTGGTGCGAGATGCGCGATGATTTCCGGGTCTTCCGCATCGACCTGATCGAAGGGGCCAGCGCCCTGCCCGAACTTTTCGTCGATGAGCCCGGCAAGACGCTGGCGGATTACACCGCGCAGCCCTGACCAGGGCACTGACCACGCGCCGGGTTCAGGCCGGAAACACGAAGCAGCGGTCGCGGCGCACGGTCAGCCACATCACCCGCCCCTTTTGCGGCAGGAACACATTGGGCACCGTCGCCTTTAGCACCGAGCCGTCGTAATCCATCCGGAATTCCACCAGGCTCTCATGGCCAAGGAACCGCGCCCGCTCGACCACGCCGCGCGCCGCAACCCCTTCGGCCGGCGTCGGCAGCGGACCCTGACCGTTGCGGTCGAAATCCAGCCGCACATGCTGCGGCCGGAACACGATGTCCACATCCGTTCCGTCCGGCACCCCGGGGGCAAGGAACCGGCCGAACGGCGTCTGCGCCAGCGCCCCGTTCACCTGCGCCTTGAGCACGTTGACATCGCTGAAAAAGGCCACCGCCGCCTTGTCGGCGGGGCGGGTATAGACGTTGTAGGGCGCGCCGCGCTGCACGATCTTGCCGCCACGCATCAACGCGATCTCGTCGGCCATGCGCATCGCCTCTTCGGGTTCATGCGTGACCAGCAGAACAGCGGTGTCCTCATCCTTGAGCAAGCTCAGCGTCTCATCGCGGATGCCGTCGCGCAGCCGGTTGTCCAGGCCCGAGAACGGCTCGTCCATCAACATGATCCGCGGCCGCGGCGCCAGCGCACGGGCCAGCGCCACGCGCTGCTGTTCCCCGCCCGAGAGCTGATGAGGATAGCCGTCGATGAACTGGATCAGATCGACCCGCTCCAGCAGCTCCGCCACCCGCGCCCGCTTTTCCGTCCTGGTCCCGGTCCGCAGGCCAAAGGCGACGTTTTCGGCCACGCTCAGATGCGGGAACAGAGCGAAATCCTGGAACATCAGCCCGATCTCGCGCCGCTCCGGCGGCACCCGGAAAATCGTGTCGCAGACCAGCTTGCCATCGACCCAGATCTCGCCCGAGTCCTGCATCTCGACGCCTGCGATCATCCGCAGCGTGGTGGACTTGCCACAACCCGACGGTCCCAGCAGGCAGGTCACCTGCCCGGCCATGATCCTGAGCGAAACATCGTCGACCACCCGGCGGCCATCGAAATGGCGCACCAGATTGCGGATCTCCAACCGGGGGGGCTGTTCGGTCAAGGGGGCCCTCATTGCAATTCCCGACGAAAACCATCGGGCAGAGCAGGAGATAGCAACCCCCGCCGCCGGGGACAAGCCGTCAGCAGCAGCCACCGCCCAAAGCGGCCCCCGCATCGCCGGTCAGCCCATTAAAGGGGCTGTCGCCGCCGCACCCCTCGAAAATGCCGTAATGGGTCGAAAAATCGCCGATGAACTCGAAATGCGGCGCGAACCGGGTCTCGGCCAGCATCCGCCAGGTATTGCCGCAGACCGGGAACACCTTGCCGGTCTGCATCACGTGATGATCGTCCAGAACAAGCTCATGGCGCGCCTCCGGCACGGTGCCCTTGTAGATCACCGCCTGGCCGTAGTCCTCGCAGGCCGGCTCCAGCCCGTCGAGGTTGAACAGCCGGTAAGTGGCAGACAGGAAGCGGATCGGCGCCACCTTTTCCTCCAGCTCCGGGTTCTCGACAGTCAGCAGGCGCTGTTCCACCCGGCGCGGATCGCCAAAGCCTGCGGCCCGCGCCATGGTCAGAAAATCGTTCCAATAGAGCGCCCCGGACAGGCATTCGCCATAAAGAACCTCATCCTCGGCCAGCGCCGCCGGGATGCGCCGGTCGGCATAGACGTCGGAGAAATACATCTCGCCGCCCGGTTTCAGCAGCCGCTGCGCGCCGCGCAGCACCGCCGGTTTGTCGGTGGCCAGGTTGAGCACACAGTTCGACACGATGATGTCGAAGGAGCCAGGCGCCAGATCCAGATCGTCGAGTTTTTCGATGAAACCCTCGTGAAATTCGACGTTGGATTTTGCATGGCCGAAGGCCTCGGCGTGGAAATCCTGGTGCCGCCGCGCCACCTCCAGCTGCGCCGGGGTCATGTCGACCCCCACCACCGCGCCGGCCTCGCCCACCATCGCCGAGAGCGCATAGACATCCCGCCCCGCGCCGCAGCCCAGATCGAGGATGCGCATCCCCTCCAGCGCCTGCGGCGCGATCAGCCCGCAGCCGTAATAGCGCGTCAGCACCTCGTCGTGGATCTTCGACAGGGTCGCCTTCAGATGCGCCGGCATCTCGCCGGGCGTGCAGCAGGCATTGGTCTGAAGATCGGCGCTGCCCTGCAACACCTCTCCGTAATAGCTCTGCACCGCGTCATGCTTCATCTGTCTGTCCCTCCATTGCCGGTTCTTCCGCTGCTAGCGTGGGACCGCGCGCCGCGCAATCGGGCACGCGGCCGCGTCACACAGCCGTGACCGCGCCACCCGATCCCGTGATCGCCGCGTCTTGGTGATCACATGGTCAGGTTCACGCCGCCGCCGTCCAGCAGGATGTTCTGGCCGACGATGAACCCCGCATGTTGCGAGCAGAGAAAGGCACAGGCGGCGCCGAACTCCTCCCGCGTACCATAGCGGCGGGCGGGAATGGTGGCGGCGCGCTGCGCGCGGGCCTCCTCGACAGTGATCCCCTGCTGTTTGGCGACGCCGCCATCCAGTGCATCGGCGCGGTCGGTGGCATGGATGCCCGGCAGCAGGTTGTTGATCGTGACGCCCTGGCCCGCAACCTGCCGCGCAGTGCCCGCGACATAGCCGGTCAGCCCGGTGCGGGCCGCGTTCGACAGCCCCAGCACCGGGATCGGCGCGCGCACCGCCTGGCTGGTGATATTCACCACCCGGCCCCAGCCGCGCTCCATCATCGCCGGCACCAGCCCCTTGATGAAGGCGATCGGCGTCAGCATGTTGGCATCCAGCGCCTTGATGAAATCCTCGCGCTCCCAATCGGTCCACATGCCCGGCGGCGGACCGCCGGCATTGTTGACCAGAATGTCGGCGCCCGTCGCCGCCTGCAGAACCGCCGCCTGCCCCTCGGGCGTGGTCACGTCGCAGGCGACGGTGACAACATCGACCCCATGGGCGTCGCGGATTGCCTGGGCGCTGGCCTCCAGCGCCTCGGCGCCGCGCGCATTCATCACCAGGTTGACGCCCTCGGCGGCCAGCGCCTCGGCACAGCCCAGACCCAGCCCCTTGCTGCTGGCACAGACCAGCGCACGTTTGCCCGCAATTCCAAGATCCATCGCTGTCTCTCCCTTTCTCTCGGCACCACCCTCTGGATTGGTACCGGTTTTCAAAACAATGCCGGCGTTTCACCCGGCTGCTGACCCATATCCGCCACAATCCCGGGCTACCTCTTGCACAAAGGGGCCGTCCGGTCCTCTATAGTAGCCCAGTCCAGTTACAGGCCCATAGCCGTGATCTCAACAAGCGACAGCCCGGTTCAGGTGATCCCCGTCCATCCCGCCCCCGATTTCCGGGTGAGCGTCGGGGCCAACCTTGGCGATCCGGTCGCGGAGTTCGAAGATCTGGTCCTTGATGACATCTATATGCTGGAGCCGGGGGCGGCGCGGCGCCGGCTGGCCGTGGCCGCGCTGGGCGATGGCAGTTTCCGCATCGACGAGACCAGCGAGCTGGGCCGCCCCGGTGCCCTGTTGCATCTCGATTGCGCCCTGCAGTTCATGACCCCGGACGCGGCCACCGCCGAGGCGCTGATCCTGGTCGAGACCGACGCGGATGGCCTGATCGCCGCCACCTACCTGCTGCCGCTGATCCCGTTCGCGGCCAGGACCGATTACCGTCTGGTCGGCGTCGACCGCGACAGCGCGCGCCGCAAGTTCGCGCAGATCGCCTGCGTCTCCTTCACCCGCGGAACCCGCATCACCATGGCCACCGGCGCCCAGGTGCCGATCGAGGATCTGAAGGTCGGCGACCGGGTGCTCACCCGTGACGCCGGCGCGCAGGAAATCCGCTGGATCGGCCATAGCACATTGAGGGCCGAGGGGGCCTTTGCCCCCATCATGATCCGCGCCGGCACACTCAACAACGCCGGCGATCTGGTGGTCAGCCCCGATCACCGCCTGTTCGTCTATCAGCGCAGCGACATGATCGGCGCCGGCCGGCCCGAGCTGCTGGTCAAGGCGCGCCATCTGGTGAACGGCGACAGCGTCCTGGTTCTCAGCGGCGGCTACGTGGATTATTTCCAGATCCTGTTCGACCGCCACCACATCATCTATGCCGAGGGGATCGCCGCCGAGTCCCTGCTGGTCGATCCACGCACCCGTCCCGCCCTGCCGCAGGAGCTTCTGGATAGGATCGGCACCGGCCTGACCGGCCATGGCACAGGTGACAGCCATGGCCTCGACGTGCAGAAAGCCCTGCTCGACCGCCCCGACGCCATCGCGCTGCTGCGCCGCGCCTCGACCCATTAGCGGGCGCCGCCCGACCCCGACAGATCCCGGCCGCGCAGCCGATCAGTAAAAGAACTCCTCTCGCACGATCTTGCCGCCGGCCACGGTATAGACGCCCACTTCCTGCATCTGCGAGACCTCGCCGGTGGCCTTCTCCCGTGCCTTTATGCGGAAGATCACCGCAAAACGGTCATCGCCATGCAGCATCGGCCCGGTCACATCGCCCTCCAGCACCTCCATGGCCTCCTCCCACCAGTCATGCTTGCCGCGGATCGCGTCCAGCCCCACGGCCTCGCGCCCGTTGCCCATATCGGCGGCCTCGACCGATACCGCGTCCGGCGCGTAAAGCCGCACCAGATTGTCCCGTTCCCGCCCCTCGCGGCAGCCGGCCACCAGGTCATTCGCAATCGCTTTCAGGTCCATGACACCCCCTTTGTTCACGCTATGTTCCGAATCTCTCACATCCGCCCGATTCGGCCAAGCCGACGGCGCACCGGCGGGCGGCGTTCCGCCAACTCCCGCCCCCGGGGCCTGCTGCGGATCCCAGGCGCCGGCGCGCCGCTGCCCCTGATTTTCTTGCCTCTGCCCGAAACCTTACCTATACGCGCGCTCATGCTGGACACCGCACCCAACCGCCCCGCCCTGCCGCCCGAAATCGCGCGTCGTCGCACGTTTGCGATCATCTCGCATCCGGATGCGGGCAAGACCACGCTGACCGAAAAATTCCTGCTGTATGGCGGCGCCATCCAGATGGCCGGTCAGGTCCGCGCCAAGGGCGAGGCGCGGCGCACGCGCTCGGACTTCATGCAGATGGAAAAGGACCGGGGCATTTCCGTCTCGGCCTCGGCAATGTCATTCGATTTCAAGGGGTTCCGATTCAATCTTGTCGACACGCCGGGTCACTCGGACTTCTCCGAGGACACCTATCGCACGCTGACTGCAGTGGATGCCGCAGTGATGGTGATCGACGGTGCCAAAGGCGTGGAGAGCCAGACCCAGAAACTGTTCGAGGTTTGCCGGTTGCGCGACCTGCCGATCCTGACCTTCTGCAACAAGATGGACCGGGAAAGCCGCGACACCTTCGAGATCATTGACGAAATCCAGGAAAATCTTGCGATCGACGTGACCCCTGCGAGCTGGCCCATCGGTGTCGGGCGCGATTTCATGGGGTGCTATGACCTGCTGCGCGACCGGCTGGAACTGATGGATCGCGCCGACCGCAACAAGGTCGCGGAAAGCATCGAGATCAACGGGCTGGACGACCCGAAACTGGCCGAACACGTGCCCGCGCACCTGCTGGAGCAGCTCAGGGAAGAGGTCGAGATGGCGCGCGAACTGCTGCCCGCGCTCGACCCGCAATCGGTGCTCGAGGGGCATATGACCCCGATCTGGTTCGGCTCGGCGATCAATTCCTTCGGGGTCAAGGAACTGATGGACGGCATCGGCACCTATGGCCCGGAACCACAGCCGCAACAGGCAAGCCCGCGCCAGATTCTACCCGAGGAAACAAAGGTTTCCGGATTTGTCTTCAAGGTGCAGGCCAACATGGACCCCAAGCACCGCGACCGGGTCGCCTTTGTGCGCCTCGCCTCAGGGCATTTCAAACGCGGCATGAAACTGCTGCATGTGCGGTCCAAGAAACCGATGGCGGTGTCGAACCCGGTGCTGTTCCTCGCCTCCGACCGCGAACTGGCGGAAGAGGCCTGGGCCGGCGACATCATCGGCATTCCCAACCATGGCCAGCTGCGCATCGGCGACACCCTGACCGAGGGCGAGCAGCTGCGCGTGACCGGAATCCCCTCCTTCGCGCCGGAACTGTTGCAGACCGTGCGCGCGGCCGACCCGATGAAGGCCAAGCATCTGGAAAAGGCGCTGATGCAATTCGCCGAGGAAGGCGCGGCAAAAGTGTTCAAGCCCTCGATCGGCTCGGGCTTCATCGTCGGCGTGGTCGGCGCGCTGCAGTTCGAGGTTCTGGCCAGCCGGATCGAGATGGAATACGGGCTGCCCGTACGCTTCGAGCCCAGCCAGTTCACCTCGGCCCGCTGGGTCAATGGCGACAAGCAGGCCATCGACAAATTCGTCACCGCCAACAAGCAGCATATCGCCCATGACCACGATGGCGACATCGTGTACCTCACCCGGCTGCAATGGGACATCGACCGGATCGAACGGGATTATCCCGACTTGAAACTGACCGCGACCAAGGAAATGATGGTATAGTGCATTTTGTTGGGGCGTCCCCGCCCCGGCCCCATTTTTTTTCAATTCTCCGGCGGGTGAGCGGCCTGCGGGATTCTTTAGGTGAACCGGTTCATGTCCACCCGAACGTCCCCTTGGTTCCGGCCACCCGTCAGATCGACCTTCCGGGCGATCCGTCGAAGGCTTCGCTTCGGAAAGGTGTGTGGCTACTCCGGCCCCGAGACGATCATTCCAGGCGGTCTGGATGCGTTGTCGGGATATTTCGCAACCCGTGACAGCCCATACCGCAATGTCGCGGCCGTCATTCCGCGCGGCCGGCTCGATCTGGAGCCGCTGAAAACCGCGTATCTGCCCGAGATGGATGCCCCCGTCAAACGCCGGCACACCGACGATGCCCGGAAAAAATACGCCTACCTCCGCTCGGTCCTTTGCGGCCACCCCGAACTCCTCGCCGTTCACGCGCTGGTCATCGCCCTTCTGCGGCGGCGGGAATACCCGCCGCGCATCAGAAAGCTGTTCCTCCGCATGTGGAGGGAAGAGGGCGCGTTTCTCGCCGCGCATTTGCCGGCCCGCTGGCTGGTCTCCGCCGCGACAACATTCGCCGAGATCGGAGAAACCCCGCAACAACGCCTGGCTGGGCAATCCTTCGCGCTGGTGTTCGACATGATCAAACTCCACGACAGCGAACGGCGTTTGTCAGGGCGGCCCAATTCCATTCCATTTCCCCAAAATCCGGTTGACGACCGGTATCCCTTGGCATTTGACCTCGATCCCTATTCCATGCCTGATGGAGACTTGGAGGTTACAATCCTTACGAGACTGCATAAAATGGCCGAGGCAGACGCGGTTTTCCGTCCGTTGGGCCGGCGTATGCTGAACCTGCTGATGACGGACAACCGGACCGTGTTCGCACGGGTCCAACAGTTCAAGACGCCACGTTCGCTGAGAGGCCCCCTTGCCACAGGCTCCGACACCAAAATGGGGAATCGTCAGCACGATTAAGGCCCGGGCCGAAGACGTGTTGAATTTCGCCGCCTACCATATCGACCTCGGCGCGCACCGGCTGTTCCTTTATCTCGACGTACCCAACCCCGAGGCGCTGCCGCTGCTCAAGGCGCATCCCAGGGTGCGCGTCTTCACCTGCGACGACGACCATTGGCGCAAGCTCGGGATCAGGCGCCCGGTCAAGCATCAGGTCCGCCAGGCCGCCAACGCCACCGACGCCTATCGCCGCAAGGGCGGCGAGGTGGATTGGCTGATCCACATGGACGTGGACGAGTTCATCTGGCCCGACAGGCCGGTGGAGGACATTCTGGATGCGCTTCCCGACACGGCGCTCTGCGCCCGTATCCGCCCGGCCGAGGCGCTGGCGGGTGACGGAACGCGGTTCAAGGGCTTCATCCCCGGCGGACCCGACCGCGCCGCAACCGTCGCGCGCCTCTACCCCCGGTTCGGAGCCTATGTGAAGGGCGGCTTTCTCAGCCATCTTGCCGGAAAGCTCTTTGTCCGCACCGGGCTCGAGCCGATGCAGATACGCATCCACAACGTCTTTCGCGGGCAGGACATGAACCCGGGCGAGGTCGCGCTGGAAAACACCCTTCTGCTTCACTGCCACGCCAGGAGCTGGGAGGAGTGGATCGCCGCCTATCGCTATCGCCTTGCCCATGGTTCCTACCGGGCCGACCTGGCGCCGGCACGGCCACGGGACAAGGGCGGGCTGACCCTGCACGAGGTGCTGAGCGGGATCGAGGCCGCCGAGGGCGAGGCCGGGCTGCGCGCCTTTTATGACGAGCTTTGCGCCGATACCCCCGCCCTGCGCCGGGCGCTGGAGGCGGAGGGGCTGCTGCATCGCTGCGATCTGGACCTGAGCGCCAGGCGCCAGGCGCAGTTTCCAGAGTTCGGCTGACCGGAGGGTCCGGATCATACCGACCGGAACCGGCCTAAAAGACGAACATATCCGCCGTCACCTCAACCAAGGAGACGCCGCGCAACTCGATCGAGATGTCCGCAACCTCCCAGTTGCCGGTATTTAGATAGATCGTCACATCGCCCTCGGCATCCGCGCCGATCACCAGATCGGCGAATCCGGCGCCAATGTCCTTGGCCACCTCGGTGAAATCCAGGCTGTCGCGGGCCGGATCGAAATCCTCGACGATGTCATGCGAGACCGCGCCGCCAAAGCCGCTCAGGCTTTCTCCGTCCCCGACCTTGTAGATCAGCACATCGGCCCCGGCGCCGGTCCAGATGAAATTGGTGCCGGTGCCGCCGAAGATCTGGTCGTTGCCGTCACTTCCGAAAAGCACCTCGTTCATCTTGGCGCCATAGGTCAGAAAGATCGACCGGTCGTCGCCGATATCCGTCACCGCCCCGTCCAGGAACATGAAGGTGAGCGGTGTCCAGTAGGCACCGTTGATGGACAGCTCTTCAACGAAAAACCGGTCATGCTGTCCGGCCCTGAACATGTTGGCGACGGTGACATGAGCGCCGTCGCCGCCGCCGACCTCCATCACCATGTCGTCAGCGCTGCGCCAGAACCGCAGCGCGCCATAGGTCTCGGCCACCGAACTGCCCGACGGGCCGTAAAGCCCGATCAGATCGATCACGTCGTGGCTGCTCCAGGTGCCGGCGGTCCCCTTGTCGATGATGCGGTCGCGTCCGGCTGCGCCCGCCTCGCCCCCGGCGTCGACCACATAGATGTCGGCCCCCGGCCCGCCGATCAGAACGTCGTCGCCCGGCCCCCCGGCCAGACGATCGTCGCCCGCGCCACCAATCAGCCGGTCGTTGCCCTGCCCGCCGGTCAGCCCGTCGTTGCCCACGTTGCCCCGCAAGAGATCCCGGCCCGCCGCACCCTCGATCGAGTCGTGACCGCCCTGACCGGCGATGATGTCCCGCCCGTCGCCGCCAAAGGCCCGGTCGTTGCCGGCGCCCAGCCACAGCCTGTCGGCACCGGCGCCCCCAAAGCCCACATCGTCGCCCCGCCCGAGGCGCAGATGGTCGCCGCCGCCGTTGCCGAAGGCGAAATCGTCGCCGCCACCGGCCCGCAAGAGATCGTCAGCCAGGCCACCCGCCAGAATATCCGCCGCGCCGGAGCCGGATGCCCCGGCCGCAAGGCGATAGACCACGCCGCCCGCCTCAAGTGTTTCCACCCCGGTTCCGCCAAAGTGATCCTTGATGACGAAATCATAGGCCGGCAGCGCCGGTTTGTGGAACCGGTAGGGCCGGTGCGGCAGGTGCAGGATGAAATCCTGCCCCAGGCGCTCGGCCGTGGCCCATGCCTGATACCCCAGGCTGGCAGAGTGGTACATCGCACCGGCCCCGACGATCTGGTCGCGGCCCCCGTCGCGGCCCCTGTCATCAATGACATACGAGCGGTGCACCCCGCCCGAGACGTCATAGACGTCGCCGCCGTTCAGTCCTGACAGCAGATCCGCCTCGCCGGGGATGTCGGTGCCATATGTCTGGAACAGATCCGCCTCCGCGGTCCCGCTCAGATCGTCGGTCCCGGTGGTGCCTGTCAGGGTCGCCATTGATCGTTCTCCTCCCGGATCGGTCCGGATCGCTGTGCCGGGCGCGTTCCATCACCTCCGCCCGGTCGGAGCCTGCCCGGCGGCGCCTTAAAAAACAATCAACCAGAGTTTATGTGGGGACAAACGCCCCTCCTCCCCCCGGCATTCTTCACCAAACTGCACGGCGCCCGCCCAACACGGTGAACACCACGGATCGGTCCGGCGACCGGATCACTATTGGAACAATGACTACGAAATAGTGACATTGTTTCCATTTACGCCTTAAACCGCCGCAATTTTCGGTCCGGGGCGACTCTGTTTGACCGCGCCCCGCCTTTTTGCTATGCGGCATCAAGGGCTATCATGCGCAAGACGCGGGACCATCCGGGTCCGGCCCAGATCAGACGCGCGGGCCATGTCGATGTCCGCGAAACGCGGATACATATGACAAAATTTTCTGACCTGAATCTCAACCCGAAGGTTCTCAAGGCCGTAGAAGAAGCCGGCTACGAGACGCCCACCCCGATCCAGGCCGGCGCAATCCCGCCGGCGCTCGAGGGGCGCGACGTTCTGGGCATCGCCCAGACCGGCACCGGCAAGACAGCCAGCTTTACCCTGCCGATGATCACGCTTCTGGCGCGTGGCCGGGCGCGGGCGCGGATGCCGCGCAGCCTGGTGCTGTGCCCGACGCGGGAACTGGCCGCCCAGGTCGCCGAGAACTTCGACACCTATGCCAAGCATGTCAAACTGACCAAGGCGCTGTTGATCGGCGGCGTCAGCTTCAAGGAACAGGATCAGCTGATCGACAAGGGCGTCGACGTGCTGATCGCCACCCCGGGCCGGCTGCTCGATCATTTCGAGCGTGGCAAGCTGCTGCTCACCGGCGTGCAGATCATGGTGGTGGACGAGGCTGACCGCATGCTCGACATGGGGTTCATTCCCGATATCGAGCGCATCTTCTCGCTGACGCCCTTTACCCGCCAGACGCTGTTCTTCTCGGCCACCATGGCGCCCGAGATCGAGCGGATCACCAACACCTTCCTGTCGGCGCCCGAGCGCATCGAGATCGCCCGCCAGGCGACCACCGCCGAGAACATCGAACAAGGTGTGGTCATGTTCAAGGCCTCGCGCAAGGACCGCGAGGCCAGCGAAAAGCGCAAGCTGCTGCGGATGATGATCGACGCAGAGGGCGAAAAATGCACCAACGCCATCATCTTCTGCAACCGCAAGACGGATGTGGATATCGTCGCGAAATCGCTCAAGAAATACGGTTATGACGCGGCCCCGATCCACGGCGACCTGGACCAGAGCCAGCGCACCCGCACCCTGGACGGGTTCCGCGAAGGCTCTTTGCGTTTCCTGGTGGCCTCGGATGTGGCCGCGCGCGGTCTGGACGTGCCCAGCGTGAGCCATGTGTTCAACTTCGACGTCCCCAGCCATGCCGAGGATTACGTGCACCGGATCGGCCGCACAGGCCGCGCCGGACGCGATGGCAAGGCCATGATGATCTGTGTGCCGCGCGACGAAAAGAACCTCGAGTCCATCGAGCGGCTGGTGCAAAAGGAAATTCCGCGGCTGGACAACCCGCTGAAATCCGACCGGCCCGAAGCCGAGCCCGAGGCGGAACGCGCGCCCAGGCCCGAGCGCAGGTCGGCCGCGAAACCCGCTGCGAAACGGGTCGAAAAACCGGCCGAGCAACAGGTTGAGCAACAGATCGAGACCCCGGCGGAAGAGACCCGTGGCGCCGCGCCCCGCGACGAGGATCGCAGCACCTCCAGGCCACCGCGCGACACCGGCGCGCCGCGCCGGCGCGGCGACAGGGGTGACCGCGGTGACCGGGGTGACAAAAAGGGCAACAACGTGGTCGGCATGGGCGACCACATGCCCAGCTTTATCGCGCTGAGCTTCGAGGAGCGTCGCGCCGGCTGATCCCGGCAAACGCCATGTCCGGAATGCAAACGCGCCCGGGGCTCAGGCCCCGGGCGCGTTTTTCTTTGGTCGTCGTGACCGGACGGTGATCAGCCCAGCCGGCTGATCACCACAGTCACCTCGGGTTTCTTGCCGATCTCTGTCTGCGCGCTTTGGCGGGCGACGCGGCGCAGCCCCTCTTCCAGCTTGTCATCGTCGGTCAGGGTCTTGCGCCCGGCCCGTCCCAGAAACTGGGCCAGATCCTCTTCCAGCACATCGGCCAGCGGCGCCTTCGAGGTGCCGGTCCCGGCCAGCCCCATCAGGTCGACCCAGGCGCCGTCGATCGGCTCGTCCTCTTCGTCCATCACCACTGACACCACCACATGACCGTTCAGCGCCATGCGGATCCTGTCGCGCACGATGCCGTCCAGCGCGCCGATCTTGACCGAACCGTCCAGATAGGTCCGCCCGGTTTCGACATAACCCGCAACCGTGGGCGCATTGCCCGACAGATCCAGCATCATGCCATTGACCGCGATCACCGAGGCGATGCCGCGCGCCTCGGCCAGACGGGCATGTTCGCGCAAATGCCGGTGCTCGCCATGCATCGGGATCAGCATCTGCGGTTGCACGATCTGGTGCATCCGCTCCAGATCCGGGCGGTTGGCATGGCCCGAGACGTGATACAGACCACCCGCATCGTCGACCACGTCGACACCCTTTTCGCTGAGCTGGTTCATGATGCGGATCACGCCGCGTTCGTTGCCCGGGATGGTCTTGGAGGAGAACAGGAACAGATCCCCCTCGGCCAGCGTCAGACCGCGATACTTGCCACGGGCCAGCTGGGCGCTGGCCGCGCGCCGCTCGCCCTGGCTGCCTGTCACCAGCAGCATCAGGTTCTCGCGCGGGATCTCCAGCGCCTCTTCCGGGCTCATTACCTTGGGAAAGGACCGCAGCACGCCGGTCTCCACCGCCGCCTCAATCATCCGGCGCATCGCCCGGCCCAGCAGCACGATGGAGCGCCCGGCCCTTTCACCGGCCTCGGCCAGCGTCTTGACCCGCGCCACGTTGGAGGCAAACGTGGTCGCGACCACCATGCCCTTGGCCTTTGCGACCAGCGCCTCGATCGGCTCGCCCAGTTCGGACTCGGACCGGCCAGGCGCGGCCGAGAACACATTTGTCGAATCGCAGATCAGCGCCCGCACGCCCGGCCGGGCCACCTCGGCCCAAAGCTCCGGATCAAAGGCCTCGCCCACCACCGGATTGGGGTCGAGCTTGAAATCGCCGCTGTGGATCACCCGGCCCTCGGGACTGTCGATCACCAGACCGGCGCTTTCGGGGATGGAGTGCGAGATCGGCAGAAAGCCGACCCTGAACGGCCCCGCCTCGACCTGTTCCGGCCATGCGGACACGGTGCGCACCGCCTCTTCGGGGTGGCCGAATTCCGCCATCTTGCCGCGGGCGATATTGGCGGTAAAGGCGCGCGCATAGACCGGCGCGCCCAGATCGCGATAGAAATGGGCGACGGCGCCCACATGGTCCTCATGCGCATGGGTGATGAAGATCGCGTCGAGCCGGTCGGCGCGGTCTTTCAGCCAGGTAATGTCGGGCAGGATCAGGTCAACCCCTGGGCTGCCGTCCATATCCGGAAAGGTCACGCCCAGGTCGACCAGGATCAGCCGCTCCTTGTCCGGTGCGCCATAGCCATAGACATAGGCGTTCATGCCGATCTCACCGGCGCCGCCCAGCGGCATGTAAATCAATCTTTCACTGCTCATCGCGGTGTATTTTCCTTGTTATAGCGATGGATCACGGTCAGTCCGTGCATCGTCAAATCTTCTTCAAAGGCGTCGAACAACGCCTCGGTCTGTTGAAACAGCGACGCCAGCCCCCCGGTCGCCACGATCATCATCTGCTGATCGCGCTCGGCCTTGATGCGGGTGCATATCTCGCGCACCAGGCCGACATAGCCCCAGAATACGCCCGATTGCATGCAGGCCACAGTATTGGTGCCCACCACCCGCTGGGGTTTGGCGATATCCACATGAGGCAGGGCCGCCGCAGCCATGTGCAGCGCCTCGAGGCTCAGGTTCACCCCCGGCGCGATCACGCCGCCCTCATAGGCGCCGTCATGACCAACTACATCGAATGTAGTGGCGGTTCCGAAATCTACAACGATCAGATTGCCGCCATGCCGGTCAAAGGCGCCGGCGGTGTTGACCAGGCGGTCGGGTCCGACCTGGGTGCCCGCATCGACGCGGGGCGCCTGCGGCAACAGGCATTCGGGCTTGCCCACCACCATCGGGCGGCAGCCAAAGAACCGGTCGGCAAAGACCCGCAGGTTGAACACCACCCGCGGCACAGTCGAGGAGATGATCACATCGGTGATGTCGGCCTCGATCCCGTAGTGTTTTACCAGCGTGGAATACCAGGTGAAATAGGCGTCCGCAGTGCGCGCGTGATGGGTCGAGGTGCGCAGGGTACAGAGGAATTTCTCGCCGTCCCAGATCGAGAACACGGTGTTGGTATTGCCGCAGTCGATGGCCAGAAGCATGGGCCTTCCCCTCTCGTGTGTCAGAAAAAGACGTCGGCCGCCGGGATGCGCACCCGCCCTGCCGGGGTCATTAGAACAAGCTGGCCCTCGGCGTCCACCGTCTCGAAGGTGCCACGGGTCTCGGAGGTGCCGGTGCGCGCCGTCACCGGCTGCCCCAGACGGGCTGCGCGGGACAGCCAGGCCTCGCGGATGGGGGCAAAGCCATAGGCCGCGAACTGCGCCTCATAGCGGGCAAAGGCGGCGGCCAGTTCGGTCAGGAACGCCTCGGGCGCGATGCGCATCCCGGTCTCCCCGGCCAGAGAGACCGGGCGCAGCGCCCGCGCCTCGACCGCGTCGGCCGGCGGCGCCTCGGCCAGATTGACGCCGATCCCGATGAAAAGCGGCATCGCGCCGCCCGCGACCCCCGCGCTTTCCAGCAGGATGCCCGCCAGCTTGCCACCATTCAGCAGCACGTCATTGGGCCATTTGAGCGAAAACGCCTCGGGCCGCCCGGTCACTGCGACGCAGGCGTCGAACAGGGCCAGCGCGGCGACGAAACTGCGCAGTGCCGCGTGTTGTGCCGGCCCGTTCAGACGCAGAACCAGCGTGGCGGAGAAATTCCCGGCAGGGCTGGCCCAGCCGCGCCCGCGGCGACCGCGCGCGGCGGTCTGATGGCGCGCCAGGATCCATTCGGGCCCGGCCAGGCCCGGCGCGATCCGCGCGGCCTCGTTCAGGGTGCTGTCCACCTCGTCGAGGAGCCGCCGCCCATACCCGTCCGGCCAGTCCGTCATGCGCCTCCTCCCCAAATGGACACGGCCGCCGAACGACGTCGGCGGCCGCGCATCCGCAGGGTCGCGGGATCAGTTGACAAGCGTCGCCGCCGCCACTGCCGCCGCGCCCTCGATACCGAACATATTGACGATCCCCAGCAGCATCACCGCCGCGGACCCGGTCAGAAACACCCAGAGTACGGGCGAGGAATGGGTATCCATCTCTTCACCCTCGTCGCCGAAATACATGTAGAAAACGACGCGCAGGTAGTAGAACGCCCCGATCACCGAGGCGACCACACCGGCGATGGCGAGCCAGGCCAGACCGCCCTCATAAGCGGCGCGCAGCACATAGAACTTGCCGAAGAACCCCAGCATCGGCGGCACACCGGCCAGGCTGAACATCAGGATCAGCATCGCCAGCGCCTTGCCCGGCTCGCGCTTGGCATACATGTTCAGCGCCGAGATGTCGGTGATCGGCTTGCCGTCCTTCTCCATCATCAGGATAAACGCGAAGGTGCCCAGGTTCATGGTGACATAGATCGCCATGTAGATCAGCATCGCCTGCACGCCAAATGCCGTGCCGGCGGCCAGCCCCATCAGCGCATAACCCATATGCGCGATCGAGGAATAGGCCATCAGCCGCTTAATGTCGCGCTGGCCGATCGCCGCCACGGCGCCGAGGAACATCGACAGGAGCGACAGCAGCGCGATCACCTGGCTCCAGTCCGGAACCGCGTGACCGAAGGCGTCGAACAGCACCCGAGCGAACAGCCCCATCGCTGCCATCTTGGGCGCGGTGGCAAAGAATGCGGTCACCGGCGTCGGCGACCCCTCATAGACATCGGGTGTCCACATGTGGAACGGCACCGCCGACACCTTGAACGCCAGCCCCGAGATCAGGAACACCAGACCAAACAGAAGCCCGACCGAAACCTCGCCATGCTGTGCGGTCTGGATGATGCCGGAGAACAGCGTGGTGCCGGAATAGCCATAGACCAGCGAGGCGCCATAAAGCAGCAGGCCCGAGCTGAGCGCGCCGAGGACAAAGTATTTCAGCCCCGCCTCGGTCGATTTCACGCTGTCGCGGCGCAGCGCGGCGACGACGTAGAGCGCGAGCGATTGCAGCTCCAGCCCCATATAGAGCACCATCAGGTCGCTGGCACTGACCATGACCATCATGCCGACCGCAGCCAGCGCCACCAGCAGCGGGTATTCAAACCGCAACAGACCCCGGCGCGACATGTATTCCTGGCTCATCACCAGCACCGCCGCCGCCGAGAGCAGGATCGCCACCTTGGCAAAGCGGGCGAAACCGTCATCGACGATCATGCCGCCAAAGGCCGCATGGGTGCCGCCCGGCCCGGTCGCGATCCAGACGGCCAGCAACACCATCAGCGCACCAGTGGTCCAGACCAGCGTCGGACCCAGTCGGTCCTTGGAGGTATAGACCGCGGCGAGCAGCGCCAGCATCGCGTAAACGGCCAGAACGATTTCGGGCAGGATAACGGTAAGATCGGCCTGGATCATCTCCGGCTCCCTTAGTTCGAGGCGTGCTGGGTGGCGGCCTCGGCCGCGGCCAGCGCAGTGTCAAATTTCTCGACCAGCGCGCTGGTCGACGGTCCGATGATATCGGTGACCAGTGCCGGGTAGACGCCCAGCAGCAGGGTCATCGCCACCAGCGGGGCGAAGATCCACTTTTCCCGCGCGCTCATGTCCTGGATGGTCTTCAGGCTTTCCTTGATCAGGTCGCCGAATACCACCCGGCGATAAAGCCAGAGCGCATAGCTGGCCGAAAGGATCACCCCCGAGGCCGCCACTGCGGTGACCCAGGTGTTGACCTGGAAGGCCCCCATCATGGTCAGGAATTCGCCGACGAAGCCCGAGGTTCCCGGCAGGCCGACATTGCCCATGGTAAAGAACATGAAGACCAGCGCATAGGCCGGCATCCGGTTGACCAGCCCGCCATAGGCGTCGATCTCGCGGGTGTGCATGCGATCATAGATGACACCGACGCACAGGAACAGCGCCGCCGAGATGAACCCGTGGCTCACCATCTGGAAGATCGCGCCGTCAACGCCCTGTTGGTTGGCGGCAAAGATTCCCATGGTGACAAAGCCCATGTGCGCCACCGAGGAATAGGCGATCAGCTTTTTCATGTCGTCCTGCACCAGCGCCACCAGCGAGGTATAGACAACCGCGATCGCGCTCATCCACAGCACCAGCGGCGCCATCACGTCCGATCCCACCGGGAACATCGGCAAGGAAAAGCGCAGGAAGCCATAGCCGCCCATCTTCAACAGGATCGCGGCCAGCACGACCGAGCCGGCGGTCGGCGCCTGAACGTGGGCGTCCGGCAGCCAGGTGTGCACCGGCCACATCGGCATCTTGACGGCAAAGCTGGCAAAGAAGGCCAGGAACAGCAGCGTCTGCATCCCGCCCAGCACATGAATCCCCAGCACCGAGAAACTGTCCGACGCAAATTCATGCGCCAGCAGCAGCTCGATATCGGTGGTGCCGGCATCGGCGAACATCGCCACCATCGCCACCAGCATCAGCACCGAGCCGAGGAAGGTGTAGAGGAAGAACTTGAAGCTGGCATAGATGCGGTTCTTGCCGCCCCAGATGCCGATGATCAGGAACATCGGGATCAGTCCGGCCTCAAAGAACAGGTAGAACAGCACCAGATCGAGGGCCATGAACACGCCCAGCATCAGCGTTTCCAGCAGCAGGAAGGCGATCATGTATTCCTTGACCCGGGTCTTGACCTCCCACGAGGCCAGAATGGTCAGCGGCATGATGAAGGTCGTCAGCAGCACGAAGAGCACGCTGATCCCGTCCACGCCCATCTTGTATTTCAGGCCCAGCAGCCACTCGCCCTCTTCCACCATCTGAAAGCCGGTGTTGGAAGGATCGAAGCCGGTATAGATGGCGATGGACACCAGGAAGGTGACCGAGGTGGCGAACATCGCCACCCATTTGGCGTTGCGCCGAGCGGCCTCATCATCGCCCCGAAGGAACAGCGCCAGGATCAGCGCGGCCAGCGCCGGGATGAAGGTGACAATCGAAAGAAGGTTGTCCATCAGTGCGCTCCTCCGCCGATCGACATCCAGGTGACAAGGGCGGCGATCCCCAGCACCATCCAGAAGGCATAGGTGAAGATGAAGCCCGACTGCGCCCGGCCGGCGAGCCGGGTAAAGAACGGGATGACCCCGAGGGCGACGCCGTTCAGGAACCCGTCGATGGCGCTGCCGTCACCGCGTTTCCACAGCAGACGACCCAGCGCCAGCACCGGCTTGACCAGCAGGGCGTCATAGATCTCGTCGAAGTACCACTTGTTCTTGAGGAACAGGTAGAGCGGGCGCTGGTTCTCGGCCAGACGGCCGGGCAGCGACGGGTTCAGGATATAGAACCAGACCGCCACCAGCAGACCCAGGATCATCGCGATGAACGGCGAGACCTTGACCCATTTCGGCGCCGCGTGGGCATCGTCCAGGATCGTGTTGTCCGCCCCGAAATAGAGCGCGCCCTGCCCCGGTTCCCCGGCAAAAGTATAGTGATGCGTACCCTCGGCAACCATGCCGGCCTCTTCGCCATGGGTCGCGGTCGCCTCGCCATGGGTTGCGGCTGCTTCGCCGTGGGCGGTGCCTTCGGCGGCCGCCTCCTCATGGGCGCCAGCCTGCTCCACGGGAATGCCGTAGAACTTGCCGACCTGATCGGCATGGCCGAAGAAGTTGCCGTACCACAGCATCCCGGCAAAGACGGCGCCGACGCTCAGCACGCCCAGCGGGATCAGCATGACCGTCGGGCTTTCATGGGCGTGATCGTGGGCGTGCTTGTCGCCCCGCGCCTCGCCGAAGAAGGTGAGGAAGATCAGACGCCAGGAATAAAAGCTCGTCATCGCCGCCGCGATCACCAGCAGCCAGAAGCCATAGCTCGACCCGCCGGCCCAAGCGCTCTCGATGATGGCGTCCTTGGACAGAAAGCCCGCAAAGCCGATCTGGGTCAGCGGAATGCCCACGCCGGTGATCGCCAGCGTGCCGATCATCATCGACCAATAGGTGAAGGGGATCTTCTTGCGCAGCCCGCCATAGTTCATCATGTCCTGCTCATGGTGCATGGCATGGATGACCGAGCCGGCCCCGAGGAACAGCAGCGCCTTGAAAAAGGCATGCGTCAGCAAATGGAACATCGCCGCCGAATACATGCCCACGCCGGCGGCCACGAACATGTAGCCCAGCTGCGAACAGGTCGAATAGGCGATCACCCGCTTGATGTCGGTCTGCACCAGCCCCACGGTCGCGGCGAAAAACGCGGTGGTTGCGCCCAGCACGGTGATGAAGATGGTCGCCGACGGCGCGAATTCCATCAGCGGCGACATCCGGCAGACCAGGAACACACCGGCGGTCACCATGGTCGCGGCGTGGATCAGCGCCGACACCGGTGTCGGGCCCTCCATCGCGTCCGGCAGCCAGGTGTGCAGGATCAGCTGCGCCGATTTGCCCATCGCCCCGATGAACAGCAGCACGGCGATCACCTCGGTCGCGGTCCATTCCCCCCACAGGAAGGTCAGCTTGGTCTCGGCCAGCGTCGGCATATAGGCGAACAGATCGTCAAAGTTGATGCTGTCGCCCAGAAAGAACAACGCAAAGATGCCAAGGGCAAAGCCGAAGTCGCCGACCCGGTTGACGATAAAGGCCTTCATCGCCGCCGCATTGGCGCTGGGTTTGCGGTAATAGAACCCGATCAGCAGGTACGAGGCGACGCCGACCCCTTCCCAGCCGAAGAACATCTGCACCAGGTTGTCGGCGGTCACCAGCGACAGCATCGCAAAGGTGAAGAACGACAGATAGGCGAAGAAGCGCGGCTTGTAGCTTTCGCCGTCGCGGAAATTGTCGTCATGCGCCATGTAGCCAAAGCTGTAGAGGTGCACAAAGGCCGACACCGTGGTCACAACGATCAGCATGATCGCGGTCAGCCGGTCCAGCCGGATCGACCAGGCGGTCGAGAGCGAGCCGCTCTCGATATACTTCAGGATCTCGATATGCTGGGTCACCCCGTCGAAGGTGACGAACACGACCCAGCTGAGCACGCAGGACAGGAACAACAGCCCCGTCGTCAGCCACATCGCAGCGGTCTCGCCCATCACCTTCCAGCCGAAACCGGCCAGGATGGCGCCCACCAGTGGGGCAAGCAGGATAATGGTTTCCATGATCTCTTACCCCTTCATCACGTTGATGTCTTCCACGGCGATTGTGCCGCGGTTGCGGAAGAAGCAGACCAGGATCGCCAGGCCGATGGCGGCCTCGGCCGCGGCCACGGTCAGCACGAAGAGGGTAAAGACCTGCCCCACCATGTCGCCCAGGAAACTGGAGAATGCCACCAGGTTGATGTTCACCGAAAGCAACATCAGCTCGATGCTCATCAACAGGATGATCACGTTCTTGCGGTTCAGAAACAGCCCGAAGATCCCGATGACGAACAACGTCGCCGCGACGGTCAAATAATGTTCAAGTCCGATCATGTCGTCCCTCTGGGCCCGCGCCCGTTCGTTCCTTGTCTCTCGGTCCCGGCTGTCCCGGAACCTGCCGGATCATCGCGCCCGGCCTTGTCCTTGCTCAGTCCGTGCTCACCGCACCGCGGCGCGCCTCAATCTCCACCAGCGGTACAGCATCCAACTGACCGCCACTTTCAGTCCCCAGAACAGCGCGACCCCGAAAATCCCCACCTTGCTGAGCAAAAGGTGGGCGAGGCCAATCAACTCCATCGATCAGAGCCCCTGCCCGGGTTTCACGTCCTTCAGTTCCATCGCCTTGGCCGGATCACGGTAAATCTGCGCCAGGATGTCCTGCCGCTTGATGTTCGGGCGGTGGCGCAGCGTCAGCACGATCGCCCCGATCATCGCCACCAGCAGGATCAGACCCGCAAGCTGGAACAGGATGAAATACTGGTCGTAAAGGATCGCCGCGAGCGCCTCGGTGTTGTGAAGATCGCTCGGCGTCGGCTGCGCCCGCAGCCCCTCGGCCGCCGCGCTCGCCTCCCAGGCGCCAAAGGCCATGACAAACTGCATGAGGATGATCAGCCCGACCAGCAGCGCCAGCGGCATGTAACGGGCCATCTCAGCCTTGAGCTCGGCGAAATCGACGTCCAGCATCATCACCACGAACAGGAACAGCACCGCCACCGCGCCGACATAGACGATCACCAGCAGCATGGCGACGAATTCCGCCCCCAGCAGAACGAACAGCCCCGCCGAGGAAATGAAGGCCAAGATCAGCCACAGCACCGAATGCACCGGTTGGCGGCTGATCACGGTGAACAGCCCCCCGGCGATGGCGCAAATCGCAAAGAGGTAAAAGGCAAACACGCTCATGCTTCGTCATCCTCGTTCTCGCCGCCCATGGCCTCCTGCGCCAGTTCCAGCGCCCGGGTCATGGCCGGAATGCCGGCAAAGACCGACATCTGACCGATCGTTTCCACGATCTCCTGTTTCTTTGCGCCTGCCGCGATGGCGTGGCGCACCGTCTGACGCACCGCCGTATCGGCCTGCGCGCCCTGCATGGTCAGCCCCGCCAGGGTCAGCAGCAGCCGGGTCCTTGCGTCCAGTCCGTCCTTGTTGACCGCATTGCCGAACATCATCTCCATGACGTCCTTGGGCATGGTCGGCCACAGCGCCTCGAACCCTTTCGGGCTGAAGCTTTCCAGCGCCGGGTTGAAGGCCCGGGCCATGTCGTGGGCCTGCTTCATCACGGCCTCGAACGGATTTTTGGGCGTCTCGCTCATCGGTACGGCGCGTCCAGTTCCAGGTTGCGGGCGATCTCGGCCTCCCAGCGTTCGCCGTTCTCAAGCAGCTTTTGCTTGTCATAGAACAGCTCTTCGCGGGTTTCGGTGGCAAATTCGAAGTTCGGCCCCTCGACGATGGCATCGACCGGGCAGGCCTCCTGACAGAAGCCGCAGTAGATGCATTTGGTCATGTCGATGTCATAGCGCGTGGTGCGGCGGCTGCCGTCCTCGCGCGGTTCGGCGTCGATGGTGATCGCCTGCGCCGGGCAGACCGCCTCGCAGAGCTTGCAGGCGATGCAGCGTTCCTCGCCGTTGGGATAGCGGCGCAGCGCGTGCTCGCCGCGGAAGCGCGGCGACAGCGGACCCTTTTCATGCGGGTAGTTCAATGTCGCCTTGGGCGCGAAGAAGTACTTCAGCCCCAGCTTCATGCCGACAAAGAAATCTGCCAGCAGGAAATATTTGGCGGCGCGGGTATAGTCGATTTGTGTCATGGATCAGCCCCCCGTGGTCCAGCGCGCGAAGGCGCCCCAGAACCAGTCGAATTTCGCCGCGAAAGAGACAAAGACCACCCAGACCAGGCTGAACGGCAGGAACACCTTCCAGCCCAGACGCATCAACTGGTCATAGCGGTAGCGCGGCGTGATCGCCTTCACCATCGCGAAGAGGAAGAAGAAGAACGCCATCTTGCCCACCATCCACAGCACGCCGTCGGGAATGCCCGGGATCGGCGACAGCCAGCCGCCGAAGAACAGCAGCGAGGTCAGCGCGCACATCAGGAAGATGGCGATATATTCGCCAGCCATGAACAGCAGGAAGGGCGTCGCGGAATACTCAACCTGATAACCGGCCACCAGTTCCGACTCCGCCTCCGGCAGGTCGAAGGGCGGGCGGTTGGTCTCGGCCAGCGCCGAGATGAAGAACAGGAACACCATCGGCAGGTGCGGCAGCCAGTACCAGCTGAACAGGCCGGCCGACCCGTCCTGTGCCCGCACGATATCGCCGAAATTCATCGACCCGGTGGAGATGATCACGCCGATGATGATCAGACCGATCGAGACCTCGTAAGAGATCATCTGCGCCGCGGAGCGGAGCGAGCCCAGGAACGGGTATTTCGAGTTCGACGCCCAGCCGCCCATGATCACGCCATAGACCTCAAGCGAGGAGACGGCGAAAACGTACAGAATGGCGACGTTGATGTCCGAAAGGACCCAGCCATCGTTGAACGGGATCACCGCCCAGGCGATCATCGCCAGAACAAAGGACGTGAGAGGCGCCAGGATGAACACCGCCCGGTCGGCCCCGGCGGGGATCACCACCTCTTTCACCACGTATTTCAGCGCGTCGGCCACCGATTGCAGTATCCCGAAGACACCGACGACGTTGGGGCCGCGCCGCATCTGCACCGCCGCCCAGATCTTGCGGTCGCCATAGACCAGGAACAGCAGCGAGATCATCACAAAGGCGACGACGGCAAGCACCTGCGCCAGGATCAGGATGGCGATGCCGCCCGGGGTGGAAAAGAAATCAGCCATAGGTCCTCACACCGTGGGTATTCCGTTCTCCGCGCAATGCGCAACCACGACTTCGGCGTCGAGTTTGCGCAGCCCGCGGGGCAGCGATGGCGAGATGGTGTAAACAGCATCTGCGCGCCACACGCCACCCTCTTCGTATACATTTGTGCGCAGATGCCGGGCAAAACCGTAGCCGCGGATCAGCGCATATTGTGCCGCCGCGCATTCGGCATAGGCATCCACGTCCGAGCTTTCGCGCGCGCCCGACATCGCCACGGTGAACTGCACCAGATCGCCGTCCAGAAGACGGGTCTCGACGCCCCGGTAGTCGGGGGCAAAGCGCGTCACCTCGCTGGCCGGCTGCATCTCGCAGGCGGCCAGCAACAGGGGCGATATGAGCGCGGCCCGGATCATTCCGCCGCCAGTTTCCCGGATTTGCGCGCCGCCGCGTTGGCGCTGAGCTCGGCCATCAGGGCCGAGGCGCGGGCAATCGGGTTGGTCAGGTAGAAATCGCGGACCGCGTTGCGGAAATCGGCCTTGCCCAGCGGCGCGGCCTCCAGCGGTTGCCAGTCGTTCTCCGGCACCGAGTCGATCCGGGCCAGATGCGGCACCTCGGCAACCACCGCCTGACGCAGCCGCGCCAGCGAGTCGTAGGGCAGCGGCGCGCCCAGCTCGCCCGACAGCGCCCGCAGGATGGCCCAGTTTTCCTTGGCCTCTCCGGGGGCGAAGCCCGCGCGCAGCGCCAGTTGCGGACGCCCCTCGGTGTTGACGAAAAGGCCCGGCTCTTCGGTATAGGCAGCCCCCGGCAGGATCACATCGGCGCGATGCGCGCCGCGGTCGCCGTGGCTGCCCTGATAGATGACAAAGGCGCCCTCGCCGATCTCCACCTCGTCGGCGCCGAGGTTATAGATCACCTCGGCCGCGCTGATGGCCTCCATGCCGCCCTCGGCGGTGGCGCCCACATCCATCGCGCCGACACGGCCGGCGGCGGTGTGCAGCACCAGCAGTTTCGCGCCCGAGGCCTCGGCCATCTTCATCGCCGTTGCGATCACCGCGGCGCCATCGGCCTCGCGGATCGCGCCCTGGCCAAGGATGATCACCGGGTTCTTGTCGGCGATATCGTGCGCCTTGGCCGCGGCCGCGTCAAGCGCGGCGCGGTCGGTGCCCACATGGTCATACTCATAGGTCAGATCGACCGCCTCGCCGATCACGCCCACCACCGCGCCCTTGATCCAGGCCTTGCGGATGCGGGCGTTGAGTACCGGCGCCTCGTCGCGCGGGTTGGTGCCGATCAGCAGGATCGCGCCCGAGGAGTCGATATCCTCGATCGTGGCGGTGCCGACATAGCCCGAGCGGTTGCCCGCCGGCAGCCGGGCGCCATCGGTGCGGCATTCGACGACGCCGCCCTGCCCCTCGATCAGCTGCTTGAGGGCAAAGGCCGCCTCGACCGGGGCCAGATCGCCGACCAGACCGGCAAGCTTGCCCGCGCCCTTGATCGCGGTGGCGGCCTTGTCCAGCGCCTCGGGCCAGGTGGCCGGGCGCAGCTTGCCGTTCTCGCGGACATAGGGCCGGTCAAGCCGCTGGCGGCGCAGCCCGTCCCAGACGAACCGGGTCTTGTCGGAAATCCATTCCTCGTTCACGCCGTCATGGTTGCGCGGCAGGATGCGCATCACTTCACGCCCCTTGGTATCGACCCGGATGTTCGAGCCAAGCGCGTCCATCACGTCGACGCTCTCGGTCTTGGTCAGCTCCCACGGGCGCGCGGTAAAGGCATAGGGTTTCGACGTCAGCGCGCCCACCGGGCAAAGGTCGATGATGTTGCCCTGCATGTTGCTGTCCAGCGTCTCGCCCAGGTACGAGGTGATCTCGGCATCCTCGCCGCGGCCGGTCTGGCCCATCTGGGTGATCCCCGCCACCTCGGAGGTGAAGCGCACACAGCGGGTGCAGGAGATGCAGCGCGTCATGTGGGTTTCGACGAGCGGACCGAGGTTCAGGTCATCGACCGCGCGCTTGGCCTCGCGGAAGCGCGAGAAATCGACGCCATAGGCCATCGCCTGATCCTGCAGGTCGCATTCGCCGCCCTGGTCGCAGATCGGGCAATCCAGCGGGTGGTTGATCAGCAGGAATTCCATCACCCCTTCGCGGGCCTTCTTGACCATGGGAGAGTTGGTCTTGACCACCGGCGCCTGGCCTTCCGGCCCCGGGCGCAGGTCCCGCACCTGCATCGCACAGGAGGCGGCCGGTTTCGGCGGACCGCCGACAACCTCGACCAGACACATCCGGCAGTTGCCCGCAATCGACAGCCGCTCGTGATAACAGAACCGCGGCACCTCGATACCCGCGACCTCGCAGGCCTGGATCAGGGTCATGGCCCCGTCCACTTCGATCTCGGTTCCGTCGATGTTGACTTTGCGCAGGTCAGACATGGTCTATTTCGCCCTCAATAGCGCGCCGATTGCGCTGTTGTTCTCAATTTCCAGACGGCCCAGCCGGCACAGATCGCCCGGTTTGTCATAGTCCAGCCCGAAGCCGGCCATGTAGCTCTTGCCGCGCGCGACCATCAGGGCCTTTTCGGCCTTGGAGTCGAGCAGCGCGCGAATCTCGTCGTCGGAATAGCCCAGGTCGTTCGCCCGGCCCTTCAGCCGGTGGATCTGGGCGATCCCCTTGATCAGCCGGCCGCCGATGTCGTCGCATTTGCGTCGGATCTCATTGGCGACCACGATGGTAAAGATACCGTCGGCGATCTCGGGCACCTCGCGCAGCGGCGGTTTGGCTGCGTCAGCCCCGGCGGGCAGCCCCAGCAGCAAGGTGACGGTGAACAGAACGGCAGACAGATACGACATGGCAAAACCCTCATTTGTGGAGGGATCAGCACAGGCCGCACTGGCGCCGTTATGCAATAACGGCCACCCGAACAGGCGGGGATATGCCGCCGCCATGCTCATGGTTTCAGGCAGGTCCCGCGAAAGGTCAGCGTATCGCGGTCGATCATCAGGGTGCCCGGATCGGTCTCGGGGCCGATGTCCCAGTCGATCCGGGACGAGCCGTAATTCGTCACGCAGTACCGGACGCCGGCGTATTCCCCGGCCGCCCGCGCCCCCTTGAGCGATTGCGAGACGTTCTTCACCTCGACCGTGAACGCGGCGATCGACATCTTGCGGTCCGCCGGTTTCGCCTTGGTCCGGTATTGGTGACCGTCAAAGCGGAGCTGCTTGTCCTTGTTGCCGGTGCAGCCGCCAAGCGTCAGCAGGCAGAGCGCGGCGCACACCGCCCCCTTCACCATGCCGCGATATGTCAGGTTGGCCCCCGTCATGCCGGTCACTCTGCCGCCATGGCGCCCATGCGCCCGGTTTTCTTGGCCTTGATGCGGTCCTCGATTTCCTCGCGGAAGTGACGGATCAGCCCCTGGATCGGCCAGGCCGCCGCGTCGCCGAGCGCGCAGATGGTATGGCCCTCGACCTGCTTGGTGACCGACAGCAGCATGTCGATCTCTTCGACCTCAGCGTCGCCGGTGACCAGACGATCCATCACCCGCATCATCCAGCCGGTGCCCTCGCGGCAGGGGGTGCACTGGCCGCAGCTCTCATGCTTGAAGAACTTGGACAGGCGCCAGACGGCTTTGACCACATCGGTGTTCTGATCCATCACGATCATGCAGCCGGTGCCGAACGAGCTTTTGTTCTCGCGCATCCAGTCAAAGTCCATGATCGCGTCTTCCAGCGCGTCCTTGGGCAGCACCGGGCAGGAGGCGCCGCCAGGGATGATCGCCTTGAGGTTGTCCCATCCGCCGCGAATGCCGCCGCCGTGCCGTTCGATGATCTCGCGCAGAGGCATCGACATCGCCTCTTCGAAGACGCAGGGATTGTTCACATGCCCGGTCAGCGCCATCAGCTTGGTGCCGTGGTTGTTCGGCCGCCCGAAGGAGCTGAACCACTCCGGCCCGCGCCGCAGGATGGTGGGGGCCACGGCGATGGATTCGACGTTGTTCACCGTGGTCGGGCAGCCATAAAGGCCCGCGCCGGCCGGGAACGGCGGCTTCATCCGCGGCATACCTTTCTTGCCCTCGAGGCTTTCCAGCAGCGCGGTTTCCTCGCCGCAGATATAGGCGCCGGCGCCGTGGTGCAGATAAAGGTCGAAATCCCAGCCCGACTTGGCGGCGTTCTTGCCCAGAAGTCCGGCGTCATAGGCCTCGTCGATGGCGGCCTGCAGCGCCTCGCGCTCGCGGATGTATTCGCCGCGGATATAGATATAGGCGGCGTGGGCATTCATCGCGAAACTGGCGATCAACGCCCCCTCGATCAGCGGATGCGGATCGTGGCGCATGATCTCGCGGTCCTTGCAGGTCGCGGGCTCGGATTCGTCGGCGTTGATCACCAGATAGGCCGGGCGACCGTCGCTTTCCTTCGGCATGAAGGACCATTTCAGCCCGGTGGGAAAGCCGGCGCCGCCGCGTCCGCGCAGCCCCGAATCCTTCATCTGCTGGATTATCCAGTCGCGCCCGTTGGCAATGATCCCCGCGGTGCCGTCCCAGTGGCCTCGGGCCATGGCGCCTTTCAACGTGCGGTCATGCATCCCGTAAAGGTTGGTAAAGATCCGGTCCTGGTCCTTGAGCATGCGTAGCTACCCTTGGCTGTCCTGGCGCATCCGCCAGAGTTGATAGATGTTGACGAACGCCCAGAGAAAGGCCGCGATGGCGCCGAGATAGATCAGCATTTCGTATCGGATCGGCAGGCCGATCCTGTGCACGATCCAAGGCGCCAGCAGCGACAGCAGGCCCGCCACGGCGATTACCGCCGCGGTGATCCGCCCCTTTCGGGCCATGGCCTTGTCACGCTCGTTGCTCATCGTTTTCCGTCATAGTCGCCGCCGCGCCGTCCGCGCGGCGATGGTCAATCGTAGATCTTGTCTTTTTTCGCCCGTTTGGCGAATTCGGTCTCTTCGCCCGCGGCAAGCTTTCCGGCTTGTTCGACCCAGCCGTCGCGGGTGATCCGGCCCTTGAACGTCAGCCGGTTGTCGACCCAGGCAATCTCCGCCGGGCCCCAGGCCGCGATCTGGTCGAAATGGAAAAAGCCCAGCTCGTTCAGGGTCTGCTCCAGTTTCGGACCGACACCCTTCAGAAGCTTGAGGTCGTCCGCTCCACCCTCGCGGGCAGCAGTCAGAAGCTCGGGCTCGGCCTCTTCCGCCTCGGCCGCCGGTGCCGCTTTCGGAGCGGCGGCCGGTTTCGCGGCGGGCTTCGGCGCGGGCGCCTTTGCCTTGGCAGCGGGCGCAGCGGCCGGCTTTTCGGAAGATTTGCCCAGCCAGGGCGTCAGGATCGGTACCTCGGTGCCGTCGATGCGCTTGACGGTATCGCCCAGCTCGACCGCGCGGGCGACGCTGGCGTTGTATTGGGTGCGGCCACTCTCGAATTCGGTCAGCGCCACCAGCCCGGATTCGGGCTCCGAGGAATAGCGTCCGTTCTGCGGGCCGGGCACCGGCACCTTGCCGGCGGCCAGTTCGTCGAGGATCACGGCGAACCGTTCGGCGGTCAGATCCTCATAGTAATCCTTGCCGATTTGGGCCATCGGCGCGTTGGCGCAGGCCCCCAGGCATTCGACCTCTTCCCAGGTGAACTTGCCGTCGGCGCTGAGCATATGCGGCTTGGGCGCGATCTTTTCACGGCACACGGCGATCAGATCCCCGGAGCCGCAGATCATGCAGGTGGTGGTGCCGCAGATCTGGATATTGGCGACCGAGCCGACCGGCTGCAGCTGGAACATGAAATAGAAGGAGGCGACCTCAAGCGCGCGGATATGCGCCATGCCCAGCATGTCGGCGACATATTCGATCGCCGGTCGGGTCAGCCAGCCCTCCTGCTCCTGCGCGCGCCACAGCAGCGGGATGATCGCGCTGGCCTGACGGCCCTCGGGGTATTTGGTGATCTGCGCTTCGGCCCAGGCCTGGTTGGCCGGGGTGAAGGCAAAACTGTCGGGCTGTTCGTGATGCAGGCGGCGGAGCATTATTTCGTCCCCTTGTGAGGGCCACGCCGGCAGGAGCCTCCGGCGGGAGTATTTTGGCAGAGAAGAAGCGAGGTGGTCACGCAGGTCATTACCGGTCGATCTCCCCGAACACGACATCCATTGTGCCGATGATCGCGGCGACATCGGCCAGCTGGTGCCCCCTGGCGACATGGTCCATCGCCTGCAGGTGCAGATAGCCCGGCGCGCGCAGCTTGGCGCGATAGGGTTTGTTGGACCCGTCCGCCACCAGATAGACACCGAATTCGCCCTTGGGCGCCTCGACGGCGGCATAGACTTCGCCCGCGGGCACGTGGAAGCCCTCGGTATAAAGCTTGAAGTGGTGGATCAGGCTTTCCATCGAGGTTTTCATGTCGCCGCGCTTGGGCGGAGTGATCTTGCCGCGGGCCAGGATGTCGCCCTGCCCCTCCGGCGCGCGCAGCTTTTCGATGGCCTGCTGGATGATCGAGACCGACTGGCGCATTTCTTCCATCCGCACCAGATAACGGTCGTAGCAATCGCCGTTCTTGCCGACCGGGATCTGGAACTCGAACTCGTCATAGCACTCATAGGGCTGCGAGCGCCGCAGATCCCAGGCCAGGCCCGAGCCGCGCACCATCACGCCGGAAAAGCCGTAGTCGAGGATCTCTTCTTCGGTCACCACGCCGATGTCGGCGTTGCGCTGCTTGAAGATGCGGTTTTCGGTCAGCAGCCCGTCGATATCGGCAAGTACGCTGGGAAACTCATGGCTCCAGGTCTCGATATCGTCGAGCAGCTCGGGCGGCAGATCCTGATGCACGCCGCCGGGCCGGAAATAGGCCGCGTGCAGGCGCGCGCCGCAGGCCCGCTCGTAGAAGATCATCAGCTTCTCGCGCTCTTCGAACCCCCAGAGCGGCGGGGTCAGCGCGCCCACGTCCATCGCCTGGGTGGTCACGTTGAGCAGGTGGTTCAGCACGCGGCCGATCTCGGAATAAAGCACCCGGATCAGCGAGGCGCGGCGCGGCACCTCGACGCCGGTCAACCTCTCGATAGCCAGGCACCAGGCGTGTTCTTGGTTCATCGGCGCCACGTAATCGAGCCGGTCGAAATAGGGCAGGTTCTGCAGGTAGGTGCGGCTTTCCATCAACTTTTCGGTGCCGCGGTGCAGCAGGCCGATATGTGGATCGCAGCGTTCGACGATCTCGCCGTCCAGCTCCAGAACCAGACGCAACACGCCGTGGGCCGCCGGGTGCTGCGGTCCGAAGTTGATGTTGAAGTTGCGGATCTTCTGTTCGCCGGTCAGGGCGTCGTCGAAGCCTTTGGAGCCGTCCATCAGAGTTTCTCCAGCTCTTGCAGTTTCACCGCCATGACCCAGGCCAGGATCGGCACGGCGATCGGAATGACGCAGGCCAGTGCCCAGTATTTGTGGATGCCGAAATGCGGCAGCAGCTTCAGCATCGGGATCGCGGTGATCGCAAAGATCGCCCAGAACAGGAATTCCATCACTTGGCCTCCGGCTTTTCGTCCCCCGGCAGGATATACTCGGCACCTTCCCACGGGCTCATGAAATCGAACTGGCGGTATTCCTGGACCAGGTTGACAGGTTCGTAGACGACGCGCTTTTCAACCTCGTCATAGCGAACCTCGGTATAACCGGTGGTCGGGAAATCCTTGCGAAGCGGATAGCCGCGAAACCCATAGTCGGTCAGAATCCGGCGCAGGTCGGGATGGCCCGAGAACAGGATGCCGAACATGTCGAACACCTCGCGCTCGAACCAGTTGGCGCTGGGATGGATGCCGGTGATCGAGGGCACCATGTCCTCTTCGCGGATCGAGACGCGCAAGCGGATGCGCTGGTTCTGGTACATCGACAGCAGGTGATAGACCACGTCGAACCGTTTCGGCCGGTCGGGGTAGTCCACCGCAGTGATGTCGACCAGGGTCGAGAACTTGCAGGTCGAGTCGCTTTTCAGGAACTCGACGAACCCCAGAATGTTGGCCGGGGCCACGTCCACATTCAACTCGCCATGGCTGACATCCCAGCCCAGGACGCAATCGGCGCGCCGGATCTCGATATGCGTGCCCAGCTCGTTCAGTGTTTCGCTCATCGTGCTCTCTCCAATCCTCGCGCGGGTCAGCGCACGATCGTGCCGGTGCGGCGGATCTTGCGTTGCAGCTGCATCAGACCGTACAGCAGCGCCTCGGCCGTCGGCGGGCAGCCGGGCACATAGACGTCGACCGGCACGATGCGGTCGCAGCCGCGCACCACCGAATAGCTGTAGTGATAATAGCCGCCGCCATTGGCGCAGGAGCCCATCGAGAGCACATAGCGCGGCTCGGGCATCTGGTCGTAGACCTTGCGCAGCGCCGGCGCCATCTTGTTGGTCAGCGTGCCGGCGACGATCATCAGGTCGGACTGGCGCGGAGAGGCACGCGGCGCGATGCCGAACCGCTCGGCGTCATAGCGCGGCATCGAGGTATGCATCATCTCGACCGCGCAGCAGGCCAGACCGAATGTCATCCAGTGCAGGCTGCCGGTGCGGGCCCAGTTGATGATGTCCTCGGTCGAGGTCAGCAGAAACCCCTTGTCCTGCAACTCGCGGTTCAGCGCCTGGGTGGCGACCTCCTTGTCGGCCCCGGCGGTGTTGACCCCTGCCATCACTCCCATTCCAGCGCCCCCTTCTTCCATTCATAGGCAAAGCCCGCGGTCAGCACGGCGAGGAAGACCATCATCGACCAGAAGCTCAAGTCGCTGAGATCCTTGAAGCCGACGGCCCAGGGAAACAGCATGGCGATTTCCAGATCGAAGATGATGAACAGGATCGACACCAGGTAGAACCGGACATCGAATTTCATCCGCGCATCGTCAAAGGCGTTGAAGCCGCATTCATAGGCGCTGACCTTTTCCGGGTCCGGGTTGCGGACCGCGAGAATGACCGCGGCGAGGATCAGAACCAGCCCAAGCCCGATGGCAACGGCCAGAAACACCAGAATCGGGAGGTATTCCCGCAACAGATCTTCCACGAATGGCTCCTTTCCCGCGCGCGTTCGCAGGGCGCGCCGTCAATTGGCATGTTGACCTGCCGCCTCTCTACTCCCGCCGGTCCGAAGCGTCAACCGAGCCCGGGCCATTCCAGGGCGTTTGAATCGCCCCGTCGGGACAACTCGAATTTGTTGAATATGTTCAGCTTTTCGGGCTGATCGCCCCGAATGCCGCGACGCGGCGTCAGCCTGCCGCTGCGCATGGTATGCAATTGCATTCAGCCGGCCGCGGCAGGGGCGGGTCACAGACCGAGGTGAGTCTTTTCTGTGACCGGCGGGATACGGCCAGGCGGCACAGGCCGCACTGCCCCAGCCCGCGGCCGCCAGAGGGCCGGTCAGGCGTCCTGCGCCCAGCCGGGCTTGCGCTTGTCGAAAAAGGCGGCGATGCCTTCGCTGGCCTCATCGCCCTCCCAGCGGTCCACCAGCGCGCGGATGGTGTGGTCGATCACCGCCTCGTCGATGCGCGGCCCGAGCTCACGCGTGAGACGTTTCGCCGCCGCCACCGCGCCCGGGGCGCAGGCGAGATAGGGGGCGACCTCGGCCTCGGCCGCCGCCATCAGATCCCCGGCCGGCACTGCGCGGGCCAGCAGACCCAGCTCCACCGCCTCGGCGGCATCGAACAGGCGCGCCGACATGAACACCCGCCGCGCCCGCGCCTCTCCCATGCGGGCGATGACATAGGGTCCGATGGTCGCCGGAATCAGCCCCAGCCGGGTCTCGGTCAGGCCCATCTTCAGATGATCCGCCCCCAGCGTCACATCGCAGACCGAGGCCAGCCCGACGCCACCGCCGAAGGCATTGCCCTGCAGCGCCCCGATCAGCGGTTTCGGCAGCGTATTCAGCGCCTGCAGCGCCAGCGCCAGCTTGCGCGCCTCGATGAACCGCGTCTCGGCATCGGCGGCCATCTGGTCCTGCATCCAGCCCAGATCGCCCCCGGCGCAGAATGTCCGGCCCGCCCCGGTCAGGATCACCGCGCGCACCGCATCGTCGGCGCCCAGTTTCTGCGCCGCCTGGGTCAGCTCGGCGATCATGGTCGCCGACATGGCGTTGTGCTTCTCGACCCGGTTCAGCGTCAGCACCGCGACGCCGCGCGCATCGGTCTCGATGGTAATTGTCTCAAACATATCTCAAACCCCCTCGCCCAGGCGCATCGCCCGCGCCATTTCTGCCGCCGCTTCGATCACCGAAAGATCGAGGCCGGTCTGATAACCACTGGCGGCCAGATGCGCGGCCACCCGCTCGGTCGCCACATTGCCCGCAGCGCCGGGCGCATAGGGACAGCCCCCCAGCCCCCCGACGGCGGCGTCGAACACCCGCAGCCCCAGCGCGAGCGAGGCGTCGATATTGGCCAGCGCCCGCCCCGCGGTGTCGTGATAATGCCCCGCCAGCCTCTCCGCCGGCACCCGTTCGATCACCGCGCGCAGCATCGCGGAAATGCTTTCCGGCGTCCCCTGCCCGATGGTGTCGCCCAACGAAATCTCGTAGCAGCCCATCCCGAACAGGGTTTCGGCGACCCCGGCCACCTTCTCCGGCGGCGTCGGCCCGTCATAGGGGCAATCGGTCACGCAGGAGATATAGCCGCGCACCGGCATGCCGATCTCGCGCGCCGCGGCCATGATCGGCGCAAAGCGGGCGATGCTTTCCTCGATGGTGGCGTTGATATTGGCCTTCGAGAACCCCTCGGAGGCAGCCGCAAACACCGCCACCTCGTCGGCCTTGGCAGCCACAGCGTCCTGAAACCCGCGCATGTTCGGCGTCAGCGCGGCATAGCGCACGCCGGGCGCCCGGGTGATGCCGGCCAGCACTTCGGCGCTGCCGGCCATCTGCGGCACCCATTTGGGGCTGACGAAACTGGCGCATTCGATGCGGGAAAACCCCGCCCGGCTCAGGCAGTCCACCAGAGCCACCTTCTCCGATACGGGAATCGGCCGTTTCTCGTTCTGCAACCCGTCGCGGGGTCCGACCTCGAAGATCTCTACCCGTTCGCCCATCACGCGCCCCTTTCCCGCTTCTTCTTTATCCAAATACTCAACGGCCGGCGGCCCGCCAGAGGCGCGCCCCTCAGTCCTCTTCGTCCTCCAGACGGACCAGCGCCGCCCCGGCCTCGACCTGCGATCCCGCCGCGGCCAGAACCTCGGCGACCACGCCGTCGCGCGCGGCGGTCAGCGTATGCTCCATCTTCATCGCCTCCAGAACGGCAAGCTTCTGACCCGCCTCCACCGAATCTCCGGCGGCGACGAAAACCGCCTTGACCAGCCCCGGCATTGGCGCCTCGATCAGGTTGCCGGCCGCCGCTCCCTCTGCCGCGCGGTCGAGCGGATCGATCACGGTGAACACCGATCCCGGCCCGTCGAAGAGGGTGATCTCCGACCCGGTCCGCGCCATCGGAACCGCGCGCGCACCATCCAGGCGCCAGCCGGCGTCGTCGCGCCGCGCGTCGACCTCCCGGCCATCCACCACGATCCGGGCGTTGTCCGGCCCGCTCGACCGGATCACGGCCGAGATCTCCTCGTCCGCGTGTTTCAGCGTCACGCTTCGTGCCAGCGGCGCCCAGAGGGTAAAGCCGGTCATCGGTCCCGCCAGCCCGGCGGCGGCGAGCGCCGCCTGCGCCACCAGCCGCGGCGCGGGCGGAACGGATCGAGTCAGCGCGTCCAGATCGCGCTCGATCAGTCCGGTATCGACGTCACCCGCCGCGAACCCCGCATGCCGTGTCAGCGCGCCGAGGAAGGCCAGGTTGGTGACCGATCCCGCAACCTCGCTCTGTTCCAGCGCACGGGTCATGCGGGCCAGGGCGATCGCCCGGGTCGGACCATCGGTGATCACCTTTGCGATCATCGGATCGTAGAACGGGCTGATGGTGTCCCCCGCCCGCACGCCGCTGTCGATACGAACGCCTGCGGGAAACTCCAGATGGGTCAGCGTGCCGGTCGCGGGCAGGAACCCCTTGGGCACATCCTCGGCATAAAGCCGGGATTCGAAGGCATGGCCGCTGAGCGTGATCTGATCCTGCGCCAGCGGCAGCGGCTCGCCGGCCGCGACGCGGAGCTGCCATTCGACAAGGTCGATGCCGGTGATCGCCTCGGTCACCGGATGTTCGACCTGAAGCCGCGTGTTCATCTCCATGAACCAGAACCGGTCGGAGCGCAGCCCGTCGGAGCCGTCGACGATAAACTCGATGGTGCCCGCGCCCTTGTAACCGATGGCGCGGGCAGCCCGCACCGCGGCCTCGCCCATCGCCGCGCGCATTTCCTGCGTCATGCCGGGCGCCGGGGCCTCTTCGATCACTTTCTGGTGGCGGCGCTGGAGCGAGCAGTCGCGTTCAAAGAGGTGCACCGCCTCGGTGCCGTCGCCAAAGACCTGCACCTCGATATGGCGCGGCTTTTCGACGTATTTCTCGATCAGCACGGCCTCGTTGCCAAAGGCGGTGCGGGCCTCGCCCTTTGCGCTCTCAAGCGCCGCGGCGAAATCCTCGGGGCGCGTCACCTTGCGCATACCCTTGCCACCGCCGCCAGCCACCGCCTTGATCAGCACCGGATAGCCGATGGTGTCGGCGGCGCCCGACAGATGCTCGGGGTCCTGGTTCTGCCCGTGATAGCCTGGCACGACCGGAACCCCGGCCTCTTCCATCAGCTTCTTGGCGGCGTCTTTCAGCCCCATGGCGCGGATCGCCTGCGCCGAGGGGCCGATGAAGGTGAGCCCGGCGGTCTCCACCGCCTCGACGAAATCGGGGTTTTCGGACAAAAAACCATAGCCGGGGTGGATCGCCCGGGCGCCGGTGACCAGCGCGGCCTGGATGATCACATCGCCGCGCAGATAGCTTTCGGCCGGAGCCGAGGCGCCGATATGTACGCTTTCATCGGCCAATTGTACATGTTTGGCCCCCGCGTCGGCGTCGGAATAGACCGCCACCGTCCGCACCCCGAGGGCGCGGGCGCTCTCGATCACGCGGCAGGCGATTTCGCCGCGATTGGCGATCAGGATCTTGGAGAACATGCGTCAGGTCCTTTCATCTGCCGCGGAGCCGGGGCGCTGCCCCTCGTCATTGTCGCTTGGACCAATGGCGCGCCAAGGGCGACCCCCGGAATATTTGAGGTAAGAGGAAGAAGGAAAACGGCGCGCGTCATTGCACCCGCCTTTTCCAGCCGCCGGCGAGCAGCGCCTCGGCCTTCGTGACCATGGCGGTCAGGATGTCTGCCGCCGGCGGGCGGTCGTGGATCAGCCCGGCGGCCTCGCCCACAAAGGTATTGGCGCGGGCCGGATCGCCGGCGTCCCAGCCTTTTTTCCAATCGGCGGCAATCGCATCGGCATGGGCGGCCAGCCCCTCGGGGTCGTCGTGCCAACGCTCGGTGACCGGGTTTTTCAGCACCCGCGCGGTGAACCGGCCGGGCCAGGTCAGACCACGCGCCACGTCCATCACCGTGCTGCGGATGGTGTCGTCGCCGCTGGCGGCGATGGCGGCCTCGGTCATGCCGGGCGCGGCGAGCGATTCCGCGCTGGCCCAGAACCGCGAGCCGACCAGCACACCGTCGGCACCCAGCATCAGGGCGGCGGCCAGCCCGCGGCCATCGGCGATGCCGCCGGCCGCGACCAGCAGGGTTTCGGGCGCGTTGGCGGCGAGCCAGTCGGCCACCTCCGGCACCAGCGTCAGCGTCGCGCGTTTCTCGCCATGCCCGCCCGCCTCGGCGCCCTGGGCGACGATCACATCCGCCCCTGCCCCGGCGGCCAGCCGGGCATCTGCCAGCGTCTGCACCTGGCAGATCAGCGGGATGCCTGCGGCGCGGATGCGGGGCGCGAAGGACGTGGGATCGCCGAAGGAGAGGAAGATCGCGGCGGGTTTGCGCGCCAGCACATCATCCAGAAGATCCGGCGTTTCCGCCAGCCTCCAGGTGATGAAGCCACAGCCGACGGCGGTGTTGCCCGCCGCGCCAAACTCCCGCGCGATCCAATCGGCGTCGCAATAGGCGCCGCCGATCAGGCCCAGGCCCCCGGCACGGCTCACCGCCGCCGCCAGCCGCCCGCCGGTGGCCAGCGCCATCGGCGCGCAAAGCACCGGGTGGTCAATGCCGAAACGGTCTGTCAGTCGGGTTTCGATCATGGCGTGTCCCCCTTTGGTCCGCGTCCTGCCCACATTACATCCGGAACACGCCGAAGCGGGTGTCTTCGATCGGCGCGTTGAGCGCGGCGCTGAGGCTTAGGGCCAGCACCTGCCGCGTCTTGCGCGGGTCGACCACGCCGTCGTCCCAGAGCCGGGCGGCGGCGTAGAGCGGGTGCGACTGGCGTTCGAACATCTCCAGCGTCGGGCGTTTGAACTCGGCCTCCTCCTCGTCCGACCAGGTGCCGCCCGAGCGTTCGATGCCGTCGCGTTTCACCGTGGCGAGCACGCCGGCGGCCTGTTCGCCGCCCATCACCGAGATGCGGGAATTGGGCCAGGTCCACAGGAACCGTGGCTGATAGGCGCGGCCCGCCATACCGTAGTTGCCCGCCCCGAAGGAGCCGCCGACCAGCATGGTGATCTTGGGCACATTGGTGGTGGCGACAGCCGTGACCATCTTGGCGCCATGGCGCGCGATGCCCTCGTTCTCGTATTTACGCCCGACCATGAAGCCGGTGATGTTCTGCAGGAAAACCAGCGGGATATGACGCTGGCTGCAAAGCTCGACGAAATGGGCCACCTTCTGCGCAGCCTCGGAGAACAGCACGCCGTTGTTGGCCACGATCCCCACCGGGCAGCCCATGACATGGGCAAAGCCGGTGACGATGGTCTCGCCAAAGCGTGGCTTGAACTCGTCAAAGCGCGATCCGTCGACCACGCGCGCGATCACCTCGCGGATGTCATAGGGGGTGCGCAGCCCGGCCGGCACGGCACCGAGGATCTCGTCGGGGTCATAGGCGGGATCTTCCGGCGATTGCCATTGCACGGTCTGTGGTCTGGCGCGGTTGAGGTGGCTGACGGCCCGGCGGGCCAGCGCCAGCGCGTGGGCGTCGTCCTCGGCCAGGTAGTCGGCGACGCCGGAAAGGCGCGTATGCACGTCGCCGCCGCCCAGATCCTCGGCGCTGACCACCTCGCCGGTGGCCGCCTTGACCAGTGGCGGACCGGCCAGAAAGATGGTGCCCTGATCCTTGACGATGATGGTGACGTCCGACATCGCCGGCACATAGGCGCCGCCGGCGGTGCAGGAGCCCATCACCACGGCGATCTGCGGGATGCCACGGGCCGACATATTGGCCTGATTATAGAAGATGCGGCCGAAGTGGTCACGGTCGGGAAACACCTCGTCCTGCTGCGGCAGGTTGGCGCCGCCGCTGTCCACCAGATAGACGCATGGCAGGGCGCATTCGGCGGCGATCTCCTGCGCGCGCAGGTGCTTCTTGACCGTCATCGGGTAGTAAGTGCCGCCCTTTACCGTGGCGTCGTTGCAGACGACCATGACCTCTTGCCCGTGGACCCGGCCGATGCCGGCGATCACGCCGGCGCAGGGGGCAGCGTTGTCATACATGTCATGGGCGGCGGTGGCACCGATTTCGAGAAAGGGCGAGCCGGGATCAAGCAGGTTGGCCACCCGCTCGCGCGGCAGCATCTTGCCGCGCGAGACATGGCGCGCGCGGGATTTTTCGCCGCCGCCCTCGGCGGCCAGATCGGCGGCGGCGCGGATGGTTTCCAGCGCCTCCAGATGGGCGGCGCGGTTGGCCTGAAACTCCTCGGACGAGGGAATGATCTTGGACGTCAGTTTCATTGTTCGGCCTCCTGTTCCGCCGTAGCGCGGCGTTTCAATTCCTTGCGGATCACCTTGCCGGTGACCGTCATCGGCAGGGCATCGAGAAAGGTGATTTCCCTTGGGTACGAATAGCTTGCCAGACGATCCTTGACGTAGGACTGCAGCTCCTGCTCGGTCGCCTCGACACCGGGTTTCAGCACCACATAGGCCTTGACGATCTCGGTGCGCAGCGGATCGGGCTTGCCGACCACGCCGACGGTCGCAACCGCCGGATGGGTCATCAGGCAATCCTCGATCTCGGCCGGGCCGATGCGGTAGCCGGCAGAGGTGATCACATCGTCCTCGCGCCCGACAAACCGCAGATAGCCCCCTTCCCAGATGCCGCGATCACCGGTGATCAGCCAGTTGCCGCGAAACTTTTCGGCCGTGGCCTGCGGGTTGTTCCAGTATTCCAGCAGCATGGAGGCGGAACCGCGGCGCACGGCGACGTCGCCCTCCTCCATCGTCTCGTGGGCGTCTGCGTCCAGCACGGCGATCTCGTGCCCCGGCACCGGCTTGCCGATGCAGCCGGGGCGCGCGGGGAAATCGGCACCGCAACTGGAGACGATCATGTTGCATTCGGTCTGGCCGTAGAATTCGTTGATCTCGAGGCCAAAGGCGTGACGGCCCCAGGCCAGCATCTCGGCGCCCAGAGGCTCGCCCCCCGAGGCGATCGAGCGCAGGCCGGGGATACAGTGATCCGCCGCCTTCAGCATGCGCAGTGCGGTTGGCGGGAAAAACACATTCCTGACAGCAGCCTGCGCGATGATCTTTGCGGCGCCTTCCGGGCTGAATTTCTCCATCCGCGCGGCCACCACCGGCACGCCCAGCACCAGCCCCGGCATCAGAACATCAAAGAGACCACCGATCCACGCCCAGTCGGCGGGCGTCCAGAGGCAATCGCCGGGCTGGCCCAGATGATCGTGGCTGAGCGCGACGCCCGGCAGATGGCCGGTGAGCACCCGGTGCCCTTGCAGCGCACCCTTGGGGCTGCCGGTGGTGCCCGAGGTATAGATCAGGACGGCGGGATCCTCCGGCCCGGTGTCGGCGAAAGCGACCGGATCGCCTTCGAGGCCCGCTTCGTCGGCCATCAGCGGCCGGGCCAGATCGCCGAGCAATGCGGCCCCCTCCGGGTCGGTCAGCACCAGGCGCGCGCCGGCATCCCCGACCCGGCTGCGCAGCGCGTCCTGCTTGAAGAGTTTGAACAAGGGCACGGAAATCGCGCCGATTTTCCAGATCGCCAGATGCGCCGCGGCGCACCAGGGCGATTGGCTGAGCAGCACGCCCACCCTGTCACCGCGCGCCACCCCCTCGGCCAGCAGCCGGCGGGAGAGGCCGTCGGCCATGTCCGCCAATGCGCCCCGGGTCACGTCGCGGCGGTCCGCTCCGGTCAGATCGATCACCGCCAGCGCCTCGCCGGACCCGCCCAGCGCCTGCGCCGCCATGTTCAGCCGTGGCGGCATGTCCCAGCCGCCCGCTGAGGTCAATCCGGGTATGATCCTGGCGGAAGTCACAGTGCACCCAATTGAAAATTATACATTTTTCTATCTTCCGAATAGATTTCGCCAGCTCCGGACCCGCGCCCGAGTTGATCCAGATCAGCGTTCGCCGCCGCGACCGGCGCAATGGTCCGGCCACAAACATAAGAAAGGACAGAACGATGACACGCCAAACCGCTGTACTGCTTTTTTCCACCGCCCTGGCTGCGGCTCTCGCCGGGCCGCTGGCGGCGCAGTCCAAGGGGGATTGGACGGTTGGTGTCGGGTTCGGCTATGTCGTTCCTAAATCCGACAACGGCACACTGGCCGGCGGGGCTGCGACCATCGGCGAGAGCGCTCGCCCGACGTTTACGGGTGAATATTTCTTCCGCGACAATTGGGGGATCGAGCTGCTGGCGGCCGCGCCGTTCAAACATGACGTCAACATCGGCGGGGCCTACGCCGCGACGGTCAAGCAACTGCCGCCGACGCTGTCGGTGAACTATCACTTCCCCACGCAGACGGCCTTTGCCCCCTTTGTCGGCCTCGGTTTGAACTACACCACCTTCTTCGACGAGACCTCGCCGCTGGGCGTTGTCCGGGTCGAGGATTCCCTTGGGCTGGCGGCGCATGCCGGTCTCGACTATGCGATCAGCGACCGCGGTTCGCTTCGGATGGATGTCCGCTGGGTCAACATCAACTCGGATGTGACATTGAACGGCGCCTATATCGGCGAGGCCGAGATCGACCCGCTGGTCTGGGGCATTTCCTACGTCCACCGCTTCTGATCCTCCCACCGGCGCCGGGCGGCCTGCCCGGCGTTGTCGATCGGTCCGCGCGTCTCCCTCGGTCGCGCGGACCGTTTGCGTTTCAGGGCCGCCGATCAGGCCATAGCGCCCATCAGTTCGCGCCCGATCAGCATGCGGCGGATCTCGCTGGTGCCGGCACCGATCTCCATCAGCTTGGCGTCGCGGAAGATGCGGCTGACAGCGGCATCGGACAAAAAGCCCGCCCCGCCCATCGCCTGCACCGCCTGATGCGCCTGCTTCATCGCCTCCTCCGAGGCGTAAAGACAGCAGGCGGCGGCATCCTGGCGGGTGACGGTGCCCTTGTCGCAGGCCTTGGCGACCTCATAGACATAGGCGCGGGCCGAGTTCATCGCGGTATACATGTCGGCGATCTTGCCCTGCATCAGCTGGAAGTTCCCGATCGGCTGGCCGAACTGCTTGCGCTCGGCCAGATAGGGCATGATCTCGTCCAGGCAGGCGGCGATGATGCCGGTGCCGATACCGGCCAGAACCACGCGCTCATAATCGAGCCCGGACATCAGAACGCGCACGCCCTTGCCCTCTTCGCCCAGCACGTTTTCGAACGGCACTTCGCAATCGTCAAAGATCAGCTCGGCGGTGTTGGAGCCGCGCATCCCCAGCTTGTCGAAATGCGGCGAGGTGGAAAACCCCTTCATGGTCTTTTCGACGATAAAGGCGGTGATGCCTTTCGAGCCGGCCTCCGGGTCAGTCTTGGCATAGACCACCAGCGTATCGGCGTCCGGCCCGTTGGTGATCCAGTACTTGTTGCCGTTCAGCACATAGTAGCCGTTGCGCTTTTCCGCGCGCAGTTTCATCGACACCACGTCGGAGCCGGCGCCAGGTTCGCTCATCGCCAGCGCGCCCACATGCTCGCCCGAGATCAGCCCGGGCAGGTATTTCTTCTTCTGTTCCTCGCTGCCGTTCAGCTTGATCTGATTTACGCAGAGGTTGGAATGCGCCCCATAGGACAGCGAGACCGAGGCGGAGGCGCGCGCCACCTCCTCGACCGCGATGGTATGGGCCAGATAGGACATGCCGGCACCGCCGTATTCCTCGGACACGGTGATCCCAAGCAGACCCAGATCGCCCATTTCCCGCCAAAGCTCGGCCGGAAAGTTGTTGCTGCGGTCGATCTCGGCCGCCATCGGCTTGACCCGCTCCTGCGCCCAGCGATGCACCGCATCACGAAGCGCGTTCACATCCTCGCCCAGATCGAATTGCATTGTCGCGTTGAACATGGCCCCTCCGGCGCGTTTAATGAACGTTTGTTCATTTAATAAGTGCAAGAAGTGAGTCGCGTCAAGCGCGGCTTGTCACTCGGGCCCGACGTCAGCTGTCGCCAGGATGCTCCGACACGGTTCCGATATGCGCGATCAGATAAAACGACACCTCGGTACCTTCGCCCTCGACGCTGCGCAGCTCGATCGAGCCGCCGTGTTCCTCGACGATGGAACGCGCGATGGCCAGACCGACGCCCGCGCCATCCGAGCGGCGAGTATCGGACGAATCCGCCTGGGTGAAAGGCGTGAACATCTGCGGCAGGAAATGTTTCGGGATGCCGACGCCGGTGTCGATAACCCGGACCGAGACCCGGGCACCGTCCCGGTGGGCATGAACCGTGACCTCGCCGCCATCGTGGGAGAACTTTACCGCATTCGACAGCAGGATGCCGAACACCTTGGACAAGCCCACGACATCGGCTTTGACATGAAGCAGGTCGTCGGCGACCTGCACCCTGACCTGCACCCCCTTCGCGGGCTTGTAGGACGCGATATCCGAAACGGCAGCCTCGATTACCCGGCAAAGGTCGACCGTCGCCAGGTTGGATGTCATCCGACCGGTGGCGATCCGCTCCATGTCCAGCAGGTTCTCGATCAATCCCTCAAGGCGCGCGGTATTCTTCAGTCCCATTTCCGCCAGTTGCCCGGCCTGCTCGGGTGTCTTGCGCTGCACCCCGGTCTTGATCAGGCCAAATGCGCCCTTGATCGCGGTCAGCGGCGTGCGCAGCTCGTGGCTGACATTGGCGACAAACTGCTGTTTGGCGACCTCGGCCTGCTTGCGCTGGCTGATATTGCGCACATGGGCCAGGAACCGCGGGTTTTCGTCGGCCGGGCGGATCAATTGTATCGTCACCTCTACCGGGGTGGTGCGGCCGTCACGGCGCATTTGCTCGGCCTCGAAGGTGGTCCATTTGCGCCCCCCCGAGATGAGTGGCGCCAGCCGATCGCAAAGTGCCTGTTCCGAAACACCGTGGAGCATCTTGAACGAGGTCAGATTGGTCATCGTGCTGCCCAGTGACCGCAACCGGATCCGCCCGCTTCGGTTCACGTAGAACACCTTCAGCGTGTCGGGCCAGAACAGGTAAATCTCATCCTTGATGAGATCGAAGGACATCTGCCTCTGCAACTGCGCCTCGGCCTGCTTGACGTCGGTGATATCCGTATGGATGGACAGGAATTTTTCCGGCCGGCCGCTGGGCGAGAAAAAAGGCACCACCGTCGCCTTGACCCAATAGGGTTCGCCGTTCTTGCGGATGTGCTTGATCTCTCCGCTCCAGGTCTTGCCACTGGAGATCGTCGCCCAAAGCGCGTCATAGAACGCCTGCGGATGCTCTTCCGACCGCAGGATGCGGTGGGTCTGGCCGATCAACTCGTCCTTCGCATAGCCGCTGATCTCGGCGAAGAGATCGTTTACATAGATGATTTTCTCATCGGCATCCGCAACGCTGACCAGCGCATGTTGATCCAGCGCATAGGCAAGAAAGCTTTCCCCGGCCCCGACGCCCGCCGACCGCCGAATGATCGTCGGGAAGAGAGTAGCCAAGTCCGGGTCGACCATCCTGCCAGTCATAACGTGCTCCTTGCTGCCGCCCCAAATCTTGGAGGGAGGATATTCTTTTTCTTGCCCGCTACTACTATAGGTTGCTATTGAAACTATAAGTCAACATTTAATTGAACTTGAAAACACGCGTCTCCGCATGGACTCTCTGCATGACAGGCAACGCCCGAAGGACGCCCGCCAACCCCAAAAGCCCTAATTTTCTGCGGAAAAATCGCCACTGATCACATGCGCCGAACCAGCACGCATCCTGAATCTGGCATACGTGCAGGCTCCGAATCAACCCCATATGTTCAGATGGCCGCTATACCATCTTGAAACACCACGCCAACCTCGGCGCGCAGGATTCGTGCAATCAGGGCGCAATCGGCAGGACTGAAGGTCAGCGGCACCCGCATGTCCAGAATCGCCGCCAGGATGCGATCGGTTCGCGGCATCGGCTCGCAGGGGGCATAGCGCCAGCTGTCATAGCGCGAGGTGAACCCCTGCGGCTCGGCCGCACCGAACCATTTCAGCTCGACCCCGCGCGCGGCACAGCGTTGCAGAACCGCTTCGATCTTCTGCTCCGGCCAGTCGAGCAGCAGAACCTGAAATGACGATCCGACATAGGTTTCCGTCTCTGGCCGCTCGATCACGGTCAAACCGGGTGTGCCGCGCAGCCCGGCCTCAAGGACCCTGTAGCGGTCGTTCCAGCGCCGCACCTGGGCGTCGAGGTCGCGCAGTTGTGGGCGCAGGATCGCGGCGCGCAGATTGTCCATCCGCCCCGATATGTTGGGGGTGTCATATTTGACCCGCTCGAACACCTCCGGACCCGGCGCGGCCAGATGGCGTTCATAAAGCATGTAGGATCCCGACAGGATAATCGCGCGCGCCGCGATCTCTTCGTCGTCGGTCACCAGCAGCCCGCCTTCGCCGGAGTTCACATGTTTGTAAGTCTGGCAGGAATAGCAGCCCACCGCGCCATGCCGCCCGGACGGCACCCCGTTCCAGGCCGCGCCCATGGTATGCGCGCAATCCTCTATCACTGTGATGCCGGCGGCATCGCAGATCTGCATCAGCCGGTCCATGTCGCAGATATGCCCGCGCATATGGCTGAGCAGCAGCACCCTGGCCTGCCCTGCTTTGGCCGCCAGATCGTCGAGGTCGAGGGTGAGCGCCTCGGTCACGCCCACGAAGACCGGCCGCGCCCCGATCGAGGCGATGGCGCCGGGCACCGGGGCCAGCGTGAAGGCGTTCGACAGCACCGGATCGCCCGGTTTCACCCCCGCCGCCCGCAGCGCGGTGGACAGCGCATAACCGCCCGAGGTCACCGCCAGGCAATATTTCGCCCCGACCTGCGCGGCGAACTCCTGCTCCAGCAGCGCGGCCTCGCCCAGCTCGCCCGGGGCCAGGTTGTAGCGGTGCAGGCGCCCATGGCGCAGAACCGCCAGCGCCGCCTCGATCCCGGCCTCGGGGATCGGCTCCTGCTGGGTGAAACTGCCTGTGAAGATCTCGGTCATGCGGCGTTTGTGCGGCGCGGATCGGGGACGGTCAAGAGCGGGCGGTCAGAATTCACAAAGGTGAAATGCGATGGGAGGGACGAGCAAAAATCATATCCGCGCCGGTGCCCGTGGAAACGCCATTCATTCCATCCCGCCCGGACGCGGGGCTGTCGCCCCCTCCGGCCTCAAACGGGCCACGGCAGGTTTGCACGACGGCCTCCGGCCCCGGGCCGGGCACGATCCTTCTGGTCCGCCTTTCATTGGACCGAACATGCAATTTCATGTCGCAAACGGAACAGCCGCCCCCTGCCCCCGCGCTCAGGCTGGCCGCATGACACCGCTCGAGCTTATCCACGGCCTGCACTGGTCAGATCTGCCGCCACCCGTTCAGGCGCGGGCCGAATTGGTCCTGCTCGACCTGATCGGCATCGCCGCCGGCGGCCACGGCACCCGCCTCAGCCACATCATCCGCGACCATGCCGCCGAAATGTTCGGCGGCAGCGCGCCGATGCTGTTCGATCATCGCCGCGCCAGCCCGCCCGGCGTTGCGCTGGCAGGCGGCATGATGATCGACTCGCTTGACGGCCATGACGGCTACAACCCTTCCAAGGGGCATATCGGCTGCGCGCTGTTCCCCGCCGCGCTGACGCTGGCACACCGGACCGGCGCCCCCGGGGCGGCGTTCCTCGCCACCCTGGTCATGGGCTATGAATTCGGCGCCCGCGCCGCCGAGGCGCTGCACGGCACGGCCGCGGATTTCCACACCTCGGGAAGCTGGGGCGCGGTGACGGCGGCGGCGGCCGCCGCCCGCCTGCTGAAGCTTGACCGCGAAACCACGCGCCACGCCCTCGGCATCGCCGAATACCACGGCCCGCGCAGCCAGATGATGCGCTGCATCGACCACCCGACCATGGTCAAGGACGGCTCTGGCTGGGGGTCGATGGCCGGCGTTTCCGCCGCGCTGCTGTCGCAGAAGGGGTTCACCGGCGCCCCTGCGGTGACGGTGGAAGACGCGCCCGAACACTGGGCCGATCTGGGCGACCGCTGGGCGATCCTGGAGCAGTATTTCAAACCCTACCCGGTCTGCCGCTGGGCCCATGCGCCGGTCGAAGCCGTGCTCGCCCTGCGCCGCGCCCATGACCTCGGCCCCGACCAGGTCGAGCGGATCGAGATCGAAACCTTTCACGAAGCCGTCCGCCTGGCGGTGAAAGAGCCGAAGCTCTCCGACGAGGCGCAATATTCCACCTCCTATCCCGCAGCGCTGGCGATGGTGCATGGCGGGATCCGGGCCGAGCATCTCGCCGACGATGCCCTGACCGATCCCGAGGTGATGCGTCTTTCGCGTTCGATGGTGCTGCGCGAATCCGACTTCGCCAATGCGGAATTTCCGCTGCGCCGCTTCGCCCGGGTCACGCTGGTGCTGCGCGGCGGGCGCGACGTGCATAGCGGCTGGGTCACCCCGCGCTGGGATCACACCGACCCGCCCAGCTCAGAGGAGCTGCGCGCGAAATATCACGACCTGGCCGACCCGGTGCTGGGCAGGTCCCGGGCCGATGCGATCGAAGATGCGCTTTCAACGTTGCCGAAAACCGGCCTCGCCCCGCTGACCGATCAGCTGTTCGCGCCGATCAGCTGAACCACCAGCGCCGGCAGATCCTCATAGCGTTCCAGCAGCGCCTCGGGTGCCAGCGCCGCCATATCCGCACCGGAGGGGCCGAAGGTGACCAGCACGGAGGGAACGCCGGCGGCCTTGGCGGTGTTGCGGTCGGTGTCGGAATCGCCCACCAGCAGCGTCTTCGCCGGATCGCCGCCCGCCCGCCGCGCGGCCTCGCGCAGGGGTTCGGGGTCGGGCTTGCGTACCGGCAGCGTATCGGCGCCGACAAGCGAGGCAAAGGCATCGCGCACCCCGAGGCGGCTGAGCAACAGATCGGCCAACCCCTCGGGCTTGTTGGTGCAGACACCGACGCCGTAACCGGAGGCGCTCAGCGCCGCCACCGCCTCCATCGCGCCGGGATAGAGCACCGTGCGGCGGTCGATATCCTCGGCATAGGCCTCCAGCAGCACCGGATAATAGGCCTCGACCACCTCCGGATCAAAGCGGCCCAGCCGCTCCAGCCCGACGCGCAGCATCCGCTTGCCGCCGCGCAGCGCAACGCCCTGATCGACGCCGGGGTCGAGCACGTCGCCCACCCCCATCTGCCGGAAACAGGTATTCGCTGCCGCGAGCAGATCGCCGGACGTATCGGCCAGCGTTCCGTCGAGATCGAAAATCACACTGCGCATTGCTCGCCCCCTCTCGGCATGTATCCGCCCATCCGTGTTGCAGCCCGCAACCTAGTTTGATCGCGCTAACGGTTGCGCCGGCATCCGCAGCGGATAAAACGGAGCCGAGCAAAAGACAAAGAGAAAACGCATGCGCACAGCCCTTGTCATCCTGGCCGCCGGAAAAGGCACCAGGATGAAATCCGACCTGCCCAAGGTTCTTCACCCGATCGGCCAGGCGCCGATGCTGGCCCATGCGATGCAGAGCGGCGCCGCCGTCGACCCGGAGCGCACGGTCATCGTGGCCGGACATGGCGCCGATCAGGTCGCCGCCGCCGTGGCCGAGATCGACGAGACCGCGCAGGTGGTGATCCAGCAGGAACAGCTTGGCACCGCCCATGCGGTCGACCAGGCCCGCGAGGCGCTGGCTGGGTTCGACGGCGATGTGGTCGTGCTCTATGGCGATACCCCCTTCATCCGGCCCGAAACGCTGGAGCGGATGGTCGCGGCGCGTCAGACCCACGATCTGGTCATCCTTGGTTTTGAGGCCGCAGATCCGGCCCGCTACGGCCGGTTGGTGATGGCGGGCGACCGGCTGGAGCGGATCGTCGAATTCAAGGACGCCACAGAGCAAGAGCGCGCGATAACCTTTTGCAACAGTGGGATTCTGGCCGGCGATGCCGCCACTCTGTTCGGCCTGATCGCGCAGGTCGAAAACAACAACGCCTCGCAGGAATATTATCTCACCGATGTGGTCGAACTGGCCCGCGCCAACGGCCTTGCGGTCACCGCCATCGCCTGCAGCGAGGAGGAGACGCTGGGCATCAACTCCCGGGCCGATCTGGCCGCTGCAGAGGCCGTGTTCCAGGCCCGCGCCCGCGCCGATCTGCTGGAAATCGGGGTCACCATGACCGCGCCGGACACTGTTCATCTGGCCCTGGACACCGTGATCGGCCGCGACGCGCTGATCGAGCCGAACGTGGTCTTCGGCCCCGGGGTAACGGTGGAATCCGGCGCCACGATCCGCGCCTTTTCGCATCTGGAGGGCTGCCATGTCAGCCGCGGCGCGGTGGTCGGCCCCTATGCCCGGCTGCGCCCCGGCGCGGAACTGGCCGAAGATGCCCGCGTCGGAAATTTCGTCGAGATCAAGAATGCCGAGATCGCCGAAGGCGCCAAGATCAATCACCTGAGCTATATTGGCGATGCCACGGTCGGCGCCGGCAGCAACATCGGCGCCGGCACTATCACCTGCAACTATGACGGGGTGATGAAGCACCGCACCGAGATCGGCGCCCGCGCCTTCATCGGATCGAACACCATGCTGGTCGCCCCGGTTTCGGTGGGCGACGGGGCGATGACGGCCAGCGGTTCGGTCATCACCCGCAACGTCGAGGCCGACGCGCTCGCCGTGGCCCGCGCAAGCCAGGAGAACAAGCCGGGCCGCGCCCGCAAATTGTTCGAAATGTTAAGGGCGCGAAAGGAACGACGCGCCAGAGAGGCGGAATAATGTGCGGAATTGTCGGGGTACTGGGCCGGCACGAGGCCGCGCCGATCCTGGTCGAGGCGCTGAAGCGGCTGGAGTATCGCGGCTATGACAGTGCCGGGATCGCCACCGTCAATGCCGGTGTGCTGGATCGCCGCCGGGCTGTGGGCAAGCTGGTCAATCTGAGCGATCTGCTGGTGCATCAGCCGCTGGCGGGTAAATCCGGCATCGGCCATACCCGCTGGGCCACCCACGGCGCGCCGACGGTGAACAACGCCCACCCGCACCGGGCCGGGGCTGTGGCGGTGGTTCACAACGGCATCATAGAGAATTTTCGCGACCTGCGCGCCGAACTGGCCGAGGATGGCATCGGCTTTCAGACCGACACCGATACCGAAACCGTGGCGCTGATGGCCGAGCGGTTCCTGAAGCTGGGGGAAACCCCGGTCGACGCGGCGATGAAGACCATCGACCGGCTCGAAGGGGCCTTTGCGCTGGCCTTTCTCTTTGATGGCGAGGACGATCTGATCATCGCCGCGCGCAAGGGCTCTCCGCTGGCGATCGGACATGGCGACGGCGAGATGTACGTGGGCTCCGACGCCATCGCACTGGCGCCGCTGACCGACCGCATCACCTATCTCGAAGAGGGCGACCGCGCCGTCGTCACCCGCACCTCGCTGGAGATCCGCGATGCCAACGGCGCGCTGGCCAACCGCCCAGTCAAGACCGTCCGCGTCGATACCGCCCGGGTGGACAAGGCCGGACACCGGCACTTCATGGCCAAGGAGATCGCCGAACAGCCCGCCGTTCTGGCCGAGGCGATCCGCCACTACCTGCCCGCCGACGAGGACGCCGTGCGCCTGCCTGGCGCAGGGCTCGATTTCTCCGGGGTCCAGCGGCTGACACTGGTGGCCTGCGGCACCGCCTATTACGCCTGCCTGACGGCGAAATACTGGTTCGAGAAACTCGCCCGCATCCCGGTCGAGGTCGATATCGCCAGCGAGTTCCGCTATCGCGAACCGCCGCTGCCGGCGGGCACCGTGGCGCTGTTCGTCAGCCAGTCGGGGGAAACCGCCGATACGCTGGCGGCGCTGCGTTATTGCAGGGGCAAGGCCGATCGCATCGTCTCGGTGGTCAATGTCCCCGAAAGCTCGATCGCACGGGAAAGCGATCTGGCGTTGCCGATCCATGCCGGCGTCGAGATCGGCGTCGCCTCGACCAAGGCGTTCACCTGCCAGCTCGCCGTGTTGCTGATCCTGGCGCTGAAGGCGGCCGCCGACCGGGGCGAGATGACCCCCGAGGCACTGTCCGATCACATCTCGGCGCTGCGCGGTCTGCCGCATCTGATGAACACGGCGCTGGAGGCCGATGACGAGATCCGCGACGCGGCTCAACAGCTCAGCAGCGCCCGCGACGTGCTGTTCCTGGGCCGTGGCCTGATGTTCCCCCTCGCCCTTGAGGGCGCGCTTAAACTCAAGGAAATCAGCTACATCCACGCCGAAGCTTATGCATCTGGAGAACTCAAGCACGGCCCCATCGCGCTGATCGATTCCATGATGCCGGTGGTGGTGATGGCGCCAAAGGACGCGCTGTTCGACAAGACGGTTTCGAACATGCAGGAGGTGATGGCGCGCGAAGGCAAGGTGATGCTGATCTCCAACCCCGCCGGTCTGGCTGCGGCGGGCGACGGCGTCTGGCTCTCCATCGCGATGCCCGATGTGCAGGACGCGGTCGCGCCGATCCTCTATGCGGTGCCGGCCCAGCTGTTGGCCTATCACACCGCCGTCGCCAAGGGGACCGATGTGGACCAGCCCCGCAACCTCGCCAAATCGGTGACGGTCGAATAGGAGGCATGGGATGATCAGGCGATATGGCACCGGGCAGCCGGGCCTGCATGGCCCCTCGCGGGCGGCGCGAACCGGGGACTTTTGGGGCCGGATCGTACAGCCGGGTCCGCCCGCAGGATCCCCGACATGACGCCGGACGAGGCCCTGGCCGAGTTGAAGGCGCATATCGAGCCGGGCCGCGCCGGGCAGATGGCCGCCTATCACAAGCAGAACCGCGAGGTTCTGGGCATCCCGAACCCGGCCACCAACGATCTGACCAGGACCTGGCGGCAGAGCCTGACGGTCGAGGAGCGTGTGGCGCTGGCCGACGCGCTTTGGCAGAGCGATATTTTCGAGGCCCGTCTGGCGGCGGCGAAACTCCTGACCCAGGCGCGGATCCGGCCCGATGACGCGGTCTGGGCACTGATCAAACGCTGGCTGCCGGATTTCGACAGCTGGGCGATCGCCGATCACGCCTGCATGGCGGCGCAGAAACGGCTGGTGGCCGAACCCGGCCGTCTGGACGAGGTGGAGGGCTGGACCCGGTCCGATCACATGTGGACCCGCCGCGCGGCACTGGTGGCCACCCTGCCCTGGACCAAGCAGAACCACCCCAAGCCCGCCGAACTGGAGGCGCGCGACCGCATCCTCGGCTGGGCCGCGAGTTACGTGCCCGACCGGAATTGGTTCATCCAGAAGGCCATCGCGTGGTGGCTGCGCGATCTGAGCAAGCATGACCCGGACCGCGTGCGCGCCTTTCTGGCCGAACATGGGGCGGCGATGAAACCCTTTGCCCGCAAAGAGGCCGGAAAATTCCTGCCCAAGGACCGGCCCGGCGATCAGCCGCCTGCGTAGACCTCGACCTCGATCAGATCGGTCAGCGGCACGCCCAGTGCGCGCATGGCCTCCAGCGACAGCCGGCTGCCCGCCGTCACCTCGCCGCCGGCCGGGAGCAGCGCCACCGCGACCCAGCGCCCGGTGGTGGGCCAGACCACGCGGCCCTTGCCGGCGGCGGTGACCAGCGGCGTTTCCAGCCAGAGCCCGGTGCGCGCCGGATCGCCAAGCCCGGCGACGGTGGCGCCCAGCCGGCCGTCAGCGGCGGGTTTCACCGCCGGCACCGGCGGCTCCTCCGGCAGCGCATCGGCCGCCGGGGGCAGCGGCGCCGGTGCTTTTGCAGCGGCCGCCCCCCGCGCCCTGTCCGTGTTCAGAACCCCGAGAGTGGCGACGGTGCTGAAGCTGTCGAGGCCACCGCGCACGGTCTCGCTCATGGTCTCGGCGATGCTGTTCGCCTGGGTGCAGCCCGTCATCAGGGCGAGGGAAAGGATCACCGCATGTCTCATGGCCGCGACCATATCGGTCCACTTGCGGGCCTGCCAGAGCCAATCCCCCTTGCCGCGCCGCCGGTCCCGCTTTACCTATGTCTCATGAGTGCCCCGCTGATCGATCCCTTTGCCCGCGCAATCACTTATCTGCGCGTCTCCGTCACCGACCGGTGCGATTTCCGCTGTGTCTATTGCATGTCGGAAAACATGACCTTTCTGCCCAAGAAAGAGTTGCTGACGCTGGAGGAGCTGGACCGCATGTGTTCCACCTTTATCCGGCTGGGGGTGGAAAAGCTGCGGATCACCGGCGGCGAGCCGCTGGTGCGGCGCGACATCATGACATTCTTTCGCGCGATGACCCGTCATCTGGACAGCGGCGCACTGAAAGAGCTGACGCTGACTACCAACGGCTCGCAGCTGGAGCGGTTCGCGCAGGATCTTTTTGACGCCGGCGTGCGCCGCGTGAACATCTCGCTCGACACGCTGGACGAGGACAAGTTCGCCGCCGTCACCCGCTGGGGCCGCCTGCCGCAGGTGCTGCGCGGCATCGACGCGGCGCAAAAGGCGGGGCTGCGGGTCAAGATCAACGCGGTCGCGCTCAAGGGCTTCAACGAGGAGGAACTGCCCCGCATCACCGAATGGTGCGCCGAGCGGGACATGGACCTGACCTGGATCGAGGTCATGCCGATGGGCGATATCGGCAACGAGGACCGGCTGGATCAATACTGGTCGCTCGACAATGTGCGCGCGCGCTATGGCGAGCATTACACCGTCACCGACCTGGCCGAACGCACCGGCGGACCCGCGCGCTATGTGCGGCTGGAGGAGACCGGGCAGAAGATCGGATTCATTACCCCGCTCAGCCACAATTTCTGCGAAAGCTGCAACCGTGTGCGCCTGACCTGCACCGGCGAGCTTTACATGTGCCTGGGTCAGGAAGACATGGCCGATCTGCGCGCGCCCCTGCGCGATCACCCAGACAGCGAGGCGCCGCTGGAACAGGCGATCCGCGCCGCGATCTCGCATAAGCCCAAGGGGCATGATTTCGACTATTCCCGCCAGCGCGCCGACGGCCAGATGTCCCGCCACATGAGCCATACGGGCGGCTAATGACCCCGCCGACGGCGCTGTTTCGGCTGTACCGGGCGATCACCCCGCTGATCCAGCCGCTGGTCTGGCGCGCGGTGGCGCGCAAGCTGCGCGCGCATGGGGTGGACAAGCACCGGCAGCGCGAGCGTCTGGGTCATGCCAGCCTGCCGCGTCCCCACGGCCCGCTGATCTGGTTTCACGCCGCCAGCGTCGGCGAGAGCCTGTCGGTGCTGACGCTGATCGCGCGGCTCGGCGCGCGGCTGCCGGCGGCGAATTTCCTGATCACCTCCGGCACCGCCACCTCGGCCGAGCTGATCGAGAAACGGATGCCGCCACGCTGCCGGCATCAGTTCGCGCCGCTCGACGCCCCCGGCCCGGTGCGGCGGTTTCTGGATCACTGGCGGCCCGACGCGGCGCTGTTCGTGGAAAGCGAGATCTGGCCGCTGATGATCGTCACCGCCTCGGACCGGGGGGTGCCGCTGGCGCTGCTTAACGCGCGGCTGTCGGAGAAATCGGTCGCCGGCTGGAAGAAATGGCCCGATACCGCGCGCTTCATCCTTGGCCGGTTCACCCTGCTGATGGCGCAGACCGGGCAGACCGCCGAGGACCTCATCGCCATGGGCGCGCCGGCGGACCGCATCGAGGTGGGCGTGAATCTCAAGACGACCTCGGCGCCGCCGCCGGTGGACAGCGCGGCGCTGGAGGCGATGCGGGCGACGGTTGGCGCGCGGCCGCTCTGGCTGGCCAGTTCCACCCATGCCGGCGAAGAAGTCATCGTTCTGGACGCCTATCGCCGGGTACAGGCCCGTTATCCCGACCTGCTGCTGCTGCTGACTCCGCGCCACCCCGAGCGGGGGGCGGAAGTGGCCGGCCTGATCGCGGCGGCGCGGCTGAGCTGCGCCCGGCGCAGCGCGGGCGAGACGCCGGGGCCGGACACCCGGGTCTATCTGGCCGATACGCTGGGCGAGACCGGCACCTGGTACAGCCTTGCCCCTTTCGCCTTTCTCGGCGCCTCTCTGGTGGACAAGGGGGGGCACAACCCGATCGAGCCGGCGCAGTTCGGGGTGCCGCTGATCACCGGCCCCTTCCGGCAGAATGCCCGCGCCGCCTATGCCGCGTTGCAGGCCAGTGGCGGGCTGGTCGAGGTGCACGACGCCGCGACGCTGGCGGCGGCGGTGACGGACTGGCTGGATCATCCGGCGCGGCTGTCGGCGGCGCAAAGCGGCGCGCGCAGCCTGTCGCGGCGCCAGGACGCGGCGCTGGAGCGGGTGGTGGAGCGGCTCTGCGACGCGCTGACGCTGGGGGCGAACGGGGACCGGGACGATGCCTGAGCTGTTCGTGACCAATTTCAACCGCAATTTCACAGGGGTGTCGGCCACCGCCGCCAATGTGATCCGGCAGCAGGTCAGCACCCACGACCTGGCGCTGGTGGGCCGCCCCCTGCCCGGCTGCCCCGATCCGATCTCCGTTGCGCAGGCGCGGGCGCTGTCGCGGCGGGCGCCGCCGGGCCGGCCGTTTTCGATCTGGCATGTACGGCGCAACACGGAAATGCGCGCGGCGATCTGGGCCCGAGACGTGCTGCGGCTGCCGATTCGCATCGTCTTTACCTCTGCCGCGATGCGGCGGCATTCGGCGCTTCCGCGCTGGCTGATCTCCCGCATGGATGCGGTGGTGGCCACCACCGAGGAAGCCGCCGGCTTTGTCCCCCACGTGCGCGCGGTGGTGCCGCACGGGGTGGACACCGATCTGTTCACCCCCGCCGGGGACCGCGCCGCCGCCTGGGCGGCGCTGGGCCATGGCGGCAACCTGGGTATCGCCACCGTCGGCCGCATCCGGCCCGAGAAGGGCACCGATCTGTTCGTACGGGCGATGCTGCGCCTGCTGCCCGAACTGCCCGGCGCGGTGGCGCTGGTGCTGGGCCGCGCTGCGCGGGAGCATCAGGGTTTTCTGGACGGGTTGCAGCGCGAGATCGCCGCCGCAGGGCTTGCCGACCGCATCCTGTTTCCCGGCGAGGTGCCCGCCTCCGATCTGCCGGCGCTGATGCGGGCACTGTCGCTGATTGTGCAATTGCCCCGCTATGAGGGCTACGGGATGGTGCCGCTGGAGGGGATGGCGAGCGGCGTGCCCTTCGTCGCCAGCGAGGCGGGCTATTACCGGGCGTTTTCGGCGCAGGGACGCAGCGGCGTCATCGTGGCGCAGGAGGCCGCAGACGACGCAGCGCAGGCCGCCCGCGCGCTGCTGACCGATCCTGATCGCCACGCGGCAATGAGCCTGGCCGCGCGAGAGATCGCCGCGGCGGGCTTCAGCGCCCGCGCAGAGGCCGAGGGGATCGAGGCAGTCTATCAGGCGCTCTGGGCCGAAGGCCGCGGCTGACGCCCCCGGCACCCCGGAGCACCGCCTCAGAGAAGATGGAACAAAGCCGCCGCAGCGCCTTTTCCTGCAAGATACGGCGGGGGAGCGCGACGCGCGGGGGGCAGCGCCCCCCTGACGCCCCCCCGATCGCAGGGTCAGGCCGCCGGCATCCGGCTTTCGACGATTTCCGCCCACCAGGAGCAGCCCGCCGGGATCGCCTCGTCGTTGAAGTTGTACTCCGGGTGGTGCACCGTCGCGGTATCGCCGTTGCCGACCAGAATATAGGCGCCGGGGCGTTCCTCGAGCATGAAGGCGAAGTCCTCGCCGCCCATCACCAGGGGCGCGTCATCGCAGCGGCCCGAGACCTTGCGCGCCACCTCGGCGGCAAACTCGGTCTGCTCTTCGGAGTTCACCATCACCGGGTAGCCGCGGTGATACTCGACCGAGGCGCTGCCGCCGAAGGTGGCCGCGACGCCGGTGCAGATTTCCTTGATTCGGGTTTCGGCCAGATCGCGCATGGCGTGACTCATGGTGCGCACGGTGCCCCTCAGATGCACCCGCTGCGGGATAACGTTGAAGGCGTTCGACGAGGTTTCGAACGAGGTGACCGAGACCACCACCTGATCGACCGGGTCGGCATTGCGGCTGGCGATGGTCTGCAGCGCGGTCACCGCCTGGGCCGCCATCACCGTGGTGTCGACGGTTTCCTGCGGCTTGGCGGCGTGGCCCCCCTTGCCCTCGAACTCGATGTCGAACTGGTCGGTGGCGGCGAAAAAGGCGCCGGGGCGGATGGCGAAGCTGCCCACCGGGCGGCCCGGCCAGTTGTGCATGCCGTAAACCTCCTGGATGCCCCAGCGGTCCATCATGCCGTCGTCGCACATCTCCTTGCCGCCGCCGCCGCCCTCTTCGGCAGGCTGGAAGATCACCACCACGGTGCCGTCGAAGTTGCGGGTCTCGGACAGGTATTTCGCCGCCCCCAGCAGCATGGCGGTATGGCCGTCATGGCCGCAGGCGTGCATCGCGCCCGGCGTCTTGGAGGCATAGCCCAGCCCGGTCGCCTCATGGATCGGCAGCGCATCCATGTCGGCGCGCAGGCCGATCACCTTGCCCGATGTGTCCGCCTTGCCCCTGATCACGCCGACGACGCCGGTGCGGCCGATGCCGGTCACAACCTCGTCGCAACCGAATTCCTTGAGCTTTTCGGCAACGACCGCGCTGGTGCGGTGGGTTTCGAACAGGATCTCGGGGTGTTCGTGCAGATCGCGCCGCCAGGCGGTGATCTCGTCCTGAAGTTCGGCAAAGCGGTTTTTGACCGGCATGGTCACACTCCTTTATTTTCGCGCCCGGGGCGCCTTGGTGTTTTATCTCTCGCGCCTGAGGCGCCTTTTCGTCACCGGGTGACGGACCGGGCATGGTTTCTGGTGAAAACACGCTCTGTCCGCTGGCGGCGCAGGCTAGGCCTGCGCCTGGGGCATCCGGCGTTCGACCAGTTCGGCGAACCAGCTGCATCCGGCCGGGATCGCCTCGTCGTCAAAATTGTATTCCGGGTGATGCAGCGCCGCGCTGTCGCCATTGCCGACAAAGATGAAGGCGCCGGGACGCTCCTGGAGCATATAGGCGAAATCCTCGCCGCCCATGATCAGCGGCGCCTCGGCGCAGCCGCCGGAGACGGCTTCGGCGATTTCGGTGGCAAAGGCCGTGGGCTCGTCGGCGTTGATGGTGATCGGCACGTGACGCAGATAGGTGACCTCGGCCTGCGTCCCGAAGCCGGTGGCGACGCCGCGCGCCAGCTCGCCCAGGCGCGCCTCGATCATGTCCTGCATCGCCGCCGAATGGGTGCGCACGGTGCCGCGCATCTTTACCGACTGCGGGATCACGTTGAACGCCGTCGAGGAGGTCTGCACCGAAGTGACCGAGACCACCCCCTGCGCCACCGGGTCGGCGTTGCGGCTGACAATCGTCTGCAGCCCGAGAATGATCTGGCTGGCGGCGACGGTGGGGTCGATCGCCTCATGCGGTTCGGCCGCGTGGCCGCCGCGGCCCGTCACCTCGATAAAGAACTCGTCGGTGGCGGCCAGCAGCGCGCCGGGGCGGATGGCGAACTGTCCCACGGGCAGGCCGGGCATGTTGTGCATGCCGTAGACCTCGCGCACGCCGAAACGGTCCATCACGCCGTCGTCGATCATCCGTTTGGCGCCGCTGCCCAGTTCCTCGGCCGGCTGGAACAGCAGCACCACGGTGCCGTCGAAATTGCGCGTCTCGGCCAGGTAGCGGGCGGCCCCGAGCAGCATGGCGGTGTGCCCGTCATGGCCGCAGGCATGCATCACGCCGGGATTTTGCGAGACATAGGCGGCGCCGCTGGCCTCAAGGATGGGCAGCGCGTCCATGTCGCCGCGCAGCCCGATCACATGGCCGCTGTCATCGGTCCTGCCGCGGATCACGCCGACGACGCCGGTGCCGCCGATGCCCGTCACCACCTCGTCGCATCCGAACGCGCGCAGCCTGTCGGCCACCAGCGCCGCGGTGCGCGCCTCTTCGAAGCCCAGTTCGGGGTGGGCGTGGATGTCCTGCCGCCAGGCGGCGATTTCGGGCAGCAGTTCGGCGAAACGGTTCTTGATCGGCATCGGGGCTCGTCCTCGGGGGATGGGGCGGCGCAGGCTGTGCCTAGGCCGCGGGCATACGTCGTTCGATCAGTTCGGCGAACCAACTGCAGCCTAGTGGGATCGCCGCGTCATCGAAGCGATAGGCCGGGTGGTGGCACATCGGCGTGTCGCCGTTGCCAAGAAAGATATAGGCGCCTGGCCGCTGTTCCAGCATGAAGGAGAAATCCTCGGCCGGCATCACCGGATCGGTGTCGTCGTGGACGTTGTCCGAGACCGCGCGCGCCGCCTCGATGGCATATTGCGTCTCTTCCGGGGAGTTGACGGTGACCGGGTAGCCATTCTTCCAGGTGACCACGGCCTCGGCGCCGAAGGCGGCGGCGGTGTTTTCCGCCACCCTGCGCACACGCTCTTCGGCCAGCGCGCGCTCGTCGGGGTCCAGCGTGCGCACGGTGCCCTTCATGTGCACCTGATGGGCGATGACGTTCGAGGCATTGCTGTCGGTGACAAAGGTGCCCACCGTCACCACCACCCGTTTCACCGGGTTGACGTTGCGCGCGACGATGGATTGCAGCGACACCACGATCTGCGCCGCCACCAGCGTGGTGTCGATCGCGTTATGCGGGGAGGCGGCATGGCCGCCCTTGCCGGTCACGGTGATCTCGAACTCGTCAGCCGAGGCCAGCAGCGGGCCGGGGCGAATGGCGAACTGGCCCACCGGCAGACCCGGCATGTTGTGCAGCCCGTAGACCTCCTGAATACCCCAGCGGTCCATCAGACCGTCGTCGCACATCGCCTTGCCACCGGCGCCGCCCTCTTCCGCGGGCTGAAAGATCAGCACCACCTTGCCGTCGAAATTGCGGGTCTCGGCGAGGTATTTCGCCGCCCCCAGCAGGATCGAGGTATGGCCGTCATGACCGCAAGCATGCATCATGCCCGGCGTCTTGGAGGCGAACTCCAGCCCGGTCGCCTCGTTGATCGGCAGCGCATCCATGTCGGCGCGCAGTCCGACCACCCGGCCCGAGGTATTGGTCCGCCCCTCGATCACCGCGACCACGCCGGTGCGGCCGATGCCGGGGGTGATGTCGGTGATCCCGAAGCCCTTCAGCCGCTCGACCACGAAGGCGGCGGTTTCATGCACCTCGTAGAGCAGCTCGGGGTTTTCGTGCAGGTGGTGGCGCCATCCGGTGATCTCGTCATGCATTTCGCCAAGGCGGTTCTTGATCGGCATCTATGCGTCCTTCTGCAAACGGGTAACGAGGCGGTCCATGAAGTCCTGCCCCGCGTTGAACTGGGCCAGGGTGATGAATTCGTCGGGCTGATGCGCCTGGGCGATGTCGCCGGGGCCACAGACCACCGCCGAATAGCCCGCCTCCTGGAACTGGCCGGCCTCGGTGCCGTAGCTGACCACATGACGGGCGTTGTCGCCGGTGATCGCGCGCACCAGCGCCTCGGCCGCGCCGTTTTCCTCGGGTTTCAGACCCGGCACGGCAAAGCGCGCCTCGACGTCGATCCGCGCCTCGGGGCGGACCGCCTGCATCGCGGCCTCGACCTCGGCGATCCGGTCGCGGATACGGCCGCGCCAGGCGGCAAGATCGGCATCCGGCACGGCGCGAAACCCCAGGTCGAAGCGGCAGTGCTTGGCGGTGATGTTCGCGGCGGTGCCCCCCTCGATCAGGCCGCAATGCAGCGTGGTCCAAGGCGGATCGAACATCGCCGCCACCTCCGAGGGGGGGCGCGCGCGCTCCTCGTCATTCACCACATTGGCCCAGTCGATAATGCGGGCCGCCTCCATGATCGCGTTGACGCCGGTGTGCATGATCGAGCTGTGCACCTCGACCCCCCAGACGTCGATCCAGTATCCCTGTCCGCCCTTGTGGCCGGTTACCGCGCGCATCATCGACGGCTCGCCCACGATCACCGCGGCGCCCTTGGGCAGGACCGGCTGCATCGCCTGTATCATCGGCGGCGCCCCGGTGCAGCCGACCTCTTCGTCAAAGCTGAGCGCCAGTTGCAGCGGCCGCTTGACCCCGCGCGCCTGCGCCTCGACCAAGGCCCAGATCGCCAGGGCGTCATAGCCCTTCATATCGGCGGTGCCGCGCCCGTAAAGCTTGCCGTCGCGCTCGGTCACGGTGAAGGGGGCCGAGGTCCAGGGCTGGCCGTCGACCGGCACCACGTCGGTATGACCCGAGAGTACCACGGCCCCCTCCTGCCAGGGGCCCACATGGGCAAAGAGCGCTGCCTTGTGCGGCTGATCGGGATCATACCAGCGGTGCGCGGCGATGCCGTGGGCGGCCAGATAGGCATCGACCCAATCGACCAGCGGCAGGTTGCTGTCGCGGCTGACGGTGGGAAAGCCCACCAGGTTTTCCAGAATTTCGCGCGGCGATAATCGCTCGGCCATCTTGCCCTCAATACCCGCTGTCGGTGGTCAGAACCAGATGACCCGGCTCCACCTCGTCATAGCGCGACGGTTCGGCCACATAGTCCAGCGAATGGATCGGTGAGGGGATCGGTTTGAAGTTCAGATCCTTCTCGGCCTTGCGCCGGTGCGGATCGGCGATCGGCACCGCCTTCATCAGCGCCTGGGTATAGGGGTGCTGCGGGTTCTCGAACACCCGCGCGCGCGGCCCCATCTCGACGATGCGGCCCAAATACATGACGCCGACATGATGGCTCATCCGTTCGACCACCGCCATGTCGTGACTAATGAAGAGATAGGACAGCCCCAGCTCGGCCTGAAGCTCCATCATCAGGTTCAGCACCTGCGCCTGCACCGAGACATCCAGCGCGCTGACCGCCTCGTCGGCGACGATCAGCTTGGGGTTCAGGGCCAGCGCGCGGGCGATGGCGATGCGCTGCCGCTGGCCGCCCGACATCTCATGCGGGTAGCGCCGCATGAAGCTGCGCGGCAGATGCACCCGGTCGAAAAGGTTGGCCACCCGGTCCTGGATCTCGGACCCCGAGGCGATGCCGTAGTTGCGCATCGGTTCGGCCACCTGATCCAGCAGTTGCATCTGCGGATTGAGCGAGGCGAAAGGATCCTGAAAAATCATCTGCATGTCCAGCCGCGCCCTGCGCAGGCCGGCCTGATCCAGCTTCATGATGTCGACGCCATCGAGGTTTATCTCGCCGGCGTTGGGCTCCACCAGCCGCAGGATCGACCGCCCCGCGGTGGATTTGCCGCAGCCGGACTCGCCCACCAAGCTGAGCGTCTGGCCCCTATTGAGGGTGAAAGAGACATCCTCGACCGCGTGCACATTGGCCACCGTGCGGCGAAAGAACCCGCCCTTGACCGCAAAGCGCGTGGTCAGCCCCCGGACCCTCAGCAGCACCTCGTCGGTGCCGGGGATCGGCGCGATGGTCTGTCCCTCGACACCCAGCAGTTTCATCGGTTCCGGCGCCGATTTGCCGCGCATCTCGCCCAGCTTGGGCACCGCGGCCAGCAGCGCCTTGGTATAATCGTGCTGCGGGTTCTCGAAGATCTGCTCGACCGGACCCTCCTCGACCTTCTTGCCGCGGTACATGACCACGACCCGGTCGGCCATCTGGGCCACCACAGCCATGTCATGGGTGATGAACATCACAGCGGTGCCGGTTTCTCGCTTCAGCCGGTCCATCAGCGCCAGGATCTCGGCCTGGATGGTCACATCCAGCGCCGTCGTCGGCTCGTCCGCGATCAGCAGGCGCGGCTCGCAGGCCATCGCCATGGCGATCACCACCCTCTGGCGCATCCCGCCGGACAGCTCATGCGGATATTGTTTCAGCCGCCGCTCCGGCTCGGGGATGCGGACCTGTTTCAGCAGCTCCAGCGCGCGCGCCTCGGCCTGGGCGCGGGACATGCCCATATGCACCCGCAGCCCTTCGGTCAGCTGGCGGCCGACGGTAAAGACCGGGTTCAGCGCCGTCATCGGCTCCTGAAAGATCATGCCGATCTCATTGCCGCGGATGTGGCGCATCAGATCCTGCCCGGCCGTGGCCAGATCCAGCTCTCCGCCGTCCTTGCGATCAAAAATGAGGCGCCCTGCGGCAATTTCGCCCCCCCCGAACTCGACAAGGCGCATCAGCGACAAGGAGGAAACCGATTTTCCCGACCCGGATTCGCCGACGATACAGACCGTTTCGCCGGGTTCGATCTCGAACGAAATGTCCTCGACTCCGACAACCGGGCCATCTTTTGTTTCGAACTCGACCCTGAGCCCTTCTATCCGGGCAATTGGATTGTCCAGCACGTCGTGTGTCCTCCGTTGAGGCCTGAACGCTAAGGCGGCGTTATGGGCGGTGTCAAACCCTCTCCAACCTTTTCCCGACGGCAAGTCTTGCTTTTTTCAAAAACTCTGTTTCGATGGGCGCGTATTCGCTGCAGGGCCGCGCTGGAGCCATACGAAAAAAAATCGTATGTCTCGACGCATAAAAAAATGCCCAGGCGGCGGACAAATCGCCATCCGCGACACAAGCGGAAATAAAAAGGGACACGAAAGTGTCCGACAAGGAGTGTAAAATGAAGATGAAAGCCCTATTGCTCGGCGCGATCGCATCTGCGGCGCTGGCGCCGGCCGCTATGGCGGAACGGGGAACCGACGGCCAGGTCAGTCTGATCTATTGGCAGGCGCCCTCCATTCTGAACCCCTATCTGTCCGGCGGCACCAAAGAACAGGAAGCCTCGGCGATCGTGCTGGAACCGCTGGCCCGCTTTGACACCAAGGGCGCGATGGTCCCCTATCTGGTCACCGAGATCCCGACCGTCGAGAACGGCGGCGTCAGCGAGGACCTGACCCAGATCACCTGGAAGATCGCACCGGGTATCAAGTGGTCGGACGGCTCGGCCTTTACCTCGGCCGATGTGAAGTTCACCTATGAATACTGCACCCACCCCGAGGGCGGCTGCGCCCAGCTGCGCCACTTCGAGGGCGTCACCAGTGTCGAGACGCCCGACGATTCGACCGTTGTCATCAACTTTGCTGAACCGACGCCCTATCCCTATGGTCCCTTTGTCGGCGCCGAAAGCCCGATCATCCAGGCCGCGCAATTCGCCGAATGCCTGGGCGCCAGGGCACCGGAATGCACCGAGGCCAACTTCAACCCGATCGGCACCGGCGCCTATGTGGTCGATGAATTCCGTCCCAACGACGTGATCACCATGTCGGCCAACCCGAACTATCGCGATCCGAACAAGCCGGCCTTTTCCAAGCTGCTGTTCAAGGGCGGCGGCGATGCCACCGCAGCCGGCCGCGCTGTGATGGAAACCGGCGAGTTCGATTATGCCTGGAACCTGCAGCTTGCCCCCGACGTCATCGCGCAGATGGAAAAGGGCGGCAAGGGCGTTCCGGTTTCGGCCTTTGGCACCCTGGTCGAGCGGATCATGCTGAACCAGACCGATGCCTCGCCCGATCTGCCCGACGGCGAACGTGCGACCGCCAAGCACGAGCATCCGTTCCTGACCGATCCGGCAGTCTACAAGGCGATGTCGATGGCCATCGACCGGCCGCTGCTGGTCGAGATCGGCTATGGCAAGGCCGGCAAGGTCACCTGCAACTGGGTGCCGGCGCCTGAGGCCTATGCCTCGACCACCTTCGACTGCTCGACGCAGGACATCGAAGGCGCCAAGGCGATGCTTGAAGCAGCCGGCTACAAGGACAGCAACGGCGACGGCGTGCGGGAAACCCCGGACGGCAAGCCGATGAAGATCCTGTACCAGACCTCGACCAACGCGGTGCGCCAGGACTTCCAGGCGCTGATCAAGCAGTGGTGGAGCGAGATCGGCATCGAGTCCGAACTGCGCAACGTCAACGCCTCGGTCTTCTTCGGTGGTGATCCGGGCTCGCCCGACACCTTCCAGAAGTTCTATGCCGACGTCGAAATGTACGCCAACAACTTCAACGGCGCAGACCCGCAGGCCTATCTGGGCAGCGTCCTGTGCGACAAGGCCCCGCGCCCCGAGACCCAGTGGCAGGGCGAGAACATCTCGCGCTGGTGCCGTCCGGAATATGACGCGCTGCACAAGAAGCTGAGCCAGACCGCCAGCCTGAACGAACGCGCGGCGATCGCCAAGCAGCTGAACGACATGGTGATCGAGGGCGGGGCGATGATCCCGCTGGTGCACCGTGGCCGGACATCGGCGCATTCCAACACCCTGGGCGGTGTCGCGCTGAACACCTGGGACAGCGAGCTGTGGAACATCGCTGACTGGTACCGCATCAAGTAAGGGCCTGATCAGACCCGACCGCGCCCCGGCTCTCCGCCGGGGCGCTTTTCTCACTTGAATTACCGAAAGACTAGGATGCAAAGGCACCCTGAATGCTGACCTTTACAATTCGACGATTGGTTCTGGCGGTTCCGACGCTTTTGTTCATCAGTCTTGTTATTTTTCTGCTGCTGGAACTGGCGCCCGGCGATCCGATGGCGCAGGTGCCGCTGACAGTTCCGCCAGAGGTGAAAGAAAAGATGCGCGAGGCGCTGGGCCTCGGGCAGCCGATGCATATCCGGTTCTGGAAATGGATCGTGCAGTTCTTCTGGATCGAACCGCAGGTGCTGATCGACGCGGTCTTCGGCTCCTCCTTCTCGGCCGGCGACCTGCGCGTGATCTCCTGGCAGACCCGCAGCCCGGTGATGGACATCGTTGTCCAGCGCATCCCGCAGACCCTGTGGGTGGTCGGCACCGCCTATCTGGTGGGGATCCTGATCGCGATCCCGATCGGTATCTATTCGGCCTACAAGCAGTATTCCTGGTTCGACCAGACCGGCACCTTTATCTCGATGATCGGGTTCTCGGTGCCGCCGTTCTTTTCCGGCGTGCTGGTGATCGTGATCTTTTCGGTCAACCTGGGCTGGTTCCCCTCGATCTATGACACCACCCACAAGGTGGTCGACTGGGACAGCTTCGTGACCCAGCTGCAGCAGATGGTGATGCCGGTGATGGTGCTGGCGTTGCAGATCACGGCGCAGATCAGCCGGTTCATGCGCGCCTCGATGCTCGACAATCTCAACCAGGACTATGTGAGGACCGCCCGTGCCAAGGGGCTGGGCGAAACCACCGTGGTGATGGTTCATGTGCTGCGCAACTCGATGATCCCGGTGGTCACCGTGATCGCGCTGGGGGTGCCGTCGATCTTTGGCGGCGCCATCATCACCGAACAGGTGTTCAAGGTGAACGGCATCGGCCAGTTGCTGATCGGCGCGATCCAGGCCAACGACCTGCCGATGGTGCAGACGCTGACCTTTATCTTCGCGGTGCTGATCGTGCTGTTCAACCTGATCGCCGACGTGCTCTATGGCCTGCTCGACCCGAGGATCCGCTATGACTGACAAGGACCGTTTCGTCCCCGACGAAGGGCTCGCCCCGGCCTCGACCGCGCTGCCGGGCGGCGCCGGCCCGCTGGAGGAATTCACCAAACCGCCCAGCAACCAATGGCGCGAGGTCTGGGACCAGTTCAAGAACCACAAGGGCGCCCTTTATGGCGGCATCCTGTTCCTGGTGATCGTGCTCTGGGTCTATCTCGGGCCGGTGATCTGGACCATCGACGCGACCCATATCGACATCCGCGCCCGCAACCAGGGCCCCGGCTTTTCCCATCCCTTCGGCACCGACCAGTTGGGGCGCGATACCTTTGCGCGGATGATGGCGGGCGGCAGGACCTCGGTCTCGGTCGGCATCACCGCGATGCTGCTGGCGCTGGGGCTCGGCTCTTTTGTCGGGGTGATGGCGGGGTTCTTCAAACGGCTCGACGGGCCGCTGATGCGGCTCACCGACCTGTTCCTGGCGCTGCCGCTGTTGCCGCTGCTGCTGGTGATGATGCTGCTGTTCCGCGATCCGCTGAACTCGGCCTTCGGGCCGGAACAGGGGATCTTCATCCTGATTGTCGTGGCCATCGGTGTCACCAGCTGGATGCCCACCGCGCGGATCGTGCGCGGCGACGTGCTGGCGCTGAAGGAGCGCGAGTTCGTCCTTGCCGCCCGCTCGATCGGGACCACCAATACCAAGATGATCCTGCGGCATATCCTGCCCAACGTGCTGTCGCCGATCATGGTCTCGGCCACCCTGGGGATCGCCACCGCAATCATCACCGAAAGCGCGCTGAGCTTCCTCGGGCTGGGCTTTCCGCCCGATTTCCCGACCTGGGGGCGGCTGCTGTTCGACGCCACCGACTATCTCCAGCAGTACCCCGAGCGGGTGTTCTGGCCCGGTCTGGCCATCTCGCTCACCGTGCTCAGCGTCAACTACCTGGGCGACGGTCTGCGCGACGCGCTCGACCCGCGCATCCGCGGCCGCTGACCCGGACCCGGACCCGGACCCGGAAAACGCAAAAAAGAACGGAACGCCAGCCGCCGCCCCCCAAGGGCGGCGGTTTTGCCCTGTCACCCCAGCGGCGCCGGGACAGTCAGGCCACAGCGCCCGCCCCATTGGTAAATTGTTCCGCTATCGGATGCCCCATCAGCAATTTTGCACCTTGATTGACCGCAAAGTCCGGCATTAGTGGGAAATATTTCCGAACCCCAGGGGGCAAACCATGTTCGAGACATTTGGATTCGACGACACCACCGCGCGCGAGGCCAGCGTTCTGTTCGGCCTTGGCCTGGGCCTGGCCTTTGGCGTGCTGGCGCAGGTCACCCGGTTCTGCCTGCGCCGGGCGCTGGTAGGCGAGGACCGGCGCGCGGCGATGGGTGTCTGGCTGACGGCCCTCGCCGTCGCCGTGATCGGCACGCAAGGCGCGGTGGCCATGGGCTGGATCGGATTCGGCGATCACCGCTTTCTAGCCGCGCAACTGCCGGTGGCCGCGATCGTGCTGGGCGGGCTGGCGTTCGGCGCCGGCATGGTCCTGACCCGCGGATGCGTGTCGCGGCTGACGGTTCTGGCCGGCGGCGGCAACCTGCGCGCGGTGCTGGTGCTGCTGGTCTTTGCGGTCACGGCGCATGCCACGCTCAAGGGCGTGCTGGCGCCGCTGCGCACCGGATTGGGGGGGCTGACCGTTGAGCTGGGCACGTTCACCTCGCTCGCCGCCTTGCCCGGCGGCGCCGGGCTCTGGGCCGGGCTGATCGCGGGCGCGGCGCTGCTTTATGCCCTGCGTTCGGGCGCGTCCCGCCTGCCACTTGTCGGGGCCGCCGCGATCGGGCTGCTGGTGCCGCTGGGCTGGGTCGGGACCGGGTTCATCCTGTTCGACGAGTTCGAGCCGATCACGACGGAGAGCCTCTCGTTCACCTCGCCGATGTCAGAGACGCTTTTCTTTACCGTCGCCTCCTCCGCCGTTCCGGCGGGCTTTGGCCCGGCGCTGGTCGGCGGCGTGGTGCTGGGCGCGCTGGCCGCGGCGCTCCTGCGCGGACAGTTCGCCTGGCAAAGCTTCGAGGCCCCGGCGCAGACCGGCCGCTATCTGGCCGGCGCCGTCCTGATGGGCGTCGGCGGTGTGCTGGCCGGCGGCTGCACCCTTGGGGCCGGGCTGTCGGGCGTGCCGACGCTGAGCGTCGCGGCGCTGCTCGCGCTGGCGTCGATCGCCCTCGGCGGCATCGCTATGAATGCGGCCCTCGCTCGATCCCTCGCCGGATCCGGCGCACCGCGCCCCATACGCCAAGCACAACCGGCAGAGTAAGCGCCGCGGTCAGCATCCCCTTGCTCAGCCCGCTGACCTCGGCCAGAGGGTAGAGCAGGTAGCTGGCCAGCGACACCGCGTAATAACTGATCGCCACCACCGAGAGCCCCTCGACCGTGTGTTGCAGCCGGAGCGAGAGATCGGCGCGGCGGTCCATGCTTTCCAGCAGCGCCTGGTTCTGGGCGCTGCGCTCCACGTCCACGCGGGTCCGCAGCAACTCGCCCGCCCGCATGGCACGATCGGCCAGGGCCTGCAGCCGTCCCTGGGTGGAGGTCACCGTACGCATCGCCGGCGCATAGCGGCGCGCCATGAAATCGGCAAAGGTCTGGCGCCCCTGGAACCGTCCCTCGCGCAGCGAGGCGATGCGCTGGTTGACGATGGCCTCATAGGCGCCGGTTGCACCGAACCGGAACGAGCTGCGCGCGCCCATCGACTCCAGCTCGGCCGAAATCGACAGAAGTTTGGTCAGGGTCTTTTCCGCCGGAATGCCGCCGCCGGTCATGTCGGCCATGAGCTGCGACAGGTGGTTGTCGAGCGCGCCGATCTCACCCGAGAGCTGCTGGGCGCGGGAGAACCCCAGCATCGACATTGCCTTGTAGGTCTCGATCTCGCACAGGCGCTGGACCACGCGGCCGACCCGCCGCTGTCCCGCAGCCGGTGCCACAAAGACGGCGAAACGCATGTGGCCCGCCGGATCGATGCGGAAATCACCCGCCGCGACGGCGGCATCGTCCAGCACGTGCGAGGCCGCCGTGCTTTCGGGCACGAACCATTCGGCCAGCGCCGCGTTGATCCCGGCGTCATCCGGGCGCGGACAGACGCGCAGAAGGATCGAGGTGACGCGCTGGCCCGGCGCCTGTTCCAGCCAGTCCTCGGGAAACACCGAGAAATCCGCCGGGTCGAAGGGGCGGTCGCTGACCCCGTCGGAAATCGCCGTATAGGTGACAAACTCGGTATGCTGTTCCCATTTCAGCGCGTGGCGGCCGATGCGGCCGCTGTAGTGGGTCGCGCCGGGCTGCGGATGCTGCGCGCCGTGACGGTCGAGCAGCGCAGTCAGATGCGCCACATCGGCGGCGCGGTCGCGGCTGACCGCCTCGACCGGCTGCTTGACGGCCAGATAGACCACGGTCGAGGTGTTCTTCATCGCCGGGAACGGACGCGCGTGCAGCTCGTTCGCGAGCCGGTAGCGCAGCGGATGATCTTCGATCGGGGACATCGGGCGATCCTTGTTTTTCTATTATCTATACGCAGCCGCGCCGAAAACACAAAAACTTTTTTATTTCAATGTGTTACCTGAATACATTTGCATACCGCGGCAGCCGGCGCGGCAAACCGGCCCCCACGGGCGGGCCGCAATGCAAAAAGCCCCGCCGAAGGGGCGGGGCTTTCTGGTGGCTTTGCATGCCTGCGGATCAGTCGATCAGCGGCAGCAGCTTGTCCAGGCTGTCCTTGGCATCGCCGTAGAACATGCGCGTATTCTCCTTGAAGAACAGCGGGTTCTCGATGCCGGAATAGCCGGTGCCCTGGCCCCGTTTGGAGACAAAGACCTGCTTGGCCTTCCAGCATTCCAGCACCGGCATGCCGGCGATGGGGCTGTTTGGATCATCCTGGGCCGCCGGGTTCACGATGTCGTTCGAGCCGATGACGATGGCGACGTCGGTGTCCGGGAAATCGTCGTTGATCTCGTCCATTTCCATCACGATGTCATAGGGCACCCGCGCCTCGGCCAGCAGCACGTTCATGTGACCGGGCAGACGCCCCGCCACCGGGTGGATGGCAAAGCGCACGTTCTTGCCCTTGGCGCGCAGCTTTTTGGTCAGGTCGCTGACCGCATTCTGCGCCTGTGCCACCGCCATGCCGTAACCCGGGATGATGATGACGCTGTCGGCCTCGTTCAGGGCGCTTGCGACACCCTCGGCGTCGATGGCGATCATCTCGCCCTCGACCTCCATCTGCGGACCGGCTGCGCCGCCGAAACCGCCTAGGATCACCGAGATGAACGAACGGTTCATCGCCTTGCACATGATGTAGGACAGGATCGCACCCGAGGAGCCGACCAGCGCGCCGACCACGATCAGCAGATCGTTGCCGAGGCTGAAGCCGATGGCCGCCGCGGCCCACCCCGAGTAGCTGTTCAGCATCGACACCACCACCGGCATGTCGGCACCGCCGATACCCATGATCAGGTGGTAGCCGATAAACAGCGCCATCAGCGTCATGATCGCCAGCGGCACGAAACCACCGGTGTTGAAGTACCAGATCAGGCACAGCACCGAGATGATCGCCGCCGAGGCGTTCAGCGCGTGTCCGCCGGGCAGCTTTTTGGCCACCGAGGTCACCTTGCCCGCCAGCTTGCCATAGGCGATGACCGAACCGGTGAAGGTCACCGCCCCGATGAAGATGCCCAGAAACAGCTCGACCTTCAGGATGTTCAGCTCGACCGGGGTCTTGTGCGCGATCAGCGCGGCGAAGGTGCCCAGGTGCTGCTCATGCATCCAGGCGCCCATCCCGGTGGCGTTCAGCGAGGTCGGGGCGCCCGCCAGGATGGTGGCCACGTGGCCCGCCTCGAAATGGGCATTGAAGCCGACGAAGACCGCCGCCAGGCCGACCAGCGAGTGCATCGCGGCGACAAGCTGGGGCATTCCGGTCATTTCGACCTTGCCCGCGACATAGGCCCCGATCAGCCCGCCGGTTGCGATCAGCACGATCGACAGAAGCCAAAGCCCCTGCCCCGGTCCGATCAGCGTCGCCAGTGCCGCCAGCGCCATGCCGGCGATGCCGTACCAGACCGCGCGCTTGGCGCTTTCCTGGCCCGAGAGCCCGCCCAGCGACAGGATGAAGAGGACAGCCGCGACCACATAGGCCGCTGTGGTAAATCCGAATTCCATGATCCCCTACTCCTTACGATTTCTGGAACATGGCGAGCATGCGCCGAGTCACGAGGAAGCCGCCGAAGATGTTGATCCCGGCCATGAAGACCGACAGCGCGGCCAGCACGACCACCAGAGCCGAGCCCGAACCGATCTGCAGCAGCGCCCCCAGGATGATGATCGACGAAATGGCGTTGGTCACCGCCATCAGCGGGGTGTGCAGAGAATGGCTGACGTTCCAGATCACCTGGAAGCCGATGAAGACCGACAGCACGAAGACGATGAAGTGCTGCATGAAGCTGGCCGGCGCCACCAGGCCCACGCCCAGAAGCAGCACCGCGCCGATCACAAGCAGGGTGACCTGGGTCTTGGTCTGCTGCTTGAAGTCGGCGGCCTCTTTCGCCTTTTTCTCTTCCGGTGTCAGCTCCTTGGGCGCGTCCTTCTTGGGCTTGGCCGCGATCGCCGCCACTTTCGGCGGCGGCGGCGGGAAGGTGATCGCGCCCTCAAAGGCGACGGTCGCGCCACGGATCACGTCGTCGTCCATGTTGTGATTGATCTGACCGTCCTTTTCGGGGGTCAGGTCGGTCATCATGTGGCGGATGTTGGTGGCATAAAGGGTCGAGGCCTGCGCCGCCATCCGGCTGGGAAAGTCGGTATAGCCGACGATGGTCACGCCGTTGTCGGTGACGATCTTTTCATCCGGCACGGTCAGCTTGCAGTTGCCGCCCTTTTCGGCGGCCAGGTCGACGATGACCGACCCCGGTTTCATCGCCGCGACCATGTCCTCGGTCCACAGCTCGGGCGCCTCGCGGTTCGGGATCAGCGCGGTGGTGATCACGATATCCACCTCGGGCGCCAGTTCACGGAACTTGGCCAGCTGTGCCTCGCGGAATTCGGGCGAAGAGACCGAAGCATAGCCGCCGGTCGCGGAGCCGTCCTGCTGCTCCTCCTCGAAATCGAGATAGACGAACTGCGCGCCCATCGATTCGACCTGTTCGGCCACTTCGGGACGCACGTCGAAGGCATAGGTGATCGCGCCGAGGCTGGTCGAGGTGCCGATCGCGGCCAGACCCGCGACGCCGGCGCCGACCACCAGCACCTTGGCCGGGGGCACCTTGCCCGCGGCGGTCACCTGGCCGGTAAAGAAGCGGCCGAAGTTGTTGCCCGCCTCGATCACCGCGCGGTAGCCGGCGATATTGGCCATCGACGACAGCGCGTCCATCTTCTGCGCGCGGGAGATCCGCGGCACCATTTCCATGGCGATCACGTTGGCGCCCTTGGACTTGGCCAGCTCCAGCCCCTCTTCATTCCCGCCGGGATTGAAAAAGGAAATCAGTGTCTTGTCCTTGGTCAGCCGCTTCAGCTCGGTCTCGACCGGCTGGCGCACCTTGGCAATGATGTCGGCCGTTTTCCACAGCGCCGCTGCGGTTTTGACGATCTCGACCCCGGCCTGCTCATAGGCGGCATCCGAAAACCCGGCGGCCACACCGGCCCCGGACTCGATGGCGCACTCATAACCCAGCTTTTGAAGTTGCCTGGCCGAGTCGGGCGTCATCGCCACCCGCGCTTCGCCCTCGTAGATTTCCTTCGGTGTCCCTATCTTCACCTATACGGTCCCCCTTTGTCGCCCCGTCACGGGACGCGATACGGTACAGTTTGCAAATCCTTCACCTATCGCGCGCAAGAAAGTTTCACAAGCGCGGCAACGGTCGCGTCGGATCAAATGATACATATCCGTTACACCCATCTGCGCACCTTTTTTTCATAGCGCGCGAAGTCGGTGCGATAGCTGCGCCGCATCCGATCCTCTTCCGGCAGGATGAAGCGGCGTTCGATCACCCAGGTAAAGATCGGCAGCAGCGGCAGCGCCAGCACCGCGTCGAACCGCAGGATCAGCCCGGCCAGCACCAGCAGGTCACCCAGGTAGATCGGATTGCGGCTGCGGCTGTAGATGCCGGACTGTACCAGCGCGCTGGGGGTGTTGTGGGGTATGATCGTGGTGCGATGGCGGCGCAGTTCGGCCACCGCCAGCAGCATCAGCAGCAGCCCGCCGCCGACCAGCAGGCCACCGGCGAAATCCGCCCAGGCCCCGCCAAAGCCGAGCCCGGCGGGATAGAACCGCGCCTGCGCCCAGGCCAGCAGGATCGCGCCCAGCAGCCAGACCGGGGGCATGTCGAGCCACTTCACCGGCCCGCCCCCGGACGCGGCCCGGAACCGGCCGCATTCTGCTGTGGTGCAAGTCGCTTCATTCCCACTCCATCTCGGCAAAGACGCGGCCCGCGTTCTTGGTTGCCAGTTCCCCGAACGTGTCCAGATTTTCCCACCGGGACTGGTCAACGTAATAGGCGCCGGCCAGGTCGCCGCCCGAATCCAGATGCTCTTGGATCTTAGCACGCAGGTCCACCAGATAATCGCGGGTATAGCGCCGCACCTGGGCGAAATTGGTCGGGTGACCGTGTCCCGGGATCACATAGGTCGGGGCGATCGGCTCCAGCTTCTCCTCCCATGTCTCCAGCCAGCAACTGGTGCAGGTGGTCTCGAAGATCGGCAGCATACGCTCGTGAAAGGCGATATCGCCGGTTATCATCAGGTCCCACTGCGGGATCCAGACCTGCAGATCGCCCGGATCATGCGCCGGCCCCAGGTGCAGCACCTTGATCTCGACGCCGCCGAGGCTGATGTCATATTCATCCTCGAAGGTCAGGTTGGCATGTTCGACACGGGTGCCCTCGGCCTTGTCCCGGTTGTAGCGCTCCATCCCCTGCAGGATGAAATCGCCGTTCTCGGTGGTCTCTTCTACCGCGTCCACATGGGCGAGGATATCGACCCCCTGATCGCGCCAGTAGCTGTTGCCCAGCATCGCGTGGCCCTGGCCGTTCTCGTTGATCACCAGCACCACGGGGCGGTCGGTGACACGCCTGATCTCCTCGTGCAGCGCGGCGGCCAGTCGGGCGGAGGCGCCGGCGTTCATCACAACCACCCCCTCGTCGGTGACGATGAAGGACAGGTTGTTGTTGTGGCCCGAGTTCTCGTAGCTCGGCGGCGCGGTGGCGCCGATCGCCGAGAACACATGCGGGATCACCTCGACCGGCTTCGAATAAAGTTCCGACTGCGGGTACTGGTCGGCGATGTCCTCGCTGGCCCGGCCAGCGGTGGCTGTGATGGCGGCGGCGGCTGTGACCGCGGCAATGGCCGCAGCGCGAAAATGGGTCTTCATGGCTCCTCCCGAAGGCGATCTTTCACGATAAATCCGTGAAATATTCGCATGTGTGAATGGGTAAGTAAAGTGACGGAACGGCCGCCCTTGCCCCGCCTGCGGCCTCCGCTAGGGTGGCGCAAACCCAGAGGAGGACAGGGAAGATGACATTGAACGGGAAACACGCGCTGGTCACCGGCGGCGGCACCGGAATCGGCCTGGCCATCGCGCAAATGCTGGCCGACCAGGGCGCGCAGGTGACCATCACCGGCCGCCGTCAGGAGGTTCTGGACGAGGTCGCGGGCGCCAATATGACCGGCCTGGCGATGGATGTGCGCGACGAGGCCGATGTGGTCGCCAAGGTCGGTGCGGCGGTGGCGGCGCGCGGCCCGGTGCAGATCTGTGTCGCAAACGCCGGCATTGCCGAGGGGCGGGCGCTGCACAAGACCTCGCTCGAGATGTGGCGCAACATCATGGCGACCAATCTGGACGGCGCATTTCTGACCATGCGCGAAAGCCTCAAGACCATGCTGGGCACCGACTGGGGGCGGGTGATCACCATCTCGTCCATCGCCGGGCTGCGCGGCCTGAAGGGCGCGGCGGGCTATACCGCCTCGAAACACGGGGTGATCGGGCTGACCCGCGCGCTGAGCGAGGATTACATCGGCACTCCCTATACCTTCAACGCGATCTGTCCGGGCTATGTCGACACCCCGATCGTCACCCGCAACACCGACAGCATTGCCCGACGCGCCGGCATCAGCGAGGAAGAAGCCCGCAAGGTGATGATCGACGCCAACCGCCACCGGCGCCTGATCGAGCCCGAAGAGGTCGCCGCCGCCGCCCTGTGGCTGGTCGGCCCGGGTTCGCAAAGCATCAACGGCCAGTGCATCGAGATCGCCGGCGGCCAGGCCTAGCCCTCAGCGCGGGGTCAGCGCCGCGCCCATCAGCGCGGCAAGCTGATCCAGCCGCGCCTGGTAGGTGGGGTAATCGGGCACCGCGCATTTGATGCCCTTTAGCGCGGCGGTGAAGGTCGCCGCGATCTCCTGCGCCGGGCCGGTGAGACTGACCCGGCCCTCGGCCGCCATCCGCGCCAGCCAGTCGGCGTAGACCGAGGCGAGCCGCGCCTCGCCCGCCTGAACCAGGTCCGCCGCGGTGGCGGTGCCCATGTCCAGAAGCTCCATCCCGTGCGGCGAGCTCAGCATCATCTCGGCGACCTCGCCGCCCTGGGCGACAAAGGCCGCGCCCAGCCGCTCCGTCAGCGTCCCCGCGCCCGCCAGCGCCGCCGCGACCGCCTGTGCCGCATGGTCGTAATGCAGGCCCACCAGCCCGCGATAGATGTCGTCCTTGTTGCGGTAATGCAGGTAGAGCGCCGGGCGCGACACCCCGGCGCCGCGCGCTATGTCGTCCATCGAGGTCTTGCGGAACCCGTAGGTGGTAAAGGCGCGAGCAGCGGACTCGAGGATCGCCTGCCGGCGCGGATCGGGGGGATTTTCGCTCATATTGATGATCTGACACTATTGCACAAAATTGTCAATTGACAGAATGACATTCCTTGATATTTTTGTCATAGCCTACCCATCACAACCGGAAGTGTCCCATGCCAGTATCCCTTACCGTGAACGGAACCCGCCACAGCGTGGATTTGCCCGAGGATGTTCCCCTGCTCTGGGTGCTGCGGGACGAACTGGGGCTGACCGGAACGAAATACGGCTGCGGCGTCGCCGCCTGCGGCGCCTGCACCGTACAAATCGACGGCGAAGCTGTACGGAGCTGTCAGATCGCGCTCGGCGATGTGGCGGGCGCGGTCACCACCATCGAGGGGGTGGGCACGCCGGACGCGCTCTCGGCGATCCAGCAGGCCTGGGCCGCGCATCAGGTGGCGCAATGCGGCTATTGCCAGTCCGGGCAGATCATGCAGGCCGCCGCGCTGCTGGCCCAAACCCCCGCCCCCAGCGACGAAGAGATCGACGAGGCGATGCAGGGCAACCTCTGCCGCTGCGGCACCTATCCCCGCATCCGCGCCGCGATCCACAGCGCCGCCCAGATGATGAAGGAGGCATAAGGCAATGGCCAGCATCGGAAAAATCGCCCGCCGCACCTTCCTGATCGGTTCCGCCGCACTGGTCGGCGGGGTCGCCTTTGGCGCCTATTACGTCGCCCGTCCCGCGCCCAACCCGCTGACGGCGCCCGAGGGCGGCGCCACGCTCAACCCCTTCATGATGATCGACGCGAACGGCATCACCCTGATCGCCCCGCGCGCCGAGATGGGACAGGGGGTGCACACCACCTGGGCGGCGCTGATCGCCGAGGAGCTGGACGTGGATCTGGATCAGGTCCGCGTGCTGCACGGCCCGCCGGCACAGGCCTATTACAACTCGGCCATGCTGGGCGAGGCGCTGCCCGGCAAGGGCTATGACCGCTCGGATTTCGCCCATGCGCTGGCTGAACAGGTCGGCAGGATCGGCAAGGTGATGGACATGCAGGTCACCGGCGGCTCCACCTCGATGCCCGACGGGTTCGAGCGGATGCGCGCCACCGGCGCCAGCGCGCGGGAGACGCTGAAACAGGCCGCCGCGAACCGGCTGGGGGTCGACCGCGCCCAGCTCAAGACCGAACGCGGCGAGGTGGTCGCGCCGGATGGCACCCGCATCCCCTATGCCGATCTGGCGGTTGATGCGGGCAAGCTCGATCCCGTCGACGCCCCGCTGCGCCCGCCAGCGCAATGGCGCATCCTCGGCAAGACCCAGCCGCGCATCGACATGGTGGCCAAGGTGACGGGCACCGCCCGGTTCGGCATCGACACCCGGGTTCCGGGCGTGAAGTTCGCCGCCCTCAGGATGAACCCCCACCTGGGCGGTCGCATGATCGGCTTCGATGACAGCGCCGCCAGGGCGATGCCCGGTGTCGACCGGCTGGTCAACCTGGGCGACGGCCTCGCTGTCATCGCCTCCAACACCTGGCTGGCGATGCAGGCCGCCGAGGCGGTAAGGATCGACTGGGCCCCGAGCCCCAACCCCGCCGATACCGACGCGGTGTTCGACCGCATCGCCGCGGCCCTCGACGGCGAGGCGAATTCCACCCTGCGCGACGACGGCGACACCTCTGCCCTGCCGCTGGGGGCCAGTGAGGTGACGGCCGAATACCAGGTGCCCTATCTGGCGCACGCCACCATGGAGCCGATGAGCGCCACCGCACTCTATTCCGGCATCAAGCTGGAGGTCTGGAGCGGCAATCAGGCGCCGCTGCTGGTGCAGAAGGCCTGCGCCGAGGCGGTGGGGCTGGAGCCGGAGGCGGTAGAGCTGCACACCACCTATATGGGCGGCGGCTTCGGCCGGCGGGCAGAGGTCGATTTCTCGGTCTATGCCGCGCGGGTGGCGAAAGAGCTCCCCGACACGCCGATCCAGCTGACCTGGAGCCGGGAAGAGGATATGCGCCACGACTACTATCGCCCCGGCGCCATGGCGCGGTTCCGCGGCGGGGTGAAGGACGGCACAGCGGTGTTTCTGGACGGCCAGATCGCCGCGCAATCGGCCACCCAGCAGGCGATGGCCCGTTGGCTGGGCCTGCCGGCGGCGGGGCCCGACAAGGGCACGGTGGACGGCGCCTTCAACCAGCCCTATGCGATCCCGAATTTCCGCATTCGCGGCTATCTGGCCGATCTGGACATCCCGGTGGGGTTCTGGCGCTCGGTCGGATCGTCGATGAACGGGTTCCTGTTCGACTGTTTCATCGACGAGATGGCCCATGCCGCCAAGGTTGACCCGCTGAAGTTCCGGCTGCAGCTGGCGGCGGACGAACACGCCCCCTCGGCCAAGGTTCTGGAGGCGGTGCGCGACATGTCGGGCTGGACCTGCCAGACGCCCGCCGGCATCGGTCGCGGCGTTGGTTTTTGCTACAGCTTCGGGGTGCCCACGGCGACAGTGATCGAGGTGACCGATGCAGGCGGGCCGATCCGCATGACCCGTGCCTGGATCGCCGCCGATGTCGGCACCGCACTCGATCCGGGCAATCTGGAGGCGCAATTCACCGGCGCCATGATCTATGGGCTGTCAGCCGCCTGTTTCGGCGAGATCACCTTTGCCGAGGGTGCGGTGGAGCAGTTCAACTTCCCCGATTACGACGCGCTGCGCATCCACAACACGCCCGTCACCGAGGTGAAAATCCTGGAAAACCAAGAGCATGTCACCGGCGCGGGCGAGCCCGGCACGCCGCCGGCGATGGCGGCGCTGGCCAATGCGCTCTACGACCTGACGGGGACGCGGGCGCGGCAATTGCCGCTGATGCATGACTTCGATCTGCTGACCTGAGGCCATTGCCCGGGCCATTGGCCCGGGCAGTGCTCGAAGATCTGCCCAACTCGCTACCGCAACTTCTCAAACGATGGCCTATTCCCCTGGCCACTCCCGGATCACCTCCGCCAGCGCGGCCCAATCGGTGAACTCGGTATCCTCATGCGGATCGACGTCCTGCCCCTTGCGATGGGCGATCCAGCGCATCGCCAGCGCCTCGAAGAAATTATATTCGGTAAAGCGGAAGGCACCGGCCACGTGGGCCACCTGCCCGGGCGTCCAGCCCGCCTTGTCCGCGAAGTCCGCCGCGATACGATCCAACTCGGCGCGGTCGCCGGGATCGCCGCCCGCGATCGCCAGCGACACCACCAGAAACAGCGTCGGCATCCGGTTCAGCGCCCCGGCATGGGTGGCGGCGAAATCGGCCAGACCGCCCTGCAGCTTGCCGACATGGATCGAGCCGGCCAGGATCGCCGCATCGAAGGGCGCCAGATCGATCTCTCCGGCCTCACCGACCGGCAACATCTCGACACTGTCGCCACGCGCCACGACCTGCTCGGCGCAGAACCGGCAGATCCTGCGCGTCTGCCCCTCGGTGCTGGCATAACAAATCAACAGGCGCATCGCATTGCCCTCCCCGTCATCTGGCAAGTTCAGGCCAGCCTAAGGGAAATCCGGACAAATGCCTTGCGTCAGGTCAAGGACAGACGGTCAGGCGCTGCGTTGCAGGGGGGCACGGCGGCTGGCGGCCCAGTGCCGGACCGCCTCGCCAAAGGCGGTGAACAGCGGCCGCGAGACAGGATCGTTGGCGGCGTCGTATTCCGGGTGCCATTGCACCGCCAGGGTAAAGCCCGGCGCATCCCTGACATAGATCGCCTCCGGCGTGCCGTCCGGCGCCCAGCCGTCGATCTCGATCCGCGCGCCCGGGCGCTTGATCCCCTGGCCGTGCAGCGTGTTGGTCATCACCTCGGGGGCGCCAAAGACCTTGTGGAACAAACCGCCCTCGGCCAGCCGAACCCGGTGACGCAAGGCGAATTTCTCTTCCAGCGTGCCCTCGGGCGGCATCCGGTGGTTCATCCGCCCCGGCAGATCGCGGATCTCGGGGTAGAGCGAGCCGCCCATCGCCACGTTCACCTCCTGAAAGCCGCGACAGATGCCGAGAAAGGGCTGGCCGCGCTCGACGCAGGCCCGCACCAGCGGCAGGGCGACGGCATCGCGGGCGCGGTCAAAGGCGCCGTGGGCCGCGGTCTCTTCTTCGCCATACTCCTCGGGATGGACATTGGGCCGCCCGCCGGTCAGCAGAAAGCCGTCGCAGGTCTCCAGCAGTTCCTCGACCGGGCAGACCCGCGGATCGGCCGGGATCAGCAGCGGCAGGCACCCCGCCACGCAGGCGACCGCCTCGGAATTCATGGTTCCGCCCGCATGGGCCGGATAGCTGTCGTTGATCAGGAAGGAATTGCTGATGATGCCGACGACGGGGCGGGCCATAAAGCGCTCACTTCTGCGTGTGTTCCCGACCTTGATATAGCGCGGGGCGGGGCGCTGCAACACCCCGCCCCTGCATCACGGCGCAACCGGCTGTGCCGGAGCGCACAGCGGCGCGCCTCTGCCCGAAGAGTGGGCAGTTTCGCCCGCCGCGCTCAGCCTTCGCCGGCAAGTTCCGCGGCCGCGATCCCCGCCAAGGCGGCGGCCGCGTCATTGTCGGAGGTATCGCCGGTCACTCCGACCGCACCGATCACCGCGCCGGCGCCGTCGCGCACCAGCACACCGCCGGGCACCGGGATCACCTGGCCGCCATAGACGCCGTTGACGGCGGCCATGAAATAGGGCTGCGCCTCGGCGCGCGCCATCTGGGCGCTGCCGGGCATGCCCAGCATCACCGCGCCATAGGCCTTGCCGTGGGCAATGGCAAAGCGGCCCGGCGCCGCGCCATCCTCGCGCTCGAAGGCCAGCAGATTGCCGCCCGCGTCCAGAACCGCCACCGAAAGCGGCTTCAGCCCCAGCTCGTGGCCCTTGTCGCGTGCCGCGCGGATGATCGTCCGCGCCTGATCCAGCGTAATCGCCATCTGATCTTCTCCGTTTTCGTCTATTTCCGGCCCGAAGTATTCTCGGGGGTGAAATCGGCCGCAAGGCCAGGAGGGGGCGGACAGCCCCCTCCCGCATTCGTTCAACCCGCCTGCTGCGCCTTCAGTTCCAGCCGGCGGCGGTGCAGCACCGGCTCAGTATAGCCCGAGGGCTGCACCCGGCCCTTGAACACCAGATCGCAAGCGGCCTGGAAGGCGATGCCGTCAAAGCCCGGCGCCATCGGCCGATAGGCGGCGTCGCCGGCATTCTGCCGGTCCACAACCGCGGCCATCTTGCGCAGGGCCGCCATCACCTGATCCTCGCTCACCACGCCGTGGTGCAGCCAGTTGGCCAGCGCCTGAGAACTAATCCGGCAGGTGGCGCGGTCTTCCATCAGGCCGACATCGTGAATGTCCGGCACCTTGGAGCAGCCGACGCCCTGGTCGATCCAGCGCACCACATAGCCGAGGATGCCCTGGGCGTTGTTCTCGATCTCTCGGCTGATCTCCTCGTCCGAAAGGTTGCGTCCCACCATCACCGGGATGGTCAGCAGATCGCCCAGCGTGCCGCGCGCGCCGCCGGCCTTGATCTCGTTCTGGCGGGCCAGAACGTCGATCTGGTGATAGTGCGTTGCGTGCAGCGTGGCCGCCGTCGGGCTGGGCACCCAGGCACAGTTGGCCCCCGCCTGCGGATGGCCGATCTTGGCCTCCAGCATGTCGGCCATACGGTCGGGCATGGCCCACATGCCCTTGCCGATCTGCGCCCGGCCCTGCAACCCGCAGGCCAGCCCGATGTCGACGTTGCGATCCTCGTAGGAGGTGATCCAGGGGGTCGATTTCATCTCGCCCTTGGGCAGCATGGGGCCCGCCTCCATGCTGGTGTGGATCTCGTCGCCGGTGCGGTCGAGGAAACCGGTGTTGATGAAGGCCACCCGCGATTTCGCCGCCCGGATGCATTCCTTGAGGTTGGCGCTGGTGCGGCGCTCCTCGTCCATGATGCCGAGTTTGACGGTGTTGCGCGGCAGACCCAGAATATCCTCGACCATGTCGAAGATTTCGACGGCGAAACCGACCTCGGCCGGGCCGTGCATCTTGGGCTTCACCACATAGACCGAGCCGTGCAGCGAGTTGCCGCCCGCCGATTTCAGGTCGTGCATGGCGATCATCGTGGTGCAGAGCGCGTCGAGCAGCCCCTCGGGGATCTCGCCGCCCTGCCCGTCCAGAATCGCCGGGTTGGTCATCAGGTGGCCGACGTTGCGGATCAGCATCAGCGACCGGCCCTTGAGGGCGATCGCGCTTCCGTCCGGCGCCGTGAACTCCAGATCCGGCGCCAGCACGCGGTCAAAGGTCTTTCCGCCCTTGCTCACGCTCTCCTTCAGATCGCCCCTCATCAGGCCGAGCCAGTTGGCATAGGCCAGCACCTTGTCCTCGGCATCCACGGCCGCGACGCTGTCCTCGCAATCCATAATGGTGGACATGGCCGATTCCAGGATCACGTCGCTGATGCCCGCCGGATCGTCACGGCCGACCGGCGTGTCGGGGCCCAGCACGACGCGGATATACAGCCCGTTGCAGGTAAAGAGATACTCCGACCCGGCACCGTTGCGCCCGGCATATTGCGCCGGATCGGCCGGCCGCACCGGACCCTGCGGGCTGGCGATGATCACCCCGCCAGCATCCTGGTCGATGCCGGTCACATCGGCCCAGGAGGCGCCGGTGAGCGGCACCGCCTTGTCCAGATGCGCCTTGGCCCAGGCGATGACGCGACCGCCGCGGGCAGAGTCGTAACCGCCGCCTGCGGGCAGATCGCCCAGCGCGTCGGTGCCGTAGAGCGCATCATAGAGCGAGCCCCAGCGCGCATTGGCCGCGTTCAGCGCAAAGCGCGCGTTGGTGATCGGCACCACCAGCTGCGGGCCGGGCACCTGCGCGATTTCCGGATCGACCCCGGCGGTGTCGATTGAGAAATCCGCGCCCTCGGGCAGCAGATAGCCGATCTCGCGCAGGAATCCCTCATAGGCGGCGGCGTCATGCGGCTGGCCGCGATGCGCCAGATGCCAGGCGTCGATCTTGCCCTGCATCTCTTCGCGGGTGGCCAGGAAGGTGCGGTTCTTCGGCCCCAGCTCGGCCACCATGCGCGCCAGCCCGGCCCAGAAGGTATCCGCCGCCACGCCGGTGCCGGGCAGAGCCCGGTCCTCGATGAACGCCGCGAGATCCGCAGCCACCTGAAGCCCGTTGCGATCCACTCTCTCCGTCATTGCCAAACGCCTCCTGCGCAATCCGATACAGCCCACCCTCTAATTCGGGTGTCAGTCACCGTCTAGAACGAAAGTTTCCTATCGGCAACATCATGGTCAAATCTTTTTACCAATTTTGCCGATAGCTGTTTCAAACCCACCCTGAAAGACACCTGAAAGACTGCCGGGCGAGGTTTGCGCCCACCTTGCGGGGGGCAGGCTCTTTGCCTAACGTCGGCGCCAATCCAACCAGCGAGGCCCCCATGCGCGATGCCGCCCCGAATACCGTTTACCTCAAGGATTACAAATCTTTCGGCTATCTGGTCGACCAGGTGCACCTGACCTTTGATCTGAGTCCCAACGCCACCCGCGTGACCAGCCGCATCGCCTTCAGCCCCAATCCGGAGACCGAGGATCGCAGCTTCTTTCTGCATGGGGAAAAGCTCAGGCTGATCCGCGCGGCCATCGACGGCACGGCGGTTTCGCCCGAGATCACCGCCGAGGGGCTGCGTGTCGCCGCCCCCGACGCGCCCTTTGTCTGGGAGGCCGAGGTCGAGATCGACCCCGCGAACAACACCGCGCTGGAAGGGCTCTACATGTCGAACGGCATGTATTGCACCCAGTGCGAGGCCGAGGGGTTCCGCAAGATCACCTATTACCCCGACCGCCCCGACGTGATGTCCACCTTTACCGTGCGCATCAACGGCGATCTGCCGGTGCTGCTGTCCAACGGCAATCCGGTGCAGCGGGGCGAGGGCTGGGCCGAATGGCACGACCCCTGGCCCAAGCCCGCCTATCTCTTCGCGCTGGTGGCGGGCGATCTGGTGGCCCATTCCGACAGCTTTACCACCATTTCCGGAAAATCCGTCGACCTGAACCTCTGGGTGCGGCCCGGCGACGAGCACAAATGCGCCTTTGGCATGGAGGCGCTGAAAAAGTCGATGAAATGGGATGAGGACACCTATGGCCGGGAATACGACCTGGATGTCTTCAACATCGTCGCCGTCGATGATTTCAACATGGGAGCGATGGAGAACAAGGGGCTGAACATCTTCAACTCCTCCTGCGTGCTGGCCTCGCCCGACACCTCGACCGACGCCAATTTCGAACGCATCGAGGCGATCATCGCGCATGAGTATTTCCACAACTGGACCGGCAACCGCATCACATGTCGCGACTGGTTCCAGCTCTGCCTGAAAGAGGGGCTGACGGTGTTCCGCGACAGCCAGTTCACCTCGGACATGCGCAGCGCGCCGGTAAAACGGATCACCGATGTGATCGACCTGCGCGCGCGCCAGTTCCCCGAGGACAACGGGCCGCTGTCGCATCCCGTCCGGCCCGAGAGTTTTCAGGAGATCAACAACTTCTACACCGCCACGGTGTACGAGAAGGGCGCCGAGGTGATCGGCATGCTCAAACGGCTGGTGGGCGATGCGGCCTATGCCGAGGCGCTGGACCTCTATTTCGCGCGCCATGACGGGCAGGCCTGCACCATCGAGGACTGGCTCAAGGTCTTCGAGGACGTGACCGGGCGCGACCTGAGCCAGTTCAAGCGCTGGTATTCGCAATCGGGCACGCCGCGCCTGAAGGTCGAAGAGGAGTTTTCCGAAGGCACCTATACGCTGACCCTCACCCAGCACACCGATCCCACCCCGGGCCAGCCAGACAAGCAGCCGCAGGTCATCCCGGTCGCCGTGGGGCTACTGAGCCCCAATGGCGACGAGGTGGTGCCGACGCGGGTGCTGGAAATGACCGAGGGCACGCAGTCCTTCACCTTCGAGGGGCTGGCGGCGAAACCCGTCCCCTCGATCCTGCGTGATTTCTCGGCGCCGGTGATCGTGGAGCGTGAAACCGACACTGCCGAGCGCGCCTTCCTGCTGGCCCATGACACCGACCCGTTCCACCGCTGGGAGGCTGGCCGCGCGCTGGCCCGCGAAACGCTGGTCGAAATGGCCACGGGCGACGCCACGCCGCTGCCCGATTATCTCGATGGTATCCGCACCTTGCTGCGCGACAAGAGCCTGGATCCGGCCTATCGCGCGCTGATGCTGGGCCTGCCGGGGCAATCGGAACTGGCAGGCCACTTGCACGAGGCCGGCATCACCCCGGACCCGGCGGCGATCTGGATCGCGGTCGAGGATCTGAAACAGGCGCTGGCGCGCGACCTGCAGGATATGCTGCCGGATATCTACGCCGAGGCTCAGGTCGATGCCCCCTATGCGCCGGATGCGGAACAGTCGGGCAAGCGCGCGCTGGGGGCCGCGGCGCTCGACCTGATCTCGCGCCTGGACGGGGGAAAGCAGGCGGCGGCGCAATACGAGGCGGCCGACAACATGACGCTTCAGCTCTCGGCGCTGGGCTGCCTGCTGGGCGCCGAGACCGGCGACGCGCAACTCGCCGCCTTCTACGATCAGTGGAAGGACGACCGGCTGGTGATCGACAAGTGGTTCATGCTGCAGATCATGAAGGCCAAGCCGGACCGGGCCGCTGCGGTCGCCAAGGCCCTTACCGAGCATCCCGATTTCACCTGGAAGACGCCCAACCGCTTCCGCGCCGTGTTCGGGGCGCTAGCGGGCAACCATGCGGGGTTCCATGATTCTTCAGGCGCGGGCTACGACCTGCTGGCGGACTGGCTGATCCGGCTCGATCCGCTGAACCCGCAGACCACCGCGCGGATGTGCACCGCCTTTCAGACCTGGAAACGCTATGACGCCGGGCGGCAGGAGATGATTGCGGCCCAGCTCGACCGCATCGCCGCGACCCCGGATCTGTCGCGCGACGCCGGCGAGATGATCAGCCGCATCAGGGGCGCCTGAGGTGGCGCGGCGCGGAACCGGAGCCCCCGGGACCGGGCCTTGAGCCCGGGCGCCGCCGCCTACAGCTTTTCCCGGCGCGGGCGAACCCCGCGGCTGCTGGGCGTTCTGATCTGCGTCTATGGCGCGCTGCTGGCGGCGATCATTTTCTATAACGCGGCCCGATGGCTGATGGCGCTTCTGGCGCTGCCCACCCTGCCCGCGCTCTACGATCTATACGCCGACCCCACCGCCGGGCTGCGGCTGGACGACGCCGCGATCCGCTGGCACAGCGGGCGGCGGCACGGCGAACTGGCGCTGGACGAGATCGACCACATGCGTCTGGACACCCGATGGGATTTGTCGGTACGGGCCACGGCGGTGCTGCGCTCGGGCCGCAGGATCCGGCTGCCGGACGAATCCCTGCCGCCGCACCGGGCGCTGGAGGCCGCGCTCATGGCGCGCGGCCTGCGGGTGGAGCGGCATCACTTCACCCAGCTTTGACCGGCGCCGGTTGCCGCACCGTGGACAATCGCCGCCGCCGTCCCCGGCGCAACAGGCGATGACCACCAATCGGTAAACAATGCCACGCAAATTCCCCAATCGGTGGCGGCAAACACCGCCAAGGCGCCATGATTGCGCCCCATTGCGCGGCAAAAGTTCCTGACAATCTTGCCACAACCGCCCCCTGGGATACCCCATGCTGACAACCACCCGCCGCGCGCTGCGCGCCCTCACGCCCCCGCTCGGCCAGGCCCTGGCCCGGATCGCGGCCGCGCGCCCCGGCCCATTTGCGCCGCAGCCGACGAAGGTGCCGCAAGCGGCCCCCGAGGTCGACATCGAGGCCTACCTCGACATTCCGATCCGCGATCTGACGGCCGAGCATGACACCGGACGCGCGGCGCAGGACCGCGGATTGTTCCTGGCGCGGCAGGACCGCTGGACCGAACTGGCCCGGGAAATCGCCGCCGCCGATGCGGCGCGCAGCGCCTCGCCCGGCGGCGTTCCACTGGCCGAGGCGCTGGCCTATGGCGCCCGCTGCGACGTGGTGCATGCGGTCGAACATGCGCTGGCCGAGGGGGCGGGCGGAACCGATGCCGCGCTGCTCTCCGGCATCATGGCGCTGGAGGCGGTGCGGCAGGAGCATCGCCACGATCCTTATGTCAATCTGGTGGTGGCCCAGGCCCATACCGATATCGGATGGGCCTGGCGCGGCACCGGCGCGGCCACCACCCTGCCGGCGCTGAACCGCCAGCGCTGCGCGGCGCATTTCGACCGTGCCGCACGCCTGCTGGCACCGTTCGACGCCACCGCGCTGGACAGCCCGGCCATCGCCGCCGCGCAATGCGCGCTGCTGGCCCGCGAGCCCGGCGCCGCCCCCGATCTGGCCGACCGCTATGGTGATCTGATCGACCTCGACCCCAAGAATTTCCGCGCGATGCGCGCGCTCGGCGCGCATCTGCTGCCGCGCGTCGGCGGCAGCCATGCGGCGTTGGAACTGGAGGCGCGGCGCACCGCCGCCCGCACCCAGGCGATCTGGGGCGCCGGCGCCTATGCCTGGGTCTCGTTCGATGCCATCGCCCAGGATCCGGCGGCCTGCGACCGGGTGGATGTCGATTTCTTCATCGACGGGCTGCGCGACATCGTCGCCGCCCGGCCCGATCAGGAGATGATCAACCTGCTCGCCGCCTATTGCGCGATCACCCTGCGCCGTAACGGCGCCGACGCCGGCGCCGACAGCCCGCGCGCGCGCATCACCGCCTGCGCCGGCTGGCTGATCCGCGACCACCTGACCGAGTTGCACCCGCTGATCTGGGCCCATGCGGCGCAGGGATTCGACAACAATGCCCGCGTCACCTCGACCCAGGGATTCGCCGCCCGCGGCCGCGCCGACGGGCTGCGCGCCATCGCCGAGCAGTTCCGCGACGATCTCGACCGCGGGCTGCGCATCACCTTCACCCCCGACGGGCCGGTGACCGGGGGCGTGACCGGCGGCGTCTGATCCCCTTGCCGTGACCGGCGCTCTGGCCTAGAACGCAGGCCGGACATTCGCGGAGACGAGGCACCCCATGCTGGACCTGACATTCGAGCCCCCCAAGCCCAAGGTGATCGCCGGGGCCAAGCACGACTGGGAACTGGTGATCGGCATGGAGGTGCATGCGCAGGTCAGCTCCCGCGCCAAGCTGTTCTCGGGCGCCTCGACGACATTCGGGGCCGAGCCGAATTCCAACGTGTCCTTCGTCGACGCGGCGATGCCGGGCATGTTGCCGGTGATCAACGAATTCTGCGTCGAGCAGGCGGTGCGCACCGGGCTGGGCCTGAAGGCCGCGATCAACCTGGTCAGCGCCTTTGACCGCAAGAACTATTTCTATCCCGACCTGCCGCAGGGCTATCAGATCAGCCAGCTCTATCACCCCATCGTCGGCGAGGGCGAGGTGCTGGTCGAGCTGGGCGAGGGCATCGCGCGCATGGTGCGGATCGAACGCATCCACCTGGAGCAGGACGCCGGAAAGTCGATCCACGACATGGATCCGAACATGTCCTTTGTCGATCTCAACCGCACCGGCGTTGCGTTGATGGAGATCGTCAGCCGCCCCGACATCCGCGGCCCCGAGGAGGCGGCCGCCTATATCGCCAAGCTGCGCCAGATCCTGCGCTATCTGGGCACCTGCGACGGCAACATGCAAAACGGCAACCTGCGCGCCGACGTCAACGTCAGCGTCTGCCGGCCCGGGGAGTATGAGAAATACTGGGAAACCCAGGATTTCAGCCATCTGGGCACCCGCTGCGAGATCAAGAACATGAACTCCATGCGGTTCATCCAGCAGGCGATCGAGGTCGAGGCGCGGCGTCAGATCGCCCTGCTGGAGGCCGGCGGCGAGGTGGTGCAGGAAACCCGCCTCTACGATCCCGACAAGGGCGAGACGCGCTCGATGCGGTCCAAGGAAGAGGCGCATGATTACCGCTACTTCCCCGATCCCGACCTGCTGCCGCTGGAAATCGAACAGACCTGGGTGGATGAGATCGCCGCCGCGCTGCCCGAACTGCCGGATGCGCGCAAGGCCCGCTACATGTCCGATTTCGGCCTGACCGACTATGACGCCAGCGTGCTGACCGCCGAGGTGGAGACAGCGGCCTATTTCGAGGCTGTGGCGCAGGGCCGCGACGGCAAGCTGGCCGCCAACTGGGTCATCAACGAGCTGTTCGGCCGGCTGAAGAAGGAAGATCACGACATCACCTCCAGCCCGGTCGACCCGGCGCAGCTGGGCGGAATCATCGATCTGATTTCCAGGGGCGACATCTCGGGCAAGATCGCCAAGGATCTGTTTGAGATCGTCTATACCGAGGGCGGCGATCCGGCCGAAATCGTCGAGGCGCGCGGCATGAAGCAGGTGACCGACACCGGCGCCATCGAGGCCGCGGTGGATCAGGTGATCGCCGACAACCCGGCGCAGGTGGAAAAGGCCAAGGCCAACCCGAAACTGGCCGGCTGGTTCGTCGGCCAGGTGATGAAGGCCACCGGCGGCAAGGCCAACCCCAAGGCGGTCAACGATATCGTCCAGGCCAAGCTGGGGCTCTGACAAGTCAGGACAGTGACATGAAAGCCCCGGCCCTTGCGCCGGGGCTTTTTCGTTAAACCGTCCTCCGGGCAAGGCCCCGCTGCGCGGCTGGCTCTGTCGGCAGAGGACCGATACGCCCTTGTCTTGACAGGCGGCGCTTCACCTTAAGCCTCCGTCAGCCCCGCCCCTGCTTGGGTGCCAGGCAGCGGGTCAGGCCCGCCAGAACTTCACCGTCAGGATGGCATAGACCACCATCAGTTCCAGCCGCCCCACCAGCATCCCCACCGACAGCATCCACTTGGCGGTATCGTTCAGCCCGCCGAAATTCCCTGACGGACCGATCCGGTCGCCCAGACCGGGACCGATATTGGCCAGCGCCGTCGCCGCCCCCGAGATCGAGGTGATCATGTCCAGCCCGGTCAGCGCCAGCCCCCAGGACAGCACGCCCAGCGAGACCACGAAGAACATGAAGAAGGAGATCACCGAGCTCAGCACATCGGGGCCCACGGTGCGGCCCTGGAACCGCGGGCTGAAGACCCCGTGCGGATTGCGGATGCGCCGGATCTGCACCGCGATGGACGAGAACAGAAGCTGATAGCGGAACACCTTGACCGAACAGGCGGTGGAGCCGGCGCAGCCGCCGATCAGCCCGATGAAAAAGAACAGCATGATCAGAAAGCTGCCCCAGGTCATGTAATCGACGCTGGCATAGCCGGTGCCGGAGATGATCGAGGTGATGTTGAAAAGCGCCTCGCGCATCGCCTGTTCCCAGTGATGCGGAAAGATCGCGGTCAGCACCAGCGTGGTCACGATCACCAGCACCGCGATGATCGTCAGGAACACGCCCACCTGGCTATCGCGCAGCAGCGGCCGGGCCTGACCGTTGATCAGCTGCACATAGCGCACGAAGGGCAGCGCGGCGAGGATCATGAAGAACGAGGCGGCATATTCCGCCGGCCCCGAAAAGGTGCCGAAGGAGGCGTCGTAGTTCGAGAATCCGCCGGTGGAACAGGTGGTGAAGGCATGCACCAGCGCATCGAAGAACGACATGCCCAGCGCCATATAGGTGAACAGGCACGCCACCGTCAGCGCGATGTAAATGGTCGAGATCTGGCCGGCGATCGCGGTGGCGCGGGGCAGGATCTTGCCCATGGTCTCGAACGCCTCCGAGCGGAAGATCTGCATCCCCCCGACCCGCAGTTCGGGCAGGAACACCATGGCCACGACGATGATGCCGATGCCGCCCAGCCATTGCAGGATACCGCGCCACAACAGGATGCCGCGCGGCAGATCGTCCAGCCCGGTCAGCACGGTCGAGCCGGTGGTGGTCATGCCCGACATCGCCTCGAAGAACGCATCGACAAAGCGCAGCTCGGTCGCGCCCAGCATGAAGGGAATCGCCCCGAAGACCGGCAGCGCCACCCAGACGCCGGTGGTCAGCAAAAAGGTCTGCTGGATGGTCAGCCCCTCGCGCACGCCATTGGCGCAGCTCAGCGCGATCAGACCGCCGGTCATGACCGAGATCAGGCCGCTTTCCAGGAACACGGGCCATTCGCCGCGCCCCTCGATCAGGTCGGCGATCAACGGCAGGATCATGGTCGCGCCCAGAATGGCGACGAGCAGACCGATCACATATCCCACAGGGCGCAGATCAAACATGAGCGGCAGGGTTGGCGTGCCGCGCGCCGGCTGTCAAGCGCGACGCGCGGACGCGGACGCTGCCCCTTCGGTCACCCGTCGTTGTCCGGCATCTGCGGCGGTTTGGACGGCGCGCGGGGGCGTTTGCGTGGCACCGGATCGGGGCCGGCAGATTTTGCCGTGGGTTTTGTTGTCGGTTTTTCTTTGGGTTGCGCGGCCGCCGGTGCCGCCGCGCGGGCGCGACGCGCGGCCGGTCGTGGTGCCGCGGACTTCGGGGTCGGAGTTGCCGGTTGCGCAGCGGCCGCAGCCGGTTCTGCCGCAGCCGCCGGTTTTGCCTTCGGGGCCGGTGACGGGGCCGCCGCCGCGTCGGGCCTGCGCCAGGCCGCGGTTGCCAGGCGCGACTGATGCGCCGGGATCTGCGCGGCAAACCGGGCCAGTGTCTGCATCGCCGAGACCTGCTGGCCAACGGCATAGCTGGCGATGCGTATTGCGGCGAACTGGGCCTGAAGAGGAGAGAAGGTCGGGATCATCGTGCTGTCGCTCCGCTCTTGACCGTCGGGCCGCACGCCGCGGGGCGCGCGGGACAGAGGCAGTATAGCGCGATCTTTTCGCAATTGCAGCAATTTTTGCCGCAACGCGGAAAAGGGGGCCGGCCGGCCCCCCGTTCGGCAGAGCCTCCAGCTCAGCCCGCGTGGATCAGCGAGGCGAACAGCCGCGGATCGAGGCTTTCGGCGGCAAAGGTCTCACCCTCCACCAGCAGGCTGACGGCATCGTGGCTGTGCAGGCTTTCCTGATGGCTGGCGACGACGCGGAAATCGCCGATCCGCTGATCGGCCTGCAACTCGGCGCAGAACAGACGCACCGCGTCCTCGACAAAGATCGGGTTGGCGGCGTTCAGCTCGGCAAAGGCCTGTTCGTCCTCGCGCTTGACCATCACCTGTGTCTCGGTCGGCACGGCGCGGCGGCAGGCATCTATCAGATCCTCGAACCACAGGCAGGGCGCATCGGGGTCCAGCGCCACCGAGATCCGGGCCACCGAACGTTGCGAATGCGGCGTGGCAAGCTGGCCACGTTGCGACCGCGCGTGTTCGCTGAGCTCCAGCGAACAAGGGCAGGTCGAGGAATAGACATAGTCCAGATGCATGATCTTCTTGCGCGTGCCAGCGGTCTCCACCAGTTCCAGCGCGATATCGTAATACTGATAGCCGGCCAGCCCCGAGCGCAGGCTGTCCACCTTCATCGGAAAGGAAAAGCGCATCTGGATGCGGGCGTCGAAACTGTCCAGATCGCTCTTGTAATCGTCCAGCGCCGCCTCGATCACCTCGAAGCTGAAGGTCCGCTCGGCATGGGCATAGAACGAGCGCATGATGCGGGACATGTTGATGCCCTTCTTGTCGGCCTCCAGGCTGACGGTGCCGGTAACGCTGGTCTCCAGCGTCAGATCGCCGTTGTCGCGGGTGTGAAACCGCAGCGGCAGGCGGAAATTCGAGATCCCCACATGCTGGATGTGCTGTTTGGCGCCGCGGATCAGGCTGGCCGGGCCGTTCTGCAGATCGGGCAGCGTGGCGCGATAGGCCTCGTCGGCGACGAACCCCTGCGGATAATGGCGCGACAGGTCGGGATAGGAATTCGACGCGCCCCCGCCAAGCAGCCGCGCGATCGCGGGATCAAGCTGCGCGATCTCCTCCGGGCTGGCCGAAACGGCCCAGGACCGCAGCACATCGAGCGCGGCCGCAGCCGCCTTTTGGTCCGGAGCGCGGTCCAGCGAGGGAAGCTGTATGTTCATCGGCGGTCCCCTTTGATCTGCCCGCCAAACCTAGGCGTGGGGGGCAATGATTTCCATTCCTAATCCCCATTACGCAAAAAAGTTACCTCCGGATCACATGTTTATCGGACCCGGGCGCGACCTTTTGCGATCAGCCTGCGGCGTCGAGCGCGCCGGTGATGTCGGCCAGCAGATCCTCGGCGTTCTCGATCCCCATCGAAATCCGCACCAGCCCCGGCGTGATGCCCAGCCGCGCGCGCTGCTCTTCGCTCAGGCGCTGGTGGGTGGTGGTGGCCGGGTGGGTGACGATGGTCTTGGCATCGCCCAGGTTGTTCGAGATCTGCGCGATCTTCAGCGCGTTGAGGAACCGGAACGCCGCCGGCTGCCCGCCCTTGAGATCCAGCGACAGCACGGTGCCCCCGGAGCCCATCTGCGCACGGGCGAGGTCGTATTGCGGATGCGCGGCCAGACCGGGATAGCGCACGAGGGACAGCGCCGGGTGATGCTGCACCGCCTCGGCCACCTGTTGGGCGTTGGCGGCCTGGGCGCGCACCCGCAGATCCATCGTTTCCAGCCCCTTGAGCATCACCCAGGCGGTGAACGGGCTCATCGCGCCACCGGTATGCTTCATATAGGGTTCCACGACCTTGCGGATCAGCTCCTTGGTGCCAAGGATCACGCCGCCCAGCGTGCGCCCCTGCCCGTCGATATGCTTGGTCGCCGAATAAATGATCAGATCCGCCCCCTGCGCCGCCGCATCGGAAAAAACCGGCGAGGCAAAGACGTTGTCGACGACCACCAGCGCGCCCGCCGCGTGGGCCAGGTCGGACACCGCGGCGATGTCGATCACCTCGAGCGTGGGGTTGGAGACCGACTCGAAGAACACCGCGCGGGTGCCGGGGCGGATCGCGTCGCGCCACTGGTCCAGGTCGGTGCCGTCGACGAAGGTGACCTCGACGCCATAGCGCGTCAGCACCTCTTCGAGGATATAGAGGCAGGAGCCGAACAGCGCCCGCGCGGCGACCACGTGATCGCCGGCCCTGAGGATGGCGCTCAGCGCGCCGGAGACGGCGGCCATGCCCGAGGCGGTGGCAAAGCCGTCCTCGGCCCCCTCGATGGCGGCGATACGGTCCTCGAACATGCGCACGGTGGGGTTGCCGTAGCGGGCATAGATATATTCATCCTCGCCCGCCGAGACGAACCGCGCCTCGGCCGCCTCGGCGCTGTCATAGACAAAGCCCTGGGTCAGAAAGATCGCCTCGCTCATCTCGCCATACTGGCTGCGGCGGGTGCCCGCGTGGACCGCGGTGGTGCGTGGTTTCCAGGTGTCGCTCATGTTCCCATCCTCCGGCCCTGTCCAAAGGGCACAAAAAAACCCCGATCGCGGCCAAGCGAAAGGGGTCTTTCATCCTGACCTTTTAGCGGTGTGTTTAACGTGGCCCGCAATCCGGTAACAAATCGCCACGATCTCTCGAAGTGGACCCGGCATACGCCGCGCGCGGCCAGTCGTCAAGATGCCGCCCCTTCGTCATCAGGATGTAACGGTTCCGTCACGGCGGCGTCACAGGCCTGCGCCATAGCGGCCACAACATCTTGTGTATGGGGCTGGAGCCATGCCTGTCATCCGGATCAACGCAATCGGCGAAACCGCAGGGCTGCACACCAGCCCCGCCCCGGTCGGGGCCGCGCTGGCGCGGATCGGGCCGACCGACGGGCCGGCGGTGGTGATGATCCACGGGTTCAAGTACCAGCCGGGCCACCGGCAGCACTGTCCACACCGCCATATCCTGGCGCTGCATCCCGAGGCGCTGCCCTGGTCGGCGCCGAGCTGGCCGCGGCAGCTGGGGTTCGGCACCGGGCTGCCCGCCGAGGGGCTGGCGGTCGCCTTTGGCTGGGCGGCGCGCGGCACGCTCTGGGCGGCGCAGCGCCGGGCAGGGCTGGCCGGGCGCGCGCTGGCCGGGGTGATCGCGGCGCTGCACGACCAGGCGCCCGGGCGCCCGGTGCATCTGATCGCCCATTCGCTGGGCACCGAATTGGCCCTTGAGGCGCTGCATCACCTGCCCGCCGGGTCGGTCGGGCGGATCATATCGCTCGCCGGGGCCTGCTATCACAGCCGCGCGCAGGCCGCGCTGGCCACCCCGGCGGGCGGCGCGGCGGAGTTCCTCAACATCACCAGCCGCGAGAACGACCCGTTCGATTTCCTGTTCGAGCGGCTGGTCCCCCCGCCCTTCCCCAGCGACCACGCCATCGGCCACGGGCTGCAGGCGCCCAACGCGGTGACGCTGCAACTCGATTGCGCCGGTACGCTGGATCACCTGTCCCGGCTGGGCGCGGCGATCGGCGCGCCGGAGCGGAGGGTCTGCCACTGGTCGGGGTTCACGCGGCCCGGCGCGCTGCAATTCTACAAACATCTGCTGCGCCGCCCGGACCGGCTGCCGCTCAGCGCGCTGCGCCATGCGGTGCCGCCGCGCCAGGCACCGCGCTGGTCACGGCTTCTTGCGCTGCCGCCTGGCCCGCGCCTCTTGCCCTTTGCGCAGAAAGCCTCATGATCGCGCCGCGAACAGGGGAGGCAGACATGAGCGCACCGATCGATCTCTACTATTGGCCCACGCCGAACGGCTGGAAGATCTCCATCGCGCTGGAGGAGATGGGCCTGCCCTATGCGCTGCATCTGGTCGACATCACCGCCGGAGACCAGTTCGACCCGGCGTTCCTGAAGATCGCGCCCAACAACCGGATGCCCGCCATCACCGATCCCGAGGGACCGGACGGCGCGCCGGTCTCGATCTTTGAATCCGGCGCGATCCTGCAATACCTCGCCCGCAAGACCGGGCAATTCTGCGGCACGACCGAACGGCAACGGATCGCGGTCGATCAGTGGCTGATGTGGCAGATGGGCGGCGTCGGCCCGATGGCGGGTCAGGCGCATCATTTCCTGCAATACGCCCCGGCGATGGAGCCGCCGCAGGACCTGCCCTATGCCAAGGACCGCTACCGCGCCGAGGTCGGGCGGCTTTACGGCGTGCTCGACCGGCAGCTGGCCGAAAACGAGTTCGTCGCGGGCGATTTCTATTCCATCGCCGATATGGCGATCTGGCCGTGGGCGCATCTGTGGAAGCGGCAGGAGCAGCGGATCGACGACAAGCCGCATTTCGCCCGCTGGCTCGAGGCCGTGGGCAGCCGCCCCGCGGTGCAGGCGGGCCGGGCGCTGGCCGCCGAGAAACGCGGCAATATCTCCGAGGACAAAAAGGCCCAGGCGCTGCTCTTCAAGCGGTGAGCGGCGCGCCCGGCCCGGGGCCGCGGGCGCCTCCGGCGGGCGGATCTGGGCAGCGCAGAAGCGCGGGGCGTCAGCCCTCGTTCCGCTCGACCGCCACCAGCCCCAACTTGCGCGCGGCGGCCAGCGACAGGATACCCGAATCGAGCCCCTGCGGTTTCTGATAACGGCGCACGGCGGCCCGGGTGCGGGCATCCATCTGGCCGGTGACCGCCCCCTTGAAATGCCCGCGCACGGCGAGCGCGCGTTGCAGGCTGGCCAGGAATTCGGGCGTGAGATCCTGCGCGCAGGGGGTCTCGAACCAGGTCTCGCGCCGTTCGCGGACGATTTTCTGCACGGTTTCGGTCTTGTAGACGGCGGGCCGCGTCACCGTGCCGTCGGCATGGACTTCGGCCGGTTGCAGCAGGATCTGTTCGGTCACCGTCTCGATCACCGCCGGGCTGACATGCTTGCCCCAGCAGGTGCCGGGCGGGGCGCCGGGGGGCGCCTCCTGTATCTGGCGGGTGACCTCCGGCTCGCCCAGCGCGGCCAGATCGGCCGCAGGCCCGCCGCAGGCGACAAGCCCGGCCAGCGCCAGCGCGCTCAGGACGATACGGGGGTGGATCATGCTCGGGCCTCGGCAGGCGGTTCTTGTGCTCTTGCGCGCATGTTAGCCCAGATTGCCGCGCGCGCAAAGATTTCAGCCCGCCCCGCCCAGCAAAAGGTCGAGCATCGGCGAGATGTCCTCGACCCGCTCGGCGATCACATGGGTCACCCCGTGCCCCCGCTGCACCCGGCCGGTGACCCGCAGCAGCCGCCCGGCGATCACCGCGCGGCGGAAGGTTTCATAGATCTTGCGCCAGACGATCACGTTAACCACGCCGGTCTCGTCCTCAAGCGTGAGAAAGATCACCCCCTTGGCGGTGCCCGGCCGCTGGCGCAGGATCACCAGCCCGGCCACCGCCACGCGCGCGCCCCCGGGCGGGTCGTCCAGCCGCGCCGCCGGCAGGCAGGCGGGCGGGCGTGGCCAGCTCCGGCCGGGGGGGACGGTTGGGACGGGAATGGAGGAAGGGTTGTGCATCGCCATGGAACAGAAGTAGAACACCAAGGGCGAATTGTCGAGCCGGGCCGGCAGCGGCCAAATCGGGCTGGAATCGCACCGACGGCTTGTCTAAGGAGTTCTGGACCACCGAAGAGGACCCAGCGCAGATGCCAAAGATCACCTATATCGAGCATAACGGAACCGAACATGTCGTCGAGGTGCCCGTCGGGCTGACCGTGATGGAAGGTGCCCGTGACAACAACATCCCCGGCATCGAGGCCGATTGCGGCGGTGCCTGCGCCTGTTCGACCTGCCATGTCTACATCGATCCCGCTTGGGTCGAGAAGCTGCCGGCCAAGGAAGACATGGAAGAGGACATGCTTGATTTCGCCTATCAGCCCGATCCGGCCCGCTCGCGCCTGACCTGCCAGATCAAGGTGACCGAGGATATGGAAGGGCTGGTCGTGCAGATGCCCGAAAAGCAGATCTGATGCGACATGGCGCGGCGCTGATCCTGGCGCCGTGCCTGATGCTGTGCCTGTCTCTGATCCTGGCGCTGCCGGCCATCGCCCGCGCGGCCCCTGCCGCCTCTGCCTGCGTCGGCGCGATCCTCGACGCGCGCTATATCGACCCGACCGACCGCTATCCGCACGGCGCGCTCGGCGACCCCTGGGAATGGGCGGCGCTGTCAGTCACCTTCCGCCTGACGCCGCCCTGCCTGACCGGTGAGGTCGGCGCGGTGGTGACGCTGCCGGCGGACCTGGTGTTCGAGGATGTCGCGCCGAAACTGGCCGATCTCGACGGCGACGGCACCCCCGAGATCCTGACCGTTGAATCGCAGCGCGACCGCGGCGCGCGGCTGGCCGTCTACAAATACAGCGGGGGCAAACTGCGGCGGGTGGCGACCACCCCCCATATCGGCCAGCGCAACCGCTGGCTGGCCCAGCTCGGCGCCGCCGATCTGGATGGCGACGGGGCAATCGAGATCGCCTATATCGACCGCCCGCACCTGGCCCGGACCCTGCGCATCTGGCGGTACCGGAACGGCGCGCTGACCCCTGTGGCCGATGCCCCGAACCTGACCAACCACCGGTTCGGCGAGCCCGGACTCTCCGGCGGCATCCGCACATGCGCCGGCGCCGAACCCGAGATCATCACCGCCGATGCCAACTGGTTCCGCATTATCGCCAGCACCCTGCGGGGCGGCGCCATCGCCCGGCGCGACATCGGCCCCTATACCGGCCCCGAGAGCCTGACCGACGCGCTGGCCTGCCGCTAGCCGTTGACCACGTGGGCGCCGCCGATGTCGCCGAGCGACTGGAACAGTCCGGCGGTGTTGGAGACCCCGAATTTCCTGAGCAGCCGCGCCCGGTGCACCTCGACCGTGCGATAGCTGAGCTCCAGCGTGCGGGCGATCTCCTTGCTGGTCTTGCCCTCGCCCAGCAGCGAGAAGACCTCGCGCTCGCGCCGGGTCAGCGGCTGATAGGGGCGGGTGTCGGAGAGATCGGCAAAACTCCACACCGCGCGGGCCAGCGGCGCGTCGGGGGTAAAGGTATGGCCGCGCACCCTGCACCAGAACAGCGCGCCGCCCTTGCGCATCATCACCCGCTCGTCCCAGTACTGGCCGCTTTCCTGCAGGTCGCGCACACCGCGGTTGCGGATATTCACGAATTCCTCCTGGCTGGGATAGAGGATGGCAAAGGTGCTGTCGCGCAGCGCATGGACGGAATAGCCGAACATCGCCGCAAAGGCGGCGTTGCAGTCGCGGATCACCCGGTTCTCGGTCACCACCAGCCCCACCGGCGCATGGACAAAGGCCAGTTCGGCCAGATCGCGGCTGGCGAACAGGCGGTCCAGCACCTCCTCGGTCACAGCGGTCATGCGTCTCTCCCCATCGACGTCAGGTTACACCGGCACGCGCGCCCCTGCAAAGACCCGCGCCGCGGCTCAGCCGTCGCCCAGCGCGCGCCAGCCGATATCGCGGCGATAGAACCCCTCGGGCCAGTCGATCGCCTCGGCCATGGCATAGGCGCGCGCGCGCGCCTCGGCCAGGGTCGCACCGCGCGCGGTGGCGTTCAGAACGCGGCCGCCATTGGCAAGGATCTTGCCCTCACGGGCCACCGTGCCGGCGTGAAAGCACATCTCGAAACTGGTCTCGGGCAGCTTGTCGAGGCCGCGGATCTCGGTCCCCTTTTCATAGGTGCCGGGATAGCCGCTGGCGGCCAGCACCACGGTCATGGCGTGATCGTCGCCCCAGCTCACCCGCGTCCCGGCCAGACGCCCCTCGGCGGCGGCGTGCATCAGGTCCATCGCCTGCGCCCCCAGCCGCATCATCAGCACCTGGCATTCGGGATCGCCAAAGCGGACGTTGTATTCCACCAGCCGCGGCTGGCCGTCCTTGATCATCAACCCGACGTAGAGCACACCCTGATAGGGCGCACCGCGCCGGGCCATCTCTGCCATGGTGGGTTTCACGATCTCGTCCAGCGCCTTTTGCGTCACCGCGTCGGTCATCACCGGTGCCGGCGAATAGGCGCCCATGCCGCCGGTATTGGGGCCGGTGTCGCCCTCGCCCACCCGCTTGTGGTCCTGCGCGGTGCCGATCGGCAGCACGGTCTCGCCGTCGCATAGGACGAAGAAGCTGGCCTCTTCGCCCTCCATGAACTCCTCGACCACCACCTCGGCCCCGGCTTCGCCGAATTCGCCGCCGAACATGTCGTCGATGGCTTCGAGCGCCTCCGCCTCGGTCATCGCCACGATCACCCCCTTGCCGGCGGCCAGCCCGTCGGCCTTGACCACGATGGGCGCGCCCTGAGCGCGGACATAGTCCTTGGCCGCCCCGGCATCGGTGAAATGGCCATAGCCTGCGGTGGGCGCATGGGCCGCATCGCAGATTTCCTTGGTAAAGCTTTTCGACGCCTCCAGCCGCGCCGCCGCGCGGTTGGGCCCGAAGACCAGCAGCCCGGCCTCGCGCAGGCGGTCGGCGACACCGGCGGCCAGCGGCGCCTCGGGGCCGACGATGACAAAGTCGATGGCGTTCTCTTCGGCAAAGGCGACCACCGCCGCGCCGTTCTCGATCTCCAGCGCGGCGCAATCGGCGATCTGGGCGATGCCGGCATTTCCCGGCGCCACGATCAGCTTGTCGCATTTGGGGTTCTGCATCACAGCCCATGCCAGCGCATGTTCCCGCCCGCCGCCGCCGAGGATGAGGATGTTCATGGGGCTCAATTCTCCGATCTGCTTGGCCTTGCCTGCGCGGCGTTCTAAGCTGGGCGGCGCAGCAGAACAAGCAGGCAGAGTCCAAAGGAAAGGCAAGGCACGCGAGATGTCCGACCTGATCGACGATCCGACCCCGGGGCAGAACATGCCCGAATACACCGTCTCGGAGATCTCGGGCGAGATCAAACGCACGCTGGAGGGCAGTTTTGGCCGCGTCCGCGTCCGCGGCGAGGTGGGCCGGGTGTTCCGCGCGCGTTCGGGGCATCTCTATTTCGACGTCAAGGACGACCGCAGCGTGCTGGCCTGCACCACCTGGAAGGGACAGGTCGCCAGCCTCAGCGTGGTGCCCGAAGAGGGGCTGGAGGTTGTCGTCACCGGCCGCCTGACCGCCTTCGGCGGTCAGTCGAAATACAATCTCAACGTCGACGAGGTGGCGGTCGCCGGCCAGGGCGCGCTGATGGCGCTGCTGGAAAAGCGCAAGAAACAGCTGGCCGCCGAAGGACTGTTCGATCCTGCGCGCAAGAAACCGCTGCCCTACCTGCCGCGGATCATCGGCGTCGTCACCTCGCCCTCGGGCGCGGTGATCCGCGACATCCTGCACCGCCTCCACGACCGGTTTCCGCGCAAGGTGCTGATCTGGCCGGTCGCTGTGCAGGGTCAGAGCTGCGCCGCCGAGGTGGCCCGCGCGATCGAAGGCTTCAACCGGCTGCAGCCCGGCGGCGCGCTGCCCCGGCCCGACCTGATCATCGTGGCGCGCGGCGGCGGCTCGGTCGAAGATCTGTGGGGCTTTAACGAAGAGATTGTGGCCCGCGCCGCCGCCGCCTCCGACATCCCGCTGATCTCGGCCGTGGGGCATGAGACCGACACCACGCTGATCGACTTCGTCTCGGACCGGCGGGCGCCGACCCCCACGGCGGCGGCAGAGCTCGCGGTGCCGGTGCGGCTGGAGCTGATGGCCTGGGCCGACGGCATGGGCGCGCGGCTGTCGCGGGCCGCCACCACCGGCCTCGCCCAACGCCGTCAGCGGATCGGCGATCTCTCCCGCGCCCTGCCGCGCGGCGAGGCGCTGCTCGACGGGCCGCGGCAGCGGCTGGACTGGATCGCCGAGAGACTGCCACGGGCCCTGTCCGGCGGCGTGCAGCGGCGGCGCATGACCTTGTCCGAGGTGGCTGGTGGCCTGCGCCCCTCGGCGTTGCGCGGGCTGCTGGCCCGGCGGCGCGACCGGCTGAACGCCGCGCGGCTTACCCTCGCCCCGATCTCCCGCGAGATCGCACGGCGGCGAGAGCGGATCACGACGCTTTCGGGCCGGCTGGAGACGGCCCATCGGCAACGGCTCGACCGCATGCGCCGTCAACTCGACGCGACCGACCGGCTGCTGTCTTCGCTGGGGTACGAGGCCACCCTCGAGCGCGGCTATGCGGTGGTCCGCGCGGGCGAACACGTGATCACCCGCCGCGACGCCGCAGGGCGCGAGCCGCATCTCGAAATCCAGTTCGCCGATGGCCGCCTTGCGGTCACTCCGACCGGCGCAATAACCCCGCCCGTTCCGCCCGCACCCGCGCCCGCGGCGCCGCGCAAGCGGACGAAACCGTCCTCCCCGCCGGATCAGGGCTCGTTGTTCTGACCGGCGGCTATTGCCGGCCGCGAATATCCCCGGGGGAGGCGCCGCAGGCGACGGGGGCAGCGCCCCCTCAACCACGTTAGTCAGACCCCCACGTCGGGTCCGTAACAGAGCATCTCTTCGCCGATGTCCTCGGCCTCGTAAAGCTCGGTGGCGTCCGGATCGTCCTCGAATCGCGCCACCAGCCCGTTCGGCCCCTGGCTAAAGGTCCAGCACTGCGGATCGAGCCGGTCCTCGTAGAGAAAGCAGATCTGGCCCGCATCCTCGTACCAGACGCCCTTCTTGCAGTCGCCGTCCAGAAAGGACCAGATCACCCGGCGATTGTCGAGATACCGCTCCACGCCGTAGGCGGCGCCGCCACGGCCATAGAACAGGGTCTTGCCCCTGGTATAGGCGTCAAAGGCCTCGGCCGACAGTGGCGGGGCGGCGGTCTGGGCCAAGGCGGGCAGCCCGGCCAGCAGCAGGGCGGGAATCAGATGGTGCAGGCGCATTCGGCAAGTGTCGCAGATCGCCTGCCCGCTTGCCAATCGCGCATCAGGGCGCAGGCGGCGGTTTGCCGGAAGACCGCGCCGCCCAGCCCCGCGCGCGCCGGTCCATGATCCGGCGCCACAGCGGCGGGATCAGCGCGATCACCGCCATCACCGGCATCGACCGCGGCAGCACCGGCATCCGGCCGTCCAGCCGCAGCGCGGGTAAGGCGCGGGCCGGATTCTGATGGTGGTCCGAATGGCGCGGCGCGTTCAGCATCAGCGACGAGGAATACCACTGCGGCGCGTGCCGTCGACGCGGACGGCAGGGCCGAGCCCGCCGGCCCGCAGACCGGCGCGGAACGAGCCGATCCAGGCGCGCAGGAAAAACCGATAGACCCCCTCGCCCAGCCGCGCCGAATTGGGATCGCGGTCGGTCGCCACATGCACATGGTGCTCCTTGGGATGGGCCGAAGCGTGATGACCGAACAGCAGCGTAACATAGACGGCCACGCCGAGCCGCCGCAGCCCCCGGGCCGAGCGATGGATCAGCTCATGCGCGTTGGGATGCGACACCTGCCCCAGGAACAGCCCCAGCGCCAGCCCGGTCAGGATGCGCCCGGCAGGGCTCAGAACCGGACCGTCGGCAATCGCCCAGACCCCCAGCGGCAACAGCGCAAGATGCGCGATCCCCAGCGCGACCGAGAGGCGGTTGGCCGCAGCCTCCCTCGCCTCGATCTCCGGCAACGCCTCCGGTCCGAACAGGTCGGCCAGCGCCACGAAGACTGTCATGTAAAGCAGCGCCAGCGCCGGCCAGATGCCGCCCGCAAGGCAGGCCGCCGCGATCAGCGCCACGGGCGTCAGGCTGGCAATGACGAAACGGAGCATAGGGGCCTTTCCTGGACCGCCGCCCGGGCGGGCGGCAGGGCCAACTTCCGCCGCTGGCGCCCGGCTATCAAATCGGCAATGCTGACCCGGCCGCCAACCGGAGGATCCGCATGACCGCCCTTACGCTTGCCGCGCTTGCCTGCGCATTCGTCTGTGCCCTGGGCTATCTGCCGCTGGTGGCGCGCAATCCGGGCCTGCTGCGCAGCGCGGTCAAGACCGCCGCCGTACTGCTGCTGGCCGCCGCGGCGGCGATGGCGCAGGCCCCGGCGCTGCTGATCCTGGCGCTGGCACTCTGCGCGCTTGGCGACTGGCTCCTGTCGCGCCCAAGCGAGCGCGCCTTCATGGCCGGCGTCGGCGCCTTCGCGGCGGGGCATCTGGCCTATATCGCCCTCTTCCTGACGCGCGAGGGGGCCGATCCCGGGCAATTGACCTCGGGCTGGCGGCTTGCCGCGCTGGCGGGATTCGGCCTGCTGGGCGCGGCGATGGCGGCGCGGATCGCCCCGCGCGCCGGCGCGCTGCGGCTGCCGGTGCTGGTCTATATCCCGATCATCCTCGGCATGGGGGCCTGCGCGCTGACCCTGCCGCCCGCGGGGGCGCTGGCGCTGGCGCTACCCGCCGCGATGGCCTTCATCGCCTCGGATCTGATCCTCGCATGGGAGGTGTTCCTGGCCCGCCCCGGCCACAGGCTGCTCAGGCTCGCGCCCTATGCGGTCTGGCCGCTCTACTGGGGCGCGCAGGCGGGGTTTCTGGCGGCCTTCGCCCTGCCCGCCCCCTGAACCCATCGCCTGACCCACAACTGGAACCGGGGCACCTGACCGCGCGCCCTTTGCAAGTGGCCGCGATCCGCATTAGGTGGAAAGGGTATCACGCGGAGTTTGCCATGGCGTTATTCTCGAAACTCAAACAGCGGCTGTTCCGGTCGTCCTCCAAGCTCGAACAAGGGCTCGATGCCATCGTCGAGAAGGGCGGCGAGGTCGAAGAGCTGGCTGCGGACCAGCCCGAAACCAAACCGCAGCCGCAAGAGGTGCCACCGGCCCCGGCCGAGCCCGCCCCTGAACCCGAACCGGCGCCCGCGCCGGAGCCGGAACAGGTGCCCGAGCCCGCGCCGGAACCGTCCCCCGAGCCGGAGCCGGTGCCGGCCACGCCCGAGCCGCGACCGGAGCCCGAACCGGGCCCCGCGCCGCAACCGGCGCCGGAACTGCCCGGCACACCGGATCCGGGCCAGCCGATGCCGCAAGACCCCGGCCCAGGCGCGCCCCCGGTCGAGATCCCCGGCATCGACATGCCGATGGAGATCCCCGACGACAATCCCGGCCTTCTGGGCCGCCTGCTGGGCCGCAAGGCCCAGCGCACCGTCGTCCGGCGGGTGCTCGACGACGACATGCTGGAGCAGCTCGAAGAGCTGCTCATCGCCTCCGACATGGGGGTGGACACGGCGCTTCGCGTCACCGCCAACCTCGCCGAGGGGCGCTATGGCAAGAAGGTCTCTACCGAAGAGATCAAGCGCCTGCTCGCCGGTGAGATCGCCCGCATCATGGAACCCGTCGCCCGGCCGATGCCGCTCTATCCCAAACGGCCGCAGGTGGTGCTGGTGGTCGGCGTCAACGGCTCGGGCAAGACCACCACCATCGGCAAGCTCGCCAGCCAGTTCAAGGCGGCCGGAAAATCCGTGGTGATCGCCGCAGGCGACACCTTTCGCGCCGCGGCCGTCGAACAGCTTCAGGTCTGGGGCGACCGCGCCGGTGTGCCGGTGCTGACCGCGCCCGAGGGCTCGGACCCCGCCAGCCTCGCCTTCGACGCCATGACCAAGGCACAGGAGGACGGCGCCGACCTGCTGATGATCGACACCGCCGGCCGGCTGCAGAACCGCGCCGACCTGATGGAGGAACTGGCCAAGATCGTCCGCGTCATCCGCAAGAAGGATCCGACCGCGCCGCACAACACGCTGCTGGTGCTCGACGCCACCACCGGCCAGAACGCGCTGAGCCAGGTGGATATCTTCAAGAAGATCTCCGACGTCACCGGCCTGGTGATGACCAAGCTCGACGGCACCGCCAAGGGCGGCGTTCTGGTCGCGCTGGCCGATAAGTTCGGGCTACCGATCCACGCCATCGGCGTCGGCGAACAGATCGACGATCTGGCCCCCTTCGACCCCGCAGAATTCGCCGCCGCCCTGACCGGGCTGGAGGATTGACCCCCTTGCCCGCCGCCCATGCCGCCCCCCGGCGCGGCGCCGAATATCCGGGCGCATCCCCCCTGCTTGTTCTCTTCAAGAATACGGCGTTCCCGAGCGCCCGCCGGATCGGAACGCCTTGAGCGCCTGGCTGATCTCTCTGGAGGGCACCGAGGCCGGGCATCAGCTCGCCCTGGCGCTGGCCATTCTCGCGGCCTTCCTGCACGCGGTGTTCGGCGCGCTGCAAAAGGGGCGGCACGACCCCTGGCTCAGCCGCGGCGCCATCGACGGGGCCTATGGGCTGATGGCGGCGCCCTTCGCGCTGTTTGTGGTGCCCTGGCCGGGCGCGCAGATGTGGCCGATCTTTGCCGGGGCCTGGGTGATTCATACCGCCTACAAACTGTTGCAGGCGCAGGCCTATACCAAGGGAGCCTATACCGTGGTCTATCCGGTGGTGCGCGGCACCGGACCGCTGTTCGCGGTGATCGGCGCCTGGCTGATCTTTTCCGAGGTGTTCACGCCGGTGCAGTGGCTGGGCGTCGGGGTGCTGCTGTCGGGGATTTTCGGCCTCGCCTTGTACAATCTGATCTACCTCACCGCCGCGCGCGACACGCTGGTAACGGCGCTGGGCCTGGCGGTGGCGACCGGGCTCCTGGTTGCCTGCTACACCACCTATGACGCCTACGGCATCCGCGCCGCCGCCGACCCGTTCACCTTTCTCGCCTGGTTCTTCATGATCGACGGCATCGCCTTCCCGGTGCTGGCGGGGCTGCGGCTGCGCAGCATGACCCACCGCCCTGCCGCCGGGCCGCTGATGCTACGCGGGGTTTCCGGCGGGCTGGTGGCGTTCCTGAGCTTTGGCTCGATCATGCTGGCGACCCGTCTGGACAAGGTGGGCGAGGCCGCCGTGCTGCGCGAAACCTCGACCGTGTTCGCCGCGCTGATCGGCTGGCTGGTGCTGAAAGAGACCGTGGGGCCGCGACGGATCGCCCTTATGGGGTTGATCGCGCTGGGCGCGGTGATAGTTGAGATGGGCGGCTGAGGCGGCGGCCAGGCAAGGTAGCGGGCAGAGGACCATGACCCAGAAAAAAGAAGTGAACCCGATCCTGCGGCAGGTGCTGGAACTGGGCCCGCCAGTGGTCTTTTTCGTGATCTACCTGAAACTGCGCGAGCAGACGTTCGAGTTTGCCGGCACCGAATACTCCGGCTTCATCGTCGCCACGGTTCTGTTCGTGCCGCTGATGCTGGGCGCTATGGCGATCCTGTGGCGCCTGACCGGGCAGCTCAGCCGGCTGCAGATCTTCACCGCCTTCATGGTGATCTTCTTCGGCGGGCTGACCGCCTGGTTCAACGACGAGCGGTTCTTCAAGATGAAGACCACCATCGTCTATGGCGTGTTCTCCGGCCTGCTCGGTCTGGGCCTTTTGCAGGGACGGTCCTATCTGGCCTTCGTGATGGCCGACATGCTGCCGATGAAAGAGGTGGGCTGGATGATCCTGACCCGGCGGCTCTGCCTCGGGTTTGCCGTGCTGGCGGGCGCGAACGAGTTGGTCTGGCGCACCCTGTCCACCGATCTGTGGGTCAAGATCGAGACCTTCGGCTTTCCGATCGTGCTGTTCCTGTTCCTGTGGTGGCAGGTGATGGGGTTGCAGAAATACATGATCGACCCCGGCGAGAGCGATCTCTAGGCGGCCCATGTGCACCCAGATATGGTGTTTGATAACCTTGAGTCCTCGATTCCGACGGGAGCTTGCACATGGCCCTGCCCCTTCCTGACAGCAGCTTTCTCTCCGCCGCATCCGACAGCCTGAAACGGATGCTGGCCGCGCAGGCGGTGCCGGTCAGACTGTCGGCAGGCCAGGTGCTGTTCGAGCAGGAGGCCCAGGGGGATTCCCTGTTCGCCATTCTGGAGGGGCAACTGGAATTCTCGGTGATCGCCGCCAACGGGCGCAAGCTGTCGCTGGACCTGATGGGTCCGGGCGCGGTCTTTGGCGAGATCACCCTGTTCGATCCCGGCCCGCATACCGCGACGGTCACAGCGCTGACGCCCGCCCGGCTGCTGCGGGTGCGTCATGCGGATGTTCTGAACAAGATCCACCACTCTCCCGATCTGGCCGATGACCTGATCCGGCTGGCGGGCCAGCGGATGCGCTGGATGGGCCGGCTGCTGAACGAACAGGTGTTCCTTCCGCTCTCCACCCGGCTGGCACGACGTCTGCTGCACCTGGGCGAGGTGACCGGCGGCGCCGAAGGCGGGGCGGTGGGACTTTCGCAGGCGGAACTGGCCGAATTCGTCGGCGCCACCCGCGAGGCAGTGTCAAAGACCCTGTCGAACTGGCGCGAGGCCGGTGTGATCGAGACCGGGCGCGGCGGGGTGAAGATACACGATCGCATCGCATTGCAGGCGCTGGCGGACCTCGAAGCGATCTGATCGCCACGGTGGACAGATCGCCGGATTTTAAATGGCATATCTGTGATCTACCTTACAGACGCCGGGGCGGCGATGGGCGATCCTATTGTGTGGCGGGGTATACCGACCGGGAGGTTCTGTCCCCCCAAAGTTCAGCCTTTCGGTGCCCGCCAAACTGCGGTCCGCTCCCCATTCGGTGCTGTATCGGCCGGTCGAGTACGAGCCATGTGCCCCCAACACATGGCTCGTTTTTTATTACCGAAATCCGCCCGTCGGACCCGCGCCTGCAGACGTCAGGGCATGACCACCGAGGCGCCCGCGATGCGGGCCATCTGGGTCAGAATATCCTTCATCACCTCTGCCTGGCCCTTTTTCAGATCCTTGATCTGATGCTGAAGGGTTTCGCGCCCGCCTTCGGTCATCAGATCGTCCTTCTGGGTTTTCTTAAGGATCTTGACCTGATCGAGCCAGAAATCCGCCTGCCGTTCGGAAAACAGCAACGTCGGGCTCTGGATGCCGCAGGCCTTCAGATCGTCAACGCAGCGCTTTGCCAGCTTGTTCGCGTTCGCCAGGTGCTTGTTGTAGCGTTTGTAGGCATCCTCGACCTTTTTGATGCTGGTCGTGTGACGTTTGAGTTCAGCCTCGCAACCTTCACGAAAACGGGTCAATTCGTCGTATACGCCTTTGAGTTCGCCCAGCTTTTTCTTGAAGTCGGCGAACTGCTTGGGGTTCATGCGCGGAAAGCTGAAATCCGCGGGCGCGGTCAGAACCGTGTCGGCCGTGGGCGCGGTTTTTCGAAATTTCGCGTTATAACTTTTCTGGACGATTTTCTGATGGCTTGGTTTCGGCCAGCCAAAGGTTTTCAGCACATCGGTCGCCGCATAGCTCTTGGGAATACGCTCGGTTCTCAAATAATCATTGACCATTTCATTACCTTTCAAGGGGTTACGCTTCAAAGCGGAGATCCCCAGGGAGCGAACCCTGACCCCAGTGTTTCCCCTAAACGGCGTTTTGGCAACCGGCTTGACGCCCTTCCTCTGGTCCGGGGGCCGCCAGACGGCCCGCATCCGGGTCGGTCCCTGCCTGGATACGCCCATGCAGGGGACCAAGGGATCGCGGCTGAAAACCGGCCCCGCCCCATGCACACAGCCGCGCCGGCCGCCGGTCCTGGGACCGGTCCTGGAGCCGGTCGGGCGCGCGGCCCCCGGCACAACGAAAAAGGCCGGGCGCGCGGCCCGGCCTTTCCCCATGTCGGTCAGCGCTGTGGGTTCAACCCTCCAGCCCCAGGGCCACGAACCGCGGATCGCCACCACGGCGGATCAGCAGCAGCAGCGACTTGCGCCCGGCGTCCTTGGCCTCGGCAATGCGGCCCTCCAGATCGGCGACCGAGGCAACCTTCTGCTGGCCGGCCTCGGTGATCAGATCGCCCGCGCGCAGCCCCTTCTCAAAGGCTTCGCTGGTCTCGTCCACGTCGACCACGACAAGACCGTCCATGCTGTCGGGAATGCTCAGCTCCTTGCGCATATCCGCGGTGGGGGGCGTCAGGGTCAGGCCCAGCACCTCGGTCTTGCTCGGCGCCGGGGCCTCGTCGCCATTCATCGCGGCGGGTACGGCGCGCTCGGCCTCTTCGCGGCGGCCCAGGGTCACCAGCACCGTCTTGGTGGCGCCCTCGCGGAACACCACCACGCGCACAGCCTTGCCGACGGTTGTGTTGCCGACCTGCTTGACCAGCGCCCGGGTGTCCTTCACGTCCTTGCCGTCAAAGCTGACGATCACATCGCCCGAGAGCAGCCCGGCCTCCTTGGCGGGGCCCTCCGGCACATCGGTGATCAGCGCGCCCTCGGCCTTGGCCAGACCGATCGCCTCGGCGACGTCGTCGGTCACGTCCTGGATGCGCACGCCCAGCCAGCCGCGGCGGGTCTCGCCATATTCGCGCAGCTGATCGACCACCTTGCTGACCACGTTGGAGGCCATCGAGAAACCGATGCCGATCGAGCCACCGTTGGGCGACAGGATCGCGGTGTTCACGCCGATCACCTCGCCGTCCATGTTAAAGAGCGGCCCGCCCGAGTTGCCCCGGTTGATCGCCGCGTCGGTCTGGATGTAATCGTCATAGGTGCCGCTGAGCGCCCGGTTGCGGGCCGAGACGATACCGACCGAGGCCGAGAAGCCCTGACCCAGCGGGTTGCCCATGGCCATCACCCAGTCGCCGACGCGGGCGATGTCGCTGTCGCCGAAGGGCACGAAGGCGAGTGGTTTGTCCGCCTTGACCTTGAGCAGTGCGATATCGGTGTTGGGATCCGTGCCGACCACCTCGGCTTCCATCTCCTCGCCGTCGAAGAACTCGATCTGGATCTGGTCGGCGCCATCGATCACGTGGTTGTTGGTGACCACATAGCCGTCCTCGGAAATGACAAAGCCGGATCCAAGCGCCGACGAACGCCGCGGCCGGTCCTGATCCTTGTTGCGGTCCTGGAACTCCTTGAAGAAATCCTCGAAGGGCGAGCCCTCGGGGACGATGCCCTGCGGACCGGTGCGGCCCTCGACGAGCGTGGTGGTGGTGATGTTGACCACCGCCGGGCTGATCTTTTCCGCCAGAGGCGCGAGGCTTTCCGGCTTGGCCTGGGCGAGCGCGACCTGCGCCAGCACAAGGATCATTGTCAAAACGGTCAGTCCGATCAGCCGCATACGGGTGACCGGGCCGGCCTGCCCGTTCGGATGTGTGATTGCCTTTGGCTGCACTGGTTGCCTCCTTGCAGATGCCTGGTTGAGTTCGAAACCCGCGCCCAATGCGGTTTTTCGAGGCGTGCGTTCCGGTGCGATATGTAAGCGCTGATCCCGGACCCGCAACGAGTGTTGCATGCAATCAAACTGTTGTGAAAGGCGCGTGATCGGTTTTTTCCTCCGTCCGGCGCGAAACCGGCGGCGGGCCGCGCATAACGGGCGGCGGGACCGCGTCCGGGTGCCCGGGATCCTTACCCGCTGCGCCCCCCCCCCTAGCCCGCCCCAAGCTGTTGCGCGGTCCACAACAGGATCAGCCCGGCGACCAGTGCCAGCGCACCGATCAGGCGACGGGCCGGGACCGGCAGCGCGCGCAGGCGCTCCAGCAGCTGCTCCACAAGCGAAGGGGCCAGCACCCAGGCCAGCCCCTCCACGATCAATACCAGCCCGAGGGCCAGAACGACGGTTGCGATCACTCCGACGTCCCCGGCTGCTCCCTCTGGGTGCGTTGCGCGGGTTGCGACGAGAGCGCACTCTTGCCCGCGCCTTCTGCGGACTTGAGATAGTTGAAGAATTCCGAGTCAGGCGACATCACCATTGTCGAATTCGTCCCTTTCAGCGCCCGGCTGTAGGCGGTGAGAGAGCGATAGAACTCGAAGAACTCCGGGTCGCGTCCGAACGCCTGGGCAAAGATGGCGTTCCGCTTGGCGTCGGCCTCACCGCGGGTGATCTCGGCCTCGCGCTTGGCGTCCGAGACCAGTTCGACCACGGTCCGGTCGGCCTGGGCACGCACGCGCTGCGCCGCCTCGTTGCCGCGGGCCCGCTCGTCGGTGGCCTCGCGCTCGCGCTCGGCGCGCATCCGGTCGAAGGTCGCCGAAAGGTTCTGCGACGGCAGGTCGGTGGACTTCAGCCGCACGTCGATGATGTCGACCCCGAGCCCCCGCGCCTCGCCGATGGCGCCGTCACGGATGCGCAGCATCAGCGCGGCCCGGTCCGAGCTGAGGATGTCGTTCGAGCTGACCGAGCCCAGCACCTCGCGGGTTTGCGAGCGCAGGATCGAATCGAGCCGGGTTTCCGCTGCGGCGATGCCGCCGGCACCAACGGCCTGACGGAAGCGGTTCACATCGACAATACGATAGCGCGCGAAGGCGTCGACGACGAGGCGCCGATCGTCCAGCGGCGTCACTTCCAGCGGCTGCACGTCGCGGCTGAGAATCCGGTCGTCGTATTTCACGACCTGCTGGATCAGCGGGATCTTGAACGCCAGCCCCGGATCCTCCTTGATCGCGACGACACGGCCGAATTGCAGCACCAGCGCCTTTTCACGTTCGTCCACGATAAAGACCGAGGACATGATCACCGCCACCAGAACCACGATGACGGGCAGGATGAAGGTCGATTTCCGCATCACTTGTTCTCCCCATCGCCGGAGCGGCGCAGTTCATTCAGCGGCAGATAGGGCACCACGCCCTGACCGGACCCGCCGACACTTTCGTCCAGGATGATCTTGTCGATCCCGCCCAGCACCTCTTCCATGGTCTCGAGGTAGAGCCGCTTGCGGGTCACCTCAGGGGCCTTGGAATATTCCTCCAGCACCGCCGAGAAGCGGCTGGCCTCGCCTTCCGCCTCGTTGACGACGCGGGCGCGATAGCCTTCGGCCTCTTCCAGGACCTGGGCGGCTTCACCGCGCGCCTCGGCCAGTACACGGTTGGCATAGGCGTCGGCGACGTTCTGCAGCCGGTCGCGTTCCTGCTCGGCGGCCTGCACCTCGCGGAAGGCGTCGATCACCTGCTGCGGCGGATCTGCCTTGTCGAAGTTGACCCGCACGATGTTGACGCCACTGTCATAGCTGTCCAGCGTGAACTGGATCAGATCGAGCAGACGGTCGGCGATCACACCGCGGTCCCGGTTCAGGATCGGCGCCAGGTCGGATTGCGCGATGATCTCGCGCATCGCCGATTCCGAAACCGCCCGGATCGTGGGGCGCGCATCGCGCAGGTTGAACAGGAATTTCGCCGGATCGCTGATGTTCCAGACCACCTGGAAATCAATGTCGACCACGTTCTCGTCGCCGGTCAGCATCAGACCGGCATCCTGACCGCGGCCAACGCCAATGTCCTCGCGCTGTTCGGTGGTGACCGGGATCACCTCGGCAGAAACCAGCGGCCAGGGAGCAAAGTTCAGGCCCGGCTGGCCGATGCCCGAGAATTTGCCCAGAAACAGTTCCACCGACTGCTCTTCGGGCTTGACGGTATAGAAGCTTGCCATCCCCCAGAGCACGGCCGCGGCGACAACGCCCAGCCCGATGGTGCCCTTGGTGAACAGCGGGCCGCCGCCGCCGCCCGAACCGCGGCCTGTGCCGCCGCCCTTGCCGCCGCGCCCGCCCATCAGGACGCGCAGCTGTTCCTGACCCTTGCGCATCAACTCGTCGATCTCGGGGATCTGCGGACCGCCGTCTTCGGGACGGCGACCGCCGCCACCGTTTCCGCCGCCGTTACCGCCGCCGTTTCCGCCGCTTCCATTTTCGCCCCGGTTGCCTCCGCCCCCGGACGACCCGCCGCCGCCCCAGGGGCCACCGCTATTGCCAGCCATACATCTATCCCTTTTGATGCCGCTTGCGCGGCCTTGTACCTAACCTGTGTTCGCCGCCGCTCAAATCAAGCGCTGCGCACCGGCGTCTTCATTGTCACGATTTCCTCGGACATGGTCGGATGCACCGCCACGGTCCGGTCGAAATCCTCTTTCGTCGCGCCCATCTTGACCGCGATTCCCGCCAGCTGGATCATTTCCCCGGCGCCGGGGGCCACGATGTGACAGCCCAGCACCTTGCGGCTGGCCTTGCTGACCACGAGCTTCATCAGCACCCGGTCGGAGCGTCCGGCAAAGCTTTGCTGCATCGGCTTGAAGCTGGTGGCATAGACCTCGATCGGTTCCTGCGCCGCCGCCTCTTCCTCGCTCAGCCCCACGGTGCCCATCTCGGGCTGGGTGAAGATCGCGGTCGGGATCAGCTCGTGATCCACCGGCGTCGGGTTGCCCCTGAACACCGTCTCGACAAAGGCCATGCCCTCGCGGATCGCCACCGGGGTCAGGTTGACCCGGTCGGTCACGTCGCCGATGGCATAGATCGAGGGCACCCCGGTCTGGCTGTACTCGTCGACCACCACCTCGCCCTTGCGGCCGCGTTCGACGCCCAGCGCCTCCAGCCCCAGATCGTCGGCATTGGGGGTGCGGCCGGTGGCGAACATCACCTGATCGAACACCCGCTCGGTCCCATTGGTGGCCTTGACGCGGATGCCGCCGGCGCCGGCGCCCGCCATCTCAAGGATGTTGGTGCCCAGATGCAGGTCGATACCGCGCTGGCACATCTCTTCGCTGACCAGCCCGCGCGCCTCGTCGTCGAACCCGCGCAGGATCTGCGCACCGCGATAGAATTGCGTGACCTTGACGCCCAGCCCGTTGAGAATGCCGGCGAATTCACAGGCGATATAGCCGCCGCCGACGATCAGGATCGATTTTGGCAGCTCGGCAAGGTGGAAGATGTCGTTCGAGGTGATGCCCAGTTCCGCGCCCGGCATATCGGGCTTCACCGGGCGGCCGCCGGTGGCCAGCAGGATATGTTTGGCGCTCTTGCGGGTGCCGTCCGCCAGTTCCACCGTGTGCGGATCGACCAGGCGCGCGCGCTGATCGAAGCTTTCGACCCCGGCGTTCTTCAGCAGGTTGCGATAGATGCCTTCGAGGCGGTCCAGTTCGGCCTCCAGCTTGGCGCGGAACGCGGGCCAGTCGAACCGACCCGGCGCGATGGTCCAGCCATAGCTTTTCGCATCCTCGACCATGTCCGAATATTCGCTGGCGAAGACCATCAGTTTTTTCGGCACGCAGCCACGGATCACGCAGGTGCCGCCATAGCGGTCCTCTTCGGCCAACGCGACCCTGGCGCCGGTCTCGCCGGCGGCCACGCGCGCGGCGCGAACACCGCCGGACCCGCCGCCGATGACGAAAAGGTCGTAGTCAAAGCTCATGAAATGCGGTCCTCAGTCCGAAAGATCGGTGAACAGGTTCTCACTCTCGACAAAGTCCAGCCTGTCATGCTCGATCGTACCCTCGTTGATGTCGCGCAACTCGACCCGGCCATCGCCAAAGCCCAGCACGACGGTGTCACAGATATCAATGAAGAGGCCGTTTTCAACCACGCCCGGCATCTGGTTCAGCACCAGCGCAAGCTGGCGCGCATTGCCGATGCGGTGCAGGTGCAGATCAAGAATGTAGTTGCCTTCGTCGGTGACAAAGGGCGCCTCGCCGTTCATCCGCAGCGTGGTGTCGCGCCCAAGCACATCCATCGAAATGAGCGTTTCCTCGATCAGCGCCTGGGTGGTCTGCCAGCCGAAGGGGATCACCTCGACCGGCAGCGGGAAGGCGCCCAGCGTCTCCACCTGCTTGCCGATATCGGCGATCACCACCATCCGGTCCGAGGCGGTGGCGACGATCTTTTCCTGCAGCAGCGCGCCGCCGCCCCCCTTGATCAGGTTCAGATCGCCGTCAAATTCGTCGGCGCCGTCGATGGTCAGGTCCAGCCAGCGCGCCTCGTCCAGGCTGATCACCTCGATGCCGACGTCGCGGGCCAGTTCGGCGGTCCGGGTCGAGGTCGGCACGCCTTTGAATTTCAGCCCGTCCTGGCGCACCATCTCGCCCAGGCAACGCACCAGCCAGGCCGCGGTCGAGCCGGTTCCGAGCCCCACGCGCATTCCGTCTTCGACGAAATCGGCGGCGCGGCGGGCGGCGACAAATTTTGCCTTGTCGATGGGCGAGAGTTCTCCGGTCATGGCGGCCTCGTTCGGAAAGGATCAGGGGCGTTATAGGCAAAACCCCGTCCCACTGCGAGGGCTATTCGTCCCTTGCGCCCCCCGTCGCCGGGGGCCCGGCGTCGCGCGCGGTCCGCATCGTGTCGGCGACCGCCTTCATCATCCGCAGAAACGCGCCCCGCTCCTGCGGCGTCAGCCCGGCCAGCGCCTCGGCGTTCTGCGCCCGGGCCGCCGCGGTCGCGGGTCGGCGCAGGGCGCGGGCCCGGTCGGTCAGGCAGGCCAGGCGCACGCGCCCGTCGGTCTTGCTGGGCAGGCGTTGGATCAGCCCGTCCCGCTCCATCCGCGCCAGCGTGTTGGCCATGGTCGCCTGCTCCACGTCGAGCCGCGCCACCAGTTCCGCCTGTGACAGCGCGTCCTGCCGCCACAACTCGAGCAGAACCATGAACTGCGCCGGAGCAAGGTCCAGCGGGCGGATGCGGCGGGCAAGGCCGGCGGCGAACAGCCGCGCCATCTGGTTTGCGAGAAACCCGGCCGAGTCGTCTTTGTCGAAAATTTCCGTACTCATGCGATGACAATAGATTGAATAGCATGCTATTCAATGAACATATAAATAGCACGCTATCCTTTTCTTCACCGGGAGCCTCGCCATGCTGACAAAACTCCACGCCGCCGCGGGTATCCTGGGCCTGATGATCATCGCCGGGTTCTGGAGCGCTACCGCACTCTCCGAGCTGATCGGCACACCGGCGCAGATCACCACGGTCAAGACCGCCATCCTGTACGGAATGGTCCTGTTAGTCCCCGCTTTGGCCACCGCGGGGATCATCGGCGCGCGGCTGGGCCGGGGGATGAAGCTGCCCCAGGTCACCGCCAAGACCTCCCGGACGAGGATCATCGCCGCCAACGGGCTGCTGGTGCTGCTGCCCAGCGCCGCCTTCCTCGCGCTGCGGGCGCAGGCGGCGCTGTTCGACACCGCCTTTTACGCGGTGCAGGGGCTGGAGCTGCTGGCCGGCGCCGCCAACATCACCCTGCTGTCGCTGAACCTGCGCGACGGGCTGCGAATCCGGGCCCGGATGAGGGCGGCGCGCCGATGACCCCTTACTCAGGCCGGTAGAGGTCCGAGGTCTTGTCGCGCACCGCCAGCCACCAGCCCGATTGCACGGGCCAGGTGCCATAGCCGCTGTCATGGCCCAGCGCCTTTGCCGCGTGCAGCGCCCACATCGGATCGACCAGCGCCTCGCGCCCGATGGCGATCAGATCGGCCCTGCCCGCCGCCAGAATGTCCTCGGCCTGTTGCGGATGGGTGATCAGCCCCACCGCCATGGTGGGCATCCGCGCCTCGCGCCGCACCTCTTCGGCAAAGGGCACCTGGAAACCGGGCTGGCGTTTGCCGCCACCGCTGGCGGTCGCCGCGCCGGCGATGCCCGAGGACGAGCAGTCCATCACATCGACGCCGATCTCCTTCAGCCGTTTGGCCAGTTCCACCGTGTCCGGCAGGGTCCAGCCCTCCGGGTCGCCATCGACGGCGGAGGTGCGGAAGAACACCGGCAGATCCTCGGGCCAGGCCGCGCGCACCGCCGCCGCCACCTCGAGCGCCAACCGCATCCGCCCCTCCAGATCGCCGCCGTACCTGTCCGTCCGCTTGTTGGAGAGCGGCGACAGGAAGGAATGGATCAGATAGCCATGCGCGCCGTGGATCTCGACGATCTTGTAGCCGGCGGCCTGGGCGCGGCGGGTGGCGGCGACGAAATCCGCAACCAGCGCGGCGATGTCCTCCCCGGTCAACGCATGGGGCACCGGCCAGCCCTCGGCCACCGGGATTTCGGAGGGGCCGACCGGGGGCCAGGGCATGTCGCCGCGGGCGAAATCGGCCTCGTTCAGGGGGCCGTTGCCGAACCAGGGCCGCTGCATCCCCGATTTGCGCCCCGCATGACCCAGCTGGATCGCCGGGATCGCCCCATGGGTCAGCGCAAACTGCGCCACCCGGGCATGGCCGACGATCTGGCTGTCGGTCCAGAGTCCGGGACAGCCATGGGTGATACGGCCCGATTTCTGTACAGCGGTGGCCTCGGTGAAAACGATCCCCGCCCCGCCGATCGCGAAGCGGCCCAGGTTGACCAGATGCCAGTCCTCCAGATGCCCCTCATGCGCCGAATACTGGCACATGGGCGAGATCACCACGCGGTTTCGGGCGGTGATTCCGCGCAGGGTGATGGGGCGGAACAGATGCGGTGTGTCGGTCATGGGGCCTCCGGGGGCTGGCGGGTTGTCGGATCGGGGGCACGCTAGCCTATCGTCCCGCAGATCGGAACCGCCTGTTGGGCCCCGCCTGTCGCTCACATCCGATCCACCGAGCAAGCCGCCAGACCTTGGCGCTCAGGGGGCTCGCAACCGGGCCGGATCCAGCGACCTTTCGGTCGATGCTTTGCCTTGCGGGTTTGGGCCGACAATCGCGCGGGCCTTCCCCCGATGACTTGTTTCCGGGAGGAAATGTCGCTTTGGTGCAGCCGAGACCCGACGCCTCCGGATAGAAGCTGCCCATGACACCGCCCTACCGCCTGCATTATGCCCCCGACAACGCCTCGCTGGTGATCCGGCTGGCGCTGGAGGCGCGCGGCCTGCCCTATGAAACCGCGCTGGTGGACCGCGCGGCGCGCCAGCAGGATGGCGCCGCCTACCGCGCGCTCAACCCCGGCGGGCTGATCCCGGTGCTGGAAACCCCCGACGGGCCGATCTTCGAGACCGCGGCGATCCTGCTGTGGCTGGCCGACCGGCACGGCGGACTGGCGCCGGCACCGGACGCGCCAGCGCGGGCCGCCTTTCTCAAATGGCTGTTCTTTGTCTCCAATACGCTGCACGCGGATCTGCGGATGCTGTTCTATCCCGGCCAGTATGTCGGCCCGGACCACGCGTCGGCGCTGCGCGACCGGCTGACCGCGCGGCTGCGCGGGCACCTTGCGCTTCTCGAGCGCGCGGTGGCAGCCCCTGACTGGCCCGGCGGCGCGAGCGAGTTCTACCTGGCCTGCCTGCTGCGCTGGATGGCGCTTTACCCCGAGGGTTTCGACCGGGGCTGGTTCACGCTGCCCGGCTACCCGGCGCTGGCCGCGCTCTGCGCCCGCGCGGAGGCCACCGGCGCCGCTGCCGCCGCGATCCGTGCCGAGGGGCTGGGCGCCACGCCCTTTACCGCCCCCCACCCTGCAACCCCACCCGAAGGATCGGCCACCTAGATGTTTCTTTCCGTCTTCGACATGTTCAAGGTGGGCATCGGCCCCTCCTCCTCGCACACCATGGGGCCGATGGTGGCCGCCGCCCGGTTCCTGGACCTGATGCGCGCCTCGCCCTTCGACTTTGCCGGGCTGCGCGCCTCGCTGCATGGCTCGCTGGCCTTTACCGGCGTCGGTCATGCCAGCGACAGGGCCACCATCCTGGGGCTGGCGGGCTTTGTCCCCGAGACCTATGACGCCGAACGGGCCGAGGCGGCGCTCGCGGCGATAAAAACCGACAGGGTGATCCCACATGACGATCTGGGGGCGTTGCGGTTCGATCCGGCGCGGGATCTGATCTTTGACTATGACACCGCGCTTGCCGGCCATGCCAACGGCATGATCCTGATGGCGACCGACGCCCAGGGCGACGTGATCCTGAGACAGGTCTATTATTCCATCGGCGGCGGTTTCGTTCTGACCGAGGAGGAACTGGCGGCGGGCAAGGACACCGATGACGGCCCGCCCGTCCCCTACCCGTTCAAATCCGCCGCCGAGATGCTGGAGATGGCGCGCGACAGCGGCCGCAGCATCGCCGACATGAAGCGCGCCAACGAGATCTCCCGCGGTGGCGCCGAGCATCTGGCCGGCGGCACCGCGCGGATCTGGGAAGTGATGAACGCCTGTATCGAGCGCGGTCTGGCGGCGCAGGGCACCCTGCCCGGCGGGCTGAACATCCGGCGGCGCGCGCATGACATCCACCAGGCGTTGCAGGCGGAATACGGCATGAACCTGACCGCGCCGCATACCATCAACGACTGGATCGCCACCTATGCCATTGCCGTGAACGAGGAGAACGCCGCCGGCGGTCAGGTGGTGACCGCGCCGACCAACGGCGCGGCGGGGGTGGTGCCGGCGGTGATCCGCTACTGGCTCGACCATGTGCCCGGCGCCGGCGCGGACCGGATCGACGAATTTCTGCTGACCGCCGCCGCGATCGGCGGGCTGGTGAAATACAACGCCTCGATCTCGGGCGCCGAGGCGGGCTGCCAGGCCGAGGTGGGCAGCGCCGCCGCGATGGCCGCCGCCGGGCTTTGCGCGGTGATGGGCGGCAGCCCCGGGCAGATCGAGAACGCCGCCGAGATCGCGCTGGAACATCACCTGGGCATGACCTGCGACCCGGTGAAGGGGCTGGTGCAGGTGCCCTGCATCGAGCGCAACGGGCTGGGCGCGATCAAGGCGGTCTCGGCCGCCAGTCTGGCGCTGCGCGGCAACGGCCAGCACTTCGTGCCGCTGGACGCCTGTATCGAGACCATGCGCCAGACCGGTGCCGACATGAGCGAGAAATACAAGGAGACCTCGCTCGGCGGGCTGGCGGTGAACGTGCCCAATTGCTGAGGGGCGCGCGGGGGCCGCTTGCGCTTGCCCGGCGCGCCGCCTAGCGTGGCCCGCATGACCGCCGACCGCCCTGTTCTGGGCATCCTTCTGATGCTGGGTTTCTGCCTGCTCGCGCCGCTGGGCGACGCGGTGGCCAAGCTGCTGGGCGAGACCCTGCCGCTGGGCCAGTTGCTGCTGGTGCGCTTCGCCCTGCAGGCGGCGTTGCTGATCCCGCTGGTGGCCGCGGCCGGCCGGCTGTGGCGGATGCGCGGCCGGGTGCTGCGGCTGACGGCGCTGCGCACCCTGCTGCATATCGGCGGCATCGGCTTCATGTTCACCGCGCTGCAATACCTGCGGCTGGCCGATGCCATCGCCATCGCCTTCGTCATGCCCTTCATCATGCTGCTGCTGGGTAAGTACGTGCTGGGCGAAGAGGTGGGCGCGCGCCGCCTCGCCGCCTGCGCGGTGGGGTTCGTCGGCACATTGATGGTGATTCAGCCCAGCTTTGCCGAAGTGGGCTGGCCGGCGCTGTTTCCGCTGGGCGTCGCGGTTCTGTTCGCGCTGTTCATGCTGGTCACGCGGCAACTGGCCAAGGACACCGACCCGGTCGGGTTGCAGGCGGTCAGCGGGGTCATGGCGACCGTGGTGCTGTTGCCCGTCCTACTGATCGGCACCTCCGCCGGGATCGCGCCGCTGTCCCTGGTCGCCCCCAGCGGCGCCGAGTGGCTGCTGCTGGCCGCGATCGGAGCGATCGGCACCGGCGCGCATCTTCTGATGACCTGGTCGCTGCGTTACGCGCCGGCGGCGACGCTGGCACCGATGCAGTATCTCGAGATACCCGTTGCCACCGGGTTCGGCTGGCTGATCTTCCGCGATCTGCCAAACGGGCTTGCCGCCGCAGGCATCTGCGTCACCGTCGCCGCCGGGCTTTACATCGTCATGCGCGAGCGGGCGCAGGCCCGGACGCTGGCGCAGGCGGAAAGGCGCCGGGCGCAAGCACCCGCATGACCCCCTCCAGTGCGTCGCGCGGCACGATAACCAGCAGGCCCGGCCCGTCGGTTTCGATCCGCACCTCCCCCAGCGCCCGGTTCGAGGTGCCCACGCGCCTGTCCGGCGCCAGGTCCACCCCGTCGATCGGCCACTCCAGCCCCTGCGACCGCCCGGTGACCGCGCGCATCGGGAACAGCGACACAATCGCCCCCGGCGTCAGATCCAGCGCCAGCGCGGGCGGGGCATGGAACACCACCTCGCGCGCGCCCAGCAGGACGCAGGGACGCTCGGGATAGCGCACCAGCACGTTGAAGGCGGCCAGCTGGTGATCCACCCGCGCGCCCAGAAAGCCCACCGCCAGCACCAGTGGCGCCGAGATCGAGCGGATCGCCTTGTCGAAATCGGTGCTGTCCTGTTCCCTAATCGGAAACAACCGATCGGGGGGGATACGGTCGCGGTCGGCCCGCCGGAGCGAATCGAAGTCACCGATCACCGCTTCGGGCATGTATCCGGCCGCCAGCGCCGGCCCGGCCCCGCCATCCGCCGCGATCAGGTCGGGGGCCAGCGCCAGCGCCGTTTCCAGATCGTCGACACCGAGGGCGCCGCCGCCCACCAGCGTCACCGGGGTGGCGAACTGTACAATTTGCTTTTTCATGGCGCCATTAATGGGGGTTTTGGAAACAGATCACAATCTGGCCACAAAATGATACGGTGATTGGCACAGATTCGGGCCGAATTTGTCCACTGGTGGGTGCAGGGTCAGCCCAACAAATCTGAAAAGGACGAGCAGCCTATGGTACAGAGTAACAAGGTGTTGACCGTTTCCTACGGCACGTTTTCCTGCACGCTGGAGGGATTCGAGGATTCCTTCGACACGATGAAGGCGATTGCGGAGTATTTCCGCGATCTGGCCGCGGATGACCGGTATTTCGGTGCCGAACCGCCGCAGCCCGACACCGAGATGCTCGCCCGTATCGCCGAGCGGGAGGTCGCCCGCCATGTCGAGGCCCGGCGCGAAGGCTCGGGCTTTGTCCTGCGCGCGGCGCAGATCGGGGCACCCGCCGCGCCGGCCGCGGCCGCCGAACCCGTGGCGCGGGCCGCCGCACCGGCGCCGGACGTGCGGCCGGATCAGCCCCCCCATCAGGAGGCCACCGGAGCCGATGCCCTGCCGACCGCCGAGGCGATGGTGCAGGCGCCGGAGACCGCAGAAACCGCCGCCGCCGCGGGCGTGACCGCAGAGACCGCCGCCTTCATGGCCCAGGCCGAGGCCCACGCCGGCGACGTCGCCGCGACCGAGGAAGAAGAGGATCGGGTTGATCTGCCCGAGGCCGAGCCGGTCGCCGCCGCAACGGCAACCGCCCCTGAACCCGACAGCATTGCCGCCAAGCTGCAGCGCATCCGCGCCGTGGTGTCGCGCAGCGAGACCGCCAAGACCGAAGTCGATTACTCCGAGGACGAGCATTTCGACGACAGCTTTGCCGCCACGCTGCCCGAAGAGACCGCCGAAGAAACCGGTGCCGAGACCACCGCGATGGAGGACGATCGGTCGTACCAGGAAACGGTCGGCGAAGATCTGGCAGACGATGAGGAGGCGGAACCGCAAACCGCCGCTGAGTCGCTGTCCGAAACCGCGCGTGTGACCACGGCTGTGACCGGGCAAGGGGCCGAAGACGCAACCGGCGAAACGACCGCGGAGCGCGCCGACGCCGCCGGACAGATGGACGCGACGGCGGAAGACGCCTTTTCCGGCCTCGATCCGCGCCGGGCCGCCCGTCTTCGCCGCCGCATGGCCCGCGCCCGGCAGGCCGCAGAGGACGAGACCGCGGCAGATGCCGAAGCCGCGCTCCAGTCCCAGTCGGCCCGGCAGGAGGCGATCACACAGGATCGCGAAGAGGCGTTTGCGCCGGACGCGGATGATACCGATACCGCGCTTTTCGACGACCTCGATGACGACGCACAGGACAACGACGACTTCGGGGATCGCCATCGCAACATGCTGGCCGCCTCCAGTGGCCGGGGTGCCGCCCGCCGGCGTCCGCGGGTGATGATCCTTCAGCATGACGAGGAGGATACCGCCGCGCAGGAACCCGAGGCCGAGGCGCCGGTCCTGCCCAGCGCGGAATTGCCGCCGGGAACCCTGCCCGCCGAGGATGAGGCCGACCTGATGCGGGAACTGGCCGAGGTCGAGGCAGAGTTGCGCGGCGGCGCCGCCGACGCGAAAGAGACCTCGGAGGACATCCGGCCGGCAACCGCCCCGGCCGCCCGCCCGGCCCGTCACGCCGCCAGCGACGACAGCTCGGACCTGTCCCGCCTGATGGCCGCCGCAAGCGAAAAGCTCGATGCGCCAGAGGCCGCCTCGACGCGCGAGACCTATTCGCATCTGCGCGCCGCCGTCGCCGCCACCCAGGCCGAACGCTCGGCCGGCGGCGGGATCGACACCAACCCCGACGCTGCCGCCTATCGCGACGATCTGGCCCGCGTCGTGCAGCCGCGCCGCCCGCGTCCGGCCGGCGCCCGCACCACCCGCCCCGGCGCGGACGAGGTGCGACGCCCGGCGCCGCTGAAACTGGTGGCCGAACAGCGGGTCGACGATCTGGACGCCAGGGCCTCCAAATCCGGCCCGGTGCGCCCGCGCCGAGTTGCCGCCCCGGTCGCGGAGCAGGCGCAGACCGGAACCGGCTTTGCCGCCTTTGCCGAAGAGATGGGCGCGCTGGAGCTGCCCGAGCTGCTGGAGGCCGCAGCCGCCTACATGCAGTTCGTCGAGGGCCGCGACCAGTTCACCCGCCCGCAGCTTATCCACAAGGCGCGCGAGGCCGCCGATGACGAATTCAGCCGTGAGGACGGGCTGCGTTCGTTCGGGATGCTGCTGCGCGAGGGCAAGATCGTCAAGAAGGACAGCGGGCGCTTCGTCGCCTCGGGCGAGATCGGCTTCCAGCCCGATTCGCGCGCGGCGGGCTGAGCCCGGCACATCGCCGCGCGGCCCCGCAACGGGCCACGCGCACCTGGGGGAAAGGCAGGCCGGTGGCCTGCCTTTTCATTTGGAGAGGGTCGCAAGACTGAAAGGTCTGCTTTGAGCCCTTCCCCCCCAGAGGTCTCAAAGCCAGTGGTCTCAAAGCCCGACAAGGGTCCCATGAGGGGGTGCGCGCTGCGCCTTGTAGCTCTGTCGCCGCCGGTTGCGCGGCAAACCGGCACGGCCCGGCCGTTGTCCGGCGCCGCTTCAGCCGCCCCGCGGCGTCAGTCCCGCTCTTCCTCCGCGTCCGGGTCGGCCTGGCCGACACCGCGAAAGATGAACTTGAACGGGATCACCCAGAGGATGCCCAGCGCCACGTAGACGATCAGCTCGACCAGCATCGAGGGCCGGTCGATCCAGTTCACCAGCGTGACCGCCGCCACCACATAGACCGGCATCCCCACCAGCAGGATGATCAGGGACCAGCGGCGGCGGGCCTTGTAGCTCAGGGCGGGTCGGTCGGACATGGCGGCGACCTCAGTCGGCAAAGGGATCGGTGACGAGGATGGTGTCGTCGCGTTCGGGCGAGGTGGACAACAGGGCGACGGGGCAGTCGATCAGCTCTTCGATATGGCGGACATACTTGATCGCGTTCGCCGGCAGATCGTTCCACGACCGCGCCCCTTCGGTCGATTCCGACCAGCCGGGCATTTCCTCATAGATCGGTTTGCAGCGGGCCTGCTGGTCGCTGGCGGTGGGCAGATAGTCCAGCCGTTCGCCGTCGAGGTCATAGCCGACGCAGATCTTCAGCGTCTCGAACCCGTCCAGCACATCGAGCTTGGTCAGCGAGATGCCGTTGACGCCGCTGGTGGCGCAGGTCTGGCGCACCAGCGCCGCGTCGAACCAGCCGCAGCGGCGCTTGCGCCCGGTCACGGTGCCGAATTCCCGGCCCCGCTCGCCCAGCCGCTGACCGTCGTCGTCGTCCAGTTCGGTCGGGAACGGCCCCTCGCCGACACGGGTGGTATAGGCCTTGACGATGCCGAGGACGAAATCGATGGCGCCGGGACCGATGCCGGTTCCGGTGGCGGCCTGCCCGGCGATCACGTTCGACGAGGTGACAAAGGGATAGGTGCCGAAATCGATGTCCAGCAGGGCGCCCTGCGCGCCCTCGAACAGGATCCGTTTGCCGGCCTTGCGCTTTTCGGTCATCACCTTCCAGACCGGGGCAGCATATTGCAGGATCTCCGGCGCGATTTCGTTCAGCCGGGCGATCAGGGCGTCGCGGTCGATCGCCTCCAGCCCCAGCCCCGCGCGCAGCGCGTTGTGATGCACCAGCGCGCGGTCCACCCGCAGCTCGAGCGTGGCCTTGTCGGCCAGATCGGCGACACGAATGGCGCGACGGCCGACCTTGTCCTCATAGCATGGCCCGATGCCGCGCCCGGTGGTGCCGATCTTGGCGACCGAGTTCTGCGATTCGCGGGCGCGGTCCAGCTCGCCGTGGAACGGCAGGATCAGCGGCGCGTTCTCGGCGATCATCAGCGTCTCGGGGGTGATCTCGACGCCCTGTTCGCGGATCTTCTCGATCTCGGACACCAGGTGCCATGGATCCAGCACCACGCCGTTGCCGATCACGCTGAGCTTGCCGCCGCGCACCACGCCCGAGGGCAGCGCGTTCAGCTTGTAGACCTGGCCGTCGATGACCAGCGTATGGCCGGCATTGTGCCCGCCCTGAAAGCGCGCGATCACATCGGCGCGCTCGCTGAGCCAGTCCACGATCTTGCCTTTTCCTTCGTCGCCCCATTGGGCGCCGACCACGACGACATTGGCCATTTTCGGTCCTTCGCTGCGTTTGTGTTCAAACCCGCGCCGGTATAGCGATGCCAGTGCGTCAGGAAAACCGGTATTTCGACGCAGATCGGCGCGGGGCTGGACAGGCCCCCCCGGTTTGGGCAATTTTGCGCCCACTTCAGAACCGATGGATCGTTGTGATGGGCCTGTTTTTGCGTTGGTTGTTTGCCTTTGCCCTGTTGGCGCTGACCTATAACCCGACCCCGTGGAATTATGTCCGCTGGTCGCTTGGGCATTACAGCGCCTATCTGTCGGTGACGGTGCTCATGGGGCTGATCCTGATGATCGGCTATATCGTCTATCTGCGCGCCACGCTGCGCTCGATCGGCGGATTCGGAATGGCTCTGGTTCTGGCCGTGGTTCTGGCGCTGCTCTGGGTGCTCCACGATTTCGGACTGCTGGCGCTGAGCAACCACGATCTGAACGTCTGGCTGGGTATCCTGGCACTGTCCGCGGTGCTGGGCATCGGGCTGGGCTGGAGCCAGGTGCGCCGGCGGCTGTCGGGACAGGCGGATATCGACGATATCGACGACGAGTAGCAGCCCCGTGTCAAAACGCCGCCGCCAGATGGCGACCCAGGGTTTCATGCCCCCCCGGGGAGGCCGCAAGGGCCGCGCGACGATCCTCTGCCCGCGTCATGCCCCCTCGGGCAGATGCACCGGATCTCCGTGCGGGGTCGAAAGATAGGCCGCCTCCCAGGCGTCGCGCAGCCGCTCCACATCGGCGGGCGCGGCCTCGCCCAGGTCGGCCAGCAATGCCTCCAGCGTCTCCAGCCAGGCGTTGAAGTAATCGTCGCCGCCGTCCAGTTCCTTTTCCAGCCCGTGGCGGGCCAGCGTCTGCGAGAACCGTGCGGTCCACTCCGACCAGGCGAAATGCCCCGCCTCGTTCAGTGAAACGGTCAGCGCAAAGACCTGCCCGTGCCAGGGCAGGGTAAAGACGGGTTCGGGGGCCTTGGCCCCTGGGGTTTGATCGCTCATGCCGGCTCCAGATAGCTCTGCCACAGATCCAGGGTGACCTCGTCGCGCGGATTCTCGGGCGCGGCCCAGAGCGCGCCCGCCGGGAACACCACGGAATAAAGCGGCTCGGGCGCCTCGCCCCGCCCGTGCGCATGGGCATCGGGCAGCACATGCGCCCCGTGACAGCGCAACACCCGGCCGGTGGCGCCCGCGGCATAGGCGGGCAGCCGGGTATGGCCGCCATCGACCAGCCGGTTCGCCGCCGGGCGCAGCGTTCGCACCGCCTGTCCGGGCGCAAAGGCGGGGTGGCCGTCATAGGGGCGATCCGCCGGCCCGCCCCGGGCGAGGGCGGCGGCGACATCCCCGGACTTCAGCGCGCGCGCGGCCAGCGGATGCACGGCGTCGTCCCCCTGCCCCCGCAGATCGGCCTCGGTCAGAACCCCGGTCTCGACCAGCAGATCGGCCAGCCCGGCGATCCATTTCTCGAAATAGGAAAACGACATGTAGTCGCGGGGCGCGAGCCGCTCGCGCGCGTGGCGCGACATGTCGAGGTTCCATTGCCCCAGCGCGCCGGCTGCCAGCGTCACCGCCAGCGCCCTTGCATGCCACTCTTGGGCAAAGATCGGCTCGTCCGGCGCACCGGGATCGACCGGCCCGTCGCCAAAGCGGCCGCCCATGTCGTGCACCCGGGTCATGCCGTCGGCGCCCGTGCCAGCCCGGTGCCGATCATGCTGTCGCGGGTCACCAGCGCAGCCAGGTCCTCTACGCTCATCCCTTCGGTGCCTTCCGGCCTGCGGGGAATCACCAGATAGCGGACCTCTGCCGTCGAATCCCAGACCCGCACGGCAATCTCTTCCGGCAGGGAGACGCCGAAATCGGCGAGCACCTTGCGCGGCTCGCGCACCGCGCGGGACCGATAGGCATCGGATTTGTACCAGGCTGGCGGGATGCCCAGCAGCGGCCACGGATAGCAGCTGCACAGCGTGCAGACGACCATGTTATGCACCTCGGGCGTGTTCTCCACCGCGACCACATGTTCGCCCTGACGCCCGAAAAAGCCCAGATCGGCCACCACCGGCGTGGCATCCTGCAGCAAAGCCGCGCGAAACGCCGGATCGGACCAGGCGCGGGCCACCACCTGCGCCCCGTTCCGCGGGCCGATGCGGTTCTGATAGGTGTCGATGATCTCGTCCAGCGCGGCGGGCTCGATCAGCCCCTTGCGCGCCAGCAGGGTTTCCAGTGCGCGCACCCGCAGCGCCGGATCGGGCGGCAGCAGGGCATGCGGGTCGTCGTGGTCGTGATGATCATGTGGCATGGCACCAGATTGTGCCGGTGCCAGGCGGTTTGTCCAGCCCCTCGGCGCGTGCCCTGTCCCGCCGCCTCACCGTCCCCGTTCAATCTCTGCCAAACTGATTGCTTGCCCCGCCCGGCAAACTTGCCTACATACCGCCCGACACCGAGCAAGCGCCGCAGGAATCCATGGAAAACGTCGTCCTTATCATCCACCTCTTCCTGGCCGTCGGCCTGATCGCCGTCGTGCTGCTGCAGCGCTCCGAAGGCGGCGGGCTGGGCATGGGCGGCGGTGGCGGCGGCGCAATGTCGGGCCGCGCGGCGGCAACTGCGCTGGGCAAGGTGACCTGGATCCTGGCCGCGGCCTTTATCGTGACCTCGATTCTGCTGACCATCATCGCGGCGGAAAAGGCCGCCGGAACCTCGGTGATCGACCGGCTGGGCAAGACGCCCGTTGCCGAACAGCCGCAGGACAGCGCCCCGGCGCTGCCGGCGGGCGAGGATCTTTTGCCCCCGGCGGAGGGGGACAACGCGCCGTTGGTGCCGCGCGCAGACTGATCCACAATACCTTGAAATCGGGATGAGAGCCGCAACAGCATCTTGCGGTTCTCTTGCGCATGTCGCGCGAATCCTGTAATGATGAAGTCCCGTGATGCTGCGGTTTTTCGACCGCTTCGGGCATCGGAAATACAGGCAATTCACGGGAGCAGCCGACCATGGCGCGTTTCATCTTCATCACCGGCGGGGTTGTATCCTCTCTTGGCAAGGGGCTGGCATCGGCGGCGCTGGGGGCCTTGTTGCAGGCGCGCGGCTTCTCGGTACGGCTGCGCAAGCTGGATCCCTATCTGAACGTCGATCCGGGCACCATGTCGCCGTTCGAGCATGGCGAGGTCTTTGTCACCGACGACGGCGCCGAGACCGATCTCGACCTTGGCCACTATGAACGCTTTACCGGGGTGGCGGCCCGCAAGACGGATTCGGTGAGTTCGGGGCGGATCTATTCCAACGTTCTGGAAAAGGAACGCCGCGGCGACTACCTGGGCAAGACCATCCAGGTGATCCCGCACGTCACCAACGAGATCAAGGATTTCATCCGCATCGGCGAGGATGAGGTCGATTTCATGCTCTGCGAGATCGGCGGCACCGTCGGCGACATCGAGGGGCTGCCCTTCTTCGAGGCGATCCGCCAGTTCAGCCAGGAAAAGCCGCGCGGTCAGTGCACGCTCATGCACCTGACGCTGCTGCCCTTCATAAAGGCCAGCGGAGAGCTCAAGACCAAGCCGACCCAGCACTCGGTCAAGGAGTTGCGCTCGATCGGCCTGGCCCCCGATATTCTGGTCTGCCGCTCCGAGGGGCCGATCCCGCAGAAGGAGCGCGAGAAGCTGGCGCTGTTCTGCAACGTGCGCCCGGAGGCTGTGATCGCCGCGCTGGATCTGAAATCCATCTACGAGGCGCCGCTGGCCTATCACGGAGAGGGCCTCGACCAGGCGGTTCTGGACGCCTTCCAGATCAGCCCGGCACCGCGCCCCGACCTGACCCGGTGGGAGGATGTGGCCGACCGCATCGAGAACCCCGAGGGCGACGTCAAGGTCGCCATCGTCGGCAAGTACACCCAGCTTGAGGATGCCTATAAGTCGATCGCCGAGGCGCTGACCCACGGCGGCATGGCCAACCGGGTCAAGGTCACGGTGGAATGGGTCGATGCCGAGATCTTCGACACCGAGGATCCGGCCCCCTATCTGGAAGATTTCGACGCCATCCTGGTGCCCGGCGGCTTTGGCGAGCGCGGCACCGAGGGCAAGATCAAGGCGGCCCAGTTCGCCCGCGAACACAAGGTGCCCTATCTGGGCATCTGCCTCGGCATGCAGATGGCGGTGATCGAGGCGGCGCGCAACGTCGCCGGGTTCAAGACCGCCGGGTCCGAGGAATTCGACCACGAGGCCGGCAAGAAACGGTTCGAGCCGGTGGTTTATCACCTCAAGGAATGGGTGCAGGGCAACTACAAGGTCACCCGCAGCGCCAGCGACGACAAGGGCGGCACCATGCGGCTGGGCGCCTATGACGCGGTGCTGAAAGAGGGCTCCAGGGTGGCCGAGGTCTATGGCACCACCCGGATCGAGGAGCGTCACCGCCACCGCTATGAGGTGGATATCAAGTACCGCGACAAGCTCGAGGACTGCGGGCTGTGCTTCTCGGGCATGTCGCCCGACGGACGGCTGCCCGAGATCGTCGAATGGTCCGACCACCCCTGGTTCATCGGCGTGCAGTTCCACCCGGAGCTGAAGTCGAAACCCTTCGACCCGCACCCGCTGTTCAAGGATTTCGTGCGCGCGGCAAAGGAAACATCACGGCTGGTGTGACCTTGCCCGCAGCACCCGAAAGATCGAAACGCCCCGGCTTCACTCCGGGGCGTTTTCGTTTTTTGGTCCCTTGCCCCGAAAATCTAAGACACTGCCCCAAGCGAGCCTTTGTGCCTTCCCCCCTGCGCGGACCAAGCCCGAAGGGCGCTTGCGCGGCCGGCTCTCGCGGGGCGCGCGATGGCAACAGGACGGGTCCGATTGAATGAACGATGCCCTCGTTTCGGCAAGTCACACGGATACCATCCCTCTTGCCAACGCCACCGAACATCGCACCATAGCACCACCCGCAATCACCCGGCCCCGCCCATGCGCCTGATCGCCCTCCTGCTCGCCCTTCTCGCCGCCCCTGCCGGGGCGCAGCAGGTCGTGGCGGTACGCTACGGCGATCTGGAAACCCTCGCCCCCAACCTGATCACCTTCGACCGGCTGCCGGCGAAGCGCTATCCGGGGTACAATTTCGACCATGGCATCGCCTTTCCCGGCGGGCATCTGGGCGAGGCGTTCCGGGGCCAGAGCGTCGAGGCCGAGCGGATCGACGACAGCGGCCCGCATGACGTGCTGCGCGGGCCACCCGATGCGCCACTGGCGATCCGCCCGGGCGCGCCCGGCCAGGTGGTCAGCCTGTCGCTGCACGCGGGCTTCGGGACCATGGCGCTTTATCCGCTGGGACGGCTGGGCCAGCCCGATCCGCTGGCCCGCGGCGAGGGGGCGGTGGCGGTGCTGTTCCGCCAGAACGTCTGCGCCGTGGGGCTGCGCGTGCATACCGAGCATACCAATGCGCTCGGGCTCAACACCGGCCACCGCGGCGAGGTGACGCTGACGCTCTATGCGCGCGACGGAACCCGCATCGCCCTCAGGACACTGACCCTGCCCGAGGGGATCACCGAACACGGGCTGTTCGATCCGGCCGGGCGCATCGCCGGCATGACGGTCGAGAACCGCGATCCCGGCGGCATCGCGCTGGACGATCTGCGGTTCGGCTGCCCCCGACTCACCGGCTGAGGGGCAAGCGGCTTGCCAAGGGCGCGCGACGGCGGCAGACTTCCAGCGCCAAACGGGGAGAGCAGGATATGGCGAAAGGTTATTGGGTGGCCCACGTGGATGTGCGCGATCCGCAGGTCTACGAGCGCTACAGGGACGCCAACGCGGTGCCGTTTGCCGAATACGGCGCGCGGTTTCTGGTGCGCGGCGGGCGACAGGAAATCCGCGAAGGGGCGGCGCGCAAACGCACCGTGGTGATCGAGTTCGACAGCTATGAAAAGGCGGTGGCCTGCTACGAAAGCGCCGGCTATCGGGCGGCGAAGGAAATCCGCGACGCCGTCTCCGACGGCGATCTGGTCATCGTCGAGGGATATGACGGCTAGGATGCGCTTGGCGTGTCGGCGAATTACGGATAGGGTCTGGCCATGTTGAAAAAGCTGTTCCAATCGTTCCGACCATCGTCCCCGGCACCGCTTCCCGACCCGGATGCAGAGCTTGCGCTCGGGGCGCTTCTGGTGCGGGTAGCCCAGGCCGACCGCGACTATCAGGTCGAGGAGATCAGCCTGATCGACCGCATCCTGGCGCGGATGTACCAGCACAACGCGATCGAGGCCGCCAAGGTGCGCGCCACCTGCGAAAAGCTGCACGCCGCCGCCCCCGATACCGACACCTTCGGCAAGCTGATCCGCGAGACCACCGGGCTGGAGGAACGGCTCGCCGCGCTCGAGGCGCTGTGGGAAGTGGTGCTGGCAGACGGCGCGCAGGACGAGGGCGAGTTGAAGATCATCGGGGAGGCCCGCAAGGCAATGGGTCTCAGCTTTGCCGACAGCGAGGCGGCGCGCGACAGGGTACTGGCCCGCCTCTGACCGCGCGCCCTTGGCGTCGGACCGGCGCGGATATATATCGGCGGTCATGTTCCGTGATTTCCTCACCCGGCTGACCCGGCCCGACCCCGACCCCCTGACCGAAGACGATGCAAGGCTGGCGCTGACCGCGCTGCTGGTGCGCATCGCCCGGGCGGACAACGATTACGCCGGCTCCGAGCGCGACCGGATCGACCGGGTGACCGCCGCCCGCTATGGCCTCTCGCCGTTCGAGGCGACCGCGCTGCGCGGCCGGGCCGAGACGCTGGAGGCCGAGGCACCCGATACCGTCCGCTTCACCCGCGCGATCAAGGACGCGGTCCCCTACGACGCGCGCCGCGCGGTGGTCGAGGCCGCCTGGTCGGTGGTGCTGGCCGATGGCGAACGGGCGCAGGAAGAGGACGCGCTGCTGCGGCTGGTGGCCAACCTTCTGGGGGTGAACGACCGCGACTCGGCGCTGGCGCGTCAAAAGGCGGCGCGCGGGTGATCGCCTGGCTGGGCATGTACGACATGGCCCCGCTGCGGGCCGCCAACGACAGATTCTGGATCGGCATCCGCCGCGCGCTTGGCTACGGCCCCGCGACGCTCAGCCGCGAGGCTGACCCCTGGGAGGTGTGGCAATCGCCCGACCTGCTGCTGGCGCAGACCTGCGGACTGCCCTATCGGATCCGTCTGCATCGGACGGTCACGCTGGTGGCCACCCCCGACTATGGCCTGCCGGGCTGCCCGCCGGGGCACTACAACTCGGTCCTGGTGGTGCGCGCCGATGCGGCGGGCGAGACGCCAGAGGATTTCGCCGGCGGCACGCTGGCCTATAACGAGGCGCTGTCCCAATCGGGCTGGGCGGCGCCATCGACCTTTTTCGCGGCGCGCGGCATCGGGTTCGCGGATCTGCTGCGAACCGGCGCGCATGCGGCCTCGGCCCGCGCCGTGGCCGAGGGGCGCGCGGATGTCGCCGGGATCGATGCGCTGACCTGGGCGCTGCTCTGCGCTCATGACCCGGTGACCGACGCTCTGCGGGTGATCGGCGCCACCGAGCCCACCCCCGCGTTGCCCTTTGTCACCGCCGCCGGGCGCGATCCGGCGCCGCTGCGCGATGCGCTGCGCACGGCTGTCAGGACGCTCGCCGCCGAAGACCGCGCCGCGCTGCACCTGCGCGGGATCGAGGTGCTGCCGCCCAGCGCCTACCTCTCGGTGCCGACACCACCCCCGCCCGGCGCCTGAGCGCCGCCCTGATCCGCCTGCCCGAAACGGCGACTATCGCGGCTGACCTTTGGTCAATTCGGCGGTTTCCACCCCCGATCCGGCGTTTTGAAAGTTGCATTGAACCGAATTTTCCGCCCTAGTATCGACCTGACCTTACAACAGACCCGGAGCCACCGTGGCCGACGCAACGCCCGTCATCGAGATCCGCGACCTGCACAAGAGCTATGGCGAACTGGAGGTGCTCAAGGGCGTCGACATCACCGCCCACAAGGGCGACGTGGTTTCGCTGATCGGATCGTCCGGCTCGGGTAAATCGACGCTGCTGCGCTGCGCCAACCTGCTGGAGGACAGCCAGCAGGGCGATATCCTGTTCAAGGGCGAACCGGTGAAATGGAAGGGCAGCGGCCTGCACCGCCGGCCGTCCGATCCGCGCCAGGTGCTGCGCATCCGCACCAACCTGTCGATGGTGTTCCAGCAGTTCAATCTCTGGGCCCATATGACCATCCTGCAAAACGTGATGGAGGCGCCGCTGACCGTGCTGGGCCGCGACCGCGCGGATGTGGAACAGGCGGCGCGCAAGTACCTCGACAAGGTCGGGATCGGCGACAAATGCGATGCCTATCCGGCGCAGCTTTCAGGCGGACAGCAACAGCGGGCGGCGATCGCCCGCGCGCTCTGCATGGAGCCCGAGGCGCTGTTGTTCGACGAGCCGACCAGCGCGCTCGACCCCGAACTGGAGCAGGAGGTGGTGCGGGTGATTAGGGATCTGGCCGCCGAGGGGCGGACCATGATCATCGTCACCCATGACATGAAAATGGCCCATGACGTGTCCGATCACGTGGTGTTCCTGCACCTGGGCCGGATCGAAGAGCAGGGCCCGCCGGAAACGCTGTTCGGTGCGCCCAAATCGGAACGCCTGCGCGGGTTCCTGTCCTCGACATCCCACGCAGCGTGACACCAATAACCAGACCATAAGGGAGTTCGTTCATGAAAAAACTGGTTCTTGCCACCGCAGCCCTCGCGCTCAGCGCCGGGCTGGCCTCTGCCGACACCGTCCGCATGGGCACCGAGGGCGCCTATCCTCCGTGGAACTTCATCAATGACAAGGGCGAGGTCGACGGGTTCGAGCGCGCTCTGGGCGACGAGCTGTGCAAACGCGCCGAGCTGACCTGCGAATGGGTCACCAACGAGTGGGATTCGATCATCCCCAACCTGGTCTCGGGCAACTACGACGTCATCATCGCCGGCATGAGCATCACCGACGAGCGCGAGCAGGTGATCGACTTTACCCAGAACTACACCCCGCCCGATCCCTCGGCCTATCTGGCGCTGTCGGCGGATCTGGATGTCGAGGGCGCGGTGATCGCGGCCCAGACCAACACCATCCAGGCCGCCTTCGTGGCCGAGCATGGCTGGACCCTGGTAGAGTTCGCCACCCCCGAGGAAACCATCGCTGCGGTGCGCAACGGCGAGGCCGACGCGGTGCTGGCCGACAAATCCTATCTCGCCCCGGTGGCCGAGGCAGAGGCCGATCTGGTCCTGCTGGAGCGTGAAGAGGCGATCGGCGGCGGCGTCGGCATGGGTGTGCGCGAATCCGATGGCGAGCTGAAGGCCAAGTTCGACGCAGCCATCCAGTCGATGAAAGACGACGGCAGCCTCAATGCGCTGATCTCGAAATGGGAAGTGTCCAGCACGTTCTGAACGCTTTTCGACCACAACCGCCCCTCTCCGGGTCCGTCCCGGGGAGGGGCCTTTGATCGCGCCGCATGTTCAATTTCTGCACAGATCCCGACACCCTGCCCCAGCTGCAATGGTTTGCCTGTTACCTGACGACGGGCAAGCATATGGGATTCTATGCCTCCTTCGGAACGGTCCTGCTGCTGCTGGCGATCACCGCGCCGACCGCGCTGCTGTTCGGGTTTGGCGGCGCCAGCGCCGCGCGCGCCCGTCTGCTGCCGCTGCGCTGGTTCGGCAAGGCCTATATCGCCCTGGTCCGCGGGGTGCCGGACATCGCCTTTTTCCTGTTCTTCGTCATCGCGCTGGACCAGGCGTTCGAATGGATGCGCCATCAGGTGAAATGCCCCGACTGGGATCAGCCGGTTCGTCAGGGTAACGATTTCGTGGTCTGCGCCGCGGCCAAGATGCCGCTGGGCACCTCGCCGCAATGGGTGCACGAGACCTATGGTTTCTTCCTTGCGGTGCTGACCTTTGCCATCGTGTTCGGCGCCTTTGCCGCCAATGTGCTCTATGGGGCCATGCGCGCGGTGCCTTACGCCCAGATCGAAACCGCCGAGGCCTATGGCATGAGCCACCGCCAGACCTTCTGGCGCATCCTGGTGCCGCAGATGTGGGTCTTTGCGCTGCCCGGCCTGTCCAACCTTTGGATGGTGCTGATCAAGGCGACGCCGCTGCTGTTCCTGCTCGGGGTCGAGGACATCGTCTACTGGGCGCGCGAATTGGGCGGCACCGCCAACCCGCGGTTCACCGATTATCCGCATGGCGACTGGCGGATGTGGTATTTCCTGGCGCTGCTGGTCTTCTATCTCGGCTTCACCCGCATCTCCGAACTGGCGCTTGACCGGATCATGCGCCGCCTGTCGCACGGGCAGGCCACCGCCGCCGGAGAGGCACAGCGCCGCACCGCAGGAGGGCCGCCATGAGTTGCTGGCAAACCGTTCAGGACTACGCCCTGCGTTCGATCGGGATCGGCGAGCGGCTGCTGCCGCGGGACGATTTCACCCTGTGCCAGCAGTTCACGCTGATCGGCTCGGGCATGATCTGGAACGTCTATTTCGGGCTTCTGGCGCTGCTGGCGGGCTTTTTCCTGGCCACCGCGCTGGCGCTGGGCAAGGCATCGCCCAACCGCGCGCTACGCAAGCCGGCGGAATGGTTCATCTTCGTGTTCCGCGGCTCGCCGCTCTTCATCCAGTTCTTCTTTGCCTATTTCCTGTTCCTCAGCCTCAAGGGGGTGAGTTCGATCTTCGATCCCTTCACCTCGGCCTGGCTGGGCGCGCTGGCCGTGCTGTTCCTCAACACCGCCGCCTATTCGGGCGAGATCTTTTTCGGCGCGCTCTTGTCGATCCCGCGCGGCGATCTCGAGGCGGCCGATGCCTATGGCTTCTCCGGCTGGAAGAAATTCCGCAAGATCACCTGGCCCACCATGCTGCGGCTGGCCTGGCCGGCCTACACCAACGAGGCGATCTTTCTGTTCCATGCCACCACGCTGGTCTATTTCTCGGGCTTCCCGGCCTGGCGGCAGAAGGGCGATGCGCTCTATTACGCCAGCTATTTCGCCGACAAGACCTTCAACCCGTTCATCCCCTATCCGATTCTGGCGATGTATTTCATTCTGGTCACGCTGACGATCGTGGGCGTGTTCGGCCTGGTCAACCGGCACCTCAACCGGCACCTGCCGGCCGAGCGGCGGATGCGGATGCGGGTTCGCCCGACCCTGTTGCGGTAAAGCCTCCTCCGACACGCAATCCGAAAACGGCGGCTCTCCCCTCCTCCGCTCGGCCCCGCACGCCTCTGACCATCTCAGCCGCCCAAATCCCCGGCACTTTTCCCGCTGCCCACCCGTCCTGCAACTCTTCGCTTGCGCGACCGCCTTCGCCGGGCTACCAATAATTTGATCAAATTATACAAGCGCCCTCCTGAGCCGTTTCCGGCGCCAGAGGCGCGCCGACCGGCCAGGTGACAGAATGCATAACTATCTTCGCAAGAATCCGCAGGTCCACTCGATCCGGGTGGCGGCGGCCGACCTCAACGGCCAGCCCCGTGGCAAGCGGATCCCGGCGCGCTTTGCCGACAAGGTGGTCAGCGACGGCACCCGCTTTCCGCTGTCGGTGATGAACCTCGACATCTGGGGCGAGGATATCGACGACAGCCCGCTGGTGTTCGAGAGCGGCGACCGCGACGGCGTTCTGCGCCCGACCGAGCGCGGCTTTGTCCCGATGCCCTGGCTGAGCTCGCCCAGCGCGCTGTTGCCGATCTGGATGTTCCGCGACGACGGCCGCCCGTTCGAAGGCGATCCGCGCCATGCCCTCGCCGCGGTGCTGAACCGCTACAAGGCGCGCGGTCTGAAACCCGTGGTCGCGGTCGAGCTTGAATTCTTTCTGATCGACGACAGCGGCAAGAGCCTGCAGGTGCCGGTCTCGCCGCGCTCGGGCAAGCGGCGCAAGGCGGCCGAGATCATGTCGATCCGGGCGCTGGACGCCTTCGACACCTTTTTCGGCGATCTGTACGATGCCTGCGAGGAAATGGACATTCCGGCCGATACCGCCATTTCCGAGGCCGGACTGGGCCAGTTCGAGATCAACCTGATGCACCAGAACGACGCCCTGCGCGCGGCCGACGACGCCTGGCTGTTCAAGATGCTGCTCAAGGGGATGGCCCGGCGGCACGGGTTTGCCGCCTCGTTCATGGCCAAGCCCTATGAGGATTATTCCGGATCGGGGCTGCATATGCATTTCTCGATCCTCGATGACGCGGGCCGGAACGTATTTGACGACGGCGGTCCGCAGGGCACCGACACCCTGCGCCACGCGGTCGCCGGCTGCCTTTCCGCGATCCACGATTCCGCGCTGGTCTTTGCCCCCCACGGCAACAGCTATGACCGGCTGGTGCCGGGCAACCACGCGCCCACCGGCATTTGCTGGGCCTATGAAAATCGCACCGCGGCGGTGCGCATCCCCTCGGGCAACCCCGCCGCGCGGCGGATCGAGCATCGGGTGGCGGGGGGCGACGTGAACCCCTATCTGATGATCGCCGCCGTGCTGGGCGCGGCGCTGAACGGAATCGAGGACGGCGCCGAACCGCCCGCGCCGATCACCGGCAACGCCTACGACCTCGACCTGGAGCAAATGCCGACCGACTGGGCCAATGCGATCGACATCTTCGCCAACAGCGAGCTGATGCCTCGGATCTTCGATCCGGGCCTGATCCGCAACTTTGTACTGACCAAGCGGCAGGAGCTGCATTACATGGCCGAGCTTTCGCCGGCCGAACAGGTGGACATCTATCTCGACACGGTCTGAGCCTCGCGCCGCACGGACTTGTGCGGCCCGGGGCCACATCCTACCTTCGATCCAGTCCACAATTGGTGTTCCATGAAAATCGGCATTCTGCAAACCGGCCACGCCCCCGACTCTCTGATCGGAGAGACGGGGGATTACGATCAGATGTTCAGCGCGCTGCTGGGCAGCCACGGCTTTACCTTCGACAGCTATCCCGTTCTGGACGGTGTCTTTCCCGACGGGCCCGACGCCGCCGACGGGTGGCTCATCACCGGCTCGCGCCACGGCGTCTATGAGGATCACGACTGGATCCCGCCGCTGGAGCAGCTCATCCGCGAGATCCGCGACAGCGGCAAACCGATGATCGGCGTCTGTTTCGGGCATCAGATCATCGCCCAGGCGCTTGGCGGCAAGGTCGAGAAATTCGCCGGCGGCTGGTCTGTCGGGCGCACCGAATACGACATGGACGGGCAGACCGTCGCGCTGAACGCCTGGCATCAGGATCAGGTCACCGAACGCCCCGAAGGGGCGCGGGTTCTGGCCGGCAACGCGTTCTGCGAAAACGCCGTCCTGGCCTATGGCGATCGCATCTGGACGGTGCAGCCGCATCCCGAATACGGCGCCGATTTCATCGACGGGCTTATCCGCACCCGCGGCAAGGGGGTGGTGCCCGAGGCGCTGCTCTCCGAGGCGCGCGAACACCTTGACGCGCCTCTGGACGATGCCCGCATCGCCCGGTTCATGGCCGAGTTTTTTCTGAAAGAGAGGTCGAAATGACCGAATGGCTGACAACCCTGCCCGAGGCCGCGCAGGCCTATCTCGAAGGGCGCCGCCTGGACGAGGTGGAATGCATCATCTCGGACCTGCCCGGCATCGCCCGCGGCAAGGCCGTGCCGGCAAGCAAATTCGCGCGCCAGGCCTATTTTCACCTGCCCGACAGCATCTTTTACCAGACCATCACCGGGGACTGGGGCGAAGCCGCCGGCGAGGACGGCTTTATCGAGCGCGACATGATCCTGAAACCGGACATGTCCACCGCCACTGCCGCCCCCTGGACCGGCGACTGGACGCTGCAGGTGATCCACGACGCCTTTGACCGCGATGGCGAGGCGATCCCGTTCAGCCCGCGCAACGTGCTCAAGCGGGTGGTCGAGCTTTATCGCGCACGGGGCTGGGAGCCGGTGGTGGCCCCAGAGATGGAGTTCTATCTGGTCGCCCGCAATGTCGACCCCGCGAAAGAGATCCAGCCGATGATGGGCCGCTCCGGCCGCCCGGCCGCCGCGCGGCAGGCCTATTCGATGACCGCGGTGGACGAGTTTGGCCCGGTGATCGACGACATCTATGATTTCGCCGAGGCGCAGGGTTTCGAAATCGACGGCATCACCCAGGAGGGCGGCGCCGGTCAGCTGGAAATCAACCTGCGCCACGGCGACCCGGTCAAGCTGGCCGACGAGGTGTTCTATTTCAAGCGGCTGATTCGCGAGGCGGCCTTGCGCCACGACTGCTTTGCCACCTTCATGGCCAAACCGATCGCGGATGAGCCAGGCAGCGCCATGCATGTGCACCATTCGATTATCGACATCGAAACCGGAAAAAACCTGTTCTCCGGCCCGCAGGGCGGCGAAACGGACGCCTTTTACCATTTCATCGGCGGCCTTCAGACACACCTGCCTTCGGCGATCGCGGTGCTTGCGCCTTATGTGAACTCCTATCGCCGCTACGTGCGCGACCACGCCGCGCCGATCAACCTCAGCTGGGGCCGCGACAACCGCACCACCGGCATCCGCGTGCCGATCTCGGGGCCCGAAGCGCGGCGGGTGGAAAACCGCCTCGCGGGGATGGACTGCAACCCCTATCTGGGCATCGCCGTCAGCCTCGCCTGCGGCTATCTCGGCCTGATTCAGGAACTGCGCCCCGACAAGCAACAGCGCGGCGACGCCTACAGCGACGAGCCGGACATTCCCCAGGTCATGGGCGAGGCGCTGGATCTGTTCGAGGAGTCAAAGGATCTCCGCGCGGTGCTGGGCGAGGAATTCTGCCGGGTCTATGGCATCGTCAAGCGGGCGGAATACGAGGAGTTCCTCCAGGTGATCTCGCCATGGGAGCGGGAACATCTGCTGCTGAACGTGTAATCCCGGAATCCGGCCAGCGCCCCGGCCCACAGCCGGGGCGGCGGCATATCCGGCCAAGAAAGACGTCGCAGAGGCGGCGCGGAAAGGATGGGCGATGGGCCTGAACCTGCTCTATTCCAACGACAAAACCGGCGTGTACCCGAACAGCTGGTATGCCGCCACGGCCCATGACCTGCCGCCCTTTCCGGCACTGGAGGGCGACACGCGCGCCGATGTCTGCGTTGTCGGCGCCGGCTATACCGGGCTGTCGGCCGCGCTGCATCTGGCCGAGGCGGGCCTCAGTGTGGTGCTGCTGGAGGCACAGCGCGTGGGCTTTGGCGCCTCGGGACGCAACGGCGGGCAACTCGGCAGCGGCCAGCGGGTGGAACAGGACGGGCTGGAGGCCCTGGTCGGCGCGGACGAGGCGCAGACGCTCTGGAAACTGGGGGAAGAGGCCAAGGATCTGGTCAAGGGCCTGATCGCCAGACATGACATCGACTGCGACCTGAAACCGGGCGTCGCCTGGGCCGGCTCGTCCAAGAGCGACGTCAGCCATCTGCACGCCTATGCCGATCTTCTGAACAGCCGCTATGGCTATGACCGGATCGAGGTAATGGACGCCGCAGGCTTTCACGCGCTCTGCCCCTCGCCCGATTACCGGGGGGGCGTGGTCGACTGGGGCGCCGGTCATCTGCATCCGCTGAACTTCGCCCTCGGGCTGGCCCGCGCGGCGCGTGACGCCGGCGTGCGTATCCACGAAGGCACCGAGGTGCTTGAAATAACCGAGGGCCGCCCCGCCCGGCTGCGCTGCGCCGGCGGTACGGTGACCGCCGATCACGTGGTCCTTGCCTGCAACGGCTATCTCGGCGGGCTCAACGGCCAGGTCGCCGCGCGGGTGATGCCGATCAACAATTTCATCGCCGCGACCGAACCGCTGGGTGAGGCGGCGGCAAAGGTTCTGACCAAGGATATCGCGGTCGCCGACAGCCGCTTCGTGGTCAATTACTTCCGTCTCAGCGCCGACAGGCGGCTGCTGTTCGGCGGCGGCGAAAGCTATGGCTACCGCTTCCCCTCGGACATCGCCGCCAAGGTGCGCAAGCCGATGTGCGAGATCTATCCGCATCTGCGCGACGTCAAGATCGACTATGCTTGGGGCGGGACGCTGGCGATCACCATGAAGCGGCTGCCCTATCTGGCGCGGGTGGCGCCCAACATCCTGTCCGCCTCGGGCTACTCCGGGCACGGGGTGGGCACCGCCACCCATGCCGGGCAGCTGATGGCGCAGGCGATCCGGGGTGAGACGCAGGGCTTTGACACCATGGCGCGCATCCCCAACACGCCGTTCCCGGGCGGCGCGGCCCTGCGCAACCCGCTGCTGGTCCTGGCGATGACCTGGTTTTCGCTGCGCGACCGACTGGGGTTCTGAACCCGGCACTGTTTCCGAACGGCAACGACCGATTGAATCTGCGCCGGTTTCCGCCCGTCGGACCATGCGCCCGCTTGGCTTTCCCGCGCCTTTGTTTTATTTTTTTGAAAGGCTCTATTAAGGAAACAGAAATATGACACGCATCCCGAACGTCCACGACGCCGAGCCCATTCCCCCCGCCGCCCGCGAGGCGATCGATGCGCTGCTGCAATCGGGGGATCTGTTCCGCTATACCGCGCCGCAGGATGCGCCGGTCGCGCTGCTGGAGCGGGAGTTTGCCGATATGATCGGCAGCAAATACGCGCTGGCGGTGTCGTCCTGTTCGGCGGCTCTGTTTCTGTCCCTCAAGGCGCTGGATCTGCCGCGGGATGCGCGCGTTCTGATCCCCGGCTTCACCTTTGCCGCCGTGCCCTCGTCGGTGGTGCATGCCGATTGCCAGCCGGTCCTGTGCGAGGTGGGCGAGAATTATCGGGTGAACCTGGCCGATTTCGAAGCCAAGCTTGATCAGGACATCGCCGCCGTCATCATCAGCCACATGCGCGGCCATACCTCGGACATGGACGCGATCATGGCGCTCTGCGACGCGCGCGGCATTCCGGTGATCGAGGATGCGGCGCATTCTCTGGGCACCGTCTGGGATGGCAAGAACATCGGCACCATCGGCAAGATCGGCTGTTTCTCGTTCCAGTCCTACAAGATGATCAATGCCGGCGAAGGCGGCATCCTGATCACCGACGACGCCGATCTGGTGGCCCGTGCGGTGATCATGTCGGGCGCCTATGAGCACAACTGGAAAAAGCACAAGGGCCCGCACGGCGACAACACCGGCGCGCTCGAGGCCGCCTTTGCCCGCTGGCAGAACCAGCTGCCGCTTTACAATCTGAGAATGAGCAACCTGTCGGCGGCCGTCATCCGCCCGCAACTGCCCGAACTGCTGCGCCGGGTCCGCGATGGGCGGACCAACCACGATTACGTGGCGGCGAAACTCAACACCTCGCCGTTCCTGTCGGTCCCCGATCCGCTGGGCCCCGAGGTGCGGGCGCCGGATTCGATCCAGTTCAACCTGGTCGGCATGGACGAGGCGCAGACCCGCGCCTTTGCCGAGGCCGCCGGCGCGAACGGGGTCAAGGTGCAGATCTTCGGGCTGAGCACCGACAACGCCCGCGCCTTCTGGAACTGGCAGTTCATCCAGGATCTGCCCGAGCTGCCGCAGACCCGCGCCATGTTGATGCACGCCTGCGACGTGCGCCTGCCGGTCTACCTGAAACCCGACCAGCTTGATGCCATCGCCGATGTGCTCACCTCGGCCGCCGCCGCGGCCGCCGGGCCGCTGCGCGCCTACGGCACCTGAGGTCCGCCACCGACCACGTGGGCTAGGGGGGCCGCGCGCGCAGGACGCCGCGGCCCTTATCCATTTGGACCGCCCTAATTCGCCAAGACCGCGCGCAGGGCGGGCGCAAAGACCGGCGCGGCCACGGCGAGGCTGTGCGGGATCCCGCCTTCGGTAACGACGATGGTTGAAAAGACACCGGCCACCAACAGCGCCCCGTCCCGCTCGACCAGCAGCGGTGCGCCGGAATCGCCGGGCATCGCCGAACAGGCGGTGAGCGCGATGCCCCTCTGTGCGAGCGGCGTCCATGCGCCGCAATCCTCCGCCACCGACAGCACATGCGGGCGCAACCCGGCATAGCCGGCAAGCCGGGCAGGTTCGCCCGCCTCGGGCTCGGCGAGTGGCAGAAAACCGACATCGCGCCCGATCGGCGCCTCAAGCTCAAGCAGCGCCCAGTCGCGCGTCATCCCGCCCCGGAAATCGCGGCTGGCGCTGTCCTGCGCCGGATCGAGCAGATAGCGCAGCACCCGGGCCTGCGCCACCGGCTGTCCGCGCTGATAGCCAGCGGCGAAGCGCAGGCTTGTCGGCGGGATCCAGGATTTGCGTGGAACGTTGTAGAGGCAATGCGCCGCGGTCAGCACCATCCGATCGCCCACCAGCGTGCCGGTGCAGTGCTGGCGGATCTCGATACTGGCGAAATTCACCCGACCGATGGCGCGCCACGGCGGGTCCGCGGCGTCGACAATCCGCCGCGCCCGGATCGCTGCGCAGCCTTCGGACATCCGCGCGCCCCGGCCGCAGATGGCGTCGAGCGCGGGGTGGAAAACCTCGTCACGATGTGACCCCGTGTCGGGCACGCTCTGCTCCGACGCGCTGACGGCGATCGCCCAGCAGACTGTCAGCATGGCCACGGCCAGAAATCGGGGCATCATTGGACGATCTCCTCCGGTCCGGGTTTCGGCCAGATTAGGCCAACGCCACCGCGCGCGCCATGGGGGCAATCGCTGCGGGCTTGCCAAACGCCCCGCTCCGGGCCACGCTGGCCACATGACCGATCTGAGCCAAGGCGCCGCCTGGATGGGTGGCCGCATCATCCCGATTTCCGAAGCCAGCATCGGCGTGACCGACTGGGGCCTCACCCATTCCGACATCGCCTATGACGTGGTCCCGGTCTGGGCCGGCGCGTTCTTCCGGCTGGAGGATTACCTCGACCGCTTCCTCGCCTCGGTCGCGGCGCAGCGGATGAACATCCTGATGGACCGGTCCGAGGTGCAGGGCGCGCTGCAGGCGATGGTCGGCGCCTCGGGACTGCGCGACGCTTACGTCGCCATGGTCGCCGCGCGCGGGCCGAACCCGGTGCCCGGCAGCCGCGATCCGCGCGACTGCCAGAACCATTTCTATGCCTGGTGCGTGCCCTATGTGCATATCGTCAAACCGGATCAGGCGGATCGCGGCACAACGGTCTGGATCGCCAAATCGGTGCGCCGCATCCCGCGGGACAGCGTCGATCCAAAGGTGAAGAATTACCACTGGGGCGATTTCACCTCGGGTCTCTACGAGGCCAAGGACCAGGAATTCGAGACCACCCTGCTGCTCGATCACGAGGGCAATGTGACCGAGGGGCCGGGGTTCAACGTCTTTGCGGTGTTCGGCAACCGGGTGGTGACATCGGATCACGGGGTGCTGCATGGGATCACCCGCCGCACCGTGCTGGAAATGGCCGCGGCGCAGGGTTTCGCAGTGGAAACCCGCCCATTGCCGCTGGAGGAACTCTGGGCCGCGGACGAGGTGTTCCTGTCCTCCTCCGGCGGCGGGGTGATCCCGGTCGCGCAGGTGGACGAGCGGCGCTTTTCCAACGGCGCCCCCGGGCCGGCGGCGCGGACGCTGCGGCAGACCTATTTCGAATGGCTGGAAGAGCCGCGCCTGCGCAGCCCGATCCGGTACGACTGAGCGACTATGACCAAGCGACCGGGGAGGCCTATTTCAACTTGGACAGTTTTTCCTGAAGCTCGGAAAGCTGCTTTTTGATCGCATCCAGATCCTCGCCGCCCTCGCGCGTCGCCGTGCCGGCGCCCTCGCGTTCCGGCCCCGACCAACCACCGCCGATCCCGCCGGTCATCGCCTTCAGAAACGCCTCTTGCTGCGCCTGCAACGCCTCGAACCCGGGCATGCTCGCCATCGGGTTCATGGCGTTCATGTTCTCCATCATCTTGGATTGGCTCTCGCGCAGCATCTCGAAACTGCTTTGCAGGAACTGCGGCATCATGCCCCCGCCGGGAACCATATAGCTGCGCACAAGATCGTTCAGCACATTGACCGGCAGCACATTTTCGCCCCGGCTTTCGTGTTCAGCGATGATCTGCAGCAGGTATTGCCGGGTCAGGTCGTCGCCCGTCTTCAGATCGACGATCTGGACCTCGCGCCCGCCACGGATGAAACCGGCGATGTCCTCCAGCGTGACGTAATCGCTGGTTTCGGTGTTATAGAGCCGCCGGCTGGCATAGCGCTTGATCAGCAGGGGTTTTTGCTCTTCGGCCACGTCTCGCCCTCCACACACGATGCGATGCAGCAAACACTATGCGAGCGCAGAACAAAAGGAAAGAGCGGGTCCGAAGACCCGCTCTTTGATCATTTTTCGACTGCGGCTTACTTGGCGCGGGCCGGCTTTTTGGCCGGTGCGGCCTTTTGTGCGGCGCCGGCCATCTCGCTGGCGGCCTTCTGCACGGCGGCCGAGGCCTCCTGGCCCATGTCCTTGCCGGCGGTGACCATGAGTTCGACCGTCTCCATCTGCACCTTCTTGGCAATCTCGGTAAAGGCGGCCATGTTCTCGGCGGCAACCTCGGCCGAGGCGGTGGCGAAATCGGTCATCGCCTTGGCATAGTCGGCCGGCTCTTCCTTGGCCTTGGAGACGTCGTTCATCTTGGCCAGGGTGTCCTGCGCCCATTGGGTCGAAAGCTCGGCGGACTTGCCGGCCGCTTCCAGCGCCACGCCGGAAAGCTTTTCACTGAGCGCGGCCGAGGTCTTGAACGCATCTTCCATGGCGGACATGTCCACCGGCAGGGCTTTCCACATGTCTTTCATCATCGCGGAGTAATCATTGTTGGTCATCTGTCTGATCCTTTGACTTGGGGGCTTGGGTGATCGCTCACCCTTTTGTCTTCTGTACAGAACATGAATGCTGCATCGCAGCATTTCAAGAGGATTATGCCGCAGTGCAGCATTTTTTTCAGGCAGGACCGCAAATCACAAAAAAGGGCAGGTCTTACGACCTGCCCTCACGCAATTGCACCGGTTGGGAGGAGAGGGGTGCAAAAGCTGAAATCTCTGCGCCTTACTTGGCGGCGGCCTTCTTGGCGGCGGAGGTCACCTCGTCGGTGGCCTTTTTCACTGCCTTGCTGGCATCTTCGGTGATGTCCTTGCCGGCTGCCATCAGCAGCTCGACGGTGTCCATCTGCACCTTTTTGGCCAGTTCGGCATAGGCCGACATGTTCTCGGCGGCGACTTCGGCGGCGGCGGATGCGAAATCGGTCAGCGCCTTGGCATAATCAGCCGGCTCTGCCTTGGCTTTCGACAGCTCGGCCAGCTTGGTCAGGGTGTCCTTGGTCCAGGCATTGGAGATTTCCGAGGATTTGCCGGCGGCTTCCAGCGCCACGCCGGACAGCTTCTCGTTCAGGGTCGCGGTGGACTTGAAGGCCCCTTCCATCGCGGAGGTATCCACGGGAAATGCGCCCATCGCATCCTTCATCATCGCGGTAAAATCTTGGGTATTTGCCATTGTCACAATCCTTGCGCGCTGTACGGGACAACCCCGTATTCCAGTTCAGCCAAGGACAATATGCATGCTGCGACGCAGCATTTCAAGAACAATCGCTGCACCGCAGAAAGATCGCTGATTTTCGAGTTGAATCAGACTTTTGGCTTGGCCACCACATAGGTGCCCGGCGCCGGCCCCAGGCTGGGATGCTCCGAATCACCGGGTTTGCGGGCCGGAACCTGCTTGCCCGACCGCTTGCCGAGCCAGGCCTCCCACCTTGGCCACCAGGACCCGTCGTTGAAGGTGGCCCCCTCCATCCAGCCGGCGGCGTCGGCGGTCAGATCGGGATTGGCGTAATGGCCGTATTTCTTCTTGGTCGGCGGATTGACGATCCCGGCGATATGCCCCGATTCCGACACGATGAAGGTCTTTGAACGCGACCCCATCTGCTGCACCCCGCGATAGCAGTCCTTCCAGGCGGCGATGTGATCTGTTTCGCAGGTGATCGACATCAGCGGCACGGTCACGTCGCGCACATGCAGCACCTCGCCCAGGATCTTGATGCCGTCCTCGCAGAACGCGTTGCGCTGGCACAACTCGCGCAGATACTGCACCGCCATCCGGCCCGGCAGGTTCGTGCTGTCGCCGTTCCAGTAGAGAAGGTCAAAGGCCGGCGGCGCCTCGCCCAGCATGTAGCTGCGCACCGCCGGCGCATAGACCAGATCGTTGGATCGCAGGAACGAAAACGTCCGCGTCAGGATGTAAGAGCGCAGGATGCCCTGCTCGGCCACCTCGGCCTCGATCGCGTCGATGAAATCATCCTGAAGAAAGGGGGTGAACTCCCCCTGATCCGAGAAATCGGTGAGCGCGGTGAAGAACGTCGCCGATTTCACCGATTTGTCGCCCCGCTTCTTCATCAGGGCCAGCGTCAGCGCCAGTGTGGTGCCGGCGATGCAATACCCCACCGCGTTGACCTGTTCGGTCCCGCAGATCGCCTTGACCTCGCGGATCGCGGTCAGAATGCCCTCTTCGATATAGTCCTCCATGCCGATCTCGGCATAGGACCTGTCGGGGTTCACCCAACTGACCACAAAGAGCGTATAGCCCTGCTCGGTAATCCATTTGATCAGGCTGTTCTGCGCCTTGAGATCAAGGACATAGAACTTGTTGATCCAGGGCGGGAACAGCACGATGGGGATCTCGTGCACAGTTTCGGTCGCCGGTTTGTACTGGATGATTTCCATCAATCGGTTGCGATAGACCACGTCGCCCGGACTGGTGGCGATATTGCCGCCCACCTCAAAGGCCTTTTCGTCGGCCAGCCGCACCACCAGCTCGCCGTCGTTGGCCTCGAGATCCGCGATCAGGTTCTCCAGCCCCTGCACCAGCGACTGCCCCTCGGTCTCCAGCGCGCGTTCCAGCGCGTCCGGGTTGGTCGCCAGATAGTTGGTCGGCGACATCATGTCGACGATCTGCTGGGCGAAATACTTCAGCCGCCGCTTCTCCTTGGCATCCATGCCCTCGACGCCGGCCACTGCCTGTTCGATCGCATCGGCGTTGATCAGGTACTGCTGTTTGACAAAATTGAAATAGGGGTGGCTGTCCCACAGCGGGTTGGAAAAGCGCCGGTCGCTCGGGCCGGGATCCTCGGGCGCGGCCAGTTTGCCCTGCGCCAGCGCCTGCTGCGCCTCGGCGAAATGCTTGACCGATTTGCCCCAGAATTCGATCTGGTGTTCGAGAAGTTTCGCGGGGTTCTGCAGCGCGCCGGTCCAATAGGCGGTCGCCGCCTTGGCAAACAGTTCCTGATCGGGGGCGTTCAGGGCGGGATTGTGCGAGGTCTTGTGCGACATGACCTCCATCAGCCGCTTCGACAGCGACTCGACCTTCCTCAGATTCTCGTTCAACCGGTCCAGATGCTCACCCGGCGCAGCGCCTCCACCATCCTCACTAGTTGTCATTTTAACGAATCCCCCCTACTCTTTCTGCTATGCAGAATACCGTCGCAGCGTTCGGGAGGCAAAGCGACGTTTGATCCAAGTTGTGTTGGTCGCAAACATTAGGAGACCCGAATGCGCTATATGATGACATACGACCTGATGGAGTCCGCCCGGAATGCCAACCAGTGGCTGGGTGCGACGGCCCAGTCGTTTGCCTCCTACCCCGGTTTCAGCATGGTTCCGAACCCGGTTTTCAACTGGATGGCGGCCTGGGGCAAGGTGACCGAGCGGACCTTTCAGAGGATGGTGGTCAAGCCCGACTGGGGTATCCGCACCGTCACCTGCGAGGATGGCAAGGATCATGTGGTCGAGGTTCAGACGGTTGTCGAAAAGCCTTTCGGCGATCTGATCTACTTCAAGGTGCCCGGCCGGGACATCCAGCCGCGCAAGGTTCTGCTGGTGGCGCCGATGTCGGGCCACTACGCGACGCTGCTGCGCTCCACCGTGGCCAGCCTGCTGCCCGATTGCGAACTCTACGTGACCGACTGGCACAACGCGCGTGACATCCCAGTGTCCGCCGGCAAGTTCGATGTCGAGGATTATACCCTCTACCTCGTTGACTTCATGCGCCATCTCGGGCCCGACACCCATGTGATCGCGGTCTGCCAGCCGGCGCCGCTGACGCTGGCCGCCACTGCCTATCTGGCCGAACAGGATCCCAAGGCGCAGCCGCTGTCGCTGACCCTGATCGGCGGCCCGATCGACCCCGACGCAACCCCGACCGAGGTGACCGATTTCGGCCGCCGGGTGACCATGGGCCAGCTGGAGGAAACCGCAATCCAGCGCGTCGGCTTCAGCTATCCGGGCGTCGGGCGGCTGGTCTATCCGGGTCTGCTGCAACTGGCCTCCTTCATGTCGATGAACTCGGACCGCCATTCCGAGGCATTCTCGGGCCAGATCCAGCGCGAGATGCGCGGCGAGGCCGGCGATCACGACGCCCACAACCGGTTCTACGACGAGTATCTTGCGGTGATGGACATGACCGCCGAATTCTACCTGTCGACGGTTGAGCGGATCTTCAAGAACGGCGAGATCGCCAAGAACCAGTTCGTGGTCGATGGCCACAAGGTCGATATCGGCAAGATCACCAATGTGGCGGTCAAGACGGTCGAGGGCGCCAACGACGACATCTCGGCCCCCGGCCAGTGCATTGCCGCGCTCGCCCTGTGCACCGGCCTTCCCGACAGCATGAAAGCCAGCCATGTGGAACCCGGCGCCGGCCACTATGGCATCTTCGCCGGGCGCTCCTGGCGCGACAACATCCGGCCGCTGGTGATCGAATTCATGAACACCAACAGCACCAAGCCGGTACAGAAACGCAAACCTGCCCGCATCGCCAACACCAACGCCGCGGCGCGCTGAGATCGCGGCGCGGGGTGGCTTTGGTCCGCCCCGCACGCGTCCGGCGTCCGCTCAGTCCCCGGCGCTGGCCCGGGGCATGGCCAGCCATCCGCGCAAGGCCGCCAGCGTCGCCTCCGGCGCCTCCAGCGGCGGCAGGTGGCCGGCCTCTTCGATCACCGTCAGTTCGGCCGCGGGCATCAGCTCGGCCATGAAGCTGTGGCGCTTGACCGGCGTCAGCCGGTCGTGGGCGCCGCACAGGATCAGCGTCGGCGCCTTGCATTTGCGCAGGGTGCTCTGCTGGTCGCGCCGGCGCTGCAACGCCCGGTTCTGGCGCACGAAAACATCCGGACCCAGATCGGCCGCCATGGCATAAACCATGTTCAGAACCGCCATCCGTCCCGGCCCAGGTGCCAGATAATCCGGCTTCATCGCCTGCCGCATCACCTCGTCCAGCCGCCCGGCCCGTACGCCGACGATCATCGGCTCGCGCGCGGCGGCCTCGGGCGGCGTCTCGGCCAGCGGGTTGGTGTCCATCAGGCACAGGCGCGCCACCCGGTCGGGTACCCGGCGCAGGATTTCCATCGCCACGATGCCGCCCATGCTGAGCCCGGCCAGCGCGAAACGTTGCGGCAGCTGGTCGATGATGTTCGAGGCGATCTCCTCGATCCGCTCGCCCCGGGTGATCGGCGCCACCATGACCGCGCGCTCGCGGCTCAGGACGTTGATTTGCGGCTCGAAAATCCGTGCATCGCACATCATTCCGGGCAACAGGACCAGCGCTTCGGTCATCGGAATTCCTTTGCTGCATCACCGGCCCCGGCGGGCCCTGCCGACACAATGCGGGTTTGCCGCGCCCCCGGCAAGCGGTTGCCGGCCTCAGGGAAAGACGACGCCGCGGAAGGGCGGGAAATCACCATAGCGCGCGCGGCGCTGCGCCGTCGCCTCGCCCGGATCGGCACCGGCGGCCAGCAAGGTGCCGCGCGGGGCGATATAGCTGCCGATGCGCCGCTGCGGACGCGGCCTCCAGGCGATGTTGAAGGCGCAGAGGTTCGGAAAGAACCAGACCTCGGAAAACGGGATATGGTCGTACAGCCACCAGGCCAGATCGCGCCAGTCGCGTCCCTGCGCATAGCGCTGGGCGAACCATGGGATCGCCACGCTGGCCCCGGCCACCCGGTCGGCGCCGCGGCCGCGATCCCAGATGTGGCACTCCAGCGGGTTGTCGTTTGCGGCGCAGTTGAGCCGGTTTTCATTGCCGAACCGGTTCAGCGCGGCCGAGCGATAGCCCGAGCGGATGGCGACCCGGCCAAAGGTCTCCTCCAGCGGATCGAGCAGGGTCTCGCACAGCGCCCGCCCCGTCTCGATCGCCAGATCGGGATCGTCGGGCAGGTTCGGAATGTGGTGAAAATTGCCGATCTCGGAATAGAGGAAATCGCGGAAATAGAAGTGCTTGGAAAGCCTTACCCGCCCAAGCTCTTCCAGCCCGCGCATGCTGCCCGGTCGCCGTCGCACCGCTAGCGCATCCCCTGGGCGCGCAGCCAGTCCACCATCGCCAGCGCCGCCGCGTCGGTCTGTCCCGGCGACAGGATATCGCCGGCGATCACATGGGCGTTCGGATCGTCGCCCTTGTCCATCCGCACCGCCTGCACCCGCGCATCGCCGCCCCAGCCTGCGGCGATCCTGCGGCTGATATCGGGGCGCACCGTGCGGTCGTCGTCCGACAGCCAGAACAGCGCCGGCACCCCGACCCGGGCGAAATCCAGCCGCGCCACCCTGCGCACCAGCGCCGCCATCGGCATCAGCGCCACGGTGGGATAGGCGGTGGTCCAATACACCGCCTGGTCCGGGTTCTGCGGCGTGTAACCGTGCTCGCGCCCGGCCCCAAGCGGCAGCCAGTAGCGCGCGCCGGGCAGGGTCAACAACACGGACGCCGGATCGTGAATGCCGAAATTCGGCGACACGAAGACCACCGCCCCGACGCCCTCCGACATCTCGGGATCCAGCAGCGCCGCCGCGGTCAGCGTCGCCCCGGTCGAGGTGGCGATCACCGCCACCCGGTCCCCCACCGCGCGGGCGGCGGCCAGCCCCTCGGCCAGATCCGCCATCCAGTCGCCGACGCCGGCCTCGGCCATGGCGGCGGCGCCGCGGCCGTGGCCCCGCAGCCGGGTATAGACCAGGTTCGCGCCCAGCGCCTGCGCCACAAGGTCGGGCACCGGGCGGATCTCTTCCGAGGTGGCCGAAAACCCGTGCACATAAAGGATCGAGACCGGCGTGCGCCGTTCCTCGAACCCCGGCTGCCAGATCACCCGTTTCTCGACGCCCGGCGTGATGTCGTCGAACCGCGCCTCAGCCCGCGCCAAATAGGCGCCGACCCCGCCGCTCAGCCGCGCCGGATCGAAATCGGCGCTGAGCGGCACCGGCTCATAGGGGCCGAGCATCCAGAGCAGGAGGGCAATTGCACCGAGGGGAAACGCCCCCCGTCCGAACCGCTTACCAAACACACGCATCCAACCTACCCCAGAACCTCCGCAATCGCCGCCTCGATCAGCCCCAGGCAGGGACCGTCGGAAAACCGGTGATCGGCATCCTTGACCAGCGTCAGCCGCATGTCGGGGCACTCCGCATGGTCCAGCAGGCGCAGCGCCGTCCCTGTCGAAACAGCGGTATCCGCCGTACCCTGAAGACAGCGCACAGGAAACGGCAGCCGCAGCGGATCGCGCAGAACCAGCTGGGTGCGGCCGTCCTCGATCATGCGTTTCGAGATGACATAGGGTTCCATGTAGTCGGAGTGTTTCTCGACAAAGCCCTCGCGGTCCAGCTGCGCCTTCTCCGCCTCGGTGAATGTGGCCCAATAGCCGTCCTCGGTGAAATCGGGGGCGGCGGCCACGGTGACCATACCCCCGATCCGCTCGGGGATCTCGCGCGCCATCAGCAGCGCCTGCCAGCCGCCCATGGACGAGCCGACCGGCACCACCGGCCCCTCGGTCAGCGCAGCGACCGCGGCCAGCGCATCCTCATGCCAGTCGCCGATGCAGCCCTCCTCGAAGGTGCCGCTGCTCTCTCCGTGACCGGAATAGTCGAACCGCAGATAGGCATGGCCGCGCGCTCTGGCCCAGGCCTCCAGATGCAACGCCTTGGTGCCCTCCATGTCCGATTTCAGCCCACCCAGGAACACGATCCAGGGGCCCTGCCCGTCGTTGCGATGATAGGCGAGGCGGCGCCCCTGCGGCGTCTCCAGAAATGTCGTTGCTGGCATGCGATCTCCTTCTGCGAAGGATCATGCCGCCAGCGGGGCCGGGCCGCAATGCCGGATTGCGCCCGCCCCCTGCGTGAGACCGGGCCTAGCGCCCGCTCATGATGATGCGATATCGCAACTGGTCAAAGATCACCGCCAGGATCAGCAGCGCCCCCAGCAGAACCATCTGCATGTACGAGCTGACCTGCGCCAGGTTCATGCCGTTCTGCACCAGCACGATGAAGAAGGCGCCCAGAACCACATTCTCCACCCGGCCGATGCCGCCGCGCAGCGACACACCGGCGATCACGCAGGCGGCGATGGATTCCAGCGCGATGGTGCCGCCGAGATTGGCCTCGCCGGATTCAACGCGGGCGGTCAGCAACAGCCCGGTCAGCGAGGCGATGAAGGCGCAGACCATATAGGCCAGCATCAGCGTCCGCTTGGTATTGATCGCCGACAGATGCGCCGCCTTGATATTGCCGCCCACCGCATAGATCTGGGTGCCCAGCCGGGTGCGCGACATGAACACCCACATCACCACGATGCAGACCATCGCGATCAGCACCGGGATCGGTATCCCCCACAGCCGCCCGAACCCGAAGGTATCGCCAAAGGCAAAGGGCAGGCCCGAGACCGGCACGCCGCCGGTCAGGAACAACGCCAGACCGGCCCCGACCGATGAGACGCCCAGCGTCATGATGAAGGGCGAGACGTCGAAATAGGCCACGCCGATGCCGTTGACGAGGCCGACCAGCAGCGCCGCGCCAAACCCCATGAAGGCCCCCAGCAGGACCGCCAGCCAGATCGCGTCGGGAAAGATCCCGGCAAAATAAACCATGGCCGAGGCCGAGACCACCGAGGTCAGCGCGATCGCGGTGCCCACCGACAGGTCGAACCCGCCCGAGATCAGCACCAGCATCTGTCCCATCGAAACCAGCACCAGATAGACTGACTGCCGCGCCACGTTGACCAGGTTCTGCCCGGTCAGGAACTTGGACGACAGCGCGGTAAAGATCACCAGCGCGCCGAGCAGGAAGAACGGCAGAACACCCACCTTGACAAACACGCGGGCGATCAGCTCGCCGGCCCCGGATTGCTTGCTTTGCTCGCTCATGCCTTGGCTCCGCTTTCATCGAAAAAATGTTTCAGGACCGTATCCTCGGTCATTTCCGTTCCGCTCAACTCGGCCGAGATATGGCCATGGGCCAGAACCAGCATCCGGTGCGACAGGTGCAGCACCTCGGGCAGGTCGGAGGAGATTACCACCACCGCCTTGCCGGCCTCGGCCAGTTGCTTGATCAGCAGGTAGAGCGCGGCGCGCGTGCCCATGTCGACGCCCACCGTCGGCTCGTCAAAGACATAGATGTCGGCCTCCTGCCCGAAGCATTTGCCGAACAGCACCTTCTGCTGATTGCCCCCCGACAGCTGCGAGACGAGCTTTGCCCGATACCCTTCGTGCAGCTCGACACGATCGGCAATCCGGGCGCTTTGCTCGCGGACCGCCTTCCAGTTGATGAAGCCCATCCGGGACACGCCGGTTCCGCCCATCACTAGGTTCAGCGCCAGATTGTCGTTCGAGGTCTTGGCCAGATCCAGCCCCTCCGCCTTGCGGTCGGGCGACAGATAGTGAAGCCCGGCCCGCAGAATTTGCCGCGTCGGCGCATGGGTGATGTCCTGCCCCTTCAGGGTGACGGTCCCGCCCTGCCGCGGCGCGACCCCCATCAGCGCCCGGAACAGGCGCGACTTGCCCGAGCCCACGAGGCCAGCGATGCCCAGAACCTCGCCCGCGCGGATGTCCAGATCGGCGCCGTTGACGCCCGGGGTCTTCACCCCCCTGGCCGTCAGCAGAACCTCGCCCGGATTGCAGGCGATGGTCGGATAGATCTCGGAAATGGCCCGGCCGGTCATCATCTCGACCAGCGCGCCCTCATCGGTCTCATCCATCGCGACGGTGCCGATCCTGGCGCCGTCGCGCAGAACGGTGACCCGGTCGGCGATGCGCTGAAACTCCTGGATGCGGTGGGAGATATAGACGATGCCGACGCCGCGTTCCTTCAACGCGGCGATGAAGCCGAACAGGTGATCGACTTCGCGGTCCGTGAGTGATGCCGTTGGCTCGTCCAGAATGAGCACCGAAAGATCGCCGTGAAACGCCTTGGTGATCTCGACCATCTGCTGCTGCGCGCGCGACAGCGACGCGGTGATGGCGGTGGGGTCGATGGGGAAATCCAGCTCCTCGAACATCTCGCGGGCGCGGCGGCGCATGGCGCGATGATCGACAAAGGGACCGCGCATCGGTTCCCACCCCAGAAAAATGTTCTCGGCCACGGTCAGGGTCGGGATCAGGGAGAATTCCTGAAACACCGTATAGATGCCCTTGGCCTGCGCATCGGCGACCGATCCGAAATGCACCGGCGCGCCGTTGAGGATGATCTCGCCGTCGCTGGGGCTGTTGGCGCCCGCCAGCATCGAGATCAGGGTCGATTTGCCCGCCCCGTTCTCGCCGAACAGCACATGGACCTCACCCTTGTTCAGGTCGAAATCCACGCCGTCGAGCGCCAGAACGCCGGGATAGCGCTTGGTCAGGCCGCGCGTTTCCACCAGCTTGGTTGCTTGCATATCCGCCTCCGGGAGGATTGCGGGCCGGACGGCTCTCGCCCGGCCCGCGTTGCCAGTTCAGCCTGCGGTCTTACTCGACCGAGAACACCGGCTTGTACCCGTCCGGCGGCAGGATGTTTTCACGCGGAGTGTCGGCGATGTTCGACGGATCGACGACGAAGATCTTCGGCCCCACATGCTTGATATACTCCTTGCCCTCGAGGATGCGCACCGCCTGATCCATCGCGATCCGGCCTTGAACGACCATCGAATCCGCCGGCGCCGCCAGGATGAAGCCGCGCTGGATGCCGGTGTAGACGCCCGGCGTCATGTAGAAGGCCAGCAGATCGACCTTGCCCTGAAGCCCGCGCTCGCGGATCAGGCCCTGTGCCGCCTCTGCCGTCACCGCAGTACCGGCCAGATAGCGCACGTCGGGGTTGGCCTGCAGCACGTCCTCGACCAGCTTCAGCTGAGCTTCCTTGCCGGTGTCGCCGAACCGCGGCTCCAGCACCTCGACGGCCGAGCCCTTGACGGCCTCCATGAAGCCCGCATGCGCGGCCTCGACCCAGCCGGCGCCCGCCGGTCCGGGGAACCAGCCGACCTTGACCGGCTCGGATCCGGCGGGGTGCTTCTCGGCCAGATACTTGCCGGTCTCAAAGCCCATGGTCTTGAACGAGACCAGCGACTTGGCGGCCAGATCGGGCGAGGACATGCCGTTGATCACGTCGATCACCGGGATTCCCTTGGCGGCCACTTCGGAGACTACGTTGTTCAGCCCCTCGTAAGAGATCGCGCCGATCACCACCGCGTCGGCACCGCTGGACACGCAATCCTCGATCTGGCCGATCTGCTTGTTCAGCTCGGTATACCCGCCGGCCTCGACCAGGTTCATCTTGACACCCAGACGCTTGGCCTCGTCGGCGACGCCATAGTCAACGCCCAGCCAATAAGCATCCTTCATATGCGGGAAGGAGACGCAGATGTTCCACGGCTTTTCCGCCTTTTCCAGCGGGGTATAGGTGACGGCCGATGTCTTGCCGTCGGCCGAAAAGGCCGGAGTGACCTCTTCTGCGGGATAGGGATACCAGGCATCCGCCGCGAAAACACTCGCGGGGAGTGCGGTCGCAAGCGCGAGCGCGCCGGCGAGCTTGAGGGTAAGATTCATCGTTCTGACCTCCTTGTCAGTTACTTCAGTTCAATGCGGCAAGCCGCGGTTGTGGTTTCGTTTCAGACTCTTAGACGAGCTCTTTTCGGATCTTCTCCAACATGGCCCTGCGGTCGGCGCGCGCCTGCAACGCCTCGTCCATCTCGACCCGGACGAATTTGACCGGCGTGTTGGGCTGCAACTGCCCGATCAGGTCCATATCCGCCGAGATCACCGCGCCCAGGGTGAAATAGCCGCCGCCCGACACCGCGTCGCGGTGCAGCACGATCGGCTCGGTGCCGCCCGGCACCTGGATCGAGCCGTAGGAATAGCAGCCGTCGACGATGTTCGACGGATCCGCCCCGGCGCCAAAGGGCTGTTCGCGCTCGACGAATTCCATCGGCTGACCGCCGCGGAAGCGATAGCCCATGCGGTCGGCCTCCGGCGCCACCGTCCAGGTGTCGCTGAAGAAGTTCTCGCCCGATTTCTCGGTCAGCCGGTACCAGTAGAGCCCGGTCAGCACCCGCAGTTCGGCGGGAGAGCCGGGACCGCGGCGCAGATCGGCGGGCACGCTGCGCCCCTCATCCACCAGCGGAGCCGCGCCGACGGGCAGCTCGTCGCCCTCGGCGATATTGCGGCCGTGAAAGCCGCCCAGCGCCCCGATCGGATAGGTCGAGCGGCTGCCAAGCGCCGGCTCGGTGGCGATGCCGCCGGAGACGGCGATATAGATCCGCGCGCCACCTGACAGAAAACCGAAGCTGAGGGTCTGGCCGGCCTTGACGGTGAAGCTGGTCCAGCCGTCCCGCGCCTCGCCATCCACCATGATCGGCATCGAACCGCCGGTGACGGCAACGCTGACATCGGCGGTAAAGGTGATCTCCGGCCCCATGAACACGGCCTCTAGACAGGCCGCATCCTCGGGGTTGCCGACCAGCATGTTCGCCGCGCGCAGCGCCAGGCGGTCCATCGCGCCGCCTTCGGGGATACCAAGGTGGAAATAGCCGGGGCGGCCCAGATCCTGGATCGAGGTGGCAAGCCCGGGTTTGACAATCTTAAGCGTCATTGAGTGCCTCCATCAGCTTGGCGTTGAAACCGGTCATATCGGCGTTGAAGGCATCCAGATCGAACTCGACCTCGGCGATGCGGGGGGTATAGGCGCCCTGCTCCACCTCTTCGAGGATGCGATCATACTCCGCGCGGTCGATGGGTTTCCATTTCACGATGTCGCCCGGTTTGAAGAACACCATGAAGTCCTTGAGGTACGAGACTTCCTGCTCCGGGTCGAAGATCGGCATCGGCGTGACGCCGAACATCTGGTAACCGCCGGCGCCGCGCACCGAGTAGATGCAGGAGAAACAGCCGCCGTAGCCCACCGTCTGTTTCGGGGTGTCGGTGCGCGGGCTGAGGTATTTCGGCACCTGCAGCTGTTTCTCGCGCTCGACCAGTTGGTACAGGAACGGCAGACCTGCGACGAAACCAACCATCGAGACGAACCATGGCTGCGAATGGAAGGCCTCGATAAAGGCCGCGACACTGTCATAGCCATTGATGCGCGCGGCGTAATCCAGATCGGAACCGCTGGGATCCTGATGCCGTTCGCGGAACCGCATCAGCGTTTCATGCGTCCAGGGATCCTGGAAATAGACCGGGATCTCGACGATCCGGGTCGACAGGCGCTTTTCGGCGGTCTCCGCCTTGTGCTCCAGTTCCTTGATCCGGGCCATCATCGCGTCGGGCGCGATCACATCGGGGTCGAAACGCACCTCGAAAGAGGCGTTGGCGGGGCAGATCTCGGTCACGCCGGGAATATTGGCCTCGCGCACCGCCTTGCTCATCGACAGCGAGATAAAGAACGCGTCAAGCGACATCTCCTCATCCACCTCGACGTAGATATGTTCGTCGCCGCCGTATGAATATCGTGTTTTCACGACGCACCTCCTGTTGTTGCGGTTTCCAGCGCGCCGGCCGGTGTTGCCGCCGCTGCGGTCAGGTTTCCGGCCGCGAGCCAGGGCTCGAGCCATTGGGTGTGAAATCTGCCCGCCTGAACATCCTTGTCGGCGGCCAGCGCCACATGCAGCGGCACGGTGGTCTTCAACCCCTCAAGGTTGAGGCCCTTGAGCGCCTCGGCCAGCCTGGCGATCGCCTGTTCCCGCGTCGGGGCATGAACGATCAGCTTGCCCAGAAGCGAGTCGTAGAACGGCGGAATCTGATAGCCCTCGTAAAGGAAATGGTCGAAGCGGATGCCCTCGCCCTCGGGGATGGTCATCGCGCCGACCTTTCCGGGCCAGGGCATGAACTGCATATGCGGGTCTTCGGCGTTGATCCGCACCTCGATGGCATGGCCGTTGCGGGTGATCTCGGCCTGCGTCATGCTCAGTTTTTCGCCGCCGCAGACCCGGATCATCTCCTGCACCAGATCGATACCGGTGATCATCTCCGACACCGGGTGTTCCACCTGGATGCGGGTGTTCATCTCGATGAAATAGAACTCGTTGCGGGCCTCGTCATAAAGGTATTCCAGCGTGCCGGCGCCGCGATAGTTCACCGATTTCGCCAGCGCCACGGCCGAGGCGCAGAGCGCGTCGCGCGTCGCCTCGTCGAGACAGGCGGCGCCTGCCTCTTCCCAGACCTTCTGGCGGCGACGCTGCAGCGAGCATTCTCGCTCGAAGACATGCACAGCCGTCTCGCCGTCGCCGAGGATCTGCACCTCGATATGGCGGGGGCTTTGCACCGCGCGCTCCAGATAGAGGCCGCCGTCGCCGAAAGCCGCCTGCGCCTCCTGCTGCGCCTGCGGCGCAAGGGTGCGCAGCTCCGCCTCATCCGCGGCGATGCGGATACCGCGCCCGCCGCCGCCTGCGGCGGCCTTGATCATCACCGGGTAGCCGACCTGTTCGGCCACCTCGGCGGCCTCGTCCACGGTACCGATCCGCCCCTTGGAGCCGGGCACCACCGGCACGCCGGCCGCCTCTGCGGCCTGCCGCGCGGCGACCTTGTCGCCCATCCGCTCGATGGTGTCCGCAGTCGGGCCGACATAGGCGATGCCGGCGGCCTCCAGCGCGCGGGCGAACTCCGGACTTTCCGACAGAAAGCCGTACCCCGGATGCACCGCGTCGGCCCTGCTGTCACGCGCCGCCGCAACCACCTTTTCGATGTCGAGATAGGAGTCTCTGGCCGGCGCCGGCCCGATGCTGACCGCCTCATCGGCGAGCCTGACCGCCAACATCTCGGTGTCGCCCTCGGAATAGGCCTGGATGGTGTGAATCCCCAGCGCCTTGGCGGCCCGGATGATCCGCACCGCGATCTCTCCGCGGTTGGCGATGAACAGTCGTCCGATGCCCATCGTCAGTCGCCCAGTTCCGCCAGCACCGCGCCGGCCGTCACCGGTGCCTCGTTCCCGGCGACATAGCCGGCAAAGGTGCCCGCCGCCTCTGCCTTGACCTCGATAAAGGTCTTCATCACCTCGATCAGCCCGATCACGTCGCCGACCGCGACCGCGTCGCCCTCGGCCTTGTAGGGGGCCGCATCCGGCGACGGCTTGTGATAGAAGGTTCCGGGCAGCGGGGATTGGATCTGTGCCATCATTTCTCTCCTGTGGGGCCTCTCGTTCAGGCCAGGTTTTCCAGTACGGTCGCGGCGGGTGCGATGGTGATGCCGTTCTCGATCAGCGTGGCGCGGATCGCCTTGCCGTTCTCCAGCGCGCCGGGGGTGTCGGAATGGAAGCAGATCGATTCGAACTCGATCTCGATATCCTTGCCGGTCACGGTCCGAACAACGCCCTGCTGGCAGGCGCGCAGGCATTTTTCCGCGATTGCCTGCGGATCGGGCCGCGCCACCTTGCGGGCGAACACGATCGAACCGCTTTCGTCATAGTCGCGGTCGGCGAAAAACTCGCGCACCGCCGGCTGGCCCATCCGTTTGGCCGCCTCATAGGTCTTGGACATGCCCATGCAGAATATGATCGCCTCGCCGCAGGTCTTGCGCAGCATGTCGATCATCAGCCGCGACAGCTCCTCGTTGACGGCGGCCTCCATGTAGAGCGCGCCATGCGGCTTCACATGCTGCAGCGGGATGCCGTGGCGGCGGCCGAACTCGCGGATCGCGCCGATCTGATAAACGATGTCATTGACCAGCTCTTCGGAATTGGTGCGGATATACCGCCGGCCGAACCCCTGCAGATCGTTGTACCCCGGATGTGCCCCCAGCCCGACGCCGTGCTGCTGGGCCAGCTTGACCACCCGGTCCATCGAGTTGGGATCGCCCGCATGAAATCCTGCCGCGATGTTGGCTGAGCTGATCAGCGCCATCAGCTCCTCGTCTGCCGCCTCCCCCAGGGTCCAATGGCCAAAGCCTTCGCCCATGTCACAATTCAGATCGATAATGCCACGCATGTTCCGCCTCAGTTGCTGTTGCGGCCATCTTCCCTTTCAAACCCGCATCATGTAAATTTCTAAAAACTGCGCGTGCATTTTCTGATTTTCCGATACGCCAATACCGGAGTGCGTGAACCACATCGCTGAAAACAAAGGATAATCGGAATTCATCGGGGCGAAAGGATCCATGGTATCGAAAATCCTGATACTCCGATTATGAAAATTCGGATAAAGCTCGATGATCAACCTTCGCCACCTGAAATACTTCGTCGCCACCGCGGAAACGGGTCAGGTCAGCCGCGCCGCCACCGTGCTGTCGATCTCGCAATCCTCGGTCACCGGCGCGATCCGCGATCTCGAGGCCGAACTGGGGGCCGAACTGTTCCAGCGCTCCGCCCATGGGATGGAGATGACTGAGGCGGGGCGCGAATTCCTCGGCTCGGCCCGCGAAATCCTGCAAAAGCTGGAAGAGGCGACCAAACTCACCCGCCAGCATTCCGCCGTCACCGGGGTGATCTCGCTCGCCGCGACCTACACGGTGATCGGCTATTTCCTGCCCTATCACCTGGACCGGCTGGCGAATCTCTATCCCGGGCTGGAGATCCGCCTGTCGGAACTCAACCGCGAGAGCATCGAAGAGGGGCTGTTGTCCAACCGGTTCGAAATCGCTGTGGTGCTGACCTCGAACATCACCAACCCCGAGCTTGAGAGCGAAACCCTGCTGCGCTCCACCCGCCGGCTGTGGGTACCCAACAACCATCCGTTTCAGCGCCGCGGCAAGGCCAGCTTCGAAGACATCGCGGAAGAGGATTACATCATGCTCACGGTGGACGAGGCAGCCCATACCACCATGAAATACTGGAGCATGACCAGCCTTCAGCCCCGGGTCCGGCTGCGCACCTCATCGGTCGAGGCGGTGCGCTCCATGGTCGCCAACGGCCAGGGGGTGACCATGCTCTCCGACATGGTCTATCGGCCCTGGTCGCTCGAGGGCAAACGCATCGGCACGGTGACGACCGACCGCGAGATTCCCTCGATGGATGTCGGCCTCGCCTGGCGGCGGGGGGCCGAATTCTCGCGCCCGGTCTCGGCCCTGCTGGACTATTTCAGGCAATGCTACGCGCTGCCGCAAACGCCGTTCTCGCTGGGGCGCGGCTAACACCGGCTGATCGCTCACACCCCCTCGCCCACCAGCGGCTCCGGCCCGATCCGGGCCCAAAGTGTCCAGGCGCAGCCCAGCACGGTCAGCGCCAGCCCCAGGCTGAGGGCGGTGGCGGCGCGCGGGCCGGCCTGTTCGATCACCCAGGCATAGACCAGCGGCGCGGCGGCGGCGGAAAAGAACGACGGCGCGATCAGCCGCCCTGAAATCACCGCGTAGCGCGCCACCGGGAACAACACCAGCGGCTGGGTGCCCCGCACCACGGTCAGCAGCCCGTTGCCCGCCCCATAACCCAGCACGAAGACCACCGCGACCGCCCCGGCGCCCCCCACGCCCAGCCCGGCCAGCATCCCCGCCGACAGCACCACCGCCGCCAGCACGCCCAGCGCCAGCGGGTCCATCCGATGACCGAACAGCACCTCGACCAGCCGGGCGCTGGATTGCGCGATCCCCGGCAGCGTCGACAGCGCCACCGCCCCGGCGACGCTCAGACCCAGGCCCGAGAGCATCCCGATCAGATGCGCCGAAAGCCCGGAGCTGAGGAAGGAGACCGCGGCGATCATCGCCGCGAAGAGCACTGCCGCAGAGAGGCGCACCGGCGCCGCCGCCGGCTGCATCGGGCCGGAGGCGGTCGGCACGGCGCGCCCCGGCGGAATCGCCCAGTAAAGCGGCACCATCACGAGCGCGATCCCGGCATAGGCGGTCAGCGCGCCGCGCCAGCCCATCCATTCGATCAGCACATGCCCCAGCGGCCAGAACACGGTCGAGGCCAGTCCGCCCAGCAGCGTCACCTGCGACACCGCCCGCCGCGCGCCGGCGCCGCCGGCGCGCACCAGCGCGGCAAAGGCGGCCTCGTAAAGGCACATCCGCATGCCCAGCCCCAGCACCAGCCAGGCCAGCGCGTAGAGCACCGCGCCCTGTGTCTGCGCCAGCATCCCGAACCCCAGCGCCAGCAGCACCGAGCCTGCCGCCAGCACCCCGCGCCCGCCCCAGGCATCGACCATCCGCCCCACCGGGCCGGAACTCAGCCCCATCACCACCAGCGCGCCGGACAACCCGCCATAGGTCCACGCCATCGACCAGCCCAGATCCGCGGCAATGGCCGGACCGAACACCCCCATCGCGTAAAACGAGATCCCCCAGTTAACCATCTGGGTCAGCCCCACGGCGGCAACGGTACGGACCCCCAGCATCGCTCAGCCCTCGAACGGCGCGCCGTCCCCCGGCCCCAGCGGAAGCTGCATCAGCACGGTGTCCAGCCAGCGGCCATGTTTCCAGCCCACCGCGCGCAGCACCCCCACATCGGCAAAGCCCAGCGCCCGGTGCAGCCCGATCGAGCCGTGATTGTCCGAATCCCCGATCACCGCCACCATCTGGCGGAACCCGGCCGCCTCGCACCGCGCGATCAGCTCGGCCAACAGGGCGCGCCCGACCCCTTTGCCCTGGCAGTCCTTGCGCACATAGACCGAGTTTTCCACTGCGCCGCGATAAGCCGGACGCGGACGATAGGCCCCGGCATAGGCATAGCCCGCGACCGCCCCGCCGACGAGCGCCACCAGATAGGGATAGCCAGCCCCGCGCAACGCCTGCCAGCGCTCCGCCATCTCCTCCGGGCCTGGCGGGGTCAGCTCGAAACTGGCCGTGCCGTTGCACACGGCCTCTGAATAAATCGCATGGACGCCCGCAATGTCTTCGGCGGCGCAGGCACGCAGGGTCAGATCGGTCTCGTTTGGGCGGGTCATTGGGATCTCCGGAACGGCGGCGGGGGACGGTCACACGCCGCCGCGGCAGCAAAAAATGCGCAGAACGCGCCGCCGATTGCAAGACGGCCGATGATCGCCCGGGGGACGCGCCCCAAGTCCCGGCCGCCTCCACGATCCATGGCAAAATTTCCGATCGTGGCCTCGCGGTCCCAATCCGGCGCATGGCGGACCGCCATCGCCCCCGGAACCCGGCGAAACCGCGCCAAGGCCGCTGGATCACCACCCGCCGCGCTGCCATAGACAGCGGACCCCCCGGGGCCGGGCCTGCACGTGTGCCCGCGCCCCCGACCTCCTGGACCGGATCACCGATGAGCACATACGCCCTTACCGTCTCCTGCCCCACCCAGCGCGGCATCGTCGCCGCGGTCGCCGGCTATCTGGCCGAGGCCGGCTGCAACATCCTCGACAGCCACCAGTTCGACGATCTTCAGACCGGCCGCTTCTTCATGCGCGTCAGCTTCGACAGCGAGGAGGGCCGGCCCCTCGATCAGCTGACCGCTGACTTTGCCCCGGTGGCAAAGCGGATGCAGATGGACTTTGACATCCACAACAGCTCCGAGCCGATGAAGGTGCTGCTGATGGTGTCCCGCTTTGGCCATTGCCTGAACGACCTGCTCTATCGCTGGCGCATCGGCGCGCTGCCCGTGGACATCGTCGGCGTCGTCTCCAATCACCTCGACTATCAGAAACTGGTGGTGAACCATGACATTCCCTTCCACCACATCAAGGTCACCAAAGAGACCAAGCCCGAGGCCGAGGCGCGGCTGCTGGCCGTGGTCGAGGACAGCGGCGCCGAACTGATCGTCCTGGCCCGCTACATGCAGGTTCTCTCCGACGCGCTGTGCCGCAGGATGTCCGGGCGGATCATCAACATCCACCATTCCTTCCTGCCCAGCTTCAAGGGCGCCAACCCCTACAGGCAGGCGTTCGAACGGGGGGTTAAACTGATCGGCGCGACAGCCCATTACGTCACCGCCGATCTCGACGAGGGGCCGATCATCGAGCAGGACACCGTGCGCGTCACCCACGCCCAGTCGCCGGCCGACTACGTGACGCTGGGCCGCGACGTCGAGGCGCAGGTGCTGGCCCGCGCGATCCACGCCCATATCCACCACCGCACCTTCATCAACGGCAACAAGACGGTGGTCTTCCCCGCCTCGCCCGGCTCCTACGCCAGCGAAAAGATGGGCTAGGAGCCGGGCGAGGCGGCCCCGACGCGGCAACGCCGGGCCACTGGCCCGGCGTCGGCATGAACCGGCGGAACACGGCCCGCCGCCGACCCGCATGACGGCGCCGGACGCCCCGGCAGCCGCACCGCCGCAGCCCCCGCGCGACAAGGCGCGGGACAGATCAACAGTTTTGAAAGGGAGGCACTCAGGCCCTCGATGGTGCGGTCGAGAAGACTCGAACTTCCACGGGTGTTACCCCACAGCGACCTCAACGCTGCGCGTCTACCAATTCCGCCACGACCGCACTATCGGGCTGGTGTCCGCGCGATATAGACGAGCACTTGGGCGATGTGAAGGGGCAAATCGCACCGATCCGGCATTGCGGGGATTTTCCCGCTCCCCACCCCGTGCTAGCCAGAAGGCGACAGTTCCGGAGCGCCCATGACCACCCCTTCTCCCCCTTCTGCCGCGCGCAGCATCCAGATCGACATCGTCTCCGACGTGGTCTGTCCCTGGTGCATTATCGGCTTTCTGCAATTGCGCCGCGCCCTGTCCAGGACCGGCCTGGCGGCGCGGCTGCGCTGGCATCCGTTCGAGCTCAACCCCGACATGCCGCCCGGGGGCGAGAACCTGCGCGCCCACATGATGCGCAAATACGGCGTCACCGCCGCCGACAGCCAGCGCGCGCGCGACAAGCTTGTCGCGCTGGGCAACGGGCTGGGGTTTTCCTTTGCCTTCACCGACGACAGCCGCATCGTCAACACCTTCGCCGCCCATCAGCTGCTCGACTGGGCCGAGGGGCAGGGCCGCCAGCACGATCTGAAACTGGCGCTGTTCCATGCCTATTTCGCCCGCGGCGAGGATGTCTCGGACCCCGCGGTGCTGGAACAGGCGGCGGTCACCGCCGGGCTCGACGGCGCCGCCGCGCGCGCCGCGCTGGCGCACGGCAGCCACGCCCCCGGTGTGCGCAGCAAACAGCAGCACTGGGCCGAGCGCGGCGTGCACGGGGTGCCCGCGATGATCTTCGACCAGACCTATCTGGTCACTGGCGCCCAGGGCGTCGACGGCTATGAGGCGCTGCTGAACCGGGTGGCGAAGAGACCGGGCTGACCCCGCGCCCGCACTGCGGGCGCTACTGGTGGCGCAGCGCCTCGATCGGATCCAGCCGCGCCGCCCGCCGCGCCGGGAAATAGCCGAACACCACCCCCACCAGCGCCGAAAAGGCGAAGGCGCCCAGCACCACCCATGGATCGGGCGTGAACGGAATCGCCATGACCTGCGCCGCCAGCGCCGCCAGCCCCAGGCCCAGAGCGATCCCCATCAGCCCGCCCATCAGCGACAGCACGATCGCCTCGACCAGGAACTGCTGCAGCACCTGCCGCGCCTGCGCGCCCACCGCCAGGCGGATACCGATCTCATGGGTGCGTTCGGTGACGCTGACCAGCATGATGTTCATGATGCCGATGCCGCCCACCAGCAGGCTGACCGCCGCCACCGCCGCCAGCAGCCCGGTCAGCACATCGGTGATGCCGGTCAGCATCGAGGCCAGCTGCTTCATGTCCATCACGGTGAAATCGTCCTCCTCCCCCGTCCCGATCCGTCGCATCTCGCGCAGCACCGCCTCGATCTCCGAGCTGGCCAGATCGGTCGAGACGCCGTCGCGCACCGCCACATAGATCAGGTTCACATTGCTGCTGCCGGCGATCCGCCGGTGAAAGGCGCGCACCGGCATCATCACGATATCGTCCTGGTCGCTGCCAAAGCTCGACGCGCCCTTGGCCTCCAGCACTCCGATCACCTCGCAGGAGATGGACTTCATCCGGATCTTGTCGCCCACCGGGTCGGTATTGCCGAACAGCTCCTGCCGCACGGTTTCGCCCAGCAGGCAGACGGCGCGGCCGCCCTGCTCTTCCCCGCCCAGGAACCGGCGGCCCAGCGCCACCTCCCAGTCGGTCGCGTCGAGATAGGCATTGCCGGCCCCGACCACCGTGGCCCGGTGGTTCAGATTGCCCGCGACCACACTCATCTGGCTCTGTTCGGCGGCGCTGGCGGTCTCCACCGCCGGCACCTCGCGGATCAGCCGCGCCACGTCGCGCAGGTCGAACGGCCGCGCCGAGGTGCTGGAACTGCGCGGCCCCATGGCGTTCTGCCCGGGCCGGACGATCAGAACGTTGGTGCCCAGCTTTTCCACGTCCTGCGTCACCTGCGCCGACGAGCCCTGCCCGACCGTGACCATGGCGATCACCGCGGCGACGCCAATCACCACGCCCAGCACGGTCAGGAACGAGCGCAGCGCGTTGCGCCAGATCGCCCGCACCGCCAGCTTGATCGTCTCACCCAGCATCGCGCGCGCCCCCTTTGGTGGGCCGGTCCTCGGCGATGCGCCCGTCCACCATCCAGATCAGCCGGTCGGCATAGGCCGCCATGTCCTCCTCATGGGTGACCATCACGATGGTCAACCCGGTCTCGGCCCGCAGCCGCACCAGCAGCTCCATAATCTCGGCCGAACGGTGGGTGTCGAGGTTGCCGGTCGGCTCGTCCGCCAGCAGCACCTCGGGCGAGCCGGCCAGCGCGCGGGCGATGGCGACCCGCTGCTGCTGACCGCCCGACAGCTCCGAGGGGTCATGGTCGGCCCGATGCGCCAGCCCCACCTGTTCCAGCGCCACCAGCGCGCGGGCGCGCCGCTCGGTCGCGCCCAGCCCCTTGTAGATCAGCGGCAGCTCGACATTCTCCAGCGCCGGGGTGCGCGGCAGCAGATTGTAGCCCTGGAACACGAAGCCCAGGTAATGCCGCCGCAGCAGCGCCCGCTGGTCCTTGTCCAGCCCGGCCACATCGACCCCGTTGAACAGGTATTCCCCCGCCGTCGGGCTGTCGAGGCAGCCGATCACGTTCATCGCCGTCGACTTGCCCGAGCCGCTCGGCCCCATGATCGCCACGAACTCCCCCGCCCGGATGGTCAGGTCGATGCCGTCCAGCGCCCGCACTTCGGCCTCGCCGCGGCCATAGACGCGGGTGATGCCGCGCAGCTCGATCACCGCCGGAGCCGCGCCGGACCGGGCCTGTTCCGGCACCGGCTCAGCCCCCCTCGCCCAGGATCACCAGATCGCCCTCGCGCAGATCGCCGCCGGTGATCTCGGTCCGGCTGCCGTCGCTGGCTCCGGGCACCACCGCGACCTGCACCGGCTGGCCATCGCGCAGCACCCAGACCGACTTGCCGCTGGCGCGGGGTCCGTCCTCGGGCCGGCGCGGCATGATCATGGCGAGCAAGCCGCCGCCGCTGTCGTTGTCGTCGCCGCTCTCCACCGCCGGGGCATAGCGCAGCGCCGCGTTGGGCACCGTCAGCACATCGGTCAGTTCGGCCACGATGATATCGGCGGTGGCGGTCATGCCCGGACGCAGCGACAGATCTTCGTTCCGCACGGCCAGCACCGCAGTATAGCTGACCACGCCCTCAACCCTCTCCGAGGCGTAACGAATCGTCTTGATCTCAGCCGGAAACACCCGGTCGTCATAGGCGTCCACCGTGAACACCACCGCGTCGCCCTCGGAAATCGCGCCGATGTCGGCCTCGTCCACCGCCACCTGTACCTCCATCTCGGTCAGATCCTCGGCGACGGTGAACAGCACCGGGGCCGACAGCGCCGAGGCGACGATCTGGCCCGGGTCCGCCGCCCGGTCCAGCACCACCCCGTTGATCGGCGAACAGATGCAGGCCTTGTTCAGATCGGCCTCCACCAGACCCCGCTGCGCCCGCGCCAGATCGAGGTTGGCCGCGGCCACGGTCACATCGGCCGCCGCCCGGTCATAGACGGCACGCTGGGTGATCAGGGTCTGATGGCTCGCCACCCCGCGTTCGTCCAGCGCGGCGGCGCGGTCGTAATTGGCGCGCGCCTCCTCCAGCGTGGCCCGGGCGCGCACCAACTGCGCCTCGGCGGCGGTCACATTGGCCACGGCCACGGCCAGTTCGGCCTCCAGCTTGGTGGTATCCAGCGTCGCCAGCACCTGCCCGGCGGTCACCTGATCGTTGTAATCGACCTCGACCGCGCGCAGCGTACCCGACAGTTCGGACGAGATCTCGACCAGGTTCGTCGGCTCCACCGTGCCGGTCGCGGTGACCATCACCACCAGATCGGCCCGCTGCGCCGCCCCGGTGCGATAGGCGGCCGCATCGTCCCCGGCGCCCGAACCGCGCCACAGCGCCAGCCCCCCCGCCAGCACCACGACCAGCGCCAGTGCCCAGAGCCAGCCGACCCGGCGCGCCCGGTGCCGACCCAGCCCCAGCCGCGCCTCGATTTCGGCGGCCTTGCCGGCGGCGCTCTCCGAATTCGCTTGCGTCATTGCACTCGCCCTGTCCTGTTGTGCCTGCTTTTGCCGCAGCGTGGCATCGGCCGCGTTGATCCGTATCAATCTCACGGCGGGGCCTGACATTTCCGTCGCCCGGGTCTATCAGATTCTCCCGCAGCGGCACAGGAGAGGCGCAGGATGGTCGAATGGAAAATCACCGACGGGCTGACCGGCTATGACACCGCCCTCGCCTTCATGGAGACCCGCGCCGCCGCCATCGCCGCCGGCGAGGCCGCCGAATGCGTCTGGCTGCTGGAACACCCGCCCCTCTACACCGCCGGCACCAGCGCCCGCCCCGAGGATCTGACCGACCCGGACCGCTTTCCCGTATTCGAGGCCAGGCGCGGCGGGCAATATACCTATCACGGCCCTGGCCAGCGTGTGGTTTACGTCATGCTCGACCTCAACCGCCGCGGCCGCGACGTGCGCCGTTTCGTCCAGATGCTCGAGGCCTGGGTGATCGCGGCGCTGGCCGAATTCAACGTCACCGGCCATATCCGCGAGGGGCGCGTCGGCGTCTGGGTCGAACGCCCGGAAAAGCCGCGCACCGTCACCGGAGCCCTGGCCGAAGATAAGATCGCCGCCATCGGCATCCGCCTGCGCAAATGGGTCAGCTTTCACGGCATCTCGATCAACGTCGATCCCGAGCTGGAGCATTTCACCGGCATCGTCCCCTGCGGCATCACCGAATACGGGGTGACCAGCCTCGTGGACCTCGGCCTGCCGGTCACCATGGACGACCTCGACGTCGCGCTGAAGCGCAGTTTCGAGCAGGTGTTCGGGGCGGAGGAGTAAAACTCCCCCTTGCCCGGAATCATGGCGCGCAAGCGCCGCCGCGCAGCGCCCTCCGTTACGCCCGCAGCCTAGGCGGCCCCGTCGCCAAACCGCGCGGCCCCCATGCAGGCGTGGCGCGCGCATTCCAGTTCCAGCGTGCTGTGGCCGATGCCAAAGCGCTCGGCCAGCATCGCCTTGACCGCCGCCTTGACCGCGTCGGCGCGGCCCCAGTCTCCGGGGGCGATCACCAGATGCGCATCCAGCGCCGCCGCCCGCTCCTGCATCGCCCAGAGATGCACGTGATGCACCTCGGCCACCCCGTCCACCGCCTCGACCGCGCCGGCCACCTCCTCGGCGGCCATCGACGGCGGGCTCGCCAGCATCAGAACCCGGATCACCTCGCCGGCGTCGGCCTTCACATGCCACAGGATGTAGCCCGCGATCAGCAGCGTCACCACCGGATCGACCCAGGTCCAGCCCTTGAGGATCACCAGCGAGCCGGCCACGATCACCGCGACCGAACCCATCGCATCGGCCAGGTTGTGCAGAAAGGCGGCGCGGATGTTCAGGCTGTCGCGGCTCATCGCATAGGTCAGCGCCGCCGTCGCCAGATCCACCGCCAGCGCCAGAACCGCGATCCAGACCACCAGCCAGCCATCGACCGGCTCGGGCTCGAGCACGCGCATGACGCCCTCGTAGATCAGATAAAGCGCCAGCACCACCAGCGTGGTGTAGTTGATCAGCGCCGCCACCACCTCGGCCCTGCCATACCCGAAACTCATCGCCGCATCCGCCGGACGCCGCGCGATCCGCCGCGCCCCAAAGGCGATGATCAGCGCGATCGCGTCCGAGAAATTGTGCAGCGCATCGGCGATCAGCGCCAGCGAGCCGGACAGAATCCCCCCCACGATCTGCGCCACCGTCAGCGCCATGTTCACCGCCACCGCCCAGGCCACCCGGGCATCGCCGGTCTCGGCGCTCACATGATGATGGTGGTTGTGATGATGGGATTGATCCTGCGGCATGCCCGCGCTCCTTGTCCTGAGTCGCCAGGCAACCTAATCTCTCTAGTCGCTAGAGCTTCAAGGGGCCAATCATGATTTCCATCGGCGAAATGTCGCGGCGCACCGGGGTCAAGGTGCCAACCATCCGGTTTTACGAGGACAAGGGCCTGCTGGAGGCCGCCGCCCGCACCCCCGGGAACCAGCGCCGCTACACCCAGGCCGCGCTCGCCCGGCTGGGCTTCATCCGCCACGCCCGCGATCTTGGCCTGCCGCTGGAGGATATCGCCGCGCTGATCTCGCTCGAAGGGGCCTCCGGCTCAGAGCTCGACCGCGCCCATGACATCGCGCGCCGCCAACGCCAGCACCTGCGCGCGCGAATCGCCAAATTGCAACGGCTGGAGCGTGAACTCGCCCGCATCTCCGGGGCCTGCGACGGCCACGAGGACGGCGCCTGCGCTGTGCTCCACGCCTTTGGCGATCACCGTCCCTGCGGCGGGGCTCATTGAAACCAAGATCGGGGCGCCCGGCGCGATCCGCGGGCGCCCCGGTCTTTTCCGGCTTTCGATATTCCCGGGAATGATCTGGCCACCGGCCAGGAGGGGGCGGACCGCCCCCTTTTCTCACATCTGCGCCAGCGCCGCCCGGATCTTTTCGGCGTGACCGGCCAGCACCGCCTGATCGGCCATTTGCCCCGGCGGGCGCAGCCGGTCGCCCTCCTGGCGCGGCAGCAGATGGAAATGCAGGTGGAACACCTCCTGCCCGCCGGCGGCCTCGTTGAACTGCTGCACCGTCACACCGGGCGCGTCGAAGGCGGCCATCAGCGCCCGCGCCATCTTCTGCGTGGTGCGCATCACCGCCGCCATTTGCGCCTCGCTGGCGTCCAGGATGTTGCGGCACGGCGTCTTGGGAATCACCAGACAATGGCCGTCGGCGCGCGGCATGATGTCCAGGAAGACAAAGGTCTCCTCATCCTCATAAAGCTTGTGGCACGGCAGCTCGCCGCGCAGGATCTTGGCAAAGATGTTGTCGGGATCATAGGTCATGGCTTGGGTCCGGCTCGCGGTTGTTGTCCTCGGTCGCGCCCGTTTTGGGCGCCCGCGCCCGGCCCGTCAAGCCGTCCGCTATCCCTGGGTTCTCGCCCGATCCGCCCCCGGACCAGCCGCGCGATCGGCCCAAACGGGGCGGGGGGCGCGACAATTAATCTTGATCCAGATCAAATTCTGTCATTGATGCCCCCCCTCGGTCATTCTAAAACCTGCATGAATACGTGCGCTCTCAAGGGCGGCACGCTGTCACACGCAACAGGAGGCACCAAATGGCAGACGCAGCCATTCATGGTCACGAGCACGAGGACCAGCGCGGTTTCTTTACCCGCTGGTTCATGTCGACCAACCACAAGGATATCGGGCTTCTCTACCTGATCTTCTCGGCCCTCGCCGGTCTGATTTCCGTGACCTTCACCGTTTTCATGCGCCTGGAACTTATGGAACCCGGCGTCCAGTACATGTGCCTCGAGGGGTTCCGCCTGTTCGGCGCGGGTGCCGGGGAATGCACCCCCAACGGCCACCTGTGGAACGTGCTGATCACCTATCACGGCGTGCTGATGATGTTCTTCGTCGTCATCCCGGCCCTGTTCGGCGGCTTCGGCAACTATTTCATGCCGCTGCAGATCGGCGCGCCGGACATGGCGTTCCCGCGGATGAACAACCTGTCGTTCTGGCTCTATGTCGCCGGCACCTCGCTGGGCGTGGCCTCGATGCTGACCCCTGGCGGCAACGACCAGCTCGGCTCCGGCGTGGGCTGGGTGCTCTACCCGCCGCTGTCGGTGAACGAGGGCGGCATGTCGATGGACCTGGCGATCTTCGCGGTTCACGTCTCGGGCGCCAGCTCGATCCTCGGCGCGATCAACATGATCACCACCTTCCTGAACATGCGTGCCCCCGGCATGACCCTGTTCAAGGTGCCGCTGTTCGCCTGGTCGATCTTCGTCACCTCCTGGCTGATCCTGCTGTCGCTGCCGGTTCTGGCCGGCGCCATCACCATGCTGCTGATGGACCGCAACTTCGGCTTCACCTTCTTCGATCCGGCCGGTGGCGGTGACCCGATCCTGTATCAGCACATCCTGTGGTTCTTCGGCCACCCGGAAGTTTACATCGTGATCCTGCCCGGCTTTGGCCTGGTCTCCCACGTGATCGCCACCTTCTCGCGCAAGCCGATCTTCGGTTACCTGCCGATGGTCTGGGCGCTGATCGCGATCGGGGTTCTGGGCTTTGTCGTCTGGGCGCACCACATGTACACCGTCGGCATGAGCCTCAACCAGCAGGCCTATTTCATGCTGGCGACCATGGTCATCGCGGTCCCGACAGGGGTCAAGATCTTCAGCTGGATCGCCACCATGTGGGGCGGCTCGGTCGAGTTCAAGGCGCCGATGCTGTTCGCCTTCGGCTTCCTGATCCTGTTCACCATCGGCGGTGTCACCGGCATCGTGCTCAGCCAGGCGGGCGTGGACCGGGCCTATCACGACACATACTATGTGGTGGCCCACTTCCACTACACCATGTCGATGGGGGCGGCCTTCACCATCTTCGCCGGGATGTACTTCTACTTCGGCAAGATGACCGGCCGGCAGTATTCCGAGCCTTTGGCCAAGCTGCACTTCTGGATGTTCTTCATCGGCGTCAACCTGACCTTCTTCCCGCAGCACTTCCTCGGCCGTCAGGGCATGCCGCGCCGCTACATCGACTATCCCGAGGCCTTCGCCTATTGGAACAAGATCAGCTCCTATGGCGCGCTGCTGTCCTTCGCCTCGTTCCTGCTGTTCTTCGGCATCGTGATCTACGCCCTGCTCAAGGGGCGCCGCGTGACCGAAAACAACTACTGGAACGAATACGCGGACACGCTGGAATGGACCCTGCCCTCGCCGCCGCCCGAACACACGTTCGAGCAGCTGCCCAAGCGCGAGGACTGGGACAAGGGCCACGCCCACTAACGGTGCCCCCCACACGAACGATCCAAAGGCCCCGGCACAGTGCCGGGGCCTTTTTCGTTGGCTCCAAGGGAACCCGCCCCGCCGTCCCATCGCGGCGATCCGGGCCCTCTGCCGCATCCCCTCGCCCGCACCCGGCATCCGGCCGGCACCCTGTCCGTCGCCGGCGCTCTTGCCCGCGTTTTCGGCAGCGGTCCGGCCCCGCCGCGCGTCGCGGGCAAAATCCCGCCCGCCTGTCTCGACAAACCGCCGTGACATGCTAAATCCTGAATGCACAGCCATGCCGTACAACTGGACCGATCCCGATACCGCGGCCGAGACCCGCGAGCTGCACCTCTGGCCGCACAACTCGCTGCCGCCGCGGGGGCTGGCGATCTTTGTCCTCAGCACCTTCACCCTGCTGATGGTGCCGCTGCTGGCGCTGCTGGGATCGGTGCTGCTCTGGGGGATCCTGCCGTTCATCCTGCTGGCAGTGGGCGGCCTCTGGTTCGCGCTCACCCGCAGCTATCACCAGCGACGCATTCTCGAGGTGCTCACCCTCACCCGCGACCACGCCCACCTGACCCGCCACAATCCCGACGGCCAGGTGCAGGAATGGGATTGCAACCGCTACTGGGCCAGCCCCGAGCTGCACGCCCATGGCGGCCCGGTGCCCAATTATGTCACCCTGCGCGGCGGCGGCCGCGAGGTCGAGATCGGCGCCTTTCTCTCCGAGGACGAGCGCAAGGCGCTCTATGACGATCTGGTCACCGCCCTGCGGCCCTAGGCGGGCGCGCCGGCCGGTCCGATGAACCGCGCCGCCGCCTCCACCACACCATCGTCGCGCAAGATACGCGCATGGCCCAGCCCCCGGGTCTCGATCATCTCGGCCCCCGGCCAGGCCCGCGCGATCCGCGCGCCGTCCTCGAAGTGGATCATCTCGTCCTCGCGGTCATGCACGATCAGCGCCGGAATGCTCTGTTCCGCGGCCAGCGCCGCGCCGCGCAGCGCCTCGAAGCCCACGCCATAGCGCACCTCGATCCGCGCCCGGGTCTTTTTCGCCACCCGGTCCGTCATTCCTAGGAACCCGGCCGCGCGGCCCAGGAACCCGCCCAGATCCTCGTTCGGTGCGATATAGACCACCTTGCCGCAGTCCATGCCGCGGGCCAGCGCCACGCTACAGGCCGCCGCCCCGGCGGAATGCGCGATCACCGCGGCCAGCGGCCCCAGATGTGCCGCCACCCTGACCAGCGCCTCGGCCGCCTCGGGAACCGAGCTTTGCCGCCCGTCCGCCGCGCCATGCGCCGGCGCATCGAAGGTCACCACGCGATAGCCCTGCGCCCGCAGCGGCGCGATGAATGCGCCCATCTGGCTGCCCCGCCCGGCAAACCCGTGCACCAGCAGAACCACCGGCCCCTCCCCCCAGGCGTAAAGCGGTATCAGCCGCCCCGCATCGAAGGGAATGCGCCAGACCTCCGCCCCCGCCATCCAGACCTTTTCCCGCTCCGGCATCCGGTAGCGGCGCGGCGTCAGGAACACCCGCTCAAGCAAGATCGCGGCCAGGGCGGGGGCGGCCAGGGACAGACCCCGCGCCGCGCCCCGGACCAGACCGAACAAGGGAGGTGAGGGTTTGCCCGCTCGTTTTCCCCGGCCGCGACGGCGGATCGGCCGGCTCTCCTGCGTTGCAGTTTCCGTCATGACAAAAGCCCTTCCTTCTCTGCCCCGGTCGCGGCAAGGGGATGCGCGCCGGCTCCATACAGGTCATCGACCAATCACTAAGTTCCTTTTCGGAACCGACTCGGTAACTAAGTTCCTTTTCAGAACTCGTCAAGACGTGCTAAAGACACCCCATGCGCTGGACCGACCTTGAGAACGAAGCCTGCCCCGTCGCCCGTGGCCTCTCGGTCATCGGCGAACGCTGGACCCTGCTGATCCTGCGGGACTGTTTTCTGGGGGTGCGCCGGTTCGACGATTTCCAGGCGAGCCTCGGCATCACCCGCCATCTGCTCGCCGACCGGCTGAAGACGCTGGAGGCCAAGGGCCTGCTGCGCCGTGAACAGTATCAGGAGCGCCCGCCGCGGTTCGAATACCGCCTTACCGAAACCGGCAAGGATCTGTTCCCGGTGTTGGTCTCGCTGATCACCTGGGCCAACTGCGCCCTGCCCTCGCCCGAGGGTTCGCCTTATCGCCTGGTCTCGCGCCAGACCGGCCAGAGGGTCACCCCGGTGCTCTGCGACGACGAAACCGGTGCGCGGCTGAATCCACGCAACCTGCGCCTTCTCATGCCCGGAGAGGACGCGCCCGGAGACGAACCGCCGCGCCGTTAACCTCTGCTACCGCAACGCGCGGCGCGGGTGGCATGATCCTGCGTCATTTGTACGGAATGCGGGGAAAACCCCCCAATGCGCCGCCGCGATCTGCGGCGCGCCCGATGGGGACTGTACGAAACGGCCGCGAAACTCCCCGTTCGGCCCCCGGGCCCGGCCCGGCGCGGGGCACGGATTCACCGGCGGAGCGGCCCGTTAACCCGGGTAAACGGCCCGCCCGGGCCTCAGCAGCCGCCGCCGGCGCAGAGCTGGTCCTTGACCTTCGGGCCGACCTTGCCGAAGTCCATTCGTCCGGTATAGCGCGATTTCAGCGCCGCCATCACCTTGCCCATGTCGCGGATCGACTCGGCCCCGGTCTCCATCACCGTCTCGCGGACCGCCTTTTCGACCTCGTCCTCGCTCAGCTGACGCGGCAGGAACTCTTCGATCACCGCGATTTCCTCGCGTTCGCGCGCGGCCAGATCCAGCCGACCGCCCTCTTCGTAGGCGCGCGCGCTCTCTTTGCGCTGCTTGGTCATTTTCCCAAGGATTTCCAGCACTTCGCTGTCGCTGACCGAGGCATCCTCGCCATCGCCGCGGGCGGCGATCTCCCTGTCCTTGATCGCTGCGTTGATCAGACGGAGCGTCGACAGCCGCGCGGCTGCCTTTTCCCTCATCGCCTGTTTCAGGGCCGTGTTGACCCGCGTGCGCATATCCATCTGTTCCGTCCATCCCCATGGAATCGAACTCCTGACACTATAGGACGAAAAAGCCTGGGACAACCCGGCGCATTTCACCTAAGTCATTGATTAATATAAACCTCCCAAAATTCAGCCGGACTTGACCCCGAACCCGGCGCCCCTTACCTATCCACCAATTTGACCGTAAGGAGAGTCGCGCCATGGCCCTGACTGCCCCGACCAAGCCCACCGCCTGCCTCGTGCTCGCCAATGGGACCGTGTTCTACGGCACCGGCTTTGGCGCCACCGGCCAGACCGTCGCCGAGCTCTGCTTCAACACCGCGATGACCGGCTATCAGGAGATCATGACCGATCCTTCCTACGCCGGCCAGATCGTCACCTTCACCTTCCCCCATATCGGCAATGTCGGCGTCAACCCCGAAGACGACGAGACCGGCGATCCGGTCGCCGACGGCATGGTGGTGAAATGGGATCCGACCGCCCCCTCGAACTGGCGCAGCGCCGAAAATCTGACCGGCTGGCTTGAACGGCGCGGCCGCATCGCCATCGGCGGCATCGACACCCGCCGGCTGACCCGCGTCATCCGCCAGCAGGGCGCGCCGCATGTGGCGCTGGCCCATGACCCCGAGGGCAAGTTCGACATCGAGGCGATGGTCGCCGCCGCCCGCGGCTTCTGCGGGCTTGAGGGGCTGGACCTGGCCAAGACGGTGACCTGCGCGCAGTCCTATCGCTGGGACGAAATGCGCTGGGCCTGGCCCGAGGGGTACAGCCCGCAGAAATCGCCCAGATACAAGGTGGTAGCGCTGGACTATGGCGCCAAGCGGAACATTCTGCGCTGTCTGGCCAGCACCGGCTGCGACGTCACCGTGCTGCCCGCGACGGCCACCGCCGACGAGGTGCTGGCGCATGAACCCGACGGCGTGTTCCTGTCCAACGGCCCCGGCGATCCGGCCGCCACCGGGGTATACGCGGTGCCGATGATCCGCGCGATCCTGGACAAGACCGATCTGCCGGTCTTCGGCATCTGCCTGGGCCACCAGATGCTGGCGCTGGCGCTGGGGGCCAAGACCGTCAAGATGAACCACGGCCATCACGGCGCCAACCACCCGGTCAAGGATCTGGAAACCGGCAAGGTCGAGATCACCTCGATGAACCACGGCTTTGCCGTCGATGCCCAGACCCTGCCCGAGGGCGTGGTGGAAACCCACCGCTCGCTGTTCGACGGCTCCAACTGCGGCATCCGCATGCAGGGCCGCCCGGTCTGGTCGGTGCAGTACCACCCCGAGGCCAGCCCCGGCCCGCAGGACAGTTTCTATCTGTTCGAGCGCTTTGCCGAGGCGATGGAGGCGCGCAAACTGCCCGCCTGACCCCGGGCATGCCCGACCTGCCCCACTTGCCCCGGCGCGCGGCTGCGCCGGGCGGTCGGACCTGGCCTTAATCACTCGTTAACGCTGACCACCCCAGACTGCGCCCCTGTGTACAAGTGTGTTTCTGGGTGTGGGCATGCAGCAATTGCGCCACAGGGCGGCGGCGTCGCCCTTTCACGCGGCCACGGCTGTGGTTCCGCTTGGCCGTATCCTGGTGGAGAGCGGAGCGATCACACCGGGCCAGCTGGTCGTCGGGCTGCAGATGCAGCTTCGGCTCAATGCCCGGATCGGCGAGATTCTGGTGGCCGAGGGCTGGACGACGCAGCGCGCCGTCTATGCCGCCCTTGCCCTGCAATTCGGGCTGCAGGCGGTCGATCCCCTGCGCGAGACGCCCGACCCGGACCTGACCACGCGCCTGCCGGCGCGGTTCTGGGCCGCGCATGAATTGATCCCGCTGCGCCGGACCGGCGGTCTGGTCGAGATCGCGACAGCCGAGCCGCACCGCTTCGGCCACCTGCGCACGGTCCTCGCCGAGGTGTTCGGCCCGGTCCGGCCGGTGCTGGCCACCCCGATCCAGGTCCAGTCGGCCATCGCGCGCGCCTGCCCAATCGAACTGGCCGAGGGCGCCTGCACCCGGGTGCCCGCGCGGCTGAGCTGCCGGGGCTGGACCCCGGGCAGCCGGCGCAACATCGCGCTGGCAATGCTCTGCGGCGCCGGCGTCATCACCTGGGCGCCGATGGCCAGCCTGTCTTTGGCCAGCGCCATGGCGATGCTGACCCTGCTGCTGTTCATGGCGCTGCGGCTGACCGGCGGCGTGGCCCATCTGCTCAGCCACCGGCATCTCACCGCCCCCGATCCGGTATCGCCGGCGGCCCTCTCCCGGCCCCACCGCCTGCCCCGCGTCTCGGTCCTGGTGCCGCTCTACCGGGAACGCGAGATCGCCGGCGCGCTGATCCGCCGTCTGTCGCGGCTGCGGTATCCCAAGGCGCTGCTTGAGGTCTTTCTGGTGCTGGAGGAGCATGACGCCACCACCCGCCGCACGCTGGCTCGGATCGAGTTGCCGCCCTGGATGCGCGTCCTCGAGGTGCCGGCCCATCGCGGCCTCACCACCAAGCCGCGGGCGCTGAACTATGCGCTGGATTTCTGCCGCGGCGAGCTGATCGGCGTCTGGGATGCCGAGGACGCCCCCGCCCCCGACCAGATCGACCGCATCGTCGCCAGCTTTTCCACCGCCGCGCCCGAGGTTGCCTGCATCCAAGGCATCCTCGATTTCTACAACCCCTGCACCAACTGGCGTGCCCGCTGTTTCGCCATCGAATATGCAAGCTGGTTCCGGGTTATCTTGCCCGGCATCGCCCGGCTGGGGCTGGTGGTGCCGCTGGGCGGGACCACGCATTTTTTCCGCCGTGCCGCGCTCGAGGCGTTGGGCGGATGGGATGCGCATAATGTGACCGAGGATGCCGATCTGGGTGTGCGGCTTTATCGCGCCGGCTACCGCACCGAGATGCTCGACACCGTCACCTATGAGGAGGCCGCCTGCCGCCCCTGGCCCTGGGTCCGCCAGCGCTCCCGCTGGCTCAAGGGGTTCATGGTGACCTATCTGGTTCACATGCGCCATCCGGCGCAGCTCTGGTCGGACCTGGGTCCGCGGCGTTTTCTCGGGATGCAGGCGTTTTTCCTTGGCACGCTGGGACAGTTTCTGCTGGCGCCGCTGATCTGGTCGTTCTGGATGCTGGCGTTGGGCCTGCCACACCCGATCGGGCCGCTGGTGCCGCATTCGGTGCTGGAGGCCGGGATCACCCTGTCGATCTCGGCCGAGGTTCTGGCGATGCTGATCGGGCTGGTGGCCGTCTCCAGCCCGGAGCGGCGGTTTCTGCAAGGCTGGGTGCCGACGCTGACGCTGTATTACATTCTGGGCATCGTCGCCGTCTACAAGGCGATGTACGAGCTGTTTCTCAAACCCTTCTACTGGGACAAGACCCGGCACGGTCAGGTCCGGCCAGACCGCCCCCGGGTCCGCACCGACCGGCTCAGCGCGCGGTCTCGCGCTCGTTCGCGTCCTGCTTCAGACGGGTCATGAAGGCGATCGAGATGTGCTCTTTCAGCGCCTTTTCCGCCCCCTCCTCATCGCGCGCCTCGATCGCGGCGACGATACCGGCATGTTCGTTCTGGGCGATCTCGCCGCGCCCCTCGGCCGCCAGCGAGGTGGTCGCCATCAATGCCATGGTCCGGTGCACCAGATCGAGCTGCTGCACCAGATAGCGGTTGTGCGAGGCCAGGTGGATCTGCTTGTGGAACCGCCGGTTGGCCCGCGACAGCGCCACCGGGTCGCCGACCAGCGCATCGTCATCGCGGACCATCTCGCGCAGAACGCCGACCTCTTCCTCGGTGGCGTGGCGCGCCGCCAGGCGCGCGGCCAGCCCCTCCAGCTCGCGCCGCACGACATAGAGCTCGGCCATCTGGTTGTGATCCAGCGAGGCCACGATCAGCGACCGCCCGTCGCGTTCCAGCAGCGATTGCGTCTCCAGCCGCTGCAACGCCTCGCGGATCGGCGTGCGCGACATGCCGAAGCGCTCGGCCAGTTCGCTCTCCACCAGTCGGTCGCCGGGTCGGTAGACGCCAATGTCGATCGCCTCGAGGATCAGGGAATAGGCGTCCTTGGGCGGTTGCTTGCTCTGGTTCATGCGGCGGTTACTCTCCTCTTGGTGGAAGATGCATACAGTCCCTGGCACCGGCCGATCAAGGACGCCATTGTCACATGGGTAATGCAGGATTACATCGGAGCCATGGTCAAACACGCCTTTCACCACGTCTCGCACTGGGTCTTCGACCTGGACAACACGCTCTATCCGCCGCAGGCGCGGCTGTTCGACCAGATCGAGCAGCGCATGACCCGCTATGTGATGGAGACGCTGAACCTCACCCGGCCCGAGGCCGACCGGCTGCGCAAGACCTACTGGGCAGAGTACGGCACCACCCTGGCCGGGCTGATGCGGGTGCACGGGATAGACCCAGCCCGCTATCTGGTCGAGGTGCATGACATCTCGCTCGATCATCTCGAACGGGACAGCGATCTGGCCGCCCATATCGCCGATCTGCCGGGCCGGCGCATCGTCTATACAAACGGCTCAGCCCCCTATGCCGAACGGGTGCTGGAGGCGCGCGGTCTGGCGGGGCTGTTCGACGCGGTCTATGGCGTCGAACACGCGGACTTTCGCCCCAAGCCCGAGCGGGAAGCCTTCGAGGCGGTGTTCGCCCGCGACGGGGTCGAGCCCGCTCGCGCCGCGATGTTCGAGGACGACCCGCGCAACCTGGCCGCGCCGCACCAGATGGGAATGCGCACCGTGCATGTGGCCCCCGACCGGCATGACGCCGAGCATATCCATCATCACACCGACAATTTGACAGAGTTCCTGTCCCAATTGACCTGAGCATCGGCCCAAAGGCGCCGCATTGCAGCATTGCGACAATTCGCGCGTTCAAATTGCGGCAGCATTCCATACCTAGACGGTTCCGATACCCCAACTCGAAAGGTTGAACATGTCCGCCTCCGCGCCCGATCACGCGTCCGATCACCATGGCTCAAACCATCCCGACACCCGAACCACCGTCTGGGTGCTGGTTGCCGTCGTCCTCTTTCTCGCGCTCTGGGCCACCTCGGTCGCGCTGTTCGGCATTCCCGGCCTGTACATCCCGGCGCTGGCGCTGGTGCCGGTGATCTACCTTCTGCTGATCACCATCGCCTGGGGCTGACCTGTCCCCCGGGTCAGGATGTCGTCTGGCCTCTGCCCCGCCGACGCACTAGGAATGTGGCAAAGCCCGGAGGCACGCCATGAGCCAAACCTGCGACATCCTGATTTCCGGCGGCGGCATCGCCGGCCTGACCGCGGCCGCCGCCTTTGGCCATGCGGGATTCGATGTGATCTGCGTCGATCCGGCCCCGCCGGTGACCGAACGCGATGCCGAAGGCTCGGACCTGCGCACCACCGCGATTCTGCAACCCGGTCAGGCGCTGATGGCGCGTTGCGGGCTGTGGGACCGGCTGGCCGGTGAGGCCGCCGCATTGCAGATCATGCGCATCGTCGACGCCGGCGGCGAAATGCCGGAACCGCGCGTGGTGCGCGAATTCAACGCCGCCGACATCTCCGAACAGCCGTTCGGCTGGAACCTGCCCAACTGGCTGCTGCGGCGCGAGCTGGTGGCGCATCTGGCCGGGCTGCCCAACGTGGATTTCCGCCCCGGAACCGGCACCACCACGCTGTTCACCCGCACCGCCGAGGCCCGCGTCGGCCTCTCCGACGGGGCCCGTGTCACCGCCCGGCTGGTGCTGGCCTGCGACGGGCGTACCTCGCCAATGCGCGAGGCCGCCGGCATCCCGGTGCACGCCATGCGGTACGGGCAAAAGGCGCTGGCCTTCGCCACCACCCATCCGATCCCGCATGAAAACGTCTCGACCGAGATCCACCGCTCCGGCGGGCCGTTCACGCTGGTGCCGCTGCCCGACTATCAGGGCAGCCCCTCCTCCGCCGTGGTGTGGATGGAGCGCGGACCGCGCGCGATGGAGCTGATGCAGATGGAGGCCGAGGCCTTCAATGCGGCGATGACCGAACGCTCCTGCAGCCTGTTCGGGCCCCTGCAACTCGCCTCGCGCCGCACGGTCTGGCCGATCATCAGCCAGCGGGCCGAGCGGATGGCCGGCGAGCGCGTGGCGCTGATGGCCGAGGCGGCGCATGTGGTGCCGCCGATCGGCGCGCAGGGGCTGAACATGTCGCTGGGCGATCTGCGCGCCCTGCTGGAGCTGGCCGAGGCCCGGCCCGAGGGGCTGGGCGATGCCCAGATGCTGGAGGCCTATCACAAGGCGCGCCATTCCGAGGTGATGGTGCGGGTGACCGGCATCGACCTGCTGAACCGCGCCTCCATGGCGGGCGCGCAGCCGCTGCGCGATGTTCGCGCCGCAGGGCTCAGCGCGCTCTATTCGCTGGCCCCGGTGCGCAAGACGCTGATGCAGATGGGTCTGGGCGTGCGCTGAAAGGCGTATTCAAAAGAACTTAGGGCGGCGCCCGGCCGCGGGCGGAAGCGAAGCGCCCGCCCATGGGGGCGGACGGGCGCTGCCCGGCGAAAACGCCCGGCGGAACGTTGGTTCAGCGTCGCGCTTTACAGCACCTGGTCGATAACCGCCTTCAGCCGCGCCACCGTGGCCGGCACGTCGTAAAGCTTGTCGAGCCCGAAGAGCCCCAGCCGGAAGGTCCTGAAATCCTCCGGCTCATCGCATTGCAGCGGCACGCCGGCGGCGATCTGCATCCCCAATGCGGCGAATTTCTTGCCGTTCTGGATCTCCGGATCGCCGGTATAGCTGACCACCACCCCCGGCGCACCGAAGCCCTCGGCGGCGACGGAAACGACGCCCTTGTCCTTCAGCATCGCGCGCACGGAATTGCCCAGCTCCCACTGTGCGGCGCACAGCTTGTCGAACCCATACTCCCGCGTCTCGGCCATGGTGTCGCGGAAGACGCGCAGCGCATCGGTCGGCATGGTGGCGTGATAGGCGTGACCGCCGTTCTCATAGGCCTGCATGATCTGCCGCCATTTCTTGAGATCCAGCGCGAAACTGTCGCTCTCGGTCTCGGCCAGCCGCGCCTCCGCGCGCTCCGACAGCATCACCAGCCCGGCCGAGGGCGAGGCGCTCCAGCCCTTCTGCGGGGCCGAGATCAGCACATCGACGCCGGTCTTGCCCATGTCGACCCAGGCACAACCGGAGGCGATGCAATCGAGCACCATCAGCGCGCCGACCTCATGCGCGGCCGAAGCCAGCGCGGTGACGTAATCGTCGGGCAGGATCACCCCCGCCGCGGTCTCCACATGCGGGGCGAAGACGACGCCGGGCCGTTCCGCCCGGATCGCCGCGACCACCTCCTCTACAGGGGCCGGCGCAAAGGGGGCGGGCTGCGCATTGCCGGTCTGGCGCGCCTTCATCACCGTGGTCCTGGTGGTCAGCCCGCCGGTTTCCACGATCTGCGACCAGCGATAGGAGAACCAGCCGTTGCGCACCACCAGCGCCTCTTGCCCCCGGGCGAACTGGCGCACCACGGCCTCCATCGCATAGGTGCCGCCGCCGGGCACCAGCGCGACGCCCTGCGCGCCGTAAACCTCGCGCAGCATCTCGGAGATGTCGCGCATCACCTGCTGAAAGGCGGCGGACATGTGGTTGAGCGACCGGTCGGTGAAGACGACCGAGAATTCTTCCATCCCCTGCGGGTCGACGGTATCTAGCAGCGCCATGTGCGATCTCCTGTGCTTTTGCCTGCTCATACCGCGCGGGGATGGTTTCGGCAAAGGCAAAGCTGTCGCGCTCAGCCCAGCGGGCCCGGCCGCCGCTCCTCGCTCAGCACCACATTGGCCTCGACCTCGCCGGCGCCGGGCAGGGTCATGATCCGCCGCCGCAAGACGCGCTCGAAATCCGACAGGTCGCGCGCCACCACCCGCAGGCGGTAATCATAGCGGCCCAGCACATGCTGAACCGTCTGCACCTCGGGGATCGCCGTCACCGCGCGTTCGAAATCCTCCAGGCTCGCCCGCCCCTTGGCGGCGAGCTTGACGCCCAGGAAGACGGTGACGCCAAAGCCCAACACCTCCTTGTCGAGGTCCAGCCGCCGGCCCTTGATCACACCCGCCTCGGTCAGCCGCTTGACCCGCCGCCAGGCGACCGACTGGCTGATACCCGACTGCCGGCCCAGTTTGGCGGCGGTCAGCGTCGCGTCCTGCTGCAGCGCGCGCAGGATGGCTCGGTCGGTCTCGTCCAGGTCGATCACAGCGGCAGCGCCTCCACATCCTTGATCGTGGTCACATGCATCAAGGCCTCGACATCGACGATATGCGGCAGCGTCAGGATGCGGCTGCGGTAGATTTCCTGATAATGGCGCATGTCGCGCGCCAGCACCGTCAGCCGCACGTCGACCCGGCCGAGAAAGGTCTGGATCTCCGACACCTCCGGCACCTCGCGGGCGACGGCGATGAACTCGTCAAAGGCGCGCGGCTCGGTCTTGTCCAGGCTCACCCGCAGCGACACCTCGACCGCATATCCCAGCGCGCGCCAGTCGATCACCGCCCGCTGCCCCTTGAGCACGCCCGCCGCCTCCAGCCGCTCCAGCCGCTTGTAGGCCTTGCTCGCCGCCACGCCCGAGGCGCGGGCGAGATCGGCGACGGATTGCGCCGGATCGGCCTGAAGATGGCGCAGCAGGCGCCTGTCGGTGTCGTCGAGCATGAATTTTCCGAAACTTGCGATCCCAGCGAAATGGTTTCTAACAGAACCCGGAAAAATATCAAATTCTGTTGCTGCGCTTGCGCCGCCAAAAGGCCATGTTGCCCCCAACCAAACCAGAACCGGAGAGACGACATGCGCGTTTACTATGACCGCGATTGCGACATCAACCTGATCAAGGACAAGAAAGTGGCGATCCTGGGCTATGGCTCCCAGGGGCACGCCCATGCGCTGAACCTGCGCGACTCGGGCGCCAAGAACCTTGTCGTCGCCCTGCGCGAAGGCTCGGCCAGCGCGAAAAAAGCCGAGGCCGAAGGCCTGCAGGTTATGGGTATCGCCGAAGCGGCCGCCTGGTGCGACCTGATCATGTTCACCATGCCCGATGAACTGCAGGCCGAGACCTACAAGAAATACGTCCACGACAACCTGAAGGAAGGCGCCGCGATCGCGTTTGCCCATGGCCTGAACGTGCATTTCGGCCTGATCGAACCGAAGCCGGGTGTCGATGTCATCATGATGGCGCCCAAGGGCCCCGGCCACACCGTGCGCGGCGAATACACCAAGGGCGGTGGCGTGCCCTGCCTGGTCGCGGTCGACAACGACGCCTCCGGCAAGGCGCTGGAGATTGGCCTGAGCTATTGCTCGGCGATCGGCGGCGGCCGCTCGGGCATCATCGAGACCAACTTCCGCGAGGAATGCGAAACCGACCTGTTCGGTGAGCAGGCCGTGCTCTGCGGCGGCCTGGTGGAGCTGATCCGCATGGGCTTCGAGACCCTGGTCGAGGCCGGCTATGCCCCTGAAATGGCTTACTTCGAGTGTCTGCACGAGGTGAAGCTGATCGTCGACCTGATCTATGAAGGCGGCATCGCCAACATGAACTACTCGATCTCGAACACCGCCGAATACGGCGAGTATGTTTCGGGTCCGCGCATCCTGCCCTACGACGAGACCAAGGCGCGGATGAAGGCGGTTCTGACCGACATCCAGACCGGCAAGTTCGTGCGCGACTTCATGCAGGAGAACACGGTGGGCCAGCCGTTCTTCAAGGCGACCCGTCGTATCCACGACGAGCATCAGATCGAGGCCACCGGCGAGAAGCTGCGCGGCATGATGCCGTGGATCTCGGCCGGCAAGATGGTCGACAAGGAAAAAAACTAAGGCATATCGGCGCGGGCCGGGGTCCGCGCCGCAGCCGCAGTTCAAAGGGCCCCGGTCATGTGCCGGGGCCTATATTTTAGGCGAGGAAATCGCGCCAGATGCCTGACATTACAGCAAAAAGCTGGATCATGCTGAGCCTGCTCGGGATGATCTGGGGCGGCACCTTTCTGGTGCAGGAGATGGCGTTGGCGGGGCTGACGCCGTTCTGGCTGGCGGCCTCACGCATCGGCTTCGGCGCGGCGCTGACCTGCGCGGTCTGGGGCTGGCGCGGCGGGCGGCTGTTCAAGGTGGCTCCCACGGGATTTCAATGGGTTAGCCTGTTCAGCATCGGATTTCTCAGTTCCACGATTCCTTTCATGCTGCTGGCCTGGGGACAGCAATATGTGACCTCGGGGTTTGCCGGGGTGTCGATGGCGAGCGTGGCGCTGATCGTGCTGCCGCTGGCGCATGTGTTCGTGCCAGGCGAGCGGATGTCCCTGCGGCGGGTGCTGGGATTTGTCATCGGATTTGCCGGGGTCGCCCTGCTGGTCGGCGGGCAAGCCCTTGACTCAACTGGGTTATCCCTGGAGATGCCGGGCCGGATCGCCTGTGTCGGCGCTGCCGCCTGCTATGCCGTCAGCTCGGTGCAGATGCGAACTCTGCCGCCGGTGGACCCGATCGGACTGTCGGCGGTTCTGCTGCTGATCGGGGCGCTGGGGGTGGTGCCGGTGGCGCTGATGGTCGAGGGGGTGCCGCCGGTGCCGGATGCCCGGACGCTGTGGCTGGTGGCCTTTCTCGGGCTGGTGCCGACGGCGGGGGCGAACCTGTTGCGGGTCACGCTGGTGCGCAGCGCGGGGCCGGTTTTCCTGAGCATTGTCAATTACATGGTCCCCGTCTGGTCGGTGCTGCTGGGGGCACTGATCCTGAGCGAGCCGCTGCCACCCTCGCTGCTGACGGCGCTGGTGCTGATCCTTTGCGGCGTGGGGCTGAGCCAGTATGGGGCGCTGCGGCGGCTGTTTCTGGGGCGGTGAGTCGGGGGGTGTCCACCGGTCGTAAACGGATCTGTGGATGATTTCGGATTTCTTCGAAAAATCAGCGGGTTTTGCCCGCTTTCTCGTGCCTGGGGCCGGAGCGTGTTTACCTTCCCTCCTGCGAAATCGGGCGAAAATGTTCGATTTGTACAAAATGGAGCGGAAACTCCCCGTTCCATTTTCTCCGCTTTCAGTGGTGCGAACAGGAAATCCCGGCGTGAACGAGGCGTTCGGTGGGGTTACCGCCGGGGTGGAAAAATATCGGGGAGTTTAGGGGCGAGTCTGTACAGTCCGCCGCGGGCCGCCTCGATGCGCGAGCGGCGGCCTTCGGCCGTGTTCCGAGCCGTGCAGGTTATCCCCTTGCCGCCTGCCAGAGGCGCAGCGCCTGGGCGGTTTCAGGGACGTCGTGGACGCGCAGGATCTGCGCCCCCTGCGCAAATCCGGCAAGGCCGACGGCGATCGAGCCGGGCGCGCGGGCCTCGTGGCGCGGCTCCTGCCCGATGGTGCCGATGAACTTCTTGCGCGAGACGCCGAGCAGGACCGGGCAGCCGAGCCCATGGAAAAGCGCGAGGCCGCGCAAGAGGCTGAGGTTGTGCTCCCGCGTCTTGCCAAAGCCGATGCCGGGATCGGTGACGATGCGGGAGCGCGGGATGCCCTGCGCCTCCAGCGCGGCGATGCGGCCGGCGAGGAAATCGTAGACGTCGAGCAGAACGTCGTCATAGCGCGGATCGTCCTGCATGGTCTCCGGCTTGCCCTGCGAATGCATGACGCAGACCGGAACCCCGCGCGCGGCGCAGAGCGGCGCGAGATCCGCGTCGAAGGTGAAGCCGGCCACATCGTTGACGAGATCGGCGCCGGCCTGGAGCGCGGCCGCGGCCACCGGGGCCTTGCGGGTGTCGATGGAGATCGGGATGTTGCTGTCCCGGCGGATCGCGGCGATCACCGGGGCGGTGCGGGCGATCTCCTGCTCCACCGGCACCGGGGCGGCGCCGGGGCGGGTGGATTCGCCGCCGATGTCGAGAATGTCGGCGCCGGCGTCGATCATCGCGCGGGCGCCGGCCAGCGCGGCGTCACTGTCATGGTGCCTGCCGCCGTCGGAAAAGCTGTCGGGGGTGGTGTTGAGAATCCCCATGACGTTGGGGCGGTCCATCGACAGGCCCGCCACCGGGGCGCGCGGGGCGGTGAGCGGCTCCAGGTCGTGATCGGGCACCTCGGCGGCGGGGATCACCTGCGGCGCGCGCCCGCGCGCCAGCGCCTCGACATGGGTGAACCAGAGCGGGCCGCCGGTCAGTTGCAGCGCGCCCGCCGGGCGGGCGGCGCCGTGCTGGACCAACGGGCGGTAATAGAAGGTCATAGGCGCGCCTGCACCACCGGAACGCTGCGCAACGGCAGGCCGGGATCGGCGGCGGGCGCATCGGCGCCGATCACCAGCATCTCGTCGGCGGCGAAGGTGGCGGCGAACCAGGCGGCCAGCGCCACCGCGTCGCCGGGCTGGGTCGAGGGGCCGTCGACCGCGTCGAGCACGATCTTGGACGGGGCCCAGACGCTGATCTGGCGGTGTTTCATCGCCCAGTCGAGTTCGGTCCGGGTTTCGACCACGACGCAGCGGGGATCGCGGGCGGCCAGCACCCAGGCGTTCTGTTCGATGGCCAGCAGGTCGATCCGGCGCTGGGTCATGCGGTGACCGGTGCGGGGGCCGGGCATCTCCGGCGCGCCGACGCAGAGAACCAGCGGGCGGTCGCCCAGTTCGAGCTGGTCGAGCCAGCCGGAGAGGTTTTCCGAGGCGATGGCGGCGTTGGACAGATAGACCAGCCGCGGATGCGGGCGGTCATCCTCGACCAGGGGGCCGTGGGCGGTCTGGTTGCGGGCGCGAACGATCTCGACCCCCAGCGCGCCGGGGCCGCGATCGAGTTTTTCGACGCGGACGAAGGCGCGGATCGCCTGCGGCTCCAGCAGGATGCGTTCGGCGATACGCTCGGCCAGGGTTTCCAGGAGGTTCAGACGCTCTTCGGCCAGTTCATGCGCGATCGCCTCGGTCACCCGGTCGTAGGAGAGGATGCGGTCGACATCGTCGTCGATCGGGCCGGTCAGCGGCTCGACCTCGACCACGACGTTGAAACAGACCCGCTGGGTGGTGCCGCGCTCGGCCTGGAAGGCGCCGATCTCGACCTCGACCACGTGGTCGCGCACCGAGATGCGGTCGAGCGGGCGGCGCGGCGCGGTGGCCGCGGCCCGTTCGGAGGGATGCGCGAAGGCAAGGCGGATTTCGGTGGTCATGGGCTCGGGCCTTTGATCGGGATCGGTCACAGCCCGAGGTTTAGGCTGCGGGCGCCCTTTTAACAGGCCCGTTCGCGCCGCACCAGCGACCGAAAGCGGCGCGCCTTATTCGGACGAAGCGGTCTGGTTCGACGCGGTGCGGAAGTTGTGCCGGTAGAAGATATGAACGCCGATCTGCGCCGTCTTCTGGTAGACCCGGGCCCAGCGCGGCTGAACCGCCTTGGTGTGGTAATGGGTGGCGCCCTTGGTCAGGTCGCCGGCGGTCCCGTCCATCACCGCGCGGGCGACCTTGGATACCCGCTCGAACGCCTTGGGCTCGGAGATCACCTCGGCGTGGCCGTCGCAGGTGTAGGTGAACTGGCACTGATAGCGTTTGCCGGTGCCCTGGCGGATCACGCCGCAGAGGCTGTCGGGGAAGCGGGCGCTCTTGACCCGGTTCATGATCACCTCGGCCACTGCGAACTGGCCCTTCACGGTTTCGCCGCGGGCCTCGAAATAGAGCGCCTCGGCGAGGCATTTCCAGTTGTCGCCGCCCTCGGGCGCGGGCTGGGCATCGAGCCAGTCCTTGGAGAAGGCGAAGGGGATCTGTTTGCCGGTGTCGCGCTTGGAACGGGACACGCTGAGCAGCGATTTCAGCCGGTTGCCGGGCACGGCGTTCAGCGTCGATTGCTCGCGCTGGAACAGCCCCTTGAGGCCGGTGTCGGCCTGGACGGCAAAAGGAGAACACACCGCGCAGAACACGGCGGCAGCGGCCAGAAGTCTTTTCATCTCAACCCCACAACGCATGGTGCGCGCCAGACCTCCCCAGGCGAGCGCAGGGGGCGAGGTAACCCGGTTGGAGCGAAAAGTCCAGTTGCGCCCGGTTTTCAGGCAGTTTGCGAACCCGCTCCGGGCCGCGGCGCGGCACCGGGCGCGGAGGGAAGGGTAAATATTTACAAGATGTTAACCTGGTTTTTGCCCGGTCTCCTCGGCAATGGCGAGCTGGGCCGCGGCAAGGCGCGCCACCGGCACCCGGAAGGGCGAACAGGAGACGTAATCGAACCCCGCCTCGCGGCAGAAGGCGATTGATTCGGGGTTGCCGCCGTGTTCGCCGCAGATCGACACCGTCAAGTCCGGATTTGCGGCGCGGCCACGCTCGGCCCCGAGTTTCAGAAGCTCCCCCACCCCATCGATGTCGAGCACGTGGAAGGGGTCTTCGGGGAAGACGCCCTTGCGCACGTAATCGGACATGAAACGCCCGGCGTCGTCGCGCGACAGGCCATAGGTCATCTGCGTCAGGTCGTTGGTGCCGAAGCTGAGAAAGGAGACATGCGGTGCGATCTCGGCCGCGCGCAGGGCGGCGCGCGGGGTTTCCACCATCACGCCGAGCCGATAGGTGAAGTTCCGGCCGCGTTCCGAGCGCACGGCGGCGGCGACGGCATCGACCCGCGCCTTGATCAGCTCGACCTCGCGCTTGGCCGAGACCAGCGGGATCATGATCTCGGGCACCACCGGATCGCCCGAGCGGCTGGCCTCGATCGTGGCCTCGAAGATGGCGCGGGCCTGCATCTCGTAGATCTCGGGCACGGTGACGCCGAGCCGCACCCCGCGCAGGCCGAGCATGGGATTGTATTCGGCCATCGCCTCGATCCGGCGGGTGACGTCGGAGACCGGCAGATCGAGCGCCTCGGCCAATTCGCGCTGGCCCGACCGGCTGGCCGGCAGAAACTCGTGCAGGGGCGGGTCGAACAGGCGGATGCAGACCGGGCTGCCCTCCATGATGCGGAACAGCTGGATGAAATCCTCGCGCTGCATCGGCAGCAGCCGGGCCAGCACCGCGGCGCGGCCCGAGCTGGTGTCGGCAAAGATCATCTCGCGCATCACCGTCAGGCGGCCGGGCTCGAAGAACATATGCTCGGTCCGGCACAGCCCGATGCCCTGGGCGTCGAAGTTGCGGGCGGTCTGGGCGTCGGCGGGGGTGTCGGCATTGGCGCGGATGCCGATGTCGCGGGCGGCGTCGGCCCAGCCCATCAGCGTCTGGAAGGCGTCGTCGAGCGCCGCCTCGAGCATCGCCGGCTCACCAGCCAGCACCTGGCCCGAGCTGCCGTCGATGGTGACGATGTCGCCCTCGCGCAGGATCCGGCCGTCGGGCGCGCGCAGCGTCTTGTCGCGGGTATTGAAGGTCAGCTCGGAGGCGCCGACGATGCAGGGCAGACCGAGGCCCCGCCCGATCACCGCCGCGTGGCTGGTCATGCCGCCCTTTTCGGTCAGAACGCCAACTGCGGCATGCATGCCGCGCACATCCTCGGGCGCGGTTTCGCGGCGCACCAGGATGCAGTTTTCGCGCCGGGCGGCGCTGGCCTGGGCGGCGGTGGCCGAGAACACGATGCGGCCGGTGGCGGCGCCCGGGCTGGCGCCGATGCCGGCGGCCAGCACGTCGCGGTCGGCATCGGGGGCGACCTGCCGGTGCAGCAGCTCGTTCAGGGAATGGGGATCGACCCGCATCACCGCCTCTTGCGGCGTGATGACGCCATCCTCGGCCAGACGCACGGCGATACGCACCGCGGCGCGCGGGCTGCGTGGGATGCGCACCCCGTCGAGAATATGGACCTGCCCGTCCTGGATGACGAATTCGACCTGCATTTCCTCGCGCAGGCGGCGGCGCATCAACGCGGCGTCGGCTTTCAGCGCCTCGAAGGCCTCCGGTGCCAGTTCCTCCAGCGAGGGGCCGCGCGGATCCTTTTCCAGATAGAGCGCGGCGGCCCCGGCGCCCAGCGCCTCGCGGCCCTGGCTCTGGCTGAGATAGCGGCCGGTCAGCTGCGGCAGGCCGGTGACCGGGTCGGCCAGTTGCAGCACGCCCGAGCCGCATTCGCCCTGGCCCAGACCGGGGATCATTTCCTGTACCACGAGGCCGAGACCGGCATCGGCCGGCGCGCCCTTGGCCTGACGCAGCAGGCGGGCCGATGTCCCCTCCCAGGCGCGGGCCATGGAGCGCAGCACGCCGCTGAGCTGGTCGGTGCGCGACTGCGGAAAGGGCTCGTCAGCCTCATCCTCATAGGCGCGCAACATGCGTTGCAGGCCCTTGTGCCCCTCGGCCGGTTCGCTGTCGAACAGGTCGGGGTCGAGCCGGGCCACATGGGTGGCATAGCCCTGAACGAAGCGGGAATAGAGCGCCGCGGCGGCCCTGGGTCCGAGACGCTCGGACAGGCGGGCATATTGGGCGTCGTTCATGCCGATATTGAGCACCGCGCCGGGGCCGCCCCAGTCGGGATCCTCGGATGAGGGGCGCACGCAGAGCAGCGCGTCGGGCGGAAACTGGTCGTCGACCGCGGCGATGTCGGGCATCTGGCCCACCGCGATGCGTTTCACCGCCTCGAAGGACAGCGAGACGGTGCGCGGCACCGGCAGATCGAGCCGTACCAGGCGTTGCAGGCATTTGGCCCGACCGCCGTGGGTGGCGGCGTCGATCGGGGCGTCGGGGGTCACCAGGGTCGTGTGGGGGTTTTTCTGCACTGCGGCACCTATCGCTATGCCCGCAGCATAGGCACGCGTGCGGCGCGCGCAAGGGGGCGCGGGCGGCGGATGAGCCGCCTCGCCTGCTTTCGCAACGCACCGCGTATGCGGCTCGGACCGACATCGCAGAGAGCCGGAGCCCCCCCGTCACGCCCGGCCCGCCCCCAGGCGGGCGCGGCCGCCGGCGGGGATATTCGGAGCGAACGGAAAAGGCGGGGCGGCCCGGGCGGCGCGCCCCCTGCCCTAGCCTGCGATCCGCGTGAGATCCGCCACCTGGCCGCAGGTGGTGCAGATCTGGTGCAGCAGGTTCAGCCGGTTGCGGCGCAGGGTTTCATTGTCTGTATTGACCTGCACCTCTTCGAAGAAGGCGTCGATCGGGCCGCGCAGCGCCGCCATGGCCGCCATCGCACCGGGGAAATCCTCGGCGGTGAGCGCGGGGGCGATCCGGGTCTGGGCGGCGTCCAGCGCCGCGAAGAGGGCGCGTTCGCTGTCGGTCTCGGCGAATTTCGGATCGGCGCCGAAGGAATATTCCACCCCGTCGTTTTCCTCGGCCTGGGTGAGGATGTTGTTGGCGCGTTTGAAGCCCTGGATCAGGTTCTCGCCGTCCTCGGTCTCCAGCACGGCGCTGAGCGCCACGGCGCGCTTGACCAGCAGGTTCAGGTCGTCGTGCCCCGGCATGGCGATGCAGGCGTCGATCACGTCGTGGCGGATGCCCTGATCGCGCAGATAGACCTTGAGCCGGTCGTGCAGGAAGACCATCAGGTCGGTGGACAGATCCGGCACCAGACCGCCGATGGTGCGCAGCAGCGAGTGTTCGGAGGTGTCCACGTCCGGGTCGCCGGTGAGCCGGGCCAGCACGGCGCGGAAGGCGGCGCCGAAGACGCCATGTTCGGCGATCTCTTCGTTGATGTCGCGCAGCGCGGCGAGCTGGCTTTCATCGGCCTCGCGGTGGAGGTGGATCTTGTGGCGCAGGATCTGGGCGTCGATGTAGCGATCGAGCGGCAGCCGCAGGTCGTTGGCCAGCACCAGCCGGATCACACCCAGCGCGGCGCGGCGCAGCGCAAAGGGATCCTTGGAACCGGTTGGTTTTTCGTCGATGGCCCAGAAGCCGGTCAGCGTGTCGAGCTTGTCGGCCAGCGCCACGGTCACCGACAGCGGCGCGGTGGGCACGTCGTCCGACGGGCCGAGCGGCGAGTAATGTTCCTCGGCCACGGCGGCGATTTCGGGGCTGCGGCCGGCGGCGGCGATGTAGTAGCGGCCCATGACGCCCTGAAGTTCGGGGAATTCATAGACCATTTCCGACGACAGGTCGGCCTTGGCCAGCTCTGCGGCCTGTTTGGCGGCGGCGGTCGCCGCGCCCACGGCGGGGGCCAGGTCGCAGGCCAGCGCGGCGATGCGGCGGATCCGCTCGCCCTGGCTGCCGAGCCGGTTGTGGAAGGTCACGTTTTCCAGCGCGGCGGTCCAGGCGGTGACGTCCGTCTTCGCCACCCGCAGGTCGTTGTCCCAGAAGAACTTGGCGTCCGACAGCCGCGCCGCCAGCACCTTTTGATTGCCGGCGAGGATGGTCGCGCCATGATCGGCGGTCTCGCGGTTGGCGACGGTGACGAATTTCACGATGCGGCCGGTTTTCGGGTCGCGCACCGAGAAGAATTTCTGGTGTTCCTTCATCGAGGTCTGCAGCACCTCGGCCGGCAGGTCGAGGAAGGCCGCGCCGATCTCGCCCATCAGCACCACCGGCCATTCGACCAGGCCCGCGACCTCGGCCAGCAGGCCATTGTCCTCGACCACCTCAAGCCCGGCGGCGAAGGCGCGGTTGCTGGCGTCGGCCCGGATATGCTCGGCGCGTTCCTCGGGCGAGAGGATCACATGGGCGCGTTTGAGCTTTGCCTCATAGTCGTCGAAGGAGGTGACGGCAAACCGGCCCGGCGCCATGAAGCGGTGGCCTTCGGTGCTGTTGCCCGCCTTGATGCCGTCGACCTCCATCGGCACCGCCTGGGCGCCGGCCTCGTCGGTGAGGATGCAAAGGATCGAGTGTAGCGGCCGCACCCAGCGCAGGCTGCCCGTCCCCCAGCGCATCGACTTGGGCCAGGGGAAGTTGCGGATCGTCGCCTCCAGCACCTCGGCGACGATCCCGGCCGCCGGGCGACCGGGTTTCTCGATGGTGGCGAAATAGACCGCGCCCTTGGGGGTGTCGCGTTCCTCGAGCTGGTCGCGGGTGATCCCGGCGCCGCGCAGGAAACCCTCGATCGCCTTGTCGGGGGCGCCGACCTTGGGGCCCTTGCGCTCCTCGCGCAGGGTGGGCGATTCGGCCAGCAGCCCCTCGACGGCCAGCGCCAGCCGACGCGGGGTCGAGAAGGCGGTGGCGCCGCGGTAGGTGAGGCCGGCCTCGACCAGCCCGTCGGTCATCCGCTTTTTCAGATCCTCGGCGGCGCGGGCCTGCATGCGGGCCGGGATTTCCTCGGAAAACAGTTCGATCAGAAGGTCGGGCATCTTGTGTCCTCGGAGCGGTTCGGGCGGCGGATGAGGCGCGGCCCGCGGGGTGTCGGCGAAAGGAGAAGGTCGGAGGCGGGCGCGGTCATGACCCGCCCCCCTCGGCGCGTGGCGGGCATTCCTCGCCCACCGGGGTGCCGTCATAGGCCTTGCGGCCGCAATCGTTCAGCTCTTCCCACGCCCAGCCCTGACCGCCCGGCGCGATGGCGACGACCCGGTCGACACCATAGGCGATGTTCTTGTGGGCGAGAAAGACGCGGATCTCTCCGGCCTCGATCCCCTGGCCGATGGCCTCGGCGTCGAAACAGTCGAACCAGCCGGGCGCGATGCGCGGCTCGCCGCCGGCAAGTTCGCTGTAAGTCCGCGCCAGGTCATCGGCGCTGAGCGAGGTTGTGAAGCAGGCGCGGTAGCGGATCGGCGAGCTGTCGGCGTCGATAGCCTGGAAATCGGAATAGGCGATGGGTTCAGGCTCGCCGCTGTCGACGGCGACCAGTTGCACATCCTGTCCCGGCGTCGGGGTGACCTGATAGTAGTAGCCGTAGACCTGCGCGTAATACACCACGGCGCCGAAAACCAGCGCGCTGGCGACGATCAGGGAGGCGAGGATTTTGCCGTTCATGGATGGATCTCCGCGCGGGCGTTGGTCACGCCGCCGCGCCCCCGGCTTCGGTCTGCACGAAGGCGTCGGCGCATTTCTTGGCCAGTGCCCGCACCCGGCCGATATAGGCCTGCCGCTCGGTGACCGAGATCACGCCGCGCGCGTCGAGCAGGTTGAACAGATGGCTGGCCTTGATGCACTGGTCATAGGCGGGATGCGCCATGATGATCTTCTTGCCGGTCTTGGGATCGTCCTGCGGGTGGGCCAGGATCGCCTCGCATTCGGCCTCGGCATCCTCGAAATGGCGCAGCAGCATCGCGGTCTCGGCGACGTCGAAGTTGAAGCGGGAGTATTCCTGCTCGGTCTGGCGGAAGACGTCGCCATAGCTCAGCGGGATCGGCGTCTGCGGATCGTTATAGGGCATGTCCATCACGTGATCGATGCCGAGCACATACATCGCCAGCCGTTCCAGCCCATAGGTCAGCTCGCCCGACACCGGCTTGCAGTCATGGCCGCCGACCTGCTGAAAATAGGTGAACTGCGACACTTCCATGCCGTCGCACCAGACCTCCCATCCCAGGCCCCAGGCGCCCAGAGTGGGGCTTTCCCAGTCGTCCTCGACAAAGCGGATGTCGTGCAGGTCCATGTCGATGCCGATCGCCTCGAGCGAGCCCAGATAGAGCGCCTGAAGATCGGGCGGGCTGGGTTTGATCAGCACCTGGAACTGATAATAATGCTGGAGGCGATTGGGGTTCTCGCCATAGCGCCCGTCGGTGGGGCGGCGCGACGGCTGCACATAGGCCGCCGCCCAGGATTTGCCGCCCAGCGCGCGCAGGGTGGTGGCGGGATGAAAGGTGCCGGCGCCCACCTCCATGTCGTAGGGTTGCAGAACGGCGCAGCCCTGGGCCGCCCAATAGCCTTGCAGGCGCAGGATAATCTCCTGGAACGAGCGCGGCGGCGTCGGTTTTCCGGTCGGCGTTCCGGCGGTCGTTTCGGCCGGCGTTTTGGTCGTGGCTTCGGTCATCTGGCCGCTCTTTCCTGAACCTTTGGAGGCGCGCCTTTCCTATGCCCCCTACGGGCAAGGGTCAACGCGCAACAGGGGGAATTCGGCGCGTTTTAAGCCATGGCCAACAGGCCGGTTTCCTGATTATCTGCGGGGATATTTGTGTTTGCCACAGCAAGAGAGCGATAATGCACAGACTGTTTGCCGCGTTCCTCATTTCAATCGTCGGCCTGTTGCGCCCCGCACTGGCGCAGGAGGCCGCCTGGGTCCAGATCGAGGCCCATCCCAGCCTGATCACCGCGCGCGAACGCGCCAGCGCCTTTGCCGGCAACCTGGCCGATGTGAACGGGTTCGCTCTGGGCGGCGGCTGGTACGGCATCGCGCTGGGCCCCTATACCCGCCCGGACGCCGAGCGAGTGCTCCGGATCTACCGGCTGCAGGGACAGATCCCGCAGGACGCCTATGTGGTGGGGTCGGAGAATTTCGGCCAGCAGTTCTGGCCGGTGGGCGACAACGTTCTGAACGATGGCGCGGCGCCGGCGCAACCGGCCCAGGCCCAGGCCGAGACGGTGCAGGCGACAGCGCCCGCCCCCGAGCCGATGCCGGCGGACGAGACCCCGGCGCAGGCGCGGCGCAGCGAGCAGGCGCTGGACGCCGGTGCCCGCCGGGCGCTGCAGGTGGCGCTGAAGGCCGCCGGTTTCTATGCCTCGACGATCGACGGCGCCTTTGGCCGCGGCACCCGGGCGGCGATGTCGGACTGGCAGGCCGCGCGCGGCTATGAGCCCACCGGCGTTCTGACCACCCGCCAGCGCCAGGCGCTGATGGACGAATACAACGCGCCGCTGATCAGTGTCGGCATGCGCGACCGGACCGACAGCCGCGCCGGGATCGCCATGCAGATGCCGATGGGGGCGGTGGCCTTTTCGCGCTATGAATCGCCCTTTGCCCATTACGACGCCACCGGCGATCTGGATGTGCGGGTGCTGCTGATCAGCCAGCCGGGCGATCAGGCGACGCTCTATGGCCTTTACGACATCATGCAGACGCTGGAGATCGTACCGCTGGAGGGGCCGCGGTCGCGCGACGGCAACAGCTTTACCCTGGAGGGGCGCGGCAGGGGCATCGTATCGCATACCGAGGCGACGCTGAAAGGCGGCGAGATCAAGGGCTTTACCCTGATCTGGCCGGCTGGCGACGAGGACCGCCGCCGCCGCGTGCTGACCGAAATGCAGGCCAGTTTCCAGCGGCTCGAAGGGGTTCTGGACCCTGCCGCAGGGGCCGATGCGCCGCAGAATGTCGACCTGATCTCGGGTCTGACGGTGCGCAAGCCGAAGCGGTCGCGCTCGGGCTTTTACATCGATGCGGCCGGCATGGTGCTGACCACGGCGGAGGCGGTCGAGGGCTGTACGCGGATCACGCTGGACCATGACTATCCGGCGCAGGTGGCGGCGCTGGACGCCGATCGCGGGCTGGCGGTGCTGCGCCCGGAGGTGCCGCTGGCGCCGATGACGGTGGCCCGCCTGCGCGCAGGCGAGCCGCGGCTGCAATCGGATGTCGCGGTCTCGGGCTATTCCTATGGAGGTGTGCTGGGCGCGCCGACGCTGACCTTTGGCGCGGTGGCCGACCTCAAGGGGCTGGGCGGCGAGCCGGAGCTGACGCGACTGGCGCTGGCGCCGCTGCCGGGCGATGCCGGCGGGCCGGTGCTGGACACCGCAGGCGGGGTCATCGGCCTGCTGCTGCCGCGGGGCAAGGGCGGACAGCGGCTGCCCGAGGATGTGAGCTTTGCCGCCGATACCGGTTCGATCCGCGCCATGCTGGGCGCCGCCGGAGTGCAGATCGACGAGGAGATCGCAAGCGGCGCGCCGCTGCCGCCGGACGATCTGAGCAAGCTGGCGCTGGGCATGACCGTGCTGGTGGGCTGCTGGGACTGATCCCGGCGGGGTAAGGAACAGGCGCCCGGGCCGTTGCGCGACGGCCCGGGCGTTTTTTTGTCGGCGCGCGCCCTGCCCGGTCTTTATTCCGGCCCGGTCTGTTTCCGGCCGGTCTTTTTCCGGCGGCACGTATCCGGGGGGAGCCCGCCGCCCGGGCGGCGGCGTCAGTGCCCCCTTTCCCCCGCCCGGCAAGCTGTTAGATTGGCCGCGGTTATCGAAGGGAAATCAATGCCCCGCTACGAATACAAGGTGGTTCCCGCCCCAGCCAAGGGCCGCAAGGCCAAGGGCGTGAAGAGCCCCGAGGCGCGCTTTGCGCTATCGGTGGAGAGCGTCCTGAACGAGATGGGCGCGCAGGGCTGGGAATATCTGCGCGCCGAACTGCTGCCCAGCGACGAGCGCAGCGGGCTGACCGGCACCGCCGTGCACTGGCGCAACGTGCTGGTATTCCGCCGCCCGAGCGAGGGTGCGGTCGAGGCGTTCCAGCCGCGTCTGATGGCGGTGCCCGATCCCGCCGCGCCGGGTACGCCGCCCGCCCCCGGGGCGCCGGCGATCTGGCCGGTCGATTCGGCCGAGCCGCCGCTGCATGACGCGGCAGAGGCGCAGGAGGCCGAGGACGCCGGTGTCGAGGATACCGAAGATGACGCCGAGGACGACGGGACCGGCGGGGACGGCGGCAAGAGCGGAGCCTGAGGCGCCGGCGGCCCCGCCTGAGACCCCGGCCCTGACGGCACGCCCTGCCTGACCGGGCCCGCCGCGCCGGGTTCTAGCCGTCGATGTCCAGCGCCAGCGCGTGAATGCGCCCGACCAGATCGGCGCCCAGTGCCGCATGCACCGCGCGGTGGCGTTGCAGCCGGCTTTGCCCCGCGAATCCCGGCGCGCGGATGCGCACGCGGAAATGGCTTTCCCCGCCGTCGCGATACCCCGCATGGCCGCGATGGTCCTCGCTTTCGTCGATCACCTCCAGGGCGTCGGGGGCAAAGGCCGCCCGAAGCCGGGTTTCAATTTCGTCGCTTACACCCATATTCTGCTCATTCGGCAAAAAAAACGCCGCCCCCTCTTCTATCTGCCGCCACTTAGATTAAACTCTGGCGTCCGAGTCCAGAACGCCCCCTCGAAAAGGAGCAGCGCGATGTCAAAACCGGATCCGTTCGGCTTCGATATGTCGGTATCATCCGCCAAGAAACGCAACCCCCGCGGGCGGCGCAGCATGTCGGGGGCGTCGGAAACCTCGACCCGGGTCTGCGACCACGACGGCTGCCGGGAAGCCGGCAAGTTCCGTGCGCCGAGGGCGCCGGATGTGCTGGACGACTATCTGTGGTTCTGCCAGCAGCACGTGCGCGAATATAACCAGAAGTGGAATTTTTTCGAGGGCACCACCGAGGCGGAACTGAACGCGCAGCAGAGCAAGGACAAGGTGTGGGAACGCGCCACCCGGCCCCTGGGCGATCCCGAGGCGCGGGCCTGGGCGCGGCTGGGAATCGAGGATCCGCATCAGGTGCTGGGCCAGAACGCCACCAAGAATCCCGGCCGGGGCGGCAGCGTCGGCCGCCGCCTGCCGCCGACCGAGCGCCGCGCCATCGAGATCCTGGAAGCCAAGGACAGCTGGACCAAGACCGAGGTGCGCCGCGCCTACAAGAAGCTGATCAAGGTGCTGCACCCGGACATGAATGGCGGCGACCGCAGCCAGGAGGAACAGCTGCAAGAGGTGGTCTGGGCCTGGGACCAGATCAGGGAAAGCCGCAACTTCAAGGATTGAGGCACAACCGCCAGGCGGGCCGGCGCGTCGAACGGCATGCCGAACCCGGCCCCGGGTCGCGCCTGCCGGTTTTGTGTGCGAAACGGTTTTTCATGCGAAACGGCGGCCCATATCCGGGCCGCCGTTTGCCGTTTTGCCGTTTGCCGTTTGCCGTTTCGGTCACATCGCCGGCAGCAGCACGGTGTCGATCACGTGGATCACCCCGTTCGACTGTTTGACATCCGCGATGGTGACACTGGCGGTGCGGCCGCGCTCGTCCTTCAGCGCGATCGTGTCCCCTGCCAGGCTGGCCTGGAGGGTGCAACCGCCCACGGTCTGCACCGGGTGGGTGCCGCCGTCATCCGCGATCATGCCGGCGAGCGCTGCCGACATCGCCTCGGTCGCGACCACGTGGCAGGTCAGAACCTGTTGCAGCGCCGCCTTGTTCGCGGGCTTCAGCAGATCCTCGACGGTGCCCTTTTGCAGCATGTCGAAGGCGGCGTTGGTGGGGGCAAAGACAGTGAACGGCCCCGCGCCCGACAGCGTTTCGACCAGATCCGCGGCGGTGACGGCGGCGACCAGCGTGGTGTGATCGGCCGAGTTCACGGCGTTCTCCACGATGGTCTTGTCCGCGAACATGGCGGCGCCGCCGACCATCGGGTTGCCGCTTTGGGAATGGCTGCCGGCAAAGGCGAGCGTGGCGCAGAAGCTGGCGGCGATGGTGGTGGCGGTCAGGGTCTTGGTGAACATTCGGGATTCCTCCGTTTCAGGTTGCGCGCGGCGCCCGCATCGGGGCCGCGTCACCCATGGGTACGGAGGCAGGCGGGGGTAAAGTTCACATCCGGCGATCACAATTGAATCACGGTGGCGTGAGAGGGCCCGTGGCCCCGGCGCGCGGAAGGCCGGACCGCAACCGCACACGAAATGTCCGCGCGGCGCCGTGACGCGGGGTTTTCGGGGGAGGAGCCTTCCCCTTGCCTCTGCCCGCGATATGTTGCACCAGAGTGCGGAACACCAGAGGGATCAAGGACTGGCAGATGGCTGACGGCGCGACGGAGTACAACGCAAAGCCCACCGAAACCGTTTCGGTGCGCGATGTGTTCGGCATTGACACGGACATGACGGTGAAGGGCTTTGCCGAGCCGACCGACCGGGTGCCCGAGATCGACCATACCTATAAATTCGATCCCGATACCACGCTGGCGATCCTGGCGGGGTTTTCCCATAACCGCCGGGTGATGATCCAGGGCTATCACGGCACCGGTAAATCGACCCATATCGAGCAGGTCGCCGCAAGGCTGAACTGGCCCGCCGTGCGGGTCAACCTGGACAGCCATATCAGCCGCATCGACCTGATCGGCAAGGACGCGATCAAGCTGCGCGACGGCAAGCAGGTGACCGAGTTCCACGAGGGCATCCTGCCTTGGGCGCTGCGCAACCCGGTCGCCATCGTGTTCGACGAATACGATGCGGGGCGGGCGGATGTGATGTTCGTGATCCAGCGGGTGCTGGAGCATGACGGCAAGCTGACGCTGTTGGACCAGAACGAGATCATCACCCCGCATCCCTATTTCCGACTGTTCGCCACCGCCAACACGGTCGGCCTTGGCGACACCACCGGGCTTTATCACGGGGTGCAGCAGATCAACCAGGCGCAGATGGACCGCTGGTCGCTGGTGGCGACGCTGAACTATCTCAGCCATGATGCGGAAACCGCGATCGTTCTGGGCAAGGCGCCGCATTTCAACACCGAGAAGGGCCGCAAGATCGTCAGCCAGATGGTGACGGTGGCCGATCTGACCCGGACCGCCTTCATGAACGGCGATCTCAGCACGGTGATGAGCCCGCGGACGGTGATCAACTGGGCCTGGAACGCGGAAATCTTCCGCGACGTGGGCTATGCCTTCCGGCTGACCTTCCTCAACAAATGCGACGAGCTGGAGCGGCAGACGGTGGCCGAGTTCTATCAGCGCTGTTTCGACGAGGAACTGCCCGAAAGCGCGGCGAGCACCGCGCTGGGGTAAGCCCGGAGGGGTCAAGGCCCCGATACACCGACCGATGCAAAGATCAGGGGCGCGGGCCGGAGGTGGCCGGCGCCCTTTTCGTTTTTGCCGGGCCACACTCTCGTTGCGCCCGTGGCACCGACCAGATCTCTGAGCGCAAGGATGGGCAGGGGCGGTCCGCGAAATACATTCCACACACGGAGCCATAGGGCAGCGCCCGGCCCGGCGAAAACGCCGGGCGGAGCGGTGATGATCGCCATTGCGGATCGCCCGGCGCGCGCTCTAATCTCGCGGCGCGCGGTTCAGGATAAGGAGCATCCCATGCATATCGGTCTGATCGGGGGCATCGGCCCGGCGGCGACGGTGGTTTACTATGAGCGGCTGGTGGCGGCGTTTCGCGCCATGGGGCGGCCGCTGGAGCTGACCATCGCTCATGCGGATGTGAATACGCTGGCGGCCAATGCCGCTACCGATGACCGCGCGGTGCAGGCAAAGATCTATGCCCGGCATCTGGCCCAGCTGAAGGGAGCGGGGGCGGATGCGGGCTCGATCACCTCTCTGGGCGGGCATTTCTGTTATGCGGAGACTGAGGCGATCAGCCCCCTGCCCCTGATCAGCGCGGTGGCGCCGATCGACGGCTATTGCGCGGCACGGGGCCTGTCCTGCGTCGGGCTCTTGGGCACGCGGCAGGTGACAACCAGCGGGCTCTACGGTCAGATGGAGCAGACCCGCACATTGGCGCCGGCGGACCCCGAGGCGGTGCATGAGGCCTATATCGCAAGCGCGCTGTCGGGCATCTGCACCGAGGATCAGCGGGCGCTGTTCTTTGAGGCCGGCCGCGAGATGGTGGCGCGCGGGGCGCAGGCGGTGGTGCTGGCGGGCACCGATCTGGGGCTGGCCTTTTACGGCCACGAGCCGGGCTTTGCGGTGGTGGATGGGTTGCAGGTGCATGTGGAGCATCTGGTCGCGCTTGCCACCAGCGGTTAAACCGCGCGAAAAGTGATGTGCAATTACTATCTTCTGCACATCTTTTGTATATACAATATTGACTGAGGCCGCCGCCGTCATAAACTCGTTACATGACAGCTGCGACCTCTCCCCTCCGGCGGGGGGCGGCCCTGTCCGGGCTCTGCCTCCTGCTCTGGGTGGCCAATGCCGCCGCCCTCCCCGCCCGCGCCTTCGAGCGGGCCGAAATCTTTGCCACCTGCTCCGGCCGTCTGGCCGCGCTCGCCACCAGGCAACGTGCGCTGAACGAGGCCGGGGCCGACGGCAACGCACAGCTTGCCCGGGCGTTCGAGAGCCTGGTCGAGGCGACCATGCCCGACGCGGTGGACGACGGCGTGCCGCCCGGACACGACCGGGTCTGGCGCGGCCGGGGCTGGGGCGAGGTGGCCGGACTGCTGGCCGATGTGGATTACAGTTTCGACGCCAGCCGCGCCGAACGCGCGCTGATCGCGGTCGAGGCGCGCATCGCCGCCTGCCGCGGCGTTCTGTTGCCGGTGCGGTAAGGCGGCGGCCTGCGGCCTTGGTTCCGCGCTGCGGGCTTTGCTCAGCCGCAGGGGGGCCGCCCAGCTTTGCCTGAACTCAGCAGCTCAAATCCTTCAAACGCTGCCGCGGCGGCGCAAATCGCCGCCCCCTATGGTCAAGGCGGGGGAATGGTTCTAGGTTGCGCGAATATGCAAGCGACCGGACAAGACCCCGCATGAGCAAATCCGCCGACAACCCCGCCGATCCGTTCAAGAAGGCGCTGGCCGAGGCCACCAAGGTGATGGCCAACGACCCCGAGTTGACCGTGAGCTATACGGTCGATCCCTCGGGCCTGTCCGGCGAGAGCATGCGCCTGCCGCAGGTCAGCCGCCGGATGACCCGCGAGGAGGTGCTGCTGGCGCGCGGCACCGCGGATGCGCTGGCGCTGCACCGCAAGTACCACGACGAAGCGGTGCACGCCCGCTATGCGCCGCCGGGCGACATGGCGCGCGATCTTTACGAGGCGATGGAGACCGCCCGCTGCGAGGCGATGGGCGCGCGCGACATGCCCGGCACCGCCGGCAATATCGACGCCAAGATCGCCAACGAGGCCCTGCGCCGCGGCTATGACAGTATGAGTGATGCCTCGGAGGCGCCGCTGCCGGCCGCGGCCGGCTACCTGATCCGGCACCTGGCCACCGGCCGCGCCATGCCCAAAGGCGCGCAGAACGTCATGGACCTGTGGCGCGGGTTCATCGAGGAGCAGGCCGGCGGCACCCTGGACGAGGTCAAGGACAAGCTTGAGGATCAGTCCGAATTCGCCCGTTTTGCCCGCCAGGTCATTTCCGATCTGGGCTATGCCGACCAGTTGGGCGAAGATCCCGACAGCCAGGATCAGGACCAGCAGGACGAGGCCGAGGAGGACGCCGACGAGCAGCCCGACGACAGCGCCGGCCAGGAGGATCAGGACGACCAGACGGCCGAGGCCGACCCCGAGCAATCCCAGGACGAGCAGCAGGACCAGGCGCAGGCCCAGGTCAGCATGGACGAGGATGCCGAGGACGAGATGGGCGAGGAGGCCGAACTGCCCGACGGCGAGGCCCCGCAGGAGCCGCCCGCGCCGCCGCCGCCCTCGGAGGCCGATCCCGATTACCGGGTCTACCTGCCGACCCATGACGAAGAGATCGCCGCCGAGGATCTGGCCGAACCGGCCGAGCTGGAGCGGCTGCGCGCCTATCTCGACCAGCAGTTGGAGCCGCTGAAGGGCGCCGTCGGGCGGCTGGCCAACAAGCTGCAGCGGCGCTTGCAGGCGCAGCAGAACCGAAGCTGGGAATTCGATCTGGAGGAGGGCACGCTGGATGCGGGCCGTCTTGCCCGCGTGGTGGCCAACCCGACGACGCCGCTGTCGTTCAAGCGCGAGAAGGATACCGAGTTCCGCGACACCGTGGTGACGCTGCTGCTGGACAACTCCGGCTCGATGCGGGGGCGGCCGATCTCGATCGCGGCGATCTGCGCCGACGTGCTGGCGCGCACGCTGGAGCGCTGCGACGTGAAGGTCGAGATCCTTGGCTTTACCACCCGCGCCTGGAAGGGCGGTCAGGCGCGCGAGGCCTGGCTGAACGATGGGCGGCCGCAGCAGCCGGGGCGGCTGAACGATCTGCGCCACATCATCTACAAGAGCGCGGATGCGCCCTGGCGGCGGGTGCGCGACAATCTGGGCCTGATGATGAAAGAGGGCCTGCTGAAGGAAAACATCGACGGCGAGGCGCTGGAATGGGCGCACCGGCGGATGGTCGGGCGGCGCGAGCAGCGCAAGATCCTGATGGTGATCTCCGACGGGGCGCCGGTGGACGACTCCACGCTCAGCGTGAACCCGGCGAACTACCTGGAAAAGCACCTGCGCGACGTCATCGCCATGGTGGAAAAGCGCAAGATGGTGGAGCTGCTGGCGATCGGCATCGGCCATGACGTGACCCGCTACTACGACCGGGCGGTGACCATCACCGACGTCGACCAGCTGGCCGGCGCCATGACCGAGCAACTGGCGGCGCTGTTCGACAGCGATCCGCGGGCGCGGGCGCGGATCATGGGGATCCGCAAGGCGAGCTGAGGCGGGCCTTTAGCGCCAGGATTTGAGGGGCGGCGCGAGGGATCGGGCCGCCCTTTTTCGTCGCGGCGATCCTGGGACTGCGGTGCGGAAATATGCGCCTAGGGAAGGTCTCCAGCCCATTTCGCCCCCAACAAAGACCAAGCCGCGCAGGCGCCGGACCGTGGATCGGCGCAGAAACCTTTGATCGGTGCGCTTTATGGCAGCCAAATCCGGACAACATCTGATCGGCGCGCCCACGTCGACCAAGCGGCGGCCTTCGGCCTTGAGCCCGCGCAGGGGAGCATAGCCCGGCGGGAGTATTTGAAGAGAGAAGAAGCAGGGGGGACGGGCCCCTCTCCCCGCCCCGCCCTTGCCTCTCCCCCAGGCAGGCCCCATGATCCGCGCCGGCAGGCAAGTGACCGACAGGAGGCCCCATGTTCCAGACATTCGACGTGACCGCCCGGCCCGAACAGGGGCCGCCGCGGCTGGCGCTGTTGCGGGCTGAGCTGGAGGCCGAGGGGCTGGACGGGTTTCTGGTGCCGCGGGCCGATGCGCATCAGGGCGAATATGTCGCCGACCATGACGCGCGGCTGGCCTGGCTGACCGGGTTCACCGGATCGGCCGGGTTCTGCGCCGCGCTGCGCGAGGTGGCCGGCGTGTTCATCGACGGGCGCTATCGCACCCAGGTCAAGGCCCAGGTCGCCGCGGAATTCACGCCGGTGCCCTGGCCCGAGGTGCAGCTGGCCGACTGGCTGAAGGCGCAGCTGCCGCAGGGCGGCCGCGTGGGTTATGACCCCTGGCTGCACACCGTGGCCGAGATCGGGCGGACGACAGCGGCGCTGGACGGCACGGGCGTCGAGATGGTGCGCAGCGACAATCTGGTGGACCGGATCTGGGAGGATCAACCGCCGGTGCCGATGCAGCCCGTCAAGGCGCATCCGATTGAATTTGCGGGTGAAACCGCTGCCTCCAAATGCGCGCGGCTGGCCGGGGGGCTGCGCGCGGCCGGGCACCGGGCCGCCGCGATCACGCTGCCGGATTCGATCATGTGGCTGCTCAACATCCGCGGCGCGGATATCCCGCGCAACCCGGTCGCCCATGGCTTTGCCATTCTGCACGACGACGGGCGGGTGGAGCTGTTCATGGCCCCGGGCAAGCTGAAGGATCTGGGCGATCATCTGGGCGATGGCGTCACGGTGGCGGAGCCTGCCGCCTTTCTCCACCGGCTGGCCGCGCTGGAGGGGCCGGTGCGGCTGGACAAATCGACCGCGCCGCAGCGGCTGGCCGATGTGCTGGGCGACAAGGCCGTCTATGGCGAAGAGCCCTGCGCCCTGCCCAAGGCGCGCAAGAACGCGGCCGAGATCAAAGGGGCCGCCGAGGCGCATCTGCGCGATGGCGCTGCGATGGTGGAGCTGCTGTGCTGGCTCGACGCGCAGGACCCCGGCAGCCTGACCGAGATCGACGTGGTGATGCGGCTTGAGGCGGTCCGGCGGCGCGACAACGCGCTGCAGGACATCTCGTTTGAGACCATCGCCGGCACCGGGCCCAACGGCGCGGTGATGCATTACCGGGTGACCGAGGAGAGTGACAGCCGGCTGGAGGCGGGCCATCTGCTGGTGCTGGACAGCGGCGGGCAATACCTGGACGGCACCACCGACATCACCCGCACCATCGGCATCGGCGCGGTGGGGGCAGAGGAACGCGCCTGTTTCACCCGCGTGTTGCAGGGCATGATCGCAATGTCGCGGCTGCGCTGGCCAAAGGGGCTGGCGGGTCAGCATATCGAGGCGGTGGGGCGGCTGCCGCTGTGGATGGCGGGCCAGGATTTCAACCACGGGCTGGGCCATGGCGTCGGCGCCTATCTGAGCGTGCACGAGGGGCCGCAGCGGCTGAGCCGGGTCAGCGACGTGCCGCTGGAGCCGGGGATGATCCTGTCGAACGAGCCGGGCTATTACCGCGAGGGCGGCTTTGGCATCCGCATCGAGAACCTGATCGTGGTGGAACCCGCCCCGGCCCTGCCCGGCGGCGATGCAGAGCGCGAGATGCTGTGCTGGCGCACGCTGACCTTTGCGCCGATCGACCGGCGGCTGATCGTGGTGGAGATGCTGACGGCGGATGAGCGCGGCTGGATCGACGCCTATCACGCCGCGGTCGCGGAAAAGATCGCGCCGCGGGTCGGAGACGCCGCGCGGGACTGGCTGAAGGCGGCGACCGCGCCGCTCTGACCGAAGCGCGACGGATTGCCCTGACGCGGGGGATTGCCGCAGCCGCGCCAAAGGCGTGACGGCACTGACACCGGCATGTTACAAAGCGCGGCCAAGCAAAGAGATGAACGAGAATATTCGGGAAGGACGAAAGATGGCAGTGAAAATCAGGATCCGCAAGGTGCCGGGGCTGTGGACGGTACGCTCGGGCGGCGCGGTGCTGGGGGAGACGAGCAACGCGCTGGAATTGAGCGAGGGCGATCTTCCCCCGGTGATCTATTTCCCGCGCGAAGATATTGCGATGGCCTTTCTCGACCGCACCGACAAGGTGACCCATTGCCCGCACAAGGGCGATGCCAATTACTATTCCATCGTCAACAAGTCATCGGTCGCGGAAAACGCGGTCTGGACCTATGAGAACCCGCCGGAGGCGCTGGCCGAGATCAAGGATCATCTGGCCTTTTACACCAGCGACAGCGTCAAGGTGGAACAGATCTGAACGCCTGCCTTGCGGCAGCATGGCAGAGAATGCGGAAACGCCCCGGCCATTCGGTCCGGGGCGTTTTGCCGTTTCCGAGGCCCCGGCGCAGCCGCCGGGGTCGCGGGTCCGATCAGCCGGGCAGCAGCCAGTCGGAGCTGGCTTCGAGCGCGTCGACGGTGACGCCGTCGAGAAAGACGACCTCGTGCCCGTCATAGGAGAGCACGGTGCCCAGGCCGCTCGTGCTGGCGGCCAGCGTCACGTTGGCGGCCAGATCAGCGGCGCTGTAGCCGCTGCCGTCCGCCGCCAGCAGCGTGACCGTTTCGCCTGCCGCCAGATCGAAATCGTCGATGCCCGCCGCATAGGGGCCGGAGCCGACCAGGATGAAGGTGTCGGTGCCTGCGCCGCCGAACAGAACATCGTCATAATCCCCGACCAGGGTGTCGTCGCCGCCGCCGCCATAGGTCTGATCGGCGCCCATGTCGGCGCCGCCGGCCTTGAGCAGTTCCTGGCCCAGGGTGTCGTCGCCCAGCCCGCCGCGCAGTATGTCGTCGCCGGTGCCCCCATCGAGCCTGTCGCCGCCCTTCTCGCCGCGCAGCCGGTCGTCGCCGGCGCCGCCGTCGAGCGTATCGGCCTTCTTGCCGCCAAACAGATGGTCGTTGCCGACGCTGCCGATCAGCGTGTCTTTCCCGTTGCCGCCGAACAGGGTGTCGTTGCCATAGCCGCCATTGAGATAATCCGCGCCGCCGCCGCCGGAAAGCGTGTCGACGCCGTCATCCCCATAAAGATCGTCCGCGCCGAGGCCACCGAGAATCTTGTCCGCGTCTTCGCCGCCGCGGATGGTGTCGTCGCCGGCGTTGCCAGCGATCCGGTCCGCGCCGGTGCTGCCGGACAGGTTGTCGTTGCCGTCGTCGCCCCAGATCCGGTCGTCGCCGTCGCCGCCGCCGATCTTGTCGTCGCCAAAGCCGCCGTACAGCACGTCGTTGCCGTCGTGGCCCCAGATGATGTCGTTGCCATAGCCGCCCTCGGCGTAGTCGTCGCCGGGCCCGGCCGAAAGGGTGTCATTGCCGAGATGGCCGCGCAGCTCGTCATTGTCGCCGGCGCCGTTGAGGAAATCGTTTCCGTTGCCACCGCGCAGGCTGTCGTCGCCGCCATAGCCGCGAATCTCGTCATCGCCGTCGCCGCCGTTGATCACGTCGTCGCCGCCGGTACCGATCAGCAGGTCGTCGCCGCTGGTTCCGGTCAGCACGATGGAGGCGCCGCTTTCGCTGACGGTGAAGGCCTGGAGATCGGAAGTGAGGATGGGATCAATTGCGGGCATGAAAGGAACTCCGGTTCTGTCGCGGCAGACTACTAATTTACATTTTGTTAACTAATTGTAGCATCTTCGGCCGAAGCGCCCAGAGGATTTCGATATCTTTTGGGGAAAACCGCGGATCGCTATGAAATAGTTCGAAACGCGCAGGACAATGTGCGGTATGCGCCGTAACTGTTTCCGAACTGTCAGGAATGTTCCTCGGCCGCCGTGGCGGCGAGTGCGCGGTTATAGGCCTTGAGAGCGTCAATTTGGTAAAGCGCCCCGAGAATTTCCGCCTCTTCTCCTTCCGCGCGCAGAATCACAGGCACGAAATCAACCTCCGCGCGATCAAAAATCGGCATCGCCGCCTCGAGCGTTGCGCTGGCCTCGATGCAGAGCCCCTGCTCGACCATCTCGCGGCAGGGCCCCTCTTCGGCGCAGCGGGGGTCGGAGACCGGGCGCATCACCGCGCCGGCGCGCAGCATCGCCAGCAGATAGGCCTGCGGCCCGGCGGCCAGGTGGATGCCGCGCCGCTCCAGCTGGGTGAGAAAGAAGGACCGGTCGACCAGCCGCGAGGCCAGTGCGGTCGACAGGCTGACCGAGGCCATCACCGCGATGCCGATCTGCCAGTCGCCGGTCAGTTCGAACACGATCATCGTGGTCGATATCGGCGCGCCCAGAACGGCGGCGGCCACGGCGCCCATACCGGCAAATGCATAGAGCGTGTGGGTGCCCGAGACATCGGGCAGCAGCCCGGTGGCGACCAGCCCGAAGGCCAGACCCGAGAGCGCCCCCACCATCAGCGAGGGCGAGAACACCCCGCCGCCCATCCGCCCGCCGAAGGTGATCGAGACCGCCACCGCCTTGACCAGCGCGAACAGGATCGCCTCGCGCAGCGGAAAGGCGCCGGACAGCGCCAGGCTGGTCGTCTCGTAGCCCACGCCGATGATATGGGGAAAAAAGATCGCCATCGCCCCCAGCAGGGCGCCGGAGATGCCCGGGCGCAGCCAGCGCGGCAGGCGCAGCCGGTCCTGCACCCGGTTGCCGACATCCTCGGCCAGGAAGATGCCGCGCATCAGCAGCACCGCGATCAGCCCGCAGATCAGTCCGAGGATCAGAAAGGCGGGCAGTTCGACATAGAATTGCAGCGACCCGGGGGTGGCCAGGACGAATTCCGTCACGTCGCCATAGTTCAGCCGGCTGATCACCGTGCCGGCGACCGAGGCGATGACGATGGGGGCGAAGGCATGTACCGCGAAGTGACGCAGCACCACCTCGAGCGCGAAGAGGGCGCCGGCGATGGGGGCGTTGAAACTGGCCGAGACGGCGGCGGCCACGGCGCAGCCCAGCAGATCGCGCCCGGTGATCCCGTCGGCGCGGATACGGTTGCTGATCCAGGTGGAGATCACCCCGGCCATGTGCACGACCGGCCCCTCGCGCCCGGACGAGCCGCCGGTGCCCAGCGTGATCAGCGAGGCTGCGACCGAGGCAAGCCCCTCGCGCTTTTCCACCCGTCCGTCGCTCATCGCTGCGCCCTCGATCACGTCGGCCACCGCGCGCACCCGCCCGTCGGGGGTGAAATGATGCAGGATCAGGCCGACGATCAGCCCGCCGAGGATCGGGATCAGCAAGATCCAGTACCAGGCGAGGTGCTCGGCATAGGTATGCAGGTGCTGCACGTCGCCGGTGCCGTACAGCCAGGCCTGCAGCCCGTCGATCGCCTGCCGGAACCCCAGCGCGGCGAAACCGGCGGCGACGCCGATCGTCAGCGCGATGAACCAGAACTGGATCTGGCTGGGCCCGCGGGTGCGCAGGATATGCCAGCCGTCGCCGACGGCGGCGCGGGCCTGGTCGATTGTCCGGGCGAGGATCGGGCGGCTGGGATCGGCCATTGGCATCCGTTGCTTGGGTCTGCCCCTGTTTAGGACAATGCGGGCGCGGCGGAAAGTGGCCTGCCCGCCCGGACTGTGGCGGCGGTGTGGAAAACCGGGAATTTCGGTGCGATTAGGGCAGGTTGGCCTGTGGAAACGGGAGCGGACCTGAAGTTTTGGCCGATGGCCCGGATCCCATCGGGCGGCGCTGCGATGACGGCAGGTCCGGCGTCCGCGCCGTCAAACGGTCAGCAACGCCCGGGCGGCCGCGCGGGCCTCGTCGGTGATGGTGTCACCGGCGACCATGCGGGCGATCTCGTCGATCCGCGCCTCGGGTGCCAGCGGCGTCACGGTGGAGAGCGTCAGCCCCTCGCTCACCCGTTTCTCCACCCGCCAGTGATGCGCCCCCCGGGCCGCCACCTGCGGCGAGTGGGTCACCACCAGCACCTGTCCGCCGTCGGCCAGCGCGGCAAGCCTGCGGCCCACCGCATCCGCCGTGGCGCCCCCCACCCCGCGGTCGATCTCGTCGAAGATCATGGTGACGCCGCTGCCGACGCCGGTCAGGCAGACCTTGAGCGCCAGTAGGAAACGGCTGAGTTCGCCGCCCGAGGCGATCTTGTCCAGCGGTCCGGCCGGGGCGCCGGGGTTGGTGGCGACGGTGAAAGCCACCGCATCGACCCCCTCCGGCCCCGGCTCGGCGGGGGTGAGGCGGGTCTCGAACACCGCGCGTTCCATTTTCAGCGGCGCCAGTTCCGCCATCACCGCCCGGTCCAGCCGTCCTGCCGCCTCGGCCCGCGCCGCGCTGAGCGCGGCGGCGGCGGCGTCATAGGCGGTTTGCGCGGCGGCCAGGGCGGCGCGCTTGTCCTCAAGATCGCTCTCGCCGGCGTCCAGCGCCGCCAGCCGCGCGCGCAGGGTCTCGGCGAACCCGGCCAGGTCGTCTGGCAGAACCCCGTGCTTGCGCGCCAGGGCGCGAACGGCGAACAGCCGTTCTTCGATCTGTTCAAGTTCGGCGGGATTGAAATCCAGCCCCTCCAGGCAGCGTTGCACGCCGTCCTGCGCCTCGCCCAGTTCGACCATGGCCCGGCCCAGCGCGGCAATGGGCGTCTCCAGCGCCGCGGCGTCGTCCTGCGCCACCCCTTCGAGCCATCGCAGCGCCTGCCCCAGCGCCGCCTCGGCCCCGTCGCCGCCCAGCAGGGCAAAGGCGCGGTCGACATCGCCGCGAATGCGCTCGGCGCCCTGCATGCGGCGACGGGCGGTGTCCAGATCGGCATCCTCGCCGGGCGCCGGGGCGAGGCTGTCGAGTTCCTGCACCGAGTGGCGCAGAAAATCCTCTTCCTCGCGGACCGAGTCCAGCGCCGCCTGTGTCTCGTCCACCGCCGCCCTGGCCCGTTGCAGGGTCCGCCAGGCGCCCCGCACGGCGGCGACGTCGAGCCCGCCGAAAGCGTCCAGCATGGTGCGGTGCCCGCGCGGGTTCAGCAGCCCGCGGTCATCCTGCTGGCCATGCAGTTCGACCAGCGTATCGGACAGCGCGCGCAGCACCTCGCCCGAGCAGCGCCGGTCATTGACCCAGGCCGTCTTGCGCCCGGAGGCGTCGTTGACGCGGCGCAGAATCAGCTCGTCCCCGCCCGGCAGCCCTGCCTGCGCCAGCACCTCATGGGCCGGATGCCCGGCGGCCAGATCGAACACCGCCACCACCTCGCCCTGCTCGGCGCCCTGACGCACCAGCGCGGCCCGGCCGCGCCAGCCCAGCACGAAGCCCAGCGAATCGAGCAGGATCGACTTGCCCGCGCCGGTCTCGCCGGTCAGCACGTTGAGACCCGGCTGGAAGTTCAACTCCAGCCGGTCGATGATGAGCATGTCGTGGATGTCAAGCGACCGCAGCATGGCGCCGGCCCCAATTCCCGTCAGACCGCATGCCGATCAGAGCCATTTCCCCTGCACCGACTGTCGGTAGATCTGGCTGAGCCAGTTGTTGCCCTTGTCCTTGAGCTTGAGCCCGCGCGCGGTCAGCAGTTTGTAGCTGTCCTGATACCATTCGGAGCCCTGGTAGTTGTAGCCGAGGATCGCCCCGGCGGTCTGCGCCTCGTCGGTCAGGCCCAGCGAGAGATAGGCCTCGACCAGACGGTGCAACGCCTCGGCGGTGTGGGTGGTGGTCTGGAAATCCTCGACCACAACGCGGAACCGGTTGGTCGCCGCGGCAAACTGTTTCTTGCGCAGGTAGTAGCGGCCCACCTCCATCTCCTTTGCCGCCAGATGGTCGAAGGCAAGGTCGAATTTCAGCATCGCCGGCGTGGCGTATTCGCTGTTGGGATAAACCTCGATCACCGTGCGCAGCGCCTGCAGCGCCTGGAATGTCAGTCCCTGATCGCGTCCGACCTCGTCGATCTGGTCATAATAGGACAGCGCCAGCAGATACTGGGCATAGGCCGCTTCCTCGTCGGTGGGATAGAAGTCGATATAGCGCTGCGCTGCGGCGCGGCTTTCGGGATAATCCTGTCCCTTGTGATAGGAGAACGCCTGCATGATCAGTGCGCGCTTGGCCCAGGAGGAATAGGGATAGAGCCGCTCGATCTCGGAGAAATACCAGGCGGCATCGCCGGTGCGGCCGCGTGTCAGCTCAAACTCGCCGCGATCATAGATCTGTTCCGGGGTGAACCCTTCGAGGTTCTGGGACTTGTCCACTGGCCCGCCACCGCAGGCGGCCAAGAAGGCCATCAGAATGAACGCCCCGATGACCTTTATTCCCGACCTGCCGCCGATCATGCTTGCCAATCCTCATCGTCCTTGCCAGGCGTTCCACCTGTTTGAGGCTCGGTCTAGCACAATAGTTTCCGGTGCAAAACGCCTTAAACGCGCTTGCGTTCAGGGCCGTGGCCGCGATGCCCCCGGGGTCAGGCGACCTGGGGAATCTCGGCCCAGACCAGCCCCTTGCCGGGCAGCCGCGCGGCGGTCGCCTCGTCGCACAGAACCGGGCGCACGGCGCCGGGTGTGCTGAACAATTCGCGCAGCAGCGCGTTGGTCAGGGTGTGGCCCGCACGCTCGCCCACGTAATGGCCCAGGATCGGGCCGCCGGCCAGCGCCAGATCGCCCAGTGCGTCGAGCATCTTGTGGCGCACCGCCTCGTCCTCGTGGCGCAGCCCGCCCGGGGTCAGGATGACGTCGCCGTCCACCACCACCGCGTTTTCCAGCGTACCGCCGAGGCCGAGGCCGTTTTCATGCATCCGCTCGACGTCGGCGCGGCGGCAGAAGGTGCGGCTGTCGCAGAGCTCGCGCGCGAAGGCGCCGTTGTCCATATCGAGCATCTTGCTTTGCTGCCCGATGGCGGCATCGACGAAGTCGATATGAAACTCGATCTTCAGGCGGTCGGCGGGTTTCAGCGTTGCGCGGGCGCCGTCGCGTTCGACGGTGACCGGGTGCATCACCTCGTAGGCCAGCACCGGGCTGGCCTGGGGCTGCACGCCGCGCGCCATGATGCCGCGCACGAAGGGGGCGGCCGAACCGTCCAGAATCGGAATCTCGGGACCGTCGATCTCGATCAGCGCGTTGTGCACGCCGCAGCCGGCCAGCGCGGCCATCACATGTTCGACGGTGGAAACGGAAACGCCGGCGGCATTGACCAGCAGGGTGCAGAGCGGCGCATGTTCCGCCGCGTCGTAGATCGCCGGGATCAAGGCATCGCCGATCGCAATGTCGGTCCGCTTGAACCAGATGCCGTAGCCTGCCGCAGCCGGGCGGATCACCATCGTGGCCGGTTCGCCCGAGTGCAGGCCAACCCCCTTGAAGGTCACCGAAGTTCTGAGCGTATGTTGCAAATCCGGCCTCTTACCGTGGTTTCCGGCGATCCCCAGCGCCGGTGCACACGAAGTAATGGCCCGCCCCTGTCGGCTCAACTCAATCTTTGTAACTGAATGAAACATCCCTGAAACATTTCGGCAAAACCCCGCCTACCCCAAACCAACCCACTGTAATAAAACAGAAAAGACCGCCCCAAGGGGCGGCCTTTCGCTGCGTCAGTTTGTTCGGTTTCAGTTCGCCTGGCGGCGCAGGAAGGCGGGAATTTCGATCCGGTCCTGGTCCTGGTCCGGTTCCGCTGCCGGCTGTGCCGCACCTTCGGCGCGGTGCAGCGACGGCTGCTGGCGCGCCGCCTGCGCGAGGCCACCCGCAGGGGTGTCGGCGGCGTGGCCGGTCATCCGGTCGATCAGGCGGTTGAAGCCGAAGCGGCCCTTTTCCTGCGGCGCGGCGGCGGGTTCGTGGTGACCCTGCTGCGGCGCGCGCGGCGCGTTGCGGGCGGCGGCATGCAGCCGGGCCAGCGCCTCGGGCGAGGGCGTGCCGGGTGCAGGCGCGCGCGGCGCGACGTAGCTCTCCATCTCGTCGGTCCCGGCCTCGGCGCGCGGATCGAACACCGGCTCTTCGGGACGGTAAGCTGGCGGCGGCAGGCCGTCGTCGTGCTGCGTGGCCTCGTCGGCGGCATAGCCGCTGTCCGGATAGCCCGCTTCCTGCTGCGGCGCGGGCTCGTCCAGCGCCTCGAACAGATTGGGCTCCGGGGTCTGCTCGGCGGCTGCGGCGGGGGCCATCGGCTCGACCGGGGTCTCGGCGACGATCGGCGTTTCCAGTTCCAGCGGCGCCTGCGGCTGCCGGCTCTCTTCGGCGGAAACCTTCTGCTTGAGCGGCTGCGACAGCGGCCGGCGCGGCACCGGAATATCGCTATGCACGTCCGAGGCGTCGATACCGGTGGCCACGACGCTGACGCGCATCATGCCCTCCATGTCGGTGTCGAGGGTCGAGCCGACGATGATGTTGGCCTCCGGATCCACCTCTTCGCGGATGCGGTTGGCGGCCTCGTCCAGCTCGAACAGGGTCAGATCATGGCTGCCGGTGATGTTGATCAGGACGCCGCGGGCGCCCCTGAGGCTGATTTCGTCGAGCAGCGGGTTGGCGATCGCCTTTTCGGCGGCCTGGATCGCGCGATCCTCGCCCTCGGCCTCGCCGGTGCCCATCATCGCCTTGCCCATCTCGTCCATCACCGCGCGCACGTCGGCAAAATCGAGGTTGATCAGCCCCGGACGCACCATCAGGTCGGTCACGCCCTTGACGCCCTGGTAGAGCACGTCGTCGGCCATCGAGAAGGCCTCGGTGAAGGTCGTCTTTTCGTTAGCAAGCCGGAACAGGTTCTGGTTCGGAATGATGATCAGCGTATCGACGACCTTTTGCAGCGCCTCGACGCCATCCTCGGCCTGGCGCATCCGCTTGAGGCCCTCGAACTGGAACGGCTTGGTGACCACGCCGACGGTCAGCACACCCAGCTCACGCGCCGCCTGGGCGATGATCGGGGCGGCGCCGGTGCCGGTTCCGCCGCCCATGCCGGCGGTGATGAAGCACATGTGCGAGCCGGCCAGATGATCGACGATCTGTTCGATGCTTTCCTCGGCCGCCGCGGCGCCGACGCTGGCGCGGGCGCCCGCGCCCAGCCCCTCGGTCACCTTGACGCCCAGTTGCACCCGGTTGCCGGCATGACTTTGCTGCAGCGCCTGGGCGTCGGTATTGGCGACGACGAACTCGACGCCCGTAAGCGCCTTTTCGATCATGTTGTTGACGGCGTTGCCGCCCGCGCCCCCGACGCCGAAAACGGTGATCCGCGGTTTCAGTTCTTCCTGTCCGGGCATCGAAAGGTTCAATGTCATGCTCTGTCCGCCTGTTCACAATCGTTTAGGTCACGCCACCGTCTCTGCCGGACGGATCTGCCTTCATGGGATAATAGCGGTATCACAGCGCAAGGTCACCAAGAAAACAAGAGATTCACACAAAATATGGCGAAAAAATAGCGCCCACCGGCGGCATCTTGCCAAGGGGTCCAGATATTGCGTGTTCAAGCGCACGCAATAATAGGCCCCGGCAAAAAACCGGTGCGCGACAGGACATGACGGGGCATGACGCGGCTGGCGCCGGCCCGTGGTCCAAATTGTGCGGGGTCCCTGCTCGACCCTCCCAGCCACCTCTCAACCGTGTGACTTGTTCAAAACGATATCATGCGGGTGTCGTTCAGACCACCTAAAACCGCCGCGGTTTCCGCCCGGTGTTCCGGTCGCCGCCCCGCTCACCAGTTGTCGCGGAACCATTTGACCGCGCGCCGCAGCGAGCGCGCCGGATAGCGGTCGACCGGCACCTCGAAATCCCACCATTCGTCCTGGGGATGCGCCGCGAAGAGCGCCAGCCCCACCGCACCGGCAAACCCCGGCCCGGTGGCCGATTGCGGCAGCCCGTGGACCCGGAGCGGCCGGCCGAGGCGCACCTGCTGGCCGAGGATACGGCTGGCCAGCCCGTCCAGCCCCATGATCTGGCTCGATCCGCCGGTCAGCACGATCTGCTGGCTGGGCAGGTGATCGAAGCCGGCGGCATCGAGCCGCAGGCGCACCTCTTCCAGGATCTCCTCGACGCGCGGGCGCATGATTCCGATCAGCTCGGCGCGGCTGACGGTGCGGCGGTCATGTTCCCAGTCGCCGGTATCGCCGCCGATGTCGATCATGTCACGGTCGTCGGCGCCGGTGGCATGGACCCCGCCGCAAAAGGTCTTGATCCGTTCGGCATTGGCCATCGGCACGCCCAGGCCCATCGAGATGTCGCCGGTGATGTGATCGCCGCCCATGCGCACGCAATCGGCATAGATCATGTGCTTTTTCATGAAGATCGAAATGCTGGTGCTGCCGCCGCCCATGTCGATGCAGGCCGCGCCCAGTTCCTGCTCGTCCTCGACCAGCGCCGAGATGCCCGAGACATAGCCCGAGCTGGCGATCCCGGCCAGTTCCAGATCGCAACGCTTGATGCAGTGGACCAGGTGCTGAATCGCGGCGGCATCCACCGTCAGCATGTGCATGTCGACGGCCAGGTTATGGCCGAGCTGGCCACGCGGATCGATCAGGCCCGAGCGGTTGTCGAGCGCGAAGTTCACCGGCTGGGCGTGCAGCACCTCGCGGCCGGTGCCGTATTCGGGCACCTCGCAGGCGGCCAGGACACGGGCGATCTCGGACTCGGTCACCACCTGGCCCTCAAGCTCCACCGTCGCGTCGAGCCCGTAGGAGCGCGGATTTGCCCCCGAGAAACAGGCGATCACGTGATCGACGCGGATCTCGGCCATCTTCTGCGCCGCCTGCAGGGCGGTCCGAATGGCGCGCTCGGTCTCCTGCATGGCGGTGATCTCGCCGAACTGCACCCCGCGCGAACGGGTGGTCGCCGCGCCGACCACGCGGAACCCGCTCTGCCCGGCCAGCGAGCCGATGGAATTGTCCTCGCTCAGTCTGGCGGTGCCGTCGAACCGCAGGATCAGGCAGGCGATCTTGGAGCTGCCCACATCGAGGATCGCGATCACCCCGCGCTGCATCGCCTGGCGGCGCATCTGCCGCATCGCCCTTTGGGATTGATAGAGGTCGGTCATTTGCTACTGCCCGTATCCGTTTATTCTTCTTATTTTCCACCAGTCCTCGACCGCGGCGCCGGTCATCCGCACCGTGGGCCGCGCGCGCAGGCGCATGTCGACCACCGTCACGTCGCGCTCCAGCAGGTCGCGCACCTCGTTCAGGGCCAGCACCCGCTCCAGCGCGCGCACCGGTTTGTCGGGGGGCAACAGGATGCGCTGGCCCCGGTCCAGCACCACGTCCCAGCGCCGCTCGCCCACCCGCACCAGGCCGCGCAACCGGTCCGCCAGGGGGCGCGCCGCGCCGATCAGCCGCAAGGCCTCGGCCACCGCGCGATCGGCCCCCTGCCCCGCGATCAGCGGCAGTTCGGGCCGCGCCGTGCGCGACACCAGATTGTCCACATGCGCCCCGGTCTCATCCAGCATCGACAGGCCGCTGCGGCTGCGCCAGACCACCGCCGGCTGCCGTTCGGTCACGTCCACCTGCAGGATGCCGCCGGGGCGGATCCGCACCGCGGCCGTCTCGACCGGGTCGAGCTCGATGATCCGCTGGCGGATCTGTTCCAGGTCCAGATCAAAGGAGCTGACCGGAAAATCCAGCGCAACCGCCTCGCGGATATCCTCGGACAGGTTGCGCCCGGCGCCGTCGATCGCCATCAGTCCGACCATGAATTCCGGCCGTTCCTGGATCGAGGCGCGCAGATCCGACATGAACAGCGTCAGCGCATCGCGCCGCTGCGGGTCGGCCATGAAGGCCGAGCCGAGCGCGAAGCACAGGCAAAAGGGCACACCGACACGCAGCCCCAGCCGGATGCCCGGCGTCAGCAGCCAGCGCTGCATCCGGTATTTCAGCCGCGACGGCGCCGGATCCGGGCGAGCGTGGGCGCGCGCATGAGGATGGGGCCGGGTCACGCCGCCTACCGGTTGCATGAGGCGTCCTCCACCAGCCAGGCGCAGAGCTGACCGAAGGTCATGCCGATTTCGCCCGCCTGTTCGGGACTGAGCGAGGTCGGCGTCATGCCCGGCTGGGTGTTGACCTCGAGCAGGAACAGCCCGTCGGCGCCGCGCGTCTCGTCCCAGCGGAAATCGGTGCGGCTGACGCCGCGACAGCCCAGCGCCCGATGGGCGCGCAGCGCGTAATCGAGACACAGATCGAAAATCTCGCGCGGGATCTCGGCGGGCACCACATGGCGCGAGCCGCCGGGCTTGTACTTGGCGTCATAATCGTACCAGCCGTCGGTCAGGATGTCGGTAACCGTCGCCGCGCCGGGGTCGGTGTCGTCGCCGCCGACCACCGTTGTGGTCAACTCGCGGCCCGGGACATATTGCTCCACCATCACCTGCGCCGGCATCGCCGCATCCAGCCGGGGCGGGGTGTTGGCGCTCTCCTGCACGATATAGATACCGACCGACGAGCCCTCGTTGTTGGGTTTGACCACATAGGGCGGTGCCATCACATGGGCCGCCTCGACCGCCGATTTGTCGACGATCACGCCCTCGACCACCGGCAGGCCGGCGGTGCGGAACACCTGTTTGCTACGTTCCTTGTCCATCGCCAGGGCCGAGGCCAGAACGCCCGAATGGGTATATGGAATGCGCAGCCATTCCAGCATGCCCTGGACGCAACCGTCCTCGCCCCAGCGGCCATGCAGCGCGTTAAAGACGACATCGGGGGCAATTTCATGCAAGCGCTCGCAGAGGTCCGGGCCGGCATCCAGCTCGACCACCTCATAGCCCTCTCCCCGCAGCGCGGCGGCGCATTCGCGCCCAGTGGACAGCGACACCTCGCGTTCAGCAGAGGGTCCGCCCATCAATACCGCAACAAAGGGGGTCTTTCCGCTCGACTGACCCACGTTGTGCCTCAATGTCCCCGGACCTTTGCGGCCCGTGTTTCTTCCCCGGATTCCACGCCCCCTTTGTGCCTGCGGGGTGTCGTGATCGGGTGTTACTCCGCGGCTGGCCCACCTTCTGGCTCGCCCACCCGCATGATTTCCCATTCTAGCGTTATGCCGCTGGTTTGGTAAACCTTTTTTCGCACCGCTTCGCCCAGTCCTTCGAGATCGGCGGCGGTCGCGCCGCCGGTGTTGATGAGGAAATTGGCGTGTTTCTCGCTCATCTGCGCGCCGCCCTGCCGGGCACCGCGCATGCCGGCATCCTGGATCACTTTCCAGGCCTTGAGGTCATGCACGTCATCGGCGCGCCCGGTGCTGGAGAACCCGGCAGGATTGCGGAAGGTCGAGCCGGCGCTGCGTTCCTTCGTCGGCTGGCTCTCGTCGCGCTTGCGCAACTGGTCCTCCATCCGCGCCAGCAGCGCATCGGGATCGCCCGGGGCGCCTTGGAGCGTGGCCTCGATCAGCACCATGCCGTCCGGCAGATCGCTCTGCCGGTAGCGGAAGTTCAGGTCGGGTGCGGTGAGCGTGACAATCTCGCCGCCCCGCGTCACCGCGCGGGCCGAGACCAGGACATCGGCCACATAAGAGCCGTAGCAGCCCGCGTTCATCCGCACCGCGCCGCCGATGGAGCCCGGGATCGTGCGCAGGAAGGTCAGATCGACGCCCGCCTCGGCGGCCTTTTTCGCCACATGGGCGTCCAGCGCCGCGGCACCGGCGGTGACAAGGTTGCCGTCCACGGCGATCGTGTTGAAGCCGCGCCCGAGCCGGATCACCACCGCCCGCAATCCACCGTCGCGCACGATCAGGTTGGAGCCGACGCCCATCGGGAACACCGGCACCTTCGGATCGAGCGCGGCGAGGAAATCGGCCAGATCGGCCTCGTCGGCGGGCTGGAACAGCGCATCCGCCGGCCCGCCCACGCGCAGCCAGGTCAGCTCGGAAAGCGGCTTGTGCCGGGTCAGCCGCCCGCGCACCTGGGGAAGGTCATAGGTCATGGCCCTCTGCTACCGCCGCCCGCGCGCCGGAACAAGCCGTCGCGGCAGGGGCCGGCGGAATTCCCGCGCCGCGCCGCCCTTTCGGACCAATGCGCGGCGGCCAATGGCCGGAGCCTCGGGCAGCGATATTTTAGGTGACAGAAAGACCATGCCGGTTTCTTTCGTTCAGTCCCCGCCGCCCGGGCGTCGCCGCAGCCAGCGGGTCAGGTAGAATACCGGCCAGCGCAGCACGGAGATCCCCGCGCCCAGCACCAGCAGCCCGATCCACGGCCCGTTTTCATAGGTCACATAGCCCAGCAGCGGAATGCCCAGCGCCGTCAGCGCACAGGCGGCGCGCCAGTGGTTGTCGCGGCTGGGCAGCATGGCGGTGAGATTGGCCGCAACCGCCCAGAGACAGGCTAGGATCAGCGACGGCGTCATTGCCGCCCCCACGCCCGGCGCGCCAGATGCCCAAGCGGGCGGCGGAACATCGACAGCACCGCCAGCAGCGCGGCCAGCGCGATCCAGATCCCGTACACCGCTCCGAGCCAGACCAGCAGCCCCGGCGCGCTAAGCAGCAGCAGCCCGCCGGGCAGGTACTGGCACCGCAGCGGCAGAAACGCGATCCCCGCCCCGGCCAGCACCCAGAGGCTGGCGGCGATCACCGGCGCGCTCATCCCGCCACCCTCACGCGAAGGAGGCCGCGAAGGCGGCGATGCAGGCGGCCATGCCGAGCCAGGGCACATAGGCGGGCACCACGAAGGGCCCCTCGGGTTCGCGCCGCTTGACGCCCACCAGCGCGGCGTTGACGATGGCGAAGACGATCAGCAGCGCCTGGGTGGTGACCTCGGCCAGCACCGCCACCGGCAGCGTCAGCGCCGCCGCCGTGGTCGCCGCGCCGACCACCAGCGTGCCCAGCACCGGCGTGCCGAACCGCTTGTGCGCATGGCGGAACACCGACAGCCCGGGCGAGCGTTTGCCCAAGCCGAACAGCACCCGCGCCGCCATCACGATCTGCGCCAGAACGCCGTTCATCGCCGCCGCCACCGCGATCGCCGAGAGGAACAGCGCCGAGGTTCCGGTGCCGGCCTCCCAGACCAGCGAGAGCGGCCGCTCGGAGACGCCCAGCACCTCGCGCGGGACGGCGCGGACCGCCGCCATCGACACCAGCGCATAGAGCAGCGCGGTGATCGCCAGCGCCCAGAGGATCGCGCGCGGCATGGCCCGCTCGGGGTTCTTGGTCTCCTCGACCACGTTGACCATGTCGTCGAACCCGATGAAGGCGAAAAAACCGAAGACGGTGGCGGCGGCCACCCCGCTCCACTCCGGTGGCGGCGGCGCGCTCCAATCGGCGACCGGGGTGGCGGAAAAGCCGGCGCCGGTGACCAGCACGAGGCCCACCACCTCGACCAGCGTAAGGATCGCGGCGAAGGCGAGGCTTTCCAGCACCCCGACCAGGGCGATGACGGTCATCGCCGCGCCGAAGCCCACCACGCCCCAGACGAAGGGGATATCGATGATCGCGGTCAGATAGCCGACCCCGCCGCGCAGCACCGCCGCAGCCGCCACCGTGCCCGCGATGATGTTGATCCAGCCCACCAGCACCGCCAGCCAGTGCTGGCGCAGGCCCACCTCGATATAGGAGCTGTCGCCGGCGGCCTCGGGGATGCGCGCGGACAGTTCGGCAAAGGCCAGCGCCGAGGGCACGGCCACCAGCCCCGCCAGCAGGAACGACAACGGCGCCCAGACCCCGGCGACCCCGGCGGCGATCCCGGTCAGCACGTAGATCCCCGCGCCCACCATGATGCCGACGCCATAGGCCGTCAGCAGGCCAGTTCCGATCCGTCGTTTGAGTTTTTCCGTCATCGCCCCGACCTGCTTTTTGCGCGGGAGTATTTGGCATCATCCGGGCGCGGATTTCGAGGGATTTCGCCCGAATGCGGCGCGATGGCCCGAGGCCTACCCCTTCAGCCGCTCCGGCAGGCGGTTGGCCCAGGCGCTGATGGTGCCGGCGCCGAGGCAGACGACCATGTCGCCCGGCCGCGCCTCTTCGCGAACCAGCCGCTCCAGATCGTCCTCGGAGCCTATCGCATGGGCGTTGCGGTGGCCATGGCGGATCAGGCCCGCGACCAGGTCGTCGCGGCTGGCGCCGGGGATCGGATCCTCGCCGGCGGCGTAGACATCGGCGATGCCGACCACGTCGGCCTCGTTGAAACAGGCGCAGAAATCGTCGAACAGCGAATGCAGCCGCGTATAGCGGTGCGGCTGGTGCACCGCGATCACGCGGCCATCGGTGGCCTGCCGCGCGGCCTTGAGCACGGCGGCGATCTCCACCGGGTGGTGGCCGTAGTCGTCGATGATGGTGACCCCGTTCACCTCGGCCACACGGGTGAAGCGGCGGTTGACGCCGCCGAACTTCGCCAGCGCCTCGCGGATCTCGTCGCGTTTCATGCCCAGGTGGCGGGCGACGACGACGGCGGCCAGCGCGTTCGACACGTTGTGATCGCCCGGCATCGGCAGGGTGCAGCCCTCGATCACCGCGCCCTCGGTCTGCAGCGCGATGTCGAAATGCGCCGCCCCGGCCTCATAGCGCAGGTTGACGGCGCGGATGTCGGCCTGGGCGTTGAAGCCATAGGTGGTCACGCGGCGATCGGTCACCCGCCCCACCAGCGCCTGCACCTCGGGATGGTCGGTGCAGCAGACCGCCAGACCGTAAAACGGGATGTTGGAGACGAACTGATAGAAGCCGTCGCGCAGCCGGTCGAAATCGCCCCAATGCTCCATATGCTCGGGGTCGATATTGGTGACGATGGCGATGGTTGCGGGCAGCCGGTTGAAGGTGCCGTCGCTCTCGTCGGCCTCGACCACCATCCATTCGCCCTGCCCCATCCGCGCGTTGGAGCCATAGGCGTGGATGATGCCGCCGTTGACCACCGTAGGATCGAAACCGCCGGCGACCATCACCTCGGCCATCAGCGTGGTGGTGGTGGTCTTGCCGTGGGTGCCGGCGACGGCGACGTTGGATTTCAGCCGCATCAGTTCGGCCAACATCTCGGCCCGGCGCACCACCGGCAGGCCGCGGCGCCGCGCCTCGTCCAGCTCGGGATTGCCCGGCTTGATGGCGGAAGAGATCACCACGACCTCGGCGCCTTCCAGGTTCTCCGCCCGCTGGCCTTCGAACACCTGGGCGCCCAGCCCCGCCAGACGCTCGGTGATGGCCGAGCTTTTCAGGTCGGAGCCCTGCACCCGGTAGCCCAGGTTCAGCAGCACCTCGGCGATGCCGGACATGCCGATGCCGCCGATGCCGACGAAATGGATCGGCCCGATGTCGGTGGGCAGTTTGGTGGCGGGGGTCATGTGCGCTCCTTCCCGGTCCGGGTTTCGGCGGTTTCCTCGACCAGCGCCACCAGCCGTTCGGTGGCGTCCGGCATCCCGACGCCCAGCGCCGCCGCGCTCATCTGCACCGCGGCGCCGGGGTTGGTCAGAACCGCGGCGATCTGCGCGGTCAGGCTGGAAACGTCAAGCCGCTTTTCCGGGATCAGGATCGCCGCGCCCGCCTCGACCAGCCCGCGGGCGTTGGCGGTCTGGTGATCGCCGGCGGCGGCGGCATAGGGGATCAGGATCGCCGGCCGCCCGATCACCGTCAGATCGGCGATGGTCGAGGCTCCGGCGCGGGAGATCACCAGCTGCGCCTCGGACAACCGCGCCGGCACGTCGGTGAAGAAGGGCCGCACATCGGCGTCGATGTCCTGTTCGGCATAAAAGGCCGCCACCCGCGCGCCGTCCTCGTCACGGGCCTGATGGCTGACCCGGATGTTGCGCAGCATGTCGGGCGGCAGCGCCGCGATCGCGCCCGGCACCACATCCGACAGGATGCGCGCGCCCTGGCTGCCGCCGATCACAAGGATCGACATCGGGTAATCGCCCGGCGGGATATAGGGTGCCCCGGCCCGTGCCAGAACGGCGGCGCGCACCGGGTTGCCCACCGGCACGCCCTGCGCGCCCTCCGGCAGATCGGTCGGCCAGACGCCGCAGGCCACCTGCGCCACCCGTTTGGCAAAGATCCGGTTGACCCGGCCCAGCACACCGTTCTGTTCATGGATCATCCGCGGCAGGCCCAGCATGGTGGCCGCCCCCAGCGCCGGGATCGACGGGTAGCCGCCGAAGCCCACCACAACGTCCGGGCGGTCGCGCTGCATCGACCAGGCGGTGCCGAGCAGGCCGGCGGCCAGTTTCGGCAGCACCAGCGCCCTGGACAACAGCCCGCCGCGCGCGAAGGTGGCGCTGGAGACCTCGGTGATTTCGGTCGAATGGGGAAAGCCGCCGGTATAACGGGCGCCGCGCGCGTCGGTCGACAGCTTGACCCGCCAGCCGCGTTTCAGCATCGCCTCGGCCAATGCCTGGGCCGGGAACATATGGCCCCCTGTCCCTCCGGCGGCGATCATCAGCAGCTTTTGTGGCATCGGCAATGTCCTGCGTTTCTTATTGGTTGCGGCCTCTGGACCCCGGCAATCGCGCAATTCGGCGCGCGCCGCCAGCCCATCAGCCGCGGCCGCGCAAAATCTCGCCGATCTCGCCCTGAGGCCGTGTCCGGGTGAAGGCCAGCAGCATGCCCACCGCGATGCCGCCCGCGATGAGGGAAGAGCCGCCGTAGCTGACGAACGGCAGGGTCATCCCCTTGGCCGGCAGCAGCCGCACCGCGACCCCCATGTTGATCATCGCCTGCACCCCGAAGATGCAGGCCAGTCCGGTGCCCGCCAGCCGGATGAAGGGGTCGCGCTCGCGCATCAGCCGCAGCAGCGAGCGCACCACGATCGAGGCGTAGAGCGCGATGATGATCATCACCAGGATCAGCCCGTATTCCTCGGCGGCGACCGCGATGATGAAATCGGTATGGGCATCGGGCAGCGACCATTTCACCTGCCCTTCGCCGACGCCGACGCCGAAAAGTCCACCCTCGCGGATGGCGTTGGTGGCATAGCCGAGCTGCGTCGTGGGATCGACCTCGGGGGTGAGGAAGCCGTCGATGCGGCGGGCGAAATGCTCGGAGGCAGAATAGGCGACGGTGCCGCCCAGGACCACCGCGCCGGCCATGCCTACCATCAGCAGCATCGGCGCGCCGGCGACGAAATACATCACCCCCCAGCCGAACAGCACCAGCGAGGCCTGACCGAAATCGGGCTGCATAACCAGCATGCCGACGATGGTCATGCACAGCAGCGCCGACCACAGCTTGCCCGGCGGGCCGTTGATCTGCTGACTTGCCGCCAGCATCCAGGCGGCGACCACGATGAAGACCGGTTTCATGAATTCCGAGGGCTGCACGCTGGCAAAGCCCAAGCTGTACCAGCGCACCGCGCCCTTGCCGAAATCGGTGCCCAGGACGGGAAGCAGCGCCAGCGCCGCGAAGGCGCCGAGAAAGCCCAGCACCGCCAGCCGCCGCACCAGCACCGGCGACATCATCGAGGTCAGCAGCATCGCGGCCAGCGCCAGCGTGCCGAACACCGCCTGCCGCTCGACATAGTGGAACGGATCGAAGCCGTTGCGCGAGGCCAGCGGCGGCGAGGCCGCGAGCCCGAGCAGCAGCCCGATGCCGGAGAGGATCAGGACACAGGTCATCGACCACTTGTCCAGCGTCCGCCACCATTTGGGAAGAATGGGTTCGCCCCGTTGCGCGGGAACCGCGCCATAGACCATCTCGGTCATGGTAATCCTGCCGTTTGCTGCCTCTGCCCGCCCGGTTTTCCGGGTCTGCTGAACCGACAATACCGCGAAACGTGAATTCGTTCCAGTCCGTTCCTCTTGCCTTTCGCCGCAATCCGCGCCAAGCGGCGCGGATGGAGTTCGACACCGTCATCCTTGGCGCCGGCGCGGCGGGCCTGATGTGCGCCGCCCATGCGGGCGGGCGGGCGCTGGTGATCGATCACGCGCGCAATCCGGGGGAAAAGATCCGCATCTCCGGCGGCGGGCGCTGCAATTTCACCAATCTTTACGCCGCCCCGGAGAATTTCCTGTCGCAGAACCCGCATTTCTGCAAATCGGCGCTGGCCCGCTATACCCAGTGGGATTTCATCGAACTGGTCGGGCGCCACGGCATCGCCTGGCACGAAAAGACGCTGGGACAGCTGTTCTGCGACGGCAAGGCGACCCAGATCGTCGCCATGCTGCGCGACGAGATGGACAAGGCGGGGGCGGCGCTGTGGCTCTCCACCGCGCTGGCCGACGTCAGAAGAACCGAGAGCGGCTTTTCTCTCACCCTCGACCGCGAGGGCGACCGCAAGACCGTCGACTGCCGCAATCTGGTGCTGGCCACCGGGGGCAAGTCGATCCCCAAGATGGGGGCGACCGGGCTGGCCTATGACATCGCGCGGCAATTCGGCCTCGGCGTCACCGAAACCCGGCCCGCGCTCGTCCCCTTCACCTTTTCTGACGGCCGCTTCGCACCGCTGGCCGGGGTGTCCTTGCCGGTAGGGCTGTCAAATGCGCGGGCCAGCTTCGACGAGGCGCTGCTTTTTACCCATCGCGGGTTGTCGGGGCCGGCGGTGCTGCAACTGTCGTCCTACTGGCGCGAGGGCGAGGAGATCGCGGTGAACCTGATCCCCGGGATGACGCTGTTGGAAGCCCTGCGCGCCCAGCGGCAGCAGGCCGGGCGCCGGGCGCTGACCACCGAACTTGGCCGCCACCTGCCGTCGCGGCTGGTGGAGTATCTCGTGCCCGAGCTGGGTCTTTCCGGCAATCTCGCCGATCAGTCCGACGCGGCGCTGGAGGCGCTCTGCGCGCGGCTTTCCGACTGGCGGCTGACGCCCTCGGGCACCGAGGGGTATCGCACCGCCGAGGTGACGCTGGGCGGCATCGACACCGACGGGCTGTCGTCCCGGACGATGGAGGCGAAAGAGGTGCCCGGCCTTTTCGCCATCGGCGAGGCGGTGGACGTGACCGGCTGGCTCGGCGGGTACAATTTCCAGTGGGCCTGGGCCTCGGGATACGCGGCGGGAACGGCGATAGCGGCGAAGGGGTGAGATACAACCCTCCGCCGCCCGAATAGCACGCAAAGCGCGCCGGGCAGGCGCCCGTCCTCTGTTGCGCGTTTGGGCGGCGGCCCTATTTGAGCCGCTTCTCCACCTCGGCGGTGAAATCCTCGCCGCGCTGCTCGAAATTGTCGTATTGATCGAAACTCGCCGCTGCCGGGGCCAGCAGCACGGTATCGCCCGGCTCGGCCTCTTCCATCGCCCGCTCCACCGCGCGGGCCATGGTGGTGCAAACCTCGGCCTCCACATCCAGCTGCATGGCGAACGCGGCCGCCTCGCGGCCGATGACATAGGCCTTGGCCACCGCCCCGGTCGTGCCCTTCAGCGCGTCCAGGCCGCCCTCTTTCTCCAGCCCGCCGCAGATCCAGCGGATGCGGGGAAAGGCCCCCAGCGCCTTGGCCGCGCTGTCCACATTGGTGGCCTTGCTGTCATTGACGTAGGTTACCCCGCCCGCCTCGGCGATCACCTGGCTGCGGTGCGGCAGGCCCGGATAGCTGTGCAGCGCCGCCTCGATCACCCGCGGCGCCAGCCCCAGCGCGCGGCAGGCGGCATAGGCGGCACAGGCGTTCTGGTGGTTATGCGCCCCCGGCAGCCCACTGATCCCGCGCAGGTCAATGGAGGCCATCTGCTTGCCCTTGCGGGTCTCGGCCAGGAACCCCTTTCGCGCGAACACCTGCCAGCCCGGCCCGGTCAGCTTTTGCCCCGAGGAGACCCGGATCACCCGGTCGTCCGCCGGCCCCTCGGCCATCTGCCCTGCCAGAAACCGCCCCTCGATCTCATCGACGCCGATCACCGCGCGGTCCGGCCCGCCCTCGGCGAACAGCCTGCGCTTGGCCGCGAAATATCCGCCCAGCCCCGCATGACGATCCAGGTGATCGGGCGACAGATTGGTGAAGACCGCCACGTCCGGGGTCAGCGCGCGGGCCAGCTCGGTCTGGTAACTGCTGAGTTCCAGCACCACCGCCGCGCCCTCCCCCGGCGGTTCCAGGTCCAGCACGCCGCGGCCGATGTTGCCGGCCAGCTGCGCCGGGCGCCCCGCCTCTTGCAGAATATGATGGATCAGGGCGGAGGTGGTGGATTTGCCGTTCGAACCGGTCACCGCCACCACCCGCGGGGCGGTGACGAAGCCGTCCCAGTCCGGCGTGGCGAGCGAGCGGAAGAACAGCCCGATGTCGTTGTCCACCGGCACCCCGGCCTCCAGCGCCGCCAGCACCACCGGGTTCGGCGCGGGGTAAAGATGCGGAATGCCGGGCGAGACGATCAGGGCCGCGATCCCGTCGAAGGCGCCGGCGCCGGTCAGATCGGCGCAGGCGAACCCCTCGCCCGCGGCCGCCGCCCGCGCCGCCGGGTTGTCGTCCCAGCAGACCGGCTCGGCCCCGCCCGCGCGCACTGCCCGCGCCGCCGACAACCCCGAGCGGCCCAGCCCCAGAACGGCGACCCTGGCGCCCTCATATCCGCGTACCGGTATCACCAGCCCATCTCCTTCTTGTCGCGGAAAAATCCGCCCGTGGGCCCGTCCTGGCCCAGCCGCGCCAGCCAGAGCGCGGTCTCGGCGCCCTTCTCCGGGCTGCGCGGCGCGTCCGGCCCGCCCATCCGCGTCGCCACCCATCCCGGGCACATGGCGTTGACCTTGATCCCCTCGGGCAGATCGCGCGGCAGGGCATGGGTCAGCGCGTTCAGCGCCGCCTTGGCCACGCCATAGGCGCCGGGCCCGGCCAGCCCTTCGGAAAAACTGCCCCAGTCCGACGAAAGATTGACGATCCGCCCCCAGCCCTGCGCCGCCATATGCGGCACGCAAAGCCGGATCAGCTCATAGGGCGCATGAAACATCACCTGCATCGAGCGCGCCACGCCCTGCGGGTCGTCGATCATGTTGCTGTCGATCAGGATGCCGGCATTGTTGACAAGCACATCGACCCCGCCGATCCGCTCCAGCGCCGGGGCAAAGCCCTCCGGCGCCTCCAGGTCAAGATGCAGCCAGCCGCACCCCAGCGCCTCGGCCGTCTCGCGGCCCGCCTGCCGGTCGCGCACCGCGATCACCACCCGGTGATCCGCGCACAATCCGGCCGCGATGGCCCGTCCGATGCCCCGGTTGCCGCCTGTCACCAATGCCGTTTTCAAGATTGCGCGCCCCCTGTGCGAAAACTCCGCTCCGACCTCTGGCTAGCCGATCGGCTCCGCCTTGGAAAGCGGCCGATGACCGAAGCGTCCGGTAGGTGTTGCGCCTTTTCCAGACCCTGGATCTGAGTCGTCATGCAGAAATGAGGAAAGGAGGCCCTGCCGCGTCAAATACTCCCGCCCGCAGCCCCGCAGGGCCCGCTTGCAGGCCCGCGAGGGGATGGGCCCGCAGCCGCCACCCGAAATCCCCGGCGCGTCAGCGGACCTTCAGGGTCGCCAGCCCGATCATCGCCAGGATCAGCGAGATGATCCAGAACCGGATCACGATGGTCGGCTCGGCCCAGCCCTTTTTCTCATAATGGTGATGGATCGGCGCCATCAGAAAGACGCGCCGCCCGGTGCGCTTGAAATAGAGCACCTGGATGATGACCGACAGCGCCTCGACCACGAAGAGGCCGCCGACGATGGCCAGCACCAGTTCATGCTTGGTGGCGACCGCGATCGCCCCCAGCGCGCCGCCCAGCGCAAGGCTGCCGGTATCGCCCATGAACACAGCCGCCGGCGGTGCGTTGTACCACAGGAACCCCAGCCCCCCGCCGAACAGGGCAGCGGTAAAGATCAGGATCTCCCCGGTGCCCGGCACGTAGTGCACGTCGAGATATTCGGTAAAGTCGGTGCGCCCCACCGCATAGGCGATGATGCCCAGCGTTGTCGCCGCGATCATCACCGGCATGATCGCCAACCCGTCCAGCCCGTCGGTCAGGTTCACCGCATTGGCCGATCCGACAATAACACAGACCGAGAACGGCACGTAAAAGAGTCCCAGATTGATCAGCGTGTCCTTGAACACCGGCAGCGCCAGCTGGTTCTGCAAATCGGCGGGGTGGTTCCACGCCGCCCAGAGCGCCGCCACCACCGCGATCAGGATGCCCAGCCCCAGGCGCAGCTTGCCCGGCACCCCCTTGGTGTTCTGCTTGGAGACCTTGGCGTAGTCGTCGGCGAAGCCGATGGCGCCGAAGGCCAGCGTCACGAACAGCACCAGCCAGACGAACGGGTTGTCCAGCCGCGCCCAGAGCGCGGTCGCGGTCACCAGCGCGCCGACGATCAGCAGCCCGCCCATGGTCGGCGTACCGGCCTTGGACAGATGCGCCTCGGGGCCGTCGTCGCGGATCGGCTGACCCTTGCCCTGCCGCTTGCGCAGCACGTTGATCAGCGGCGGGCCGAACAGGAAACCGAACAGCAGCGCGGTCAGAAAGGCCCCACCGGCACGGAACGTGATGTAGCGGAACAGGTTGAAAAAATCCCCGCCGTCCGACAGCGCGGTCAGCCAATAAAGCATGTCAGCCGGTCCTATCCTTCATGTGTTGTCCCCGAACCCGTCCCTTGCGCCGGGGCGCGCCTGCCTTGGCCGATTTCGCGCAGGGCGTCAACGACCTTTGCCAGCGCCATCGAGAGAGAGCCCTTGGCCAGCACGATATCGCCCGGCCCCGCCAGATCGACGATCTGTGCCGCAAGCGCAGCGCTGGTGCCGCAATGCAGGCCGCGTTTTTCCGCAGGCAGCGCGGCGTGCAGCGCGCCCATCAGCGGGCCAATGCAATGCACGGTGTCGATCCCTGCCATCGCCGGCAACGCGGCGAGTGCGGCGTGGAGGTGTTCGGCCTGCGGCCCCAGCTCCTTCATGTCGCCCAGAACGGCGATGCGGCGGCCCTGTCCCTCCGTGCTCGCGGCGGCGAGCACGGCCAGCGCCGCCGCCATCGAGGCCGGGTTGGCGTTGTAGGAATCGTCCAGCAGCGTCAGCGCGCCGCCGGGCAAGACAATCGTCTCGCGCACACCGCGGCCGCGATAGGGGGTCCAGCGCGCCAGGCTTGCGGCGGCGCGCGCCGGATCGGCGCCGAGCGCGGCACAGGCGGCCAGCGCGCCGAGCCCGTTCATGGCGAAATGCCGCCCCGGGGTGGCCAGGGTGAAGCAGACCGTCCCGTCCGGCGTCTCCGCCGCGACCCGGGTCTCATCGCCCATGACCTCGGCCGAGATCAGGCGATAGTCATCGGCCTGCGCACCGAAGCCGAGCGCCATGGCGCCCACCTCATCGGCCTTGGCAAAGAGGATCGGCGATTGTTCCAGATCGGCGTTCAGCACGGCGATGCCGCCCGGCTCCAGCCCGTCGAGCACCGAGGCCTTTTCCCGCGCGATGCCGTCGAGGCTGTCGAAGGCCTCCAGATGCGCCGGCGCCACGATGGTTACCATCGCCACATGCGGGCGGGCGAGCCGGGCCAGCGGCGCAATCTCGCCGGGGTGGTTCATGCCGATCTCGATGATGGCGTAGCGGGTTTCCCGCGGCATCCGCGCCAGGGTCAGCGGCACACCCCAATGGTTGTTGTAGCTGGCCACGCTCGCATGCGTCGCCCCCTGATCCGACAGCATCGCCGCCAGCATTTCCTTGGTCGAGGTCTTGCCGACGCTGCCGGTCACCGCGACCACGCGGGCCTGGCACCGCGCCCGTGCCGCCCGGCCCAGCGCCTCCAGCCCTTGCAGCACATCGTCGACGATCAACAGCGGCGCATCCTGCGCCACCCCCTCGGGGATATGGCTGACCAGCGCGGCCGCGGCGCCCTTGTCCAAAGCCTGCGCCACGAACTCATGGCCGTCGCGCGCCGCCTTCAACGCCACGAACAGATCGCCCGGCGCGATAGTGCGGGTGTCGATGGAAACGCCATCGACCTGCCATGCGCCCTGCGCCCGGCCGCCGGTGGCTTCTGCGGCCTCTCCTGCGGTCCAGAGGCTCATACCGGCCGCCCGTCCAGCGCGGCGACCGCCACGCTGGCCTGTTCGGCATCGTCGAAGGGCAGCACATCGTCGCCGACGATCTGGCCGGTCTCGTGCCCCTTGCCGGCGATCAGCAGCGCGTCGCCCGGCCCCAGCGCGTCGATGCCGCGCAGGATCGCCTCGGCGCGGTCGCCCACCTCGATGGCCTCCGGCGCGCCCGCCATGACGGCGGCGCGGATGGAGGCGGGATCCTCGCTGCGCGGGTTGTCATCGGTGACGAAGACCAGATCGGCATGTTCCGCCGCCGCCGCCCCCATCAGCGGCCGCTTGGCCCGGTCGCGGTCGCCGCCTGCGCCGACGATGGCAACGAGGTGCCCCATCACATGCGGCCGCAGCGCCGTCAAAGCGGTGGCCACCGCGTCCGGGGTATGGGCGTAATCGACGAAAACCGCCGCGCCGTTCTCCCGCGTCGCGGCCAGCTGCATCCGCCCGCGCACGGTGGTCAGTTCGGGCAGGGTGCGGAACACCGCCCCAGCCTCGTCGCCGCAGGCGATGGCGAGCCCGGCGGCGATCAGTACGTTTTCGGCCTGAAACCCGCCGATGAGATCGAGCCGGGCCTGATGGCTCTGGCCCATCCAGGAAAACCGCAGATCCTGCCCGGTGGCGTCGAACCGCTGCGCCAGCAGGCGCAGATCGCCCACCGCCCGCCCCACGGTCAGCACCGCCTGACCGCGCGCGGCGGCAATCGCCCGCATCTCGGCCCCGCGCGGATCCTCCAGATTGATCACCGCCGTTCCCTCCGGCGGCAGCACCCGGCGAAACAGACCCGCCTTGGCGGCGAAATAGGCGTCGAAACTCTCATGATAATCCAGGTGATCCTGGGTGAAATTGGTGAAACCGGCCGCGATGAGCTGCACCCCGTCGAGCCGCCGCTGCTCCAGCCCGTGCGACGAGGCCTCCATCGCCGCGTGGGTGATGCCATGCCCCGCCGCCTCGGCCAGCACCCGATGCAGGGTGATCGGCTCGGGCGTGGTGTGGTTGAGCGGCGCGTTCCAGGCCCCTTCGACCCCGGTGGTACCGAGGTTGATCGCCGCATGGCCCAGCCCGGCCCAGATCTGCCGCAGGAAGGTGGCGACCGAGGTCTTGCCGTTGGTCCCCGTGACCGCCGCCATCACCCCGGGCTGCGCGCCGAACCACAGCGCCGCGGTGCAGGCCAGCGCCTGGCGCGGATCCTCGACCACCACCAGCGCCGCGCCGGAGGCGGCCAGTTCGCGTTCGGCGATTTCCGCGCCGGTCGCATCGGTCAGAACCGCCGCCGCGCCCATGCGCAGCGCATATTGGATGAAGTCGCCGCCATGCACCCGGGTTCCGGGCAGCGCGGCAAAGAGAAATCCGTCCTTTACCTGGCGGCTGTCCACCGCCAGACCGGTGATCTGCGGATCGCGCCCGCCCCGGGCGGTCAGGGCCAACTGGCTGAGTGATTTTGCCGGTATGCCCATGGTGCCCGCCCGCGCATTGATATTGATAAGGATCAGTTCGACGTGAGCGTTATAGCAGCGCGGGGGCCGGGTTCAACGTCGGGTCGCAGCCCCAGCAGCGGCGCCACCCGGCCGATCAGCTCGGCCGCGACCGGCACCGCGGTCCAGCCCGCCGTGCGCCGCTCTTCGTCATAGGCCTGGATCGAGGGCTCATCCAGCGTCACCACCAGCACGTATTTCGGATCGTGCGACGGGAAGATCGAGGCAAAGGTCGCGATCACCTTGTCCTTGTAGTAGCCGCCCTGCGGGCGCGGCTTGTCGGCGGTGCCGGTCTTGCCGCCCACCGCATAGCCCGGCACCTCGCCCAGGCTGGCGGTGCCGCCGGTCACCACACGGCGCAGCATCCGGCGCGCATCGGCGGCGGCCCCCTCGGACAGCACCCGCGGCCCATGCTGCGGCCCGTCGCGTTTCAGGATCGTCGGGCTGACGTAATGGCCGCCGTTGGCGATCGCGGCATAGCCGGCCGCCAGATGCATCGGGCTGGTCGAGAGGCCGTGGCCATAGGAAATCGTCACCGTGCTGAGATCGGTCCAGCGCTCGGGCACCAGCGGCTGGCCGCCGCGGGCCTCGACGATCTCGAACGGGGTCGGGTCGAACATCCCCAGCGCGCCGAGAAAGGCCTTTTGCCGCTCCGGTCCGATCTCCAGCGCCAGCCGCCCGGTGCCCCGGTTGGAGCTGTGCATGATCACATCCGCGACGCTGAGCTTGCCGTAGTTCTTGTTGTGAAACTCTCCGATCGGATAGCCGGACACCCGCATCGGCCCGGAGGTGTCGATGATCGTCTCGGCCGAAACCAGCCCGAGGTCTATGGCCTGCGCAGCGGTAAAGATCTTGAAGGTCGAGCCCAGCTCGTACACCCCCTGCACCGCGCGGTTGAACAGCGGGCTGTCGCTGGGATCGCCGGAGACCGGCGGCCGCGGCCGGTCGTTGGGGTCGAAATCCGGCAGGCTGACAACCGAGATCACCTCGCCGGTGTGCACATCCATCAGGATCGAAGAGGCGCCCTTGGCATTCATCAGCTTCATGCCGCCGGCGAGCACCTGCTCGGCCGCGGCCTGCACCGTCAGGTCCAGCGCCAGCGTCAGCGGCTGCGCGCCATTGGCCGGGTCGCGCAGATACTCGTCGAACTGTTTTTCCACCCCGGCCACGCCGATCACCTCGGCGGCATTCACCCCTTCGCGGCCGAAGCCGGCGCCGCCGAGCACATGCGCGGCCAGCTTGCCGTTGGGATAAAGCCGCATCTCGCGCGGGCCGAACATCAGCCCGGGATCGCCCAGATCGTGCACCGCCTGTTTCTGTTCGGGGCTGATCCGCCTCTTGATCCAGACGAATTTGCGCTTGCCGCTGAGATCCCTGATCAGCCGCGCCTCGTCCAGATCGGGAAAGATCCGCACCAGCCCGCTGGCCGCCGCCACCGGGTCGACCAGCTCGGGCGGCTGGGCATAGAGCGAATGGGTCTCGAAATTGGTCGCCAGGATGCGTCCTTCCCGGTCGGTGATATCGGCGCGCTGCGCCGCGATGGCCGCACCGTGAGTGCTTGCCACCGGCTCCTCGGGCTCGGAAACCGCCATCAGCGCCATGCGCCCGCCCACCACGATGAAGGCGCAGAAAAAGAACAGCCCCAGCACCAGCAGCCGCCCCTCGGCGCGTACCCGGGCGCGGTCCTGCATCTCGGCGTGGCGCTGACGGATGTTCTCGCGCTCGATGGCGTCGGGATTTTCACCCTTTGCGCGGGCCGGCAGGATCCGCGCCAGCGGGCGCAACGGCGTCCGGGTCATGGTTGCTCTCCCTCCGCCATGGTCGAGACATCCACCGGGTTGGTGATCGGCAACAGCGGCGCCGGCGGAAAGCTGACCTCGTCGATGCGGCCGAACTGGTCCGGGCGCAGAGGCAACAGGCCAAGCCGGTCGAAGTTCAGCGCGGCCAGCTCGGACAGCCGGTCGGGCCGGTTGAGGTAGGCCCATTCGGCCCTGAGCACACCCAGCCGCACCTGCGCCGCGCCGATCTGCTGTTGCAGCGCGCGGGTCTCTTTCAGCACCTGCTGGGTGGCGTAATTCTCACGATAGGCCCAGAACGCCAGACCGAACACCGCCAGCGCGGTCAGAACAAAGGCTATGCCTCTCATCGCCCTCTCCCTTTCGGCGCCTCTTTGGGTTGCGGCATCCCGATCTCGCGCGGGTCGACCGTGCCGGCGGGCGCCTCGGTGCGCACCGCCACCCGCAGCCGGGCCGAGCGCGCGCGCGGGTTCTCGGCCAGCTCCTGCGGGTCCGGCGCGATCGCCTTGCGTGGACGCAGGAGGAATTGCGGATCCGCGTGTTCGATTTCCGGCCCATGGCGGCTGCCGCGCCCGGTCTGTCCGGCGCGCGATTGCAGGAACCGTTTGACCATTCGGTCCTCGATGGAGTGGAAGCTGACCACCGCCAGCTTGCCGCCGGGCCTGAGCGCCCGTTCGGCGGCCATCAGCCCGCGAAACAGCTCGCCAAACTCATCATTCACCGCGATCCGCAGCGCCTGAAAGCTGCGGGTGGCGGGATGCGACTGCCCCGGTTTGGCGCGCGGAAGGCAGGATTCGACGATTTCGGCCAGCCGCAGCGTGGTCCCGATCGGCTCCACCTCCCGCGCCCGGACGATGGCGCGCGCGATGCGGCGGCTGGCGCGCTCCTCACCGTATAGATAGAGAATATCGGCCAGTTCGGCCTCTTCGGCCGTGTTGACCAGATCGGCGGCGCTTGGCCCCTGCTGCGACATCCGCATGTCGAGCGGGCCCTCTTTCATGAAGGAAAAGCCGCGCTCGGCCCGGTCGAGCTGCATCGAGGAGACGCCGAGGTCGAGCACCACGCCATCCAGATCCTGTGCATATTCGTCCATCCGGGAAAACACACCGTGCTGCATTATCAGCCGGTCGCCGTAGTCCGCCGCCCAGTCCTGCGCCATCTCGAAGGCCAGCGGGTCGCGGTCCACCGCGATCACGCGGTCGGCGCCGGCCTCGAGCAACCCGCGGGTATAGCCGCCAGCGCCGAATGTGCCGTCCAGCCACGTGCCGGTGACCGGCGCCACCGCCTCGAGCAGCGCGCGCAACAGAACCGGAACATGAGGTTGGGCGGGCGCGGCAGCGGCGGCCATGGATCAGCCCCCGTCCCTGTCGCCGCCCTGCGCGGCCAGCGCCATGTCCAGCGCATCGAGCGGATTGGTCCCCTCGGGGATGTCGAAGCCCAGATCCCCCTCTTCGTCCTCGGCCAGGTGCGCCTCGTAGGTGTCGGGGCTCCATATCTGGAAGGTGCCGGAGGTGCCGACGAAGAACGCCTCTTTCTCCAGCCCGATCTTGTCGCGGTGCCGCAGCGGCAGCACCAGCCGCCCGTCGGGGTCGACCTCGGTATGGTGCGAGCGCGAGGTGATGTCGCGCACCAGCCTGCGCTTCAGCGGCGAATTGGGCAGCCGCTCGATCTTGGCTTCCAGCCTTTCGATCTCTTCGATGGTATAGGCTTCGAGAAAGGGCTGATCGGGCGGGCCATAGACGATGACGAGTTGCGGGCGCAGCCCCTCGGTATAGTCGGGATCGCCGGCTTCGAGCACACGGCGGAACAGGGCCGGGATCGAGACCCTGCCCTTTGCATCCACCTTAAAGGTATACTCGCCTCTGAACCGTCGGCTCACGCCCTCTGTCCCTTCGTCCGCGCCCCCGCGTCATTGCATCCCCAGGATGAAAAAACGGCGGGTTGATCTGCTGCCACTGATCAACCCGCCGCCCTTGTCCCGCTGTGCGGGGTGTCCGACTGCGCGCGCCACCTGGGGGGATGTCTGCTCGCTCGCGCGCCGGATCTCTTGGTGTGATGAAAGCGAAGTGCCTGTATGAAACCTGCTTTGTTATTCTGGTTCGGGGTCTTCCGCCCCTGTTACCTCGTCCTCATCCGATGACCAAGGAATGCCACGGGAATTTATGGAAATCAATTGGAATTTGCGGGAAAAGCCGGGATCAGAGGCCTGGAAGGCTCCATAAAGGACAAGGGTACGTACCCTTTTCCTGAGAAATCCGCGCCTCCCTAGAGAATTTCCAGACCGCCCACACAACATGTAGATTTTTTCAGACCATTCCGACAAGTCCCGGAAAATCCCGTAAATTTCTTCATGTCTTGTGGATTGTCGACTTTCGTTCACTATACGTTCCATTTTCCAGCCCGCGAATCACTCAACGACACCCGCTGATCCGGACCATACACCCCCCTGAGCGCGCCAATTCACCCCGGTCCCGCGAATTCCCATGTCGCACACCATGTAATCCCGGGGGATGTCCCCGCCGGCCCCAGGCTGGACCCACAAAAGAAACAGGATAGAAAACGCCCCCTGCGCCCGACTGGCCGCCCACATGGGACGGGACCGGGGCGCCGCGCAAATGCTGCGCCCGAGAACCGCCTAGGAATCGCCTGGGACCGCGGGCGGCGCGGCGCCGAGCTGGCGCGACGCCCCAATGCCCCAAATGCACGAATGCGCCGGGACGCCCCGCCCTTACCCACCTGTGACCGAAAAATCACGGCGCAGGTTCGACAGACAGGAAAGACGACGTGCCGCCCAATCCCGCCGTGGGGCGAGCCCTGCATCCAATGCATGACCTGCGGGTGCCGCTGCATGGCAGCGGGGGCAATCGGTTTCCAACCCGCCGGAAAACCGCGCCCGCCGCTCAAAGTTTCCGCAGCCTGCGACATTCCGGCGCCATGACCTTACGTCAGGAATACTGCCAGTTTTTTATACAATCAATCTATGCACTTGCTGCATGGCGGCATTGATTTCGCGGACTATTGTGCATCCGCAGCATTTGCCTATTTTCAATCTCAAGCAAACGCCGCAGCGACGGCACAGGCAAGACGACGAAAGACAAGACAATGACCGCACTGACACAGACCCATGCAAAAGGCGCCTCGCTGTTCGACCGGCTGCACGCCGCGACCGAAGCGCTTTCCGACCGTTACACCCGGCACCGGATGTACCGCCGCACCTATAACGAGCTGAGCGCGCTGACCAATCGGGAACTGTCCGATCTGGGCCTGCACCGCTCCGAACTGCGCCGCGTGGCGCTCGAATCCGCCGGAAACCTCTAAACCCGGCACCAGTTTACCGGTTCAGGCCCCTTCTCCTCCTCCCTAGGGGCCTGTTCTAAGCGGCGGCATCCTCCTCCTCCCTGATGCCGCCGCACCTTATACCGGCCTCGAACGCCGGACCCTGATACACCGGATGCTCTCCTCCTCCCTGCATCCGGTGTTGGGACGCACCGCGCGCTCTCCTCCTCCCTGCGCTCGGTGTTCAATCGGCCGGCGGCACCTCTCCTCCTCCCTGGTGCCGCCGGTCAATTTCCCGCCCCGGCGGGCCGACGACGAAACATAGGGTTACACCCGGCGCTCTCCTCCTCCCTGCGTCTGGTGTTCAATCGGCCGGCGGCACCTCTCCTCCTCCCTGGTGTCGCCGGTCAATTTTCCGCCCCGGCGGAACGACAACAGAATTTCCGGATACGTCCCGGCGCTCTCCTCCTCCCTGCGCCGAGATGTTGCAAGCGAACGGCGGCACCTCTCCTCCTCCCTGGTGCCGCCGTTTTCGCGTTTTGAGGATAAGGTCCTTCGCCGCGCCCGCGCGCCGCCACCCCGGTGGGGCGCCCTGCGGAGGTCGCGGACGTCAGGATTGCACGGTGGTGCATGGGGGGGCAGGGGCGCGCACATGCGCAATCCGCCGCGTCGCGGTAAAATCCGCGTTCAACCGTTCCGGAAATGGCGTTGAGACCGGCCCTTAGAACGGGATGTCGTCGTTGGACGTGACGAACTGCGCCACCACTTTTTTCGGCCCGGCCTTCTCGAAATCGACCTCCAGCTTGTCGCCCTCGATGCCGATGATCGCGCCATAGCCGAATTTCTGGTGAAACACCCGCTCGCCCATGGTGAAGCTGGATACGGCGGCGAGGTCGATCACCGTGGTGCGGCTTTCCTTCGGCTGCGACATGCCGCGCTGGCCCGCGCGCGCCTGCATCCGTTTCCAGCCAGGCGAGTTATAGACATTCACGTCCGCCACCCGCGATTCGATGTTGCCGCGCGCCGCGCCGCCCTGCGCCGCCGCCGCGCCGTAGCCACCGCCATAAAGACCCGGCGGCGTCAGAACCTCCACATGCTCTTCCGGCAGTTCATCGACGAATCGGGACGGCAGGGCCGATTGCCACTGCCCGAACACCCGGCGGTTGCCGGCGAAGGAAATCGTGCACAGCTCCTCTGCCCGCGTGATGCCGACATAGGCAAGCCGCCGTTCCTCCTCCAGGCCCTTGAGGCCGCTTTCATCCATGCTGCGCTGCGACGGGAAGAGGCCGTCCTCCCAGCCCGGCAGGAACACGGCGGGAAATTCCAGCCCCTTGGCCGCGTGCAGGGTCATGATGCTGACCTTTTGCTCCGCGTCCTGCTTGTCATTGTCCATGACCAGGCTGACGTGTTCGAGAAAACCCTGCAGGTTCTCGAAATTTTCCAGCGCCTTGACCAATTCCTTGAGGTTTTCCAACCGGCCCGGCGCCTCCGGCGTCTTGTCGTTCTGCCAGTGGCCGGTGTACCCCGACTCGTCCAGCACGATCTCGGCCAGCTCCATATGGCTCAGATCGGCATCGCCGGTCATCCGGCCCCAGCGGCGCAGGTCTTCGACCAGAGTGCGCAGCGCGGCGCCGCCCTTGCCCTTGATCAGCCCGTCCTCGACCGCGATCCGGGCGCCCTCCAGCAGGCTCACCCCGTTGGCCCGCGCCGTGGTTTGGATCACCTGCTGCGCCTTGTCACCAAGGCCCCGCTTGGGGGTGTTGACGATCCGCTCGAACGCCAGGTCGTCCTCGGGGCTGACCACCAGCCGGAAATAGGCCATGGCATCGCGGATCTCCATCCGCTCATAGAATCGCGGCCCGCCGATCACCCGGTAGGGCAGCCCGATGGTCAGAAAACGATCCTCGAACGCCCGCATCTGGTGGCTGGCGCGCACCAGGATCGCCACCTCGTTCAGGCCAAAGGGACGCGTCCCGCGTGTGCCGCGCTGCATCGCCTCGATCTCTTCGCCGATCCAGCGCGCCTCTTCCTCGCCGTCCCAATGGCCGATCAGGCGCACTTTCTCGCCCTCGTCCGCCTCGGTCCACAGCTCCTTGCCGAGCCGGCCGGCATTGCCCCGGATCACGTTCGAGGCGGCCGCGAGGATATGCGGGGTCGAGCGATAGTTCTGCTCCAGCCGCACCACATGGGCGCCGGGAAAATCCTTTTCGAACCGCAGGATGTTGCCCACCTCGGCGCCGCGCCAGCCATAGATCGACTGATCGTCGTCGCCGACGCAGCAGATGTTGCGATGCCCGCCCGCCAGCAGCCGCAGCCACAGGTACTGCGCCACGTTGGTATCCTGGTATTCGTCCACAAGGATATAACGGAACCAGCGTTGGTACTGCTCCAGCACATCGGGGTGAGTCTGGAAGATCACCACCACATGCAGCAGCAGATCGCCGAAATCCACCGCGTTCAGCTCGCGCAGGCGGGTCTGGTATTGCGCGTAAAGCTCCACCCCGCGCCGGTTATAGGCGCCGGCATCCGCGCTCGGCACCTTGTCCGGGGTCAGCGCCCGGTTCTTCCACCCGTCGATCACCCCGGCCAGTTGCCGCGCCGGCCAGCGTTTGTCGTCGATACCGGCGGCCTGCACCAGTTGTTTCAGCAGCCGGATCTGGTCGTCGGTGTCCAGAATGGTGAAGTTCGATTTCAGCCCGGCCAGCTCCGCGTGCCGGCGCAGGAGCTTGACGCAGATCGAGTGGAAGGTGCCCAGCCATGGCATCCCCTCGATGCTCTGGCCCAGCAGGCGGCCGACCCGCTCTTTCATCTCGCGGGCGGCCTTGTTGGTGAAGGTCACCGCCAGAATCTCGTTCGGGCGCGCCCGGCCGGTCATCAAAAGATGCACGATCCGCGCTGTCAGCGCCTTGGTCTTGCCGGTGCCGGCGCCGGCCAGCATCAGCACGGGGCCGTCCATCCGCTCGACCGCCTCGCGCTGCGCCGGGTTCAGATCGTCCAGATAGGGCGCGCCCATAGACTGACTGCGCGCCGCCATCGCGCGCGCCGACAGCGAGGCGCCCTCGAAGGCGTCCATTTCGTCGAAACTGCTCATGGTGCGAACTTAACCCGGATCGCGGTGCAGTTAAAGGTTCGTTCGCATTCTGTTCTGGCGGGACATGCGGAAACTTGCACGGGTGGCGAAGACCCTGACCGCCGAACGCCAGGGCCCGGCGCCGGGCGCAACCGGATTTTCACGCGCGGGTCCGTCCGTCCGCTGCCGCGGCTGGTACTGCCGCTGGAACTGGTGGGGTCATTGGAGTTCGATCATGAGGTCTTTTGCGTCGA
>NZ_SMUV01000062.1 GCF_004358185.1 Antarcticimicrobium luteum
GATCGCCATGGAAGACGGCCTGCGTTTCGCCATCCGTGAAGGCGGCCGCACCGTCGGTGCCGGCGTCGTCTCGAAAATCATCGAGTAAACTCTACTCGGGTTCGACGAGGGCCGCCGGGTGAGCCGGCGGCCCTCCTATCAACTCCAAGCCTGAAAGGGCGATAAGAATGCAAAGCCAAAACATCCGTATTCGGCTGAAGGCGTTTGACTACCGGGTTCTGGACGCCAGCACCCAGGAGATCGTCAACACAGCCAAGCGGACCGGCGCCAACGTGCGTGGCCCGATTCCGCTGCCGAACAAGATCGAGAAATTCACCGTTCTGCGTGGCCCCCACGTCGACAAGAAATCCCGCGATCAGTTCGAGATCCGCACCCACAAGCGGCTGCTCGACATCGTTGATCCGACCCCCCAGACCGTGGACGCGCTGATGAAGCTCGACCTCGCCGCTGGTGTGGACGTCGAAATCAAGCTGCAGTCGTAAGTTCGGAGGGTTATCAGATGCGCTCTGGAATTATCGCAAAAAAGGTCGGCATGACCCGGCTTTTCATGGATGACGGTCGGCAAATCCCCGTCACCGTTCTGCAACTGGACAACCTGCAGGTGGTTGCGCAGCGCACCGCCGACAAGGATGGCTATACCGCCGTTCAACTCGGCGCGGGTACGCCCAAGGTGAAGCGCGTGAGCCAGGCCATGCGCGGCCATTTCGCCGCCGCCAAGGTCGAGCCCAAGCGCAAGCTGGCCGAATTCCGCGTCTCGGCGGACAACCTGATCGAAGTTGGTGCCGAAATCGCGGCAACCCACTTCCTCGAAGGTCAGAAAGTGGATGTGTCGGGCACCTCGATCGGTAAAGGCTTTGCCGGTGCCATGAAGCGGCACAACTTCGGCGGTCTGCGCGCCTCGCACGGTGTGTCGATCTCGCACCGTTCGCACGGTTCGACCGGTCAGTGTCAGGATCCCGGCAAGGTGTTCAAAGGCAAGAAGATGGCCGGCCACATGGGCGCTGCCCGTGTGACGACCCAGAACCTCGAAGTGGTCCGCACCGACGCTGACCGCGGCCTGGTTTTTGTCAAAGGCGCCGTTCCCGGCTCCAAAGGCGGCTGGGTTACGGTCAAGGACTCGGTCAAGAAGAAACTGCCCGAAGGCGTGCCGTTCCCGGCGGGTCTGAAGGCGGCAGCAGCCGCGGCCGAAACAGCGGAAGCCCCCGCGGAAGGTGGTGAAGCATGAAACTTGACGTGATCAAACTGGACGGCGGCAAGGCCGGCGACATCGAACTGTCCGAGGACCTGTTCGGTCTGGAGCCGCGCGCCGATATCCTGCACCGCGTGGTGCGCTGGCAGCGGAACAATGCGCAGGCCGGCACCCACAAGGTCAAGACCCGCTCCGAAACCAGCTACTCGACCAAGAAGATCTATCGCCAGAAAGGCACCGGCGGCGCCCGCCACGGTGACCGCAACGCGCCGATCTTCCGCAAGGGTGGTATCTACAAGGGTCCGACCCCGCGGAGCCACGGCCACGAGCTGCCGAAGAAATTCCGCAAGCTGGGCCTGCGCCATGCGCTGAGCGCCAAGGCGAAAGCCGGCGAGCTGGTGGTGATCGATGCGGCCGAGGCCGAGGGCAAGACCGCAGCGCTGGCCAAGATGGTCAAGAACCTGGGCTGGAAGCGCGCTCTGGTGATCGATGGGGCGTCGGTGAACGAAGGTTTCGCCAAGGCTGCCCGCAACATCGAGGGTCTGGACGTGCTGCCGACCATGGGCGCAAACGTGTATGACATCCTCAAGCGTGACACCCTGGTGATCACCAAGGCGGGTGTCGAAGCTCTGGAGGCTCGACTGAAATGAGCGCGAAAGCAGAACACTACGACGTGATCCGCAAACCGGTCATCACCGAAAAGGCCACCATGGCATCCGAAAACGGCGCCGTGGTCTTCGAAGTGGCGATGGACAGCAACAAGCCGCAGATCAAGGAAGCGGTCGAGGCGCTGTTCGGGGTCAAGGTGAAGGCGGTCAACACCACCATCACCAAAGGCAAGGCCAAGCGGTTCCGCGGCCAGATGGGTCGCCGGAAAGACGTGAAAAAGGCTTATGTGACCCTCGAAGAGGGAAACACTATCGACGTGAGCACTGGTCTCTGATAGTTAGCCGCGAATCTGGTCTGGCCCCGGTTTTCCCGGGGCCTGCGCCATTTTAACCGGGGACCTTCGGGGCCCTAGACTCAGGCACCTACGGGGGCCTTCAACATAGCGAAGCCAAAGACAACAACCTAAGGCTTTGCACGCTAAACGGAAGACAGAAAGCATGGCACTCAAGTCGTATAAGCCGACGACGCCGGGCCAGCGCGGGCTGGTGCTGATCGACCGTTCGGAGCTGTGGAAAGGACGTCCGGTCAAGGCCCTCACCGAGGGTTTGACCAAGTCGGGCGGCCGTAACAACACCGGACGGATTACCTCGCGCCGCCGTGGCGGCGGGGCAAAACGCCTCTACCGGATCGTTGACTTCAAACGCAACAAATTCGATGTGGCGGCGACCGTTGAACGGATCGAGTATGACCCGAACCGGACCGCCTTTATCGCGCTGATCAAGTACGAAGACGGCGAGCAGGCCTATATCCTGGCGGCGCAGCGCCTGGCCGTGGGTGACAAGGTCGTTGCCGGGTCCAAGGTCGACATCAAGCCGGGCAACGCGATGCCGTTCTCGGGCATGCCGATCGGTACCATCGTGCACAACATCGAGATGAAGCCCGGCAAGGGCGGTCAGATCGCACGCGCTGCCGGCACCTATGCCCAGTTCGTGGGCCGCGATGGCGGCTACGCCCAGATCCGTCTGAGCTCGGGCGAGCTGCGCATGGTGCGTCAGGAATGCATGGCCACCGTCGGTGCCGTGTCGAACCCCGACAATTCCAACCAGAACTACGGCAAGGCCGGCCGCATGCGCCACAAGGGCAAGCGTCCGTCGGTGCGTGGTGTGGTCATGAACCCGATCGATCACCCCCATGGTGGTGGTGAAGGCCGGACCTCGGGCGGTCGTCACCCGGTAACCCCCTGGGGTAAGCCGACCAAGGGTGCGCGTACCCGCAACAAGAACAAGGCGTCCAGCAAGCTGATCATCCGCTCGCGGCACGCACGCAGGAAAGGGCGCTAACACATGGCACGCTCTGTATGGAAAGGCCCCTTCGTTGACGCTTATGTCCTGAAAAAGGCAGAGGCGGCACGCGACAGCGGGCGCAAGGAAGTCATCAAGATCTGGTCCCGCCGGTCCACCATTCTGCCCCAGTTCGTCGGGCTGACCTTTGGTGTCTACAACGGCCAGAAACATATCCCCGTCAACGTCACGGAAGACATGATCGGTCAGAAGTTCGGTGAGTATTCGCCGACCCGGACCTATTACGGTCATGCTGCGGACAAGAAAGCGAAGCGGAAGTAAGTCATGGGCAAGGAAAAGAACCCCCGCCGCGTGGCCGACAACGAAGCGATGGCGAAAACCCGCATGCTTCGCACCAGCCCGCAGAAACTGAACCTGGTTGCAGCGATGATCCGCGGCAAGAAGGTCGAAAAGGCGTTGACCGATCTGACCTTCTCGAACAAGCGGATCGCAGAGGATGTGAAGAAATGCCTTCAGTCCGCGATCGCCAACGCCGAGAACAACCATAACCTGGACGTGGACGAGCTGATCGTGGCCGAAGCCTACGTCGGTAAGAACCTGGTGATGAAACGCGGTCGTCCGCGGGCCCGTGGCCGGTTTGGCGCCCTGCGCAAGCCGTTCTCGGAGCTTACCATCAAGGTGCGTCAAGTCGAGGAGCAAGCCTAATGGGACATAAAGTCAATCCGGTCGGCATGCGCCTCCAGGTCAACCGCACCTGGGACAGCCGTTGGTACGCCGACACCAAGGATTACGGTAATCTTCTGCTGGAAGACCTGAAAATCCGCGAGTTCATCAGGGAAGAGTGCAAGCAGGCCGGCGTGGCCCGCGTGATCATCGAACGGCCGCACAAGAAGTGCCGGGTGACGATTCACACGGCGCGTCCGGGTGTGATCATCGGCAAAAAAGGCGCCGATATCGAGGTTCTGCGCAAAAAGCTGGCGAGCAAGACCGACAGCGAGCTGCACCTGAACATCGTCGAGGTGCGCAAGCCCGAGCTTGACGCCCAGCTGGTCGGCGAGAACATCGCCCAGCAGCTCGAGCGCCGGGTCTCGTTCCGCCGCGCGATGAAGCGGGCCGTGCAGAACGCCATGCGCATGGGCGCCCTGGGTATCCGGGTGAACGTCGCTGGCCGTCTGGGCGGTGCCGAGATCGCACGGACCGAATGGTATCGCGAAGGCCGTGTGCCGCTGCACACCCTGCGCGCCGACATCGACTATGCGCTTTCCGAAGCCATGACCCCCTATGGGATCATCGGTATCAAGGTCTGGATCTTCAAAGGCGAGATCATGGAGCATGATCCGGCGGCGCGTGATCGTAAGGCACAAGAGCTGCAGGACGGCCCGGCCCCCCGTGGTGCCGGTGGCGGCCGCCGCGACCGATAAGGAGTAGCAGGATATGCTTCAGCCAAAGCGTACGAAATTCCGCAAGATGCACAAAGGCCGGATCAAAGGCCTGGCAAAAGGCGGTAGCGACCTGACCTTCGGTCATTACGGGCTGAAAGCCCTTGAGCCCGAGCGTGTCACCGCGCGTCAGATCGAAGCCGCACGTCGTGCCATGACGCGTCACATGAAACGTCAGGGCCGCGTCTGGATCCGGATCTTCCCGGACACCCCGGTGTCCTCCAAGCCGACCGAAGTGCGGATGGGTAAAGGTAAGGGCTCGGTCGATTACTGGGCCGCCAAGATCAAACCCGGTCGCGTCATGTTCGAGATCGACGGCGTCGATGACGCCGTGGCCAAAGAGGCACTGCGCCTGGCCGCGATGAAACTGCCGATCAAGACCCGGATTGTCGTTCGGGAAGACTGGTAAGTCTTTCGGAACGGGTGCGGTGGAGCGGGAATTCGGAGAATTCCTGCGCGCCGCACACGGTGAAAAAAAAGGCCTCCGTCGGGAAACCGGCGGGGGCCTTTTCTTGCTGCTGCCATCTGTCCCGGCGGCGTTTCGGGGCCTGATCCGCGCTAATCAGCGCAGGTGCAAACAGGCACTCGCGCGGGGGATTTCTCTGCGCTAAACCATCCCCATGTCCCAGATCGAATCTCTCTTCGTCACCCGCCTCTATCGCGCCGCGCTCAAGCAGTACGGCCCGGTAATCGACGCCTCCGAACTGGAGGCCTCCTGCTATTCCATCGCCGAGGACGACGAGGCCGGGCAGGAGTGGTGCGCACAGAACGGCTATCCCGGCTATACCTCATACGCCTCGCTGACCGATCTTCCCTGGCGCTTTCCGGTCTTTGCCGATCTGGTCAGGGCGCTGAATGCGCATGTTGCCGCCTTTGCCGAGGATCTGGAGTTCGACCTCGACGGCAAGGAACTGGAACTGGAGGATCTCTGGATCAACATCCTGCCCGAGGGGGGGATGCATTCCTCGCATATTCACCCACACAGCGTGATCAGCGGTACGACCTATGTCGCCATGCCCGACGGTGCCAGCGCGCTGAAGCTCGAGGATCCCCGTTCGGCGCGGATGATGGCGGCACCGACACGCCGCAAGGACGCCCGCCGCAAACTGCAACCGTTCATCTACGTGGCGCCCAAGGTCGGAGAGGTCCTGTTGTGGGAAAGCTGGCTGCGCCACGAAGTGCCGATGAACATGGCAGAAGACGACCGCATCAGCGTCAGCTTCAACTACAGCTGGGGGTGAGCAAGCGTGCCGGAAACGCCCCAGTGGAGCGTTTCGCGTGCGAAGGGGCGGTGCTCCGAAGGCCGGCTCGCCCCGTGCCTCGGACCGGCAATGGGGCTCGTGGACCCGTTGGCCGACGGGGTGCACTGGCCGGCTGCTGGTGTGCGCGGTTTTAAAGCCGAAGTTGTCTCAAAGTGAGATAAAATTGCTTGTACCGGGCGGGCAACACCTCTAGGTTGCATTCAGATTTTCAGTTGCGATAGGTGTTCGGAATGGTTTCCGTCTTGATGTTCGGGCTGGTCGGGGTCGCCGGATTGGCCGTGGTTCTTGGGTTGCTCGGTAAAGAAGACGATTTTGTCGACGACGAGGATGACGACGAGGACGACCCGCTCGGGCCCGTCGATCCGCATATGGCCAGCGTCGCTCAGAGCTATATTGAGAACGATTTTGCCGTGACCGGCGGCGGCGGTCTGTTGAACCGACCGGTGATCGAGGCCAATGCGGGTGACGAATCGGTCGCTGACCTGCCAATTGACCGCGGCGAGATCGCGGCATGGGACGGCGAAGGCGGCGTCGACGGCAAAGGCACCAATCTGGACAAATCGGCAGGGGATGAAAGCGTGGTCGTTTTCCTGCGTGGGGCCGCCGACACCCGCCTCGACGGCACAGTTCCGAACCTGGCCTGACCGGGCCTTGTGCCCACGGCAAAGTTTCCCTTGCCGTCCCCCGGTCCCTCCCTTATAGAGCGGCATCTCACGGAGTCCCGTTGCGACGGGATTCGTGTGTTTGCAATTCATCCACCAGGTCTAAGGTGACCCGTAAAAAGGGGCCTTCTGGTGTTTTGAGAAAAGGAAGAAGGCGATGAACGCCAAAGAACTGCGCGACAAGACGCCGGACCAGCTTCGCGAGGAGCTGGCCAACCTGAAGAAAGAAAGCTTTAACCTGCGCTTTCAACAGGCAACCGGTCAGATGGAAAACACCTCCGGGATCAAGGCGGCCCGCCGCAATGCGGCCCGCGTGAAAACCATCCTGAACGAAAAAGCTGCTGCCGCAGCCGGCGACGCATAAGGAGCCTGACAGATGCCCAAACGTATCCTTTCCGGCACCGTGACCAGCGACGCCAACGAACAGACCGTGACCGTTTCCGTGGAACGCCGTTTCACGCACCCGGTCCTGAAGAAGACCATCCGTAAGTCCAAGAAGTACCGGGCTCACGATGAGAACAACACCTACAAGGTGGGCGACACCGTGCGCATCGTCGAATGCGCACCCAAGTCGAAGACGAAACGCTGGGAGGTTCTGCAGGCGTAAGCCTGAGAACCTTTCGGTTTGAACGAAACCCTGGGGGGTAGAAAAGAAACAACCCCCAAAGGTCGGGAGAAACCATATGATCCAGATGCAGACCAATCTGGATGTTGCTGACAACTCCGGCGCGCGCCGGGTTCAGTGCATCAAGGTCCTGGGTGGGTCCAAACGGAAATACGCGTCGGTGGGTGACATCATCGTCGTTTCCGTGAAGGAAGCCATTCCGCGGGGCCGCGTGAAAAAAGGCGACGTCCGCAAGGCTGTCGTCGTGCGCACCGCCAAGGAAGTTCGCCGCGAAGACGGCACCGCGATCCGTTTCGATCGCAACGCCGCGGTGATCCTCAACAACAACAACGAGCCGGTCGGCACCCGTATCTTCGGGCCGGTGGTTCGTGAGCTGCGCGCGAAAAACTTCATGAAGATCATCTCGCTCGCTCCGGAGGTGCTGTAATCATGGCTGCAAAACTCCGCAAAGGCGACAAGGTCGTCGTGCTGGCCGGCAAGGACAAGGGCAAAGAGGGCACCGTGTCCTCGGTTGACCCCAAGGCCGGCAAAGCCGTGGTCGAGGGCATCAACATGGCCATCCGCCACACCCGCCAGACCCAGAACAGCCAGGGCGGCCGCCTGTCCAAGGCACTGCCGATCGACCTGAGCAACCTGGCACTGCTGGACAAGAACGGTAAAGCGACCCGCGTCGGCTTCCGCATGGAAGAGGGCAAGAAGGTCCGTTTCGCCAAGACCACGGGGGACGTGATCGATGCTTGATGCCGCAACCTACACGCCGCGCCTCAAGGCGCAGTTCGCCGAGACCATCAAGGCCGCTCTGAAAGAAGAGTTCGGCTATAAGAACGACATGCAGATCCCGCGTCTGGACAAGATCGTTCTGAACATCGGCTGCGGCGCCGAGGCCGTGAAAGACAGCAAGAAGGCGAAATCGGCTCAGGAAGACCTGACCGCGATCGCCGGCCAGAGGGCTGTCGTCACCAAGGCCAAGAAATCCATCGCCGGCTTCCGCGTGCGCGAAGACATGCCGCTGGGGGCCAAAGTCACCCTGCGCGGCGACCGGATGTATGAATTCCTCGATCGCCTGATCACCGTCGCCATGCCCCGTATCCGCGACTTTCGCGGCGTGCCGGGCAAGTCGTTCGATGGCCGCGGCAACTATGCCATGGGCCTGAAGGAGCACATCGTGTTCCCGGAAATCGACTTCGACAAGGTCGACGAGACCTGGGGGATGGACATCATCATCGCCACCACAGCGAAAACCGACGCGGAAGCGAAGGCGCTGTTGAAGCATTTCAACATGCCGTTCAACAGCTGAGCGCGGGAAGGAATAGACATGGCTAAGAAAGCAATGATCGAACGCGAGAAGAAGCGCGAGAAGCTGGTGGCGCAATACGCCGAGAAGCGGGCCGCACTGAAAGAGATCGCGAGTGACGAAAGCCGCCCGATGGAAGAGCGCTTCAAGGCGCGTCTGAAACTGGCGAAACTGCCGCGCAACAGTTCGGCAACCCGGCTGCACAACCGCTGCCAACTCACCGGGCGTCCGCACGCCTATTACCGCAAACTGAAAGTCTCGCGGATCGCCTTGCGGGAACTGGGCTCGAATGGCCAGATCCCCGGCATGGTGAAGTCGAGCTGGTAAGGAGAGCATGATATGAACGATCCTATCGGCGATATGCTCACCCGTATCCGCAACTCGCAGATGCGCGGCAAAAGCACCGTGATCACGCCCGCGTCCAAGCTTCGCGCCTGGGTGCTCGACGTGCTGGCGGACGAAGGCTATATCCGCGGCTATGAAAAGGTGACCGGCGCCAATGGTCACCCGGCGCTGGAAATCAGCCTGAAGTACTTCGAAGGCGAACCTGTCATTCGCGAGCTCAAGCGGGTTTCGACCCCTGGCCGCCGCGTCTACATGGGCGTCAAGGACATCCCGTCGGTCCGTCAGGGCCTGGGCGTGTCGATTGTCTCCACCCCCAAGGGTGTGATGTCGGATGCAAATGCACGGACCGCCAATGTCGGCGGCGAAGTGCTCTGCACCGTATTCTAAGGAGGTCAGACATGTCTCGTATCGGAAAACGGCCGGTTGAACTTCCCAGCGGAGTGACTGCCAGCGTGTCGGGCCAGACCGTCGAAGTAAAGGGGCCGAAAGGCACCCGCAGCTTCAACGCGACCGACGACGTCACCATCACCGTGGAAGACAACCTGGTGAAGATCGAGCCGCGCGGAAAATCCAAGCGGGCCCGCCAGCAATGGGGGATGTCCCGCACCCAGATCGCCAACCTGGTGACCGGGGTGACCGACGGCTTCAAAAAGGAACTGGAGATCCAGGGCGTGGGTTACCGAGCGCAGATGCAGGGCAACACCCTGAAGCTGAATCTCGGCCTCAGCCACGACGTGGACTTCGTCGCCCCCGAAGGCGTGACCATCACCGCGCCCAAGCAAACCGAGATCACCGTCGAAGGTATCGACCAGCAATTGGTCGGCCAGGTTGCGGCGAACATCCGGGAATGGCGCCGCCCCGAACCCTATAAGGGCAAGGGCATCCGCTATAAGGGCGAGTACATCTTCCGCAAGGAAGGCAAGAAGAAGTAAGGACCGGACAGATGGCAAACAGCAAAAGAACCCTGTTTCTGAAGCGCCGCCTGCGCGTTCGGAACAAACTTCGCAAGGTCAACGCCGGGCGTCCGCGCCTGAGCGTGCACCGCTCGAACAAGAACATCAGCGTCCAGCTGATCGACGATGTTCGTGGCGTGACCCTGGCCTCGGCCTCGACCCTGGAAAAGGATCTGGGCGTTATCGGCAAGAACAACGTCGAGGCGGCCGCCAAGGTCGGCACGGCGATTGCCGAGCGCGCCAAGAAGGCCGGCGTCGAAGAGGCCTATTTCGACCGTGGTGGGTTCCTCTACCACGGCAAGGTCAAGGCGCTTGCGGATGCCGCGCGTGAAGGCGGCCTGAAACTCTAAGGTGCAGGCGGCCCCCCGCGGGGCCGCCTCGATGATCCGGGGGCGTCCGCGCCCACCTGGATTGATACTCAGCGGTGCCCCGGCGCCGGTTACGAAGGAGGCCAGAATGGCCAGAGAACCCAATCAGCGGGGCGGACGTCGCGATCGCGACGAGACCCCGGAATTCGCAGATCGCCTGGTTGCGATCAACCGTGTGTCGAAAACCGTCAAGGGCGGTAAGCGTTTCGGTTTTGCCGCGCTGGTCGTCGTCGGTGACCAGAAGGGCCGCGTCGGTTTCGGCAAGGGCAAGGCGAAAGAAGTGCCCGAGGCGATCCGCAAGGCCACCGAGGCCGCCAAGCGCAACATGATCCGCGTGCCGCTGCGTGAGGGCCGGACCCTGCACCACGACATGCAGGGCCGCTGGGGCGCCGGCAAGGTTGTCATGCGCACCGCGCCGGAAGGCACCGGGATCATCGCCGGTGGTCCGATGCGCGCCGTGTTCGAGATGCTGGGCATCAAGGACGTGGTGTCGAAGTCGATCGGCTCGCAAAACCCCTACAACATGATCCGCGCCACCCTGAACGGCCTGACGAAAGAGCAGTCGCCGCGTCTGGTCGCGCAACGCCGCGGCAAGAAGGTGGCCGACATCCTTCCCAAGCGGGAAGAAGCACCCGCCGCCGTCGCAGAGGAGGCGTAACCCATGGCCAAGACCATCGTTGTCAAACAGATCGGCTCGCCGATCCGCCGCCCGGAAAAACAGCGTCAGACGCTGATCGGGCTGGGCCTGAACAAGATGCACAAGACCCGCGAGCTGGAGGATACCCCCGCGATCCGCGGCATGGTCAACAAGATCCCGCATCTGGTGCAAATCATCGAAGAGCGCGACTGAGCCTCTCTCGATAGTCAAATGAAACGCCCCGGTCGAAAGGCCGGGGCGTTTTGCGTTGTGGGGAGTTTTCCGGGCGGAGTGTACGGTTCAAAGGCGCGTGACGGGCCGGCGGAAGCCCGGATTGGGGAGTCTTCGGGCGAAATCGTACAGATACGAAAATGGGGTTTCCCCCACCCAGATCACAGAGCAAGCCGCGCAAGTGCCGGACCGGGGGCTGGCGCTGAAACGGTCGTTCTGTTCACTTTATGGCAGTCAAATTCGGAAGAAATCTGATTGGTGCGCCTACGTTTCCCAAGCGCCAGACCGTGGGGACGGTCCGGCGCATGCGCGGCGCCCTTCGGGCTTGATTCCGCGCAGGGGGCTTTCGCCGCGCAGCCGTTCAGTTTCCGTTTCATCGACCTTCGGCGGGGTTCCCTTGAGCACCACGCCGAACAACTCGGCGGCCTGCTCCGGCGTGTAACGGCCCATCTCCACGTCATAGCGCACCGCGTCCGGCGCGCGGGTGAACGGGTCGCCATAACCGCCGCCGCCGGGGGTGCGCACATGCACCCGGTCGCCGGGGGCGAGCGGGATGTCCTGATCCTTGGAGAGGTGCGGCGGGGTGTAGGGGGTGCCGCCGCGCCAGACGGTCACCTTGTTCACCGCACCGTCACTGCCGCCCAGCACCCCCTGGGGGCCGCTGCGGCCGTGGTCCATCACGAAACTTGCGCGGGCGTCGCCGCGGCGCAGTTCGACCTCGTAGTCGAGGCCGAAGCCGCCACGGTGCCGCCCCGCGCCGCCGGAGCCCTCGTGCAGGGCGTAGCGGTGGTAGAGCACCGGGAAGGCCTGTTCCATGATCTCGACCGGCGGGGCCTTGGAAATGCCGATGGTGGAGCAGCCGTTGGACAGGCCGTCGTGATCGGCATTGCCGCCGTAGCCGCCGCCTGAAATCTGGTACATCACGAAATCGCGCCCGCGCGCCGGGTCGTGGCCGCCGAGGGCGAAATTGCCGCTGGTGCCCGCAGGCGCGGCGGTGACGCGATCGGGCAGGGGGGCGACGAGGGCGGCAAAGACCGCCTCGGCGATGCGTTGGGAGACCTCCGCCGCGCAGCCGGAGACCGGGCGGGGGTATTGCGCGTCGAGGAAGGTGCCCTCGATGCCGGTGACATGCAGCGGTTCGAAGGCGCCGGCGCTCATCGGCACCTCGGGGAAGATGTGGCGCATGGCGAGATAGACCGCGCTGAGCGTGGTGGCGCGGACGGAGTTCATCGGCCCGGCGCAGGGGGCGCTGGAGCCGGTGAAATCGAAGGTCAGCGCGTCGCCCTTGCGGGTGACGGTCAGGGCGATCTTCAGCGGTTCGTTCACCACGCCGTCGCTGTCGATCCAGGCGGTGGCGGGATAGCTGCCCTCGGGGATGTCGGCGATGAAGGCGCGCATCTGGGTGGCGGCACGGCGGCGCAGTTCGGCGATCGCCTCGGTCACCGTGGCGTCGCCATATCGGTCCATCAACTCGTTCAGCCGCGCCTCGCCCACCAGCAGGGCGGCGGCCTGCGCCTTCACATCGCCGATGCGCTGGTCGGCGACGCGGATGTTGGAGCAGATGATGGCATAGATCTCCTGATCCATCTCGCCCTGTTTGAACAGGCGCACCGGCGGCAGGCGCAGCCCCTCCTGCTCAACGGCGGTGGCCGAGGCGGAGAAGCCGCCGGGGACGGAGCCGCCGGTATCGGGCCAGTGGCCGGTGTTGGAGAGCCAGCAGTAAAGCGCGCCGTTCCGGTAGAACGGCATGGCAAAACGCACGTCCATCAGGTGGGTGCCGCCGAGGTAGGGGTCGTTGACGATATAGATGTCGCCCGGCTGCGGCGCCGGGGTGATCCCGGCGCTAATCCGTTCGATCAGCTGCCGGGTGGAGTCCTGCATGGTGCCGACGAAGACCGGCAGGCCCTGCGCCCCCTGCGCGATCAGCGCACCGTCTGCGGCGGCATAGATGCCGTCGGAGCGGTCGTTGGCCTCGGCGATCACCGGCGAGAAGGCGGCGCGGGAAAAGCTGAGGTCCATCTCGTCACAGACCTGTTGCAGACCGGCCTGGATGACCGAGAGGGTGACGGGATCGAGGATCATGCATCCGCTCCGATTTCGACGATGATATTGCCGTCGGCGTCACCGGTGGCGCGGTCGCCCGGCTCGATCAGCAGGGTGGTGTCCATCTGCTGGACGATGGCGGGGCCGGTGATCGTGAAGCCTTGGGGCAGGTGGTCGCGCCAGTAGACGGGGGTGTCGTGCCAATCGCCGCCCGCGTCGCCGCTGGCGAACCAGACCGGGCGGCGGGAGAGGAGGGCGTCGTCCAGCGTCGCCCTGCGCTCGCCCGGGTCGATCAGGGCGGAGAGGTCAAGCTCGGCCCGCGCGCCGATGACCGAACAGTTGGCGTTGACCAGATTGGCGCGGATGTCCGACAGCGCCACGCGGAAGCGGTTGAAATAGGCCGTCTCAAAAAGCTGTTGCAGGGTCTCGGTGTCGACGTCCGGCCGCTCCAGCGGCACGCGCAGCAGGTGGGTCTGCCCCTGAAACTGCATATCAACGCTGTAGAGGTGGCGGATGCTGCGGATTTCGATCCGTTCCTTGCCGATCAGCGCCTCGCCCTCCGCCGCCTGTTCGGCGAAGACGCGGTGCAGGTCGGCGGGGTCGAGGCTGTGCAGCGGCTTGTTGAGCGTGGTCACGAAGTCATGGCGCAGGTCGGCCACCACGCAGCCCAATGCGTTGGTGATGCCGGGGCGGGCGGGGACAAGAACCTTGGGAATCGACAGCTCCCGCGCGAGGGCCGTGGCGTGCAGCGGACCGGCTCCGCCGAAGGCGAAGAGGGCGAAGTCGCGCGGGTCGGCCCCCAGCGAGACCGAGACCATGCGGATGGCGCCGGCCATCTTGGTATTGGCGACGCGGATGACGGCGGCGGCGGCCTCTGTCGCGCCGAGGCCCAGCGGCGTGCCGAGATCGCGGGCGAAGACCTCGCGCACATGGTCGATGGAGATGCCGCCCTCCACCGCGTTGAGGCCCGCCGGATCGAGCCGGCCCAGCAGCAGGTTGGCATCCGAGATCGTCGGGCTTTCACCGCCGCGGCCATAGCAGATCGGGCCGGGCATGGCGCCCGCGCTTTGCGGGCCGACCTCCAAGAGCCCTGCCGGGGTCACCCGCGCGATGGAGCCGCCGCCGGCACCGACGGTGCGCACATCGACCATCGGCACATGGATCGGCATGGCGTATTCGATCTCGATCTCGTTCGAGACGGTGGGCTCGGCCCCGCGGATCAGGGCGACGTCGGTGGAGGTGCCGCCCATGTCGTAGGTGATCAGGTTTTCATGGCCCGAACGGCGCCCGGTATAGGCGGCGGCCATCACGCCGGAGGCGGGGCCGGACATCACCGTTTTTGCCGCCTCCAGCGCCACGCGGGAGGCTGAGACCATGCCCCCGTTGCCGTTCATCACCAGCACCTCGCCGGCATAGCCGCCTGCCGTCAGATGGTCGGTGAGGCGGCGGATATAGCGGGCGAGCAGGGGTTGCACCGAGGCATTGACGGCGGCGGTCACGCCACGCTCGAACTCGCGGCTTTCCGACAGCAGGGCGTGGCCCATGGTGATGTGATCGTTGGGCCAGATCTCTCGCAGGATCTCGGCGGCGCGAAGTTCGTGGGCGGGGTTGGCATAGGCGTGGAGGAAGTGGATCACCAGCGCCTCACAGCCCTGATCTACGAGCTGTTCGCCGGCGGCGCGCAGGGCCTCCTCGTCGAGCGGGGTGAGGACCGCGCCGGTGGCATCCATCCGTTCGGGCACTTCAAGACGCAGGTTGCGGGGGATGATCGGGGTGAAATCACCCTTCATCCCGTAGGCTTGCGGCCGGGTGCGGCGACCCAGTTCCAGCACGTCGCGGAAGCCCCGGGTGGTGATCAGCCCGGTTTTTGACAGCTTGCGCTCCAGCACCGCGTTGGTGGTGGTGGTGGTGCCGTGCACGATCAGTCCCAGCGCGGCCAGGTCGCAGCCGGCCTCGCGCAGCGCGTTCAGCACGCCCCTGGCCTGGTTGTCGAGGGTGCTGGCGACCTTGGCCAGCCGCACCCGCCCGGTTGCGGGATCAAGCTCCACCAGATCGGTAAAGGTTCCGCCCACATCGACGCCGACCACCGCCCCCGAGGTTTCGCCTGTCATGTCCGCTCCGTCAAATTTGTTCGCAGACAAATGATCGTCGCAACCGGACGGCACTGTCAACGGCGCGCCGTTGCGGCATCGCGGCGATGCGGGTGCGGAAAATGCGGGTGCGGGCGACTTTGGCGGCGCAAGCGGCTTTCCTTCGCAGGGCGCATCGGTAATATCGCGCCATGAAAGCACCCTTAGATACAGGCGGTATCCGGGCGGCGGCGCGGCTTGCACTTGCGGCCGGGCTGGTCGTTGCGGGCGCCGGCGCGGCGCTGGCCCACGCCACCGAGGGGGGGCTGGTGCTGCTCTTGCCCACCGATTTCTATACCGCCGCGGGGGCCTCGGCGGTGGCGCTGACCGTGGTGCTGATGGCGGTGCTGCCCGAGCCGGTGCTGGCGCGGATCTTCGCCCCCCTGCTGTTGCTGCGACTGCCGCGCACGCGCGCGCCGGAGATCACCAGCATGCTGGTCGCGCTGGTGTTCCTGTCGCTGGTCTGGACCGGCCTGTCGGGGTCGCGCGATCCGATGGAAAACCCGCTGTCGCTGGGGATCTGGACCGGGTTCTGGATCATCATCGTCACGGTTCAGGGGGTTGCCTTCGACATCTGGCGCTGGGTCAATCCCTGGGCCGGGCCGGTGTCCATGCTGCGGGGGCTGGGGCTGCGCCCGGTGCTGCATCTGCCGGTGCGTCTGGGCTATGGGCCGGCGATCGTCACCTTTCTGGCCTTCGCCGCCTTTCTGATGGCCGATCCGGCCCCGGCCGATCCCGGGCGTCTGGCGGTGTTCGGCGGCGTCTACTGGCTGGTCAATCTGCTGGCGGCGCTGATCTTTGGTCCGCGCTGGCTACGCCGGGGCGAGGGGATCACGCTGCTGATGCGCAGCTATGCGCGGATGAGCCTGGTGGCGCGGCGCGGCGGGCGGCTGACGCTGGGTCTGAACGGCTGGCAGCTGCTGCGCGGCCGGGTGCCGCGCGGCGGCTGGGCGGTGTTCGTGCTGGTGATCCTGGCCTGCGGCAGTTTCGACGGGGTGAACGAGACCTTCTGGTGGCTGGGCGTGCTGGGGGTCAACCCGCTGGAGTTTCCGGGCCGCTCGGCGGTGGTCTGGCAGAACCTGGCGGGCCTGGCGGCGGCGAATGCGCTGTTGCTGGGGATTTTCGCGGGAACGGTCAAGGCGGGGCTGATGCTGAACCGGTCCGCGTTGCCGCTGGCCGAGGCGGTGCGGCTGTTCGCGCCGACGATCCTGCCGATCGCGCTGGGGTATCACATCGCCCATTATTACACCGCCTTTCTGGTCGAGGGACAGTATCTCTGGGCGATGCTGGAGGAGGTGGCGGGCAATTCCCATCAGGGACACGGGCACGGGGATCACATCACCACCGGGTTCTTCAATACCACCGAGACCATGCGCCGGATCTGGCTGACCCAGGCGGCGGCGGTGGTTGTGGGCCATGTGATCGCGGTGATGCTGGCCCATGCGGTGGCGCTGAAGGTGTTCGGCGGCGCCCGGCGCGCGCTGCTCAGCCAGGCGCCGCTGGCGCTGTTCATGATCGGTTACACGTTTTTCGGACTTTGGTTGCTGGCCTCGCCGCGCGGGGTTTGAGCGAACCGCAAAAAACTGGACAGAAGGGCGGCGCCTTTGCACAGTAGAGCCAATCATGGCCAAGCCATAATGGCCGCAAGAGGCGCCCGTGTCACAAATGAGGGAAGTGCGATGACCACCAGGACCACCAAACAGACGGGAACCACGCGCCGAGGCGCGCTCAAGACATTGGCCGCAGGCGCTGCGGCGACCAGCCTGCCGCTCTGGGCGCGCTATGCCGAGGCGCAGACATCCGAGCCGATCCGCGTCGGGTTCCAGATGCACCGCACCGGCATCGGCGCCGCCTATGGCCGCTGGTACGGGCGCACCACCGAGGCTGCGGCGCGGCTGATCAACGAGGCCGGCGGCATCAATGGCCGGCCGCTGGAGATCGTGGTCGAGGACGACGGCACCGATCCCAAGCGCGGCGCCGAGGTGGTCGAGAAATTCGCCACGCAGCACAACTGCGACGTCGGCTACGGCACGCTGTTTTCGCATGTGGTCGCCGGCTCGGCCCCCCGCGCGGGCGAGCTGAAGCTGCCCTATTTCGTGGTCTCCGAGGGCCATCACGTGGCCTCGGGCGCGCTGAACCGCTATACCGTTCAGCCTGGCATCACCGACGTGAAAAGCCAGGTGCAGGCGATGGCGCCCTTTGTGGCGGCCAACCTCGGGAAGAAGGTCACGATGATCTTTCCCGACTATGCCTTTGGCCACGATCACCGCGACTTCTTCTCGGCGGCGATCGAGGCGCAGGGCGGCGAGGTGGTGGCCAAGCTGGCGATCCCGCCGACCGAGACCAGCTTTACCAAGTATTTCCCCAAGATCCCGCGCGAGACCGAGGTGATCTATCACGTGATGGTGGGGCCGGCGGTGCTGACCTTTGTCAAGGAAATGGGTGAGTTTTTCGGGCCGAGCCGCCCCGAGATCTTTGGCTTTATCGACAGCCTGGAGGCGGTGGACATTTCCAGCCCGGGGCTGGAGTTCCTCGAAGGCACCTATTTCTGGGAAGGCATGCCGCGCTATGCGCAGGCCGACCAGTCGCCCTATGACAAGTTCTACCGCGAACAGGTGGGGGTCGACGACAAGGGGGCCTCGCTGAGCGATGCCAAGGATGTGTCGACGTTTGCCCATATGTTCGGCTGCTGGGAGACGCTTTATGTCATCAAGGCCGGGATGGAGGCGGCGGGCTACAAGGGGCCGCAGGACCGTCAGGCGCTGATCGAGGCGGTCGAGGCGATGACCGAGATGCCGCATTCGAACGAGCATCCGCAGGGCGCCAAGGTGTTCAACGGCAAGACCCACCAGGTGTTCGGCCCGCAATACATCAGCAAGCTGGAGGGCGGCATGCTGAAGGTGCAGCACACCACGTCGATCGAGGAAGGTTTCTATCCCGACGAGGTGGATTACACCAAGATGTCGTTCTGATCGGTCGGGGGCCGGCCGTGCCGCGATTGAACTCTGGCGCGGGCGGCCCTTCCGGCCTGCGGGATCTGGACTGTTCTGACTGATGGAATTCGGACCTTATCTGATGCTCGCCTCGCTCGAGGGCGCGGTGACCGCCGCCGTCCTTGCGCTGACCGCCATCGGGCTGAGCCTGGTGTTCGGCGTGATGCGGGTGGTCAATGTCGCCCATGGCGAGTTCTTCATGCTGGGCGCGGTGCTGGCCTGGTGGGTGGCCAGCCATGTGGGCGGGCCGCCGGCCGTGGGCTTTGTCGCCGCGCTGGTGATCGCGCCCCTGGCGGTGGGCGCGCTGGCGGCGCTGGCCGACATGACGGTGCTGAAACGGGTGGCGTATGACCCGGAGCGGACCATCGTGGCCACCATCGGCATTCTCTATATCCTGCAACAGGTCACGCTGATGACCTATGGCCCCGAGGCGCGCCCGGTCGAGGCGCCGTTCAACACCCGCCTGGCGCTGCCGTGGGTCGAATGGGGCGAAGGCGGCATTCAGCTTTACTGGCCCTGGGGCCTGAGCACGACGAGTTACAAGCTGTTCGTGATCGGCGCGGCGGCGGCGGTGCTGGTCGGTGTCTGGCTGCTGATGGCGCGGACGCGGATCGGCCTGTTGATGCGCGCCACCCAGCTTGACCGCGAGATGGCGCTGGCCTTTGGCATCCCGGTGGAGCGGGTCTATGCCATGGTGTTCGGCATCGGCGGGGCGCTGGCGGCGCTGGGCGCGGTGCTGATCGTGCCGATCCAGCAGGCGCATTACCTGATGGGGGGCGATCCGCTGCTGTTGTCGTTCATCGTGGTGATCATCGGCGGCCTGGGCAGCCTGCCGGGCACGGTGGCCGCCGCCGTGCTGATCGGGCTCAGCGACGGCATCATCTCGGTGTTTTTCTCGCCGACGCTGGCCAAGATCCTGGCGACGCTGCTGGTGGCGCTGGTGCTGGTGTTCCGGCCGCAGGGCCTGTTCGGTACGGGGGCGAAATGAGCGACGGGAGCAAGACGCTGGCCCTGCATGGCGGGCTGCTGGTGCTGCTGTTCGCGCTGCAATTCGTGTTGCCGGCCTATCACCACGGCAATCTGGCGCGGATCATGGTGCTGGCGAGCTTCGCGGTCGGCTACAACGTGATGTTCGGCTATACCGGGCTGCTCAGCCTTGGCCATGCGCTGTTCTTTGCCGCAGGCATGTACGGCATGGGGCTGGCGGTGCAGCACGGCGGCGCGGCGCCGGTGCCGGGGCTGCTGGCGGGGATCGCCGCAGCGGTGGCGGTTTCGGCGGCGCTGGGCCTGCTGGCACTGCGCACCAGCGGCGTTGCGTTCATGATCGTGACGCTGATGTTCGCGCAGGCGGGCTATCTGACCGTCCTCTATTTCGGCGCATACACCCGCGGCGACGAGGGGTTCGTGCTGCAGCAGGCGCAGCGGGTGCTGTGGGGAATCGACCTGACCCAGCCCGACACGCGCTATTTCGCGGCGCTGACGCTGTTCGCGGTCTGTGTGCTCACGACGCTAGCTCTGGTGCGCGCGCCTTTTGGCCGGGTGCTGATCGCGATCCGCGAGAACGAGGAGCGGGCGCGCATGCTGGGCTATGACGTGTTCCGCTACAAGCTGGCGGCGGTGGTGATCTCGGGCACGATCTCGGGGCTGGCCGGCGCCGTTTATGGGCTGTTGTTCGGCTATGTGGGGGCGACGTTCGCATCGGTGCAATATTCGATCTTTCCGCTCTTGTGGGTGCTGCTCGGGGGGGCGGGCACGGTACTGGGTCCGTTCATCGGCACGCTGTTCATGTTCTATCTGATCGACCTCTCCAGCGCGGTGACCAGCGCCTATATGCTGGTCGCGGGCGTGGCGCTGGTGCTGCTGACGCTGTTCGCGCCGCAGGGACTGGTGGGCGAGATCCGCGATCGCATCTGGCGGTGGCTGCCATGACGCTGTTGTCGACGCGCGGCCTCAGCAAAAGTTTCGCCGGGCTGCGGGCGGTGCATGAGGTGGATTTCGACCTGCCCGAGGGCGAGGTGCGGGCGCTGATCGGGCCGAACGGGGCGGGCAAGACAACCTTTGTCGGGCTGCTCTGCGGGCGGATCGCGCCGAGCTCGGGGCAGGTGTTCTTCGACGGGCGCGAGATTTCCCACCTGCCGGCGCATCGGCGGATCGGGCTGGGCATGGCCTATACGTTCCAGATCACCTCGGTCTTCGCCCGTTTGAGCCTGTTCGAGAACGTGGCGCTGGCGGCGCGGCGGCGGCTGCACGGGGCCGCGGCGGTGGAAGCCGAGGTGATGAGCGCGCTGGCCAAGGTCGGGCTGACCGAGGCGCCGGAGCGGGCGGCGGGCGATCTGAGCTATGGTCACCAGCGGCTGTTGGAGATCGCCATGGGGCTGGTGCAGGCGCCGCGTCTGCTGATCCTGGACGAGCCGACGCAAGGCCTGTCGGACGCCGAGATCGCGGGTTTCAAGGCGCTGGTGCGGGAGCTGTCGGCAACCACCACAATCCTGCTGATCGAGCATAACATGAGCGTGGTGATGGAGGTCGCGGACCGGGTGACCGTGCTGAACTTCGGCGAGATTCTCGCCGAGGGCACACCGGCAGAGATGCACGCCAACGCTGATGTCCAGGCCGCCTATCTGGGGACGGGCTGATGCTGGAGCTGGACAAGATCAACGCGGGCTATGGCCGGGCGCAGATCCTGCGGGATCTGTCGCTGAGTGTGGCGCCCGGCGAAATCCTGTGCCTGCTGGGCCGCAACGGCGCCGGCAAGACCACCACGATGAAGGCGATCATGGGGCTGTTGCCGCTGATGTCGGGCGCGGTGCGGCTGGAGGGGCGCGAGATCAGCAAGCTGCCGGCGCATAAGGTGGCCGGGTGCGGCATCGGCTATATCCCGCAGGGGCGGCGGCTGTTCGGCGAGCTGACCGTGGCGCAGAACCTGGAGATCGGGCTGCGGGCGGGGGGATCGGGCCGCGAGGTGTTGGAGGACGCGCTGGACCTGTTCCCGCGCCTGCGCGAACGGATGCACCAGCGGGCGCAGACCCTGTCGGGCGGGGAGCAGCAGATGCTGGCGACCGCCCGGGCGCTGTGCGTGCGGCCGCGTATCCTGCTGCTGGACGAGCCGACCGAGGGGCTGCAACCCTCGATGATCGCGGCGATCCGCGACGTGATCGGGGTGATGCGCGATCGCGGGGTCGGCATCCTGCTGGTGGAGCAGCGGATCGACGCGGTGCTGTCGGTGGCCGACCGGGTGGCCTTCATCGAGAACGGCCGCAACCTGGAAACCCTGGAGGCCGAGGCGCTGCGCCGCGATCACCGCCTGATCGAGACCCATCTGGGGGTCTGAGCGGGCCGCTGCGGCCCCGCCGCGCATTCTGCGACAATAGAAAGCAGCGCCGCACAGGGATCTTGAACGAATTAAGTATTTTGAATATGTCTGTGCGGTCAGAGGTGCCGTCGCGGACATGCCGGGCGGGCTATTGGGGAACAGCCGGGTCGTGTGCGGGGGATTGTCCGCTGACGAATGATCGGCCCAGTGAGGAGAGATTTCATGGAAATCAAGAAGATCACCGAGGGTCTCTCGGTCAGCCCGCAGATCACCACGGCGGATCTGCCCGCCCTCAAGGCGGCCGGGTTCCGGGCCATCATCTGCAACCGCCCCGATGCCGAGGCGGCCGACCAGCCCGGTCATGAAGAGATTCGCGATGCCGCCGCCGCCGAGGGCCTGGAGTTCCGGTTTCTGCCGGTCACGCCGGGGATCGTGACCGACGAGACCGCTGCGGGTTTCGGCGCGGCGCTGACCGAGCTGCCCGGCCCGGTGCTGGCCTATTGCCGGACCGGCACCCGCTCGACCACGCTGTGGTCGCTGAGCGAGGCACCACGGCGGCCGCTGCCCGAAATCCTCGCCCTGGCCAAGCTGGCGGGTTACGACATGAACGGCGTGGCGCGCCGCATCGCCAATGGCGGCAAGACGCCCACCGATACCGGAGATGCCAAGTTCGACGTGGTCATCGTCGGTGCCGGCGCCGGGGGCATCTCGGTCGCTTCGAGCCTCAAATCGCGCAAGCCGGGTCTGGACATCGCCCTGATCGACCCGGCGGACATCCATTATTACCAGCCGGGCTGGACCATGGTGGGCGGCGGCGTGTTCGAGCCGGAAGAGACGGCCAAGACCATGGGAAGCCTGATCCCCAAGGGCGTGCATTGGATCAAGTCCGCCGTCGCGGCCTTTGAGCCCAAGGACAACGCCGTTGTGCTCGACGGCTGCCGGGTGGTGAAATACGACCGGCTGATCGTCTGCCCGGGGCTGAAGCTCGACTGGGCCGCCGTCGAAGGGCTGGAGGAGACGCTGGGCCGCAACGGCGTGACCTCGAACTATCGCTACGATCTTGCGCCCTATACCTGGGAGCTTGTGAAGGACCTCAAGGAAGGGCGGGCGATCTTTACCCAGCCGCCGATGCCGATCAAATGCGCCGGCGCGCCGCAGAAGGCGATGTACCTGTCCGGCGATGCCTGGACCCGACGCGGGGTGATCAAGGATATCGACATCCACTTTGCCAATGCCGGCGGTGTGCTGTTCGGGGTCAAGGATTACGTCCCCGCGCTGGAGCAATACATCGAGAAATACGGCGCGCAGCTCGACTTCTTCCACAACCTGATCGCGGTGGACGGGCCGGCGAAAAAGGCGACCTTCCGGGTCGCCAAGCCCGATGCGGAGCCCACCACGGTGGAGATGGAGTTCGACATGATGCATGTCTGTCCGCCGCAGGTGGCGCCGGATTTCATCCGCGTCTCGCCGCTGGCCGATGCGGCCGGCTGGGTCGATGTGGATCAGGCGACGCTGCGCCACAAAACCTATGACAACATCTGGAGCCTGGGCGATGTGATGAATGCGCCGAACGCCAAGACGGCGGCGGCGGCGCGCATTCAGGCCCCGGTGGTGGCCGAGAACGTGGCGGCCGACATCGACGGCAAATCGCCGGTGGCGCAATACGACGGCTACGGCTCCTGCCCGCTGACGGTGGAGCGGGGCAAGATCGTGCTGGCCGAGTTCGGCTATGGCGGGGCGCTGAAACCGTCGTTCCCGAAATGGGTGATCGACGGCACCAAACCCTCGCGCGCGGCCTGGCTGCTGAAGGAAAAGATGCTGCCGCCGATCTATTGGAAGGCGATGCTGCGCGGCAAGGAATGGATGGCCCGGCCGGAGAAGATCACCGCAAGCGGGCAATAAGGCGCAGCACAATACGGCGATGACACAGAGGCCGCTCCGGTTCGGGGCGGCCTTTTTCGTTGCCGCCATCCCCGCTGTCGCGGGGATGGCGGGGGCGCGGGCCTTGGCCGGGAAGGGCACCGCGCCGCCGGGCTGGCAGGCCTCGGCTCCCATGCTCCCTCGCCGGTTGCGGCCGCTGCGCGCGGCGCCCTTTCCAAGCGGGGCGGCATTTGCCACACTCAGGGTGATTTTAAGGGCCGCGGTGATGTAAATTGAATTAACATCCCTTATGTCCACAACAGGATCGATTGTTCAGGAGTGTCCGATGGCGGATTTCAATGCGCTGCTGCGCGAAAGCCAGGAACAGGTGGCCAAATCGCAGAGCGAGATCACCGCGATGACCGCGCGGATCGAGGCGGCGCGGAACAGGATCGAGGCCGGCGAGGAGACCGGCATCGAAATCGAGACCGCGACGCTGGAGGACGTTCACACCCATACCGAGGTGATGAACGCCAATATCGCCGAACTGATCATGGGGCTGGACGATGTGACCGCCGGGTTCTCGCGCGATTTCGAGGAGCTGCGGAACAAGACCGGCTGGGAAAGCTTTGTCGGCTTTTTCGCCAAGGACCGTTCGGAGGCGATGCGGCAAGAGCGGATGCGCAGCGCCAGCATTGACGACAAGCTGCAGGATCTGATCGCCAAGTCCGACGTGATCGTCAAGCTGTTGGAAGGGCAACTCAAGATGCTGGAGGAGCAGAAGCACAAGGTCGAGACCAATCTGACCGCGACGTTGGACGACCGCGAGGGGACGGTGGCGGCGCTGGAATCGGTGCGCGCCGAGATCCTCGGGATGGACCCGAAGATCATCGCGCTGGAAAACAAGATCTCGGTCGAAACCGACGCGGCGGCGCGGACCCGGCTGGAAACCGAACTGGCCGCGCTGAACACCCGTTATAATGCGCTGGTGCAGGACGAACAGGTGCAACTGGCCAAGAGCCAGACGCTGGAACGCTATATCGAGAAGGGCAAGACCTGGGTCGATTCGCTGCAGAATCAGGCGGCGACCCAGATGGTGCTGATCAACAAGCTGCAGACCGATACCAACCAGCGCGTGGTGCTCTATGATGCGTTGTCGAAATCGCTGAAGACCGCGCAGCAGCAGGACATCGCCCACCGTATCAACGAGATCGGGGTGAAGACCGACCAGGAGGCGCAGACGGCGATGGCCGCGATCGGCACCGCCACCAACCAGAAGATGGCCGACATGCTGGAGAAGCACGAGGAGCATATGGTCTTTGCCCGCGAGGTGCTGGCGGCCAAGGCCAAGGCGGACGAACGCTTTGCCCGTCGGTTCCAGGCGATTGTCGAGAAGCACGACAAGAACCTCTATGGCGGGTGATTGGCGCGCCGGTGATGGGTGAGATGAACCAGGCGACCCGCGTTCGATATACCGGCGGGTCAGGGATGCGCGCTCCCGCCGCCATCCCTGAACGGAGCGGGGGCGGAGCGGCCGACCTTCCGTCCGGTCGTTCGGCAATGTCGTCCTCCGGAAAAAACGGCGGGGAGAGCCAATGACCGATGACGTGACCGAGTGGGATTTCCGGGGCCTGAGGGATACCTTCCTCAGCCGCCGCTATTTCCGCAAGTTCGAGACGATCACCGGCCACCTGGTTCAGGTCACAGGCGCAATGCGCGCCGAGGGCGCCCTGACCCGCCCCGAGGTCAAGGTGCTCAGCCGGTATTTGCTGGGGCTGACCTACAGCTTTCGCGCGCTTAGCATGAAGTACCTGATGATCGGGCGGGACACCGGGCCGGTTTTCGGCTCGATGCTGATGGACAAGCGCGACAGCGGGTTTCCGGTCGGGACCGAGTTGCTGGTGATGGCCAATGACGCCCAGCAGGCCGGGCGGCACCTGGGCAACATGCCGAGTACCGAGCAGTACAAGGACGACATGATCCGCATGATCATCGGCGAGCGTGCGATTCCGACCCGGTTGCAATTCGCGCTGTCCCAGCGGCTGTATTACGAGGAGCTGGCGCGCGGCGATCTGTTCTGGGTGCGCAACGATCCCGAATGCCAGTGGCTGGGCAACCCGGATGAGGACCGCCGCCGGTTCCTGCTGCACTGGGCGGTCTATGACAGCCAGGTCAACCTGCCGGTGGTCTATCTGATGGAACTGGAGGACACCGGCCGCATCGCCCTGCCCAAGGATGAGGCGCGCTGGCCGCGCGCCCAGGCGCATCTGATGGCGCAATCGCTGGACGCGCTGAAGCTGGTGACCATCGCCAGGGGGTTCGACGAGGACTTCGACGATCTGCACCCGAAGCGGCTGCGGCGCATCCACGTCGGCCCGATGTATTCGCACGCCTTCACCGAACAGACCGGTCCGCTGCGCGAGGTGCTCGAAGAGGCCCACGCGCCCGAGGGGCAGGACTGGGCGCTGGCCTGGACCGAGGAGGAGCTGGAAAGCGAACGCGCGGTCGAGGAGCGCTCCGGCTGGTTCAGCCGGGTGGAGCGGGAGGTCTTCGCGCTCGATCCGTTCGGCGGGCGCGGCGCCGAGACAGGGGCAACGCGCACCGCGCGCAGCCTGATCCTGCCGCAGCGGGTGTTTCAGGTGCTGGCGGAAAAGAATCCGCCCGGGTTTGAGGATGTGCGCAAATTCGTGGTCGGCCCGCAGGGGCAGGTGCTTCGGTACTAGGCTTCACGCCTCCGGCGGGGCGGGACGAGCGAAACGGAAACGCTTCGGTGGCGCGTTTCAGCGAGGAACGGGCGGAGCCCTGAAAGGGCTGGAAAATGACGTGGCCGGGTGAGAAACGGAAGAGCATGAGATGAGCCTGACATCCGATCTGATGGAGCTGCGCGAGGCCGATATCGTCGCGCATTACCCGGCCGCCGAGGCGATGCTGGAGGGGTTCGACCATGCCCCGCGGGTTGCGCGGGAGCGGGCTGCGCCGCCCACCGGGGGCGCCGGCGGGGCCGGGGCGGAACGCTCGCCCGGGATCGGCGCGCACCGGCGGTTCCGCTCGACCACGCCGGGGCTGGTCACCCGTCGGGTGGCGCGGCCCGACGGGGTGCACCTGCTGGACCGGATCGCGGAGTGCGACGGGGGCGATCCGCTGACCTCTCCGGCGCAGGCGCAGGTGATGCGGGCGCTGCGGCGGGCGCTGTCCATCGCGCTGGCCATGGCGGAGACCTATGGCGAACAGACGCCGCTGGCGGAGTTGAAACGCGCCAACCTCGCGGGCGATCTGCCGGCGGCGCGCAAGGGGGAGTTTTCCGAGCTGCTGGCGGGCGAGGCGCTGATTTCGCTGCACGTCTTCGGCAATGCGCTGAGTTTCCTGCTGGCGCCGCATCTGGGCGAGACCGCGATCGAGCCGGGCGAGGTCGAGGAAGTGCTGACCGATCACGGCCAGATCGCGCTGCACGGCGCGCTGTGGGAACTGGACCGTGCGCTGGCCGCGCAGGCGGGCGACGATGCGCGGCTGGTGGCCACCGCCAGCACCTTTGCCGAGGCGCTGATGGAAAAGGCCGCGCTGCGGGCGCAGAGCGCGCCGCATCTGGGCGCCTTTGCCGGGGCGGCCTGGCGGATCGAGGCGGACGATCTGACGATCCGCGGCTTTACCGCCGCCACGCGGGCGAAATCCACCACGCTGACCATGGCCTTCAAGAAGCCCGAGGAGGTGGTCGGCAACCATATCGCCAAATACCAGGCCCTGCGGCTGGCCAAGATGCTGATGGCCTATGATTTCGACCGCAAGCTGAACCCCTTTGCCGAACTCGGCGGGTTCATCTTTACCTTCATGGGCGACGGCATGCCGGGGACGGGGAAGACCACGCTGATCCAGATGATGGCGGGGCTGATCCACGACTATTGTCAGACCGCCGGCTATCCGTTCCGCTATCAGAACCTGAGCACCGAGAGCATCGACAGTTATCAGGGCAAATCGGCGCAGAACGCCAAGGCGTTTATCAACACGGTGCTTGATCCCGGGGTGATCGGCTTCGGCACCATCGACGACATCGACCAACTGGCGGGAAAGCGGGGCGACCGCCAATCCTCCGCCGGGCAGTTGGAGATCACGGCGGTGCTGATGGAGAGTTTCGCCGGGGCCAATACGGTGGTGCGCGGCAATTGCACCTTTGGCATGTTCTCGAACTATCCGGAGAATGTGGACGATGCGCTGCGCCAGCGGGCCGGGGCGCGGTTTCTGGTGGACGGGCCGCAGAGCCGCGACGACTACATCGACATCCTGGCGCTGCTGCTGGGCAAGGGGCACGGCATCCCGCTGGGCGATCATGACCTTTATGCCGCGCAGGAGATCCGGCGCGCGGTGGCGGCCAGCTTTGCCGCCCATAACCGGCCGAAGGAGGCGGGGCTGATCGAGGTGTTCGACCATGTGTCGGCGCGGATCGGCGCGCTGGATACCGTGGCCAAAATGGGCAGCTATCTCAAGGCGATCCAGCAGGCCGATCCGCGGTTTACCGGGCGGGCGATCAAGAACATCACCGACGCGGTGAAGCTGCGGTCGATGGATTTCGAGCTGCCGGATGAGTGGATGGAGGAGCCGGAGCAGTTCCTGTTCCGCGACTACGAGACCAAGAAGGCGATGATCGAGGAGCTGCGGGTGCCGGTCACGCCGGAAATGGTGATCCAAGAGATCAACCGTTATGCCGATAGCGAGTTCCGTTATAGCGACACCTCGGATGAGGTGGCGATCGAACAGACCGTGCGGGACATGGAGCGGATGGAAGAGGCCAAGCGGCGGTATCTGGAGGGGAAGGGGTGATGTTTGAAAATGTAAGTCTTTGGGTCTCAAAGCATCAAACACTAATCACGCTAGTGGTCCTCCCAATTGTCTTCTTTGTTTTGACGCATTGGATCGCAAATCGCACCGACAAAAGGGCTGCGGTCGACAGGGTAGCTCAACGCAAGCTGAGCAAACAGATCAAGTTGGCGGAGTTTGATGTGGATCGACTGAAGGAGCTTCGGCGAGACCTTACGGATTACATTAACAGCCTGCGATCTTGGAGGTTAACCGATGTCCCATCTCACCAAATTGTAACCGGACGGTATCACAAGGTGCTGTTGCAGCTTGATCGAGAGAACGAAAGCTACGAACGGTTCGTAAAGGTCTCAGATTACCTATTGGAGGCTCCTGACTTTCCGATTTTCAATGAAGAATATGAACCCCTCAAATCGCTCGCGGTCGACATTTTGAATGATGGGAAAGCTAACACCTACAGTGCACTAGTAAAGGTTGATGAGCCACAATGAAACGCCTCATCACCCGTGGCCTCATGTTCGGAAACCTCTACCACGTCGACAGCCCGGCGCTGGTCGAGCGCTATAACCGCGCGCTGGAGCATCTGACCGGCAAGCGCACGGCGCTGGCCGATTTCCATGTGGATCTGTCAGGGTACAGCCCCGAGGTGGGCGATGAGTTGGAGGATCACCTCTACCTCAACCACGGCGGCGTGAACCGGCAGTTCATCCTGCTGTCGACCGAACAGAAACGCTGCCCGTTGCTGGGCGCCAAATTCTCCACCAGCCGCGACATTCTGCGCAATTTCATCGCCGATAACGAGGCGCAGCTGTTCGCGCTCACGGCCACCGATGCGGTGGCGGGCGAGTTGGTCAATTCGGTGATCGACATCTCCGACCCGCGCCGTCTGTTCGATATCCGCAGGGTGGTGATCGAGGCCGACACCACCACCGGCACGCTGCGCCACGCCGAACGGCTTGCCCGGCTGGTCGAGCGGTTCAAGGCCGAGCCGGACGCCTGGTTCGACGATGTGCTGATCGCCGAGATGGTCGGGCTGGCGCAGAAATCGGGCGACCTGACCCGCAATCCGGTGCAGTTGAAGAACCAGGAGTACGAGCAGCGCGATTTCTGGACCGCGCATTTCGGCGGGCTCTACCTGTTCCAGTCGGTCGACAAGCCGACGGTGGTTGCCGCCGATGCCGCCGGGGCGCTGGATGGGCTGCCGGTGGAGCGGCTGTTGTCCCTCACCGCGCGCAACCGCATCGCGCGGTTCCTCGACGAAAACTGGCTGGTCGAGCCGATCCTGCGGGCGCGCGGCGTCGATGCCGCCGCGATCCTGCGACAAAAGATGGATTTCATTGTCATCGACGCCGCCGCCGGCGCCGGGCTCGACCTGGAAAACCTCGATCGTGCCGATCTGCGCCGGCTGGCGCGGACCAATGCCGACGTGCTGCCGGGCGCCTATCACGGGCTGGCGCACCTGCTGAGCTGGGCCGCCTCCGACGGCGCCTGGCCGCGCATCACCTCGGAGGATCCGGCGTTTTTCTACACGCTCCGGGCCGCCGACACGCCGCTGCGCGATCTGGTGAACATGCTGCTGGCGGAACTGACGCCGCTGGATGTCCGGCAACTCTTCATCTGTCACAAGGAGTTGTTCTATCGCAGTTACGCCACCTGGCCCGAGGCCAAGCGCGCCTATGTTGCCGATTTCCTCGCGCGCGAGTATCAGGTGGACAAGGCGGGCGCGCGGGCGGCGCTGTTCGGGCATGAACCGGACATGTCCGGCGAGGATCCGCCGCCCCCGCCCGATGACCTAATCCGCCGGGTCGGACCCTGGGGCGCGGTGAGGAGAAGCTGATATGCTGGTGATGTTTCGTTTCCTGCTGCCGCTGCTGATCGTGCTCACGGTGGTCTATGTCGTCCTCTCGATCTATTCGCGCAGAGTCCGCCGCCGCAAGCTGGCCGAGCGCTGGGACAGCAAGGACGTTCTGACCGTGGATCGGGAAACCTTCATCCGGCGCGGGCTGGAGCGCTACGATCGCTCGTTCCGCCGCAAGCTGATCCTGGGGGTCTATATCGTGCCGCTGACGCTGATCGCGATCCTCATCTATGTCACCAATTTCATGTAAGGACGCACCGATGGTATACGTCAAATGGGCCTTCATCCTGACCTTCTGGCTTCTGGTTGCCGCGTTCTTTCACTACACGCTGCCGCAGAACGACATCGCGCGGGTCACCGACACCTATGAAAAACGGATCGACCCGGGCGAGAACAGCTGGTTCTGGGCCTCGCACGACGTGGGCAGCGATCCGACCACCGCGAACCGCGACGTGTTCTTTATCCAGACGCGCGGAGCGGGCGGCAAGGTCATGGTTTATCGCAACGAGGATACCGGCTGGTCCTGGCCACCCTATTTCAAGGTCAACAGCTCGAACCTGCAGGCCGAGGCGGCGGATATGAAATCCACCGCCGAGATGCCGAAATGGGTGGCGATCCGCCATTACGGCTGGCGCAACGAGTTTCTGTCGATCTTTCCCAACGCGGTCAAGATCCGGCCGGTCGCCGGGCCCAACGTGCGCCTCATACCCTGGTTCAACATCATCCTGCTGACCCTGCTGGCGGCCTTGGTCTATGCGATCTGGGTGCGTTGGCGGCGGTTTCGCCGGGCGCGGATCGATCCGCTGCTGGAGGGGATCGAGGACAACATGGATATCGCCGGCGAGGCGATCGCCGAGCGCCGCGGCCGGGTGCGCCGCTGGCTCGACCGTCTGCGCGGCAAGTGAGCGTGGCGGCCTAATCGGCGAACAGGCGTTCGGTTTGCGCCAGGCTCAGCGCCTGATCGCCCGGGATCGACAGGAAGTCTGACAATGCCGCCGCGTTGTCCTCGTCGGTGGCGGTCTCGCTGAGCCGGACGTGATGTTCGAATCCGGCATCGCGCATGCGATCGGTTTCATAGATCAGATCGTTGCGGATCGTCGGCAGCAAACGTTCCAGCGTGGCCGGCGCGGTCTGCTCGCCGGCCAGTCCGATCCGGCGCGCGTGCCCGGCCAGGTATGCGTCGGAAAACTGACAATCCACTTCGAGGAACCGCGTCACCGACCGGTCCGAGGCGAAATCCTGCATCAGGTCCAGATTGCCGGGGTCCATGCAGACGATCAGCCGGTCGGTTTCATAGTAGTCGAACAGCATCCGTATCAGCGCCCGGCGGTGGCGGGTGCGTTTTTCCAGCGTGCTCTGGATGCCGCCCAGATCGGGCAGGGCGGTGTCGACCTCGTTGAACAGGTATTCGATCACCGGCAGGTTGGTGGCCTGGCGGATCTGCCCCAGCAGCCGCCTGGCCACGTGCCATTTCTTGCTGACCACGATCATCAGTTCCCGCTTGCGGCCGAGCGTGCTTTCGCTTTCCCAGAACCGCATGCCGAACCGTCGCCCGATCCGGCCGCGCCCGGTCAGGAACTTGTACAGGCTCTGACCTTCGTTGGAGACGCGGAACTCCACGTCATGGGCGGCATAGAGCCTGCCCAGCCGCGCCTTGAGCTCATTCGCCTCCGGGCTGATCTTGCGCGCGAAGAGATAGTCCTGACTGAGCAAAAGGTCGTAGTGGTCGTTGTAGAAGGTGACCGGCATACCGTAGTCGGAGAACATCAGGAAGGTCAGCGAGCGGCTTTGGATTTCGGTCTCGGGCACCAGGTGGCGCACCAGGGTCTGAAAGAACGTCTCGTCCGGGATCCAGGTGGTGCGGAAAAACCGCATCACGTCGCGCCTTTGCCGGATGAAATCCAGGATCCATTCGATCGTGCGGCGTCGCAGGCACCACCACTGGCTGCCGATCTGGATGTGCAGATCCGCCGGGATCGCGCGTTTCAGCCGCAGCCGCCGCTGCAGCGCCACCGAGGCATAGAACAGGCGCTTGTTCTTTCGCTCGTTGAAGAAGTGGCGATAGATCAGCCGGTCGTCCTTCATTCCGGTCTTGATCCAGTCGCTGTCGAAGAAATCCACGCTTTCGATGAAATCGGCATCATGTTCATCGAGGAACCGATGGGCGTATTCCGCCGATTTGATCGGCATGCAATCGCCTGACAGCATGTAGAAATGGGTGGCGCGGGGAAACGTCTCGACCGCCGCCCTGACCGCCTGCAAGGTGGCCTGAACCAGCGACCACTCGCCCCAGCCGCAGCGCTGGCGCGGGCGCGCGAAGGTCACGTTGGGATTGTCCTGGAGCGCATCGCGGATGGCGCGGAAATCCGCCAGCGGCGCGCTGGCGTCGAAGTGGATGGAGATATAGTCGCCCGCCGCGGTCAGACGCTCGGCCTGAAGGACGATCGCCTCCGGGTCCTTGTGGCAGAGCAGGATGTACGCGATCTTCGCCATGCGGGGAACGACATATACGTGTTAGGGCACTTCCCCTAACTAGATAAAGGTGAACAGCGATTGAATAAACATGCATAATTTGCTTTTTTCATGCCATCCCCGCCGGCGGCACCGTTAGAGTGGCCCGGATTGCAAGGAGGCAAAGGGCGAATGGGCTTTCCCGGCACCTGGATGACCGAGAGTGAGAGCATGGTGTATCGGGTGGTTCCGAAATGTGCCTGTTCGACCATCGGACAGATCATGTTCTATTCCGATCACGGCCGGTTCTTCGATGGTGACATTCACGATGCCCAGTCTGGGCTGCACAAATGGGGCATCGAGGACAGCCAGGTAAGGATCACCAGCATCGTTCAGGCGCATGGGTCTTATGCCTTTACCTGCGTGCGCAACCCTTACAGCCGTATCCTGTCCTCGTTCTTTGACAAGATCTGCGGCATCCAGCGCAACGGTAAACGCTATCGCGGCAACCTGGTGCCCAAGCTGGCCTATACCTATGGAATCGAGGTGGGCGGCGACGACGGCAAGCAGGAGTTCGACCAGATCAGGAGTTTTCGCCGGTTCCTGCTGTTTGCCCGCGATACCATCCGCTGGCGCCGGCCGATGGACCCGGACATTCACTGGTCGGCGATGTCGGGCCATGTCTCGACCTTCATCGTCAACGGCGGGCGCTACGACAACATCTTCTGGACCGAGAGGTTCAACACCGGCATGCAATCGGTGCTCGACGCGGTGGAGGTGCCGCATGCCGTCGATCTGGCGACGATCCCGCGCTTTAACGAGAGCGAGGGGCACGGGCCGAAGCGGGCGCATCCGGTCGAGGACTATTTCGACGATCTGTCCATGCATCTGGTCTATGAGATCTACAAACGCGATTTCGATCTGTTCAAGTACGACCCGGATGATCCCGCCAACAAAATGCCGGTGGGCGAGATCGACCTGGACGAGGTCCACGCCAAGCTGGGCAACTGATCGCGCGCGATCTTGCGGAACGGCCTGCGCGCGCGTAGATCGGTGCGCATGGCCAAGCTGAAGACAGACCCGAACTACAAGGTGATCGCCGAGAACCGGCGCGCGCGTTTTGATTATGCGATCGAAGACGACGTGGAATGTGGGATCATTCTGCAAGGCTCCGAGGTCAAGTCGCTGCGCGCCAACGGCGGCAACATCGCCGAAAGCTATGCTGCGGTCGAGGACGGGGAGCTGTGGCTGGTCAACTCCTATATCGCGCCCTACAAACAGGCCAAGACGTTTGGCCATGAGGAGCGGCGCCGGCGCAAGCTGCTGGTCAGCCGCAAGCAGCTGGCGGACATGTGGAATGCGACCCAGCGCAAGGGCATGACTCTGGTGCCGATCGTGATGTATTTCAACCACAAGGGCATCGCCAAGCTTAAGATCGGCATCGCCAAGGGCAAGAAGGCCCATGACAAGCGCGAGACCGAGGCCAAGCGCGACTGGTCGCGGCAGAAACAGCGTCTGCTCAAGGACAACCGCTGACGCCGCGGCCTGCGGGATACCCCGGGCCGGAGCGCCTGCGGGTCGCCGCTGACCCGCGATTGTGGCGGAAACAAGGATTTTCTGCATGAAAAACAGGGCAGAAGCGCCTGGCGCGGCGCGTATCGGCAATCTCTTGCCGGCGTGACGGCAGAATCCGGCTGAGCCCTCCGGCTATCGGTTTGCGCCACCTCTGAAAATACATATTGCTTTTCGCATGTGTTTGCAGGAGAGCGGGCACGCCGAAGAGGAAGGCGAGACATGAAGAAAGCAGCATTCAAGAGTGCAGGCGGAAAATTCCAGTTCAAGCATAAGTTCGGCGATCTGACCGACGGGCCGCGCGAGGGCCGCGGCCATGACGACGACGGGCCGGAGACCGACGTGCTCTCGGCGAAAGAGCTGACGGGGCGGTCGTCGCGGGGAGCCGGCCGGGACGCGGATTCGGAGACCGACTCGTCCAGTGAAAGTGGTCACCACGGCCACCACAATCACCATCGCGGCGGCCACCACGGCGGCCGGTCGTCGGAGAAGGGCGATAAATCCGAGCTGTCCGGCACCGGCACCGGCAGCGCAGAGCGCGACACGCACCGGAAGGACGGGGTCGAGGTCGAGCTGACCGGGGACGACGATGGCGATACCGCTGTAATCCCGACCGGCGGCGATCCGGTCCCGACGGCGACCGCGACCTACAGCGACGCGGCGATCGCCGAACTGCTTTACATGATCGAGGAAGAGAAGCTCGCCGGGGACATCTACGAAGCGTTCCACGAGATGTACGGACTGAAGGTGTTCGAAAATATCGCCGAGTCCGAGGATCAGCATTTCAACGCGCTCATCGAACAGGCCGAGCCCCTGGGCATCGATGTGGATCAGTTCGTGTTCGAGCCTGCCGGCACCTTTTCTAACCCCGAGCTGCAGGAGATGTACGACACCCTGCTGGCCCAGGGCAGCGAGTCGGTTACCGGCGCGCTGGAGGTCGGCAAGGCGATCGAGGAAAGGGATATGGTCGACATCGCCGCCGCCATCGAGGGTGTCGAAGGCACCAAACTGGCCACGGTCTATGACAACCTGCTGACCGGCTCCAGCTATCACCTGGACGCCTTCGACAGCCTGTTGATGGCCTGATCCAGCGCATCGGGGCGGGCGGCCGGCGTGAGGCCGGCCCCCGCCCGCGGCATTTTTTGCCGCCTGTCCGCAGCGGCGTGAACCCGCCTTGCCTTGCACCTGTCCCCGGCCAATAGTAGGCAGGGCACTGGTTTTGACAGAGGGGTGGCAGGTATGCAGGACGACCCGAAGACATTGGTTTCCACCGACTGGCTGGCGGCGCATCTGAAGGATCCCGACCTGCGTATTCTGGACGGCTCATGGTATCTGCCGCAACTCGGCCGCGATGCCCGCGCAGAGTATGAGGCGGCGCATATCCCGGGCGCCCGGTTCTTCGATATAGACGACATTTCCGACCACCGGTCCGAGCTGCCGCATATGGCGCCCCCGGTCGAGAAGTTCATGTCGCGCCTGCGCGCCATGGGGGTCGGCGACGGCCATCAGGTGGTGGTCTATGACGGCAGCGGCGTCGGCTCGGCCGCCCGCGTCTGGTGGACCTTCCGGCTGATGGGGCAGACCAATATCGCCGTGCTCGACGGCGGTCTGCCGAAATGGCAGGCCGAGGGCCGCGAGACCGAGGATCTGCCGCCCGTGGTGCGCGACCGGCATATGACGGTGCGGGTGCAGAACCATCTGCTGCGCGATGTCACCCAGGTTTCGGCCGCCGCCAAGCTGGGCGATTACGAGATCATCGACGCGCGCTCGCGCGGTCGGTTTCGCGGCGAAGAGCCAGAGCCGCGCGAGGGGCTGCGCGGCGGCCATATCCCGGGTTCGAAAAACGTCCCCTTCACCGACCTGCTGAACGGCAACGGTACGATGAAATCGCCTGCGGAGTGCCGCGCGGTCTTCGAGGCGGCCGGTGTCGATCTGGGCAAGCCCGCGATCACCTCCTGTGGCTCGGGCGTGACCGCCGCCATCCTCAGCCTGGCGCTGGAGCGCATGGGCAAGACCGACCATTCCCTCTATGACGGGTCCTGGACCGAATGGGGGGCCTTCCCGACCCTGCCCGTCGCAACTGGAGACGACTGATGTTCGAGACCCTTAAAGAGCAGCCCGCCGACAAGATCCTGGCGCTGATGCAGATGTTCGCGGACGACCCGCGCGACCACAAGGTCGACCTGGGCGTCGGCGTTTACAAGAACGCCGAGGGGGTGACCCCGGTGATGCGCGCGGTCAAGGCCGCCGAGAAACGGATCTGGGAACAGCAGACCACCAAGAGCTATACCGGCCTGGCCGGCGATCCGGCCTATGCGGATGCAATGATAGAGCTGATCCTGTCGGATGCGGTCGCACGCGCGAATGTCGCGGCCGTGGCCACCCCGGGCGGCACCGGCGCGGTGCGCCAGGCGTTCGAGCTGATCCGCATGGCCAACCCCAAGGCGCGCGTCTGGGTGTCCGACCCGACCTGGCCGAACCACACCTCGATCCTCAACTATCTCGGCATCGAGACCAAATCGTATCGCTATTTCGACAGCGAGACGCGCGGGGTGGATTTCGACGGCATGATCGCCGATCTGAACACCGCGCAGGCGGGCGATGTGGTGCTGCTGCACGGCTGCTGCCACAATCCGACCGGCGCCAACCTGAACCTGGTCGAATGGCAGGCGGTGGTCGATCTGCTGAACGCGCGCGGGCTGATCCCGATGATCGACATCGCCTATCAGGGCTTTGGCGACGGTCTGGACGCGGACGCGGCGGCGACCCGGCTGGTTGCCTCTTCGGTTCCTGAATGCCTGATCGCGGCGAGCTGCTCGAAGAATTTCGGGGTTTACCGCGAGCGTACCGGGCTGCTGATGGCGGTTGCGGCCGATGCGGGCAAGACCAAGCTGAACCAGGGCACGCTGGCGTTCCTGAACCGGCAGAACTATTCCTTTCCGCCCGATCACGGCGCGCGGGTGGTGACCACCATTCTCACCGATCCCGAATTGCGTGCCGACTGGGCGGCAGAGCTGGAAGAGGTGCGGCTGTCGATGCTGGGCCTGCGCCAGCAGCTGGCGGACGAGCTGCAGCGACTGACCGGCTCGGACCGGTTCGGCTTTATCGCCCAGCATCGCGGCATGTTCTCGCGCCTTGGCACCACGCCGGAGCTGGTCGAGAAGCTGCGCGCGGATCACGGCATCTATATGGTGGGCGACAGCCGGATGAATATCGCCGGGCTGAACAGCACCACGGTTCCGATCCTGGCCCGGGCCATCGTCGACGTGGGCGTCTGAGCGTCCTGAACTCTTGCGCGCGTCCCGAACCCTCGGGGCGCGCCGCCTATTTCCGCATCTTGCCTGAAGGGAATGACATGGCCGGACAGAAAAAGCTGCAGCGCGCGCTGGCGGGCGAGGTGATGGAAACCCCGCCGATCTGGATGATGCGGCAAGCCGGCCGCTACCTGCCGGAATACCGCGCCACGCGGGCCAAGGCGGGGGATTTCCTGTCGCTCTGCTACACGCCCGATCTGGCCGCCGAGGTCACGCTGCAGCCGATCCGCCGCTATGACTTCGACGCCGCGATCCTGTTCGCCGACATCCTGCTGGTGCCGCAGGCGCTGGGCGCCGATCTGTGGTTCGAGACGGGCGAGGGGCCGCGGCTGTCGACCATTACCGAACAGGCGGATTTCGATGCCCTGAAGCCGGCCGATGCGATCCACGACCACTTGGCCCCGGTCTATGAGACCGTGCGCATCCTTGCCCGCGAATTGCCGGAGGAGACCACGCTGATCGGATTCGCCGGCGCGCCCTGGACCGTGGCCACCTATATGATCGCCGGGCGCGGCACCCCCGATCAGGGCCCGGCCCATGCCCTGCGCGAGGGCAATGTGGCGCTGTTCGAGGCGCTGCTGGAGCGGATCACAGCGGCCACCATCGACTATCTCTCGGCGCAGATCGAGGCCGGGGCCGAGGTGGTGAAACTGTTCGACAGCTGGGCCAGTTCGCTGAGCGATGCGGATTTCGACAAATACGCGTTGGCGCCCTGCCGGCAGATCACCCAGGCGCTCAAGGCGCGCCACCCCGGTATTCCGGTGATCGGTTTCCCGCGTGGCGCGGGCGAGAAATACGCAGGCTTTGCCAGAGCGACCGGCGTCGATTGCGTGGCGCTGGACCAGTCGGTGGATGCCGATTGGGCGGCGGAGAATGTTCAGATCGACGGCTGCGTGCAGGGCAATCTGGCACCCGAGCATATGGTGACCGGCGGTCAGGCCCTGATCGACGAGACCCGGCGCATCGTCAGGGCGTTCTCCAAGGGGCCGCATATCTTCAATCTGGGCCACGGGATCACCCCGGATGCGAACCCGGAAAACGTACAATTGATGGTCGAAACTGTACGGGGCATGGCGCGGGGGTGATCCCGGGCCGAAACGCCCCTTTGGCGCGCGCCTCCGGCGGGACCATTTACAACGAGAAGAAGCGGAGCGGTCCGCCTCTTCTTTTCTGCACAAAGGCCCAAATCCCACAGCAAGGCCAGGTGCGGCCTCAGCCGCCCTGTTCCATCCGCTGACGGAAGGCGCGCGGCGGGCTGCCGGTGCCCCGGGTGAACACGCGCGAGAAATGGGCGGGGTCGGCAAAGCCCAGCTCGTATCCGATCTCGGCGGCGGTCAGGTTGGTATAGATCAGCATGCGCCGCGCCTCGCGCAGCACCCGTTCGGCGATCAGCGCCGAGGCGGGCCGCCCGGTCGCCTGTCGCACCACGCGGTTGAGATGGGTGGGCGAGACCGCCAGCCGCGCGGCGTAGTCGGCGACCGCCAGGCGCTGGCGGAAGTTCTGCTCGACCAGCGCCTCGAACCGGCGCAGGAGCGGGGTGTCGGCATGGGGATCGGGCGGCGCCTGATCGGTGTGGATCGCGCGGGCCGCCAGACCCAGAAGCGAGCCGGCCTGTGAGCGCAGGATCTGTGCCCGGGCGAAATCGCGGTTGTGATATTCGGTCAGGATGCGGTGGGCCAATGTCTCCAGCTCGGGGGGCAGCGGCACGGCGCAGGGATTGGCGAGCACCGCCCGCAGCCCCTCGCGGTCGCGCAGCGCCTCGTCCATCAGATCGGCGCTCAGCGTGATGACCCAACCCTCGGTGCCCTGGTGAAAGCGGAAACCATGGACGAAGCCGCGGGGCATGTTGATCAGCACCGGTGGGATGAGCGGGACGGTCTGCCCCTCGATCCGGGCGCTGCCGCCGCCCGAGCGAAGCATCAGAACCTGGTGCAACCGCGCGTGGCGGTGCGGGCGCAGCTCCCAATTGTGCAGCTCGGAGCGGTCCTGAATCGTCTCGCAATGCACCACATCGGGCACTTCGGCGGTTTCGCCGAACAGGTTATAATTGCGGATCGCGGCGCTGGTGGTGGTCTCGGTCATGTTCGAAATGTACAATAAGTTGCGCGGTTGATCCATTCCCGACTAGGCCGCAAGAGAGCATATTCCGGCAATCAAAGGAGGAGCGTCCATGAATACCCCCGTGAAAACCAAGGTCGGAATCATCGGCGGCGGGCCGTCCGGCCTGTTGCTGTCGCAATTGCTGCACCTGAAGGGAATCGACAATATCCTGCTGGAACGGCACAGCCGCGACTACGTTCTGGGCCGGATTCGGGCCGGCGTGCTGGAGCATGGCTTTGCCGAGCTGATGCGCGAGGCGCAATGCGGCGAGCGGATGGACCGCGAGGGCGAGATCCACGAAGGGTTCTACATCGCCCATGACGGCGCCCGGGACCGGGTAGATCTGCACAAGTACACGGGCGGCAATTCGGTGGTGGTCTACGGCCAGACCGAACTGACCCGCGACCTCTACGAGGCGCGCGACAAGATGGGCGGCGCCGTCATCCACGAGGCGCAGGACGTCACGCCGCACGATCTGAAATCCGACGCGCCTTACCTCACCTACCGGCTGGGCGATGAGCAGCACCGCATCGACTGCGATTACATCATCGGCGCCGACGGGTTCCACGGCGTCAGCCGCAAGTCGATCCCCAAGGATGTGCTGAAGGAATACGAAAAGGTCTATCCTTTCGGCTGGCTGGGGGTGCTGTCGCGCACCAAGCCGGTCAGCCCCGAGCTGATCTATGCCAAGCATGAGCGCGGCTTTGCCTTGTGTTCGCTGCGCAGCCAGGTGCTGAGCCGCTATTACATCCAGGTGCCGCTGACCGACTCGGTCGAGGACTGGTCGGACGAGGCGTTCTGGGACGAGCTGAAGATGCGTCTGCCGCAGGATGTCGCCGAGGGTCTGATCACCGGTCCCAGCATCGAGAAGAGCATCGCGCCGCTGCGCAGTTTCGTCGCCGAGCCGATGCGCTACGGCAATCTGTTCCTGGCGGGCGATGCCGCCCATATCGTGCCGCCCACCGGCGCGCGCGGGCTGAATTCGGCGGCCTCGGACATCTATTACCTCTATCACGCGCTGGTGGATCATTATCAGAACGGCGACGATGCCGGGCTGGAGAATTACTCTGCCAAGGCGCTGGCGCGGGTGTGGAAGGCGCAGCGGTTCTCGTGGTGGATGACCACGCTGCTGCATACCTTCCCGGACAGCATCGACTACGACAAGCGGCTGCAGCAGACCGATCTGGAGTATCTGTTCTCGTCCGAGGCGGCGCAAACCTCGCTGGCGGAGAATTACGTCGGACTGCCGTTCTAAGACCGAGGCACCGCCGGGATACTTTCGGCGCGAAAAAGAAGGGACGTGCGGTCATACCGCGCGTCCCGTTTTCTTTTGCCGGAGCGCGTGGTTCCCTCTTTGGGAGGAGACAGGGAGGACGACCATGGCTGTTGTCGATTACGAAAAGGACGGGCGGATCGCCCGGGTCACGCTGAACCGGCCCGAGGTGATGAACGCGATCAATGACGAGCGGCCGGTGGAGCTGGAGGCGGCGGTGGCGCGGGCCGATGCCGATCCGGGCGTGCATGTGATCGTGCTGTCGGGGCGGGGGGAGGCGTTTTGCGCGGGCTATGACCTGACCTTCTATGCCGAGGGCAACGGCAGCGGCCAGGCCACGCAGGAGATGCCCTGGGATCCGATCAAGGACTACAGCTTCATGTGGCGCAACACCCAGCATTTCATGTCGCTGTGGCGGGCGATGAAGCCGGTTCTGTGCAAGGTGCATGGGTTTGCCGTTGCGGGCGGCTCGGACATCGCGCTGTGCGCCGATATGACGATCATGGGGGAGGGCGCGCAGATCGGTTACATGCCCGCCCGCGTCTGGGGCTGCCCGACCACGGCAATGTGGGTTTACCGGCTGGGGGCGGAGCGGGCCAAGCGGATGCTGTTCACCGGCGACAAGATCACCGGCCGCGAGGCGGCCGATATGGGGCTGGTACTGGAGGCGGTGCCGGATGACATGCTGGACGACCGGGTAGAGGAGATGGCGGCGCGGATGGCCTCTGTGCCGATCAACCAGCTGGCGATGCAGAAGATGGTGATCAACCAGGCGATCGAGCAGACCGGGATGATGCAGACCCAGCGGCTGGCGACGATCTTTGACGGCATCACCCGGCATTCGCCCGAGGGGATCAACTTCAAGACCCGCGCCGAGGCTGTCGGCTGGAAGCAGGCGGTGAGCGAGCGCGATGAGGGCAGTTGGGACTGGACCGCGAACGAGCCGCTGCCGCGCCGCAACCGCTGAGCGGCGCGGCGCCTCAGCGCTGGACGGTCTCCCAGTTGGGGTGAATCCATGGCCGGTCGTTGGCGGGGGCCAGCGGCGCGCGGCCGAGGATATGATCGGCGGCCTTTTCGCCCACCATGATCGAGGGGCCGTTGAGATTGCCGTTGGTGATCTGCGGAAACACCGAACTGTCGGCCAGGCGCAGCCCCTCGACCCCGATCACCCGGGCCTCTGGGTCGACCACCGCCATCGGATCGTCGGCGCGTCCCATCCGCGCGGTGCCGCAGGGGTGATAGGCGCTTTCGGCGTGCTCGCGGATGAACTGGTTCAGCGCGTCGTCGCTTTGCACCGCGGCGCCGGGCTGGATCTCGTGTCCGGCGAAGGGTTTGAAGGCGTCCTGCGCGAAGATCTCGCGCGTAAGGCGGATACAGGCGCGGAAATCGCGCCAGTCGTCTTCGTGGCTCATGTAGTTGAAGACGATCCGTGGTGGCGCCTTCGGATCGGCCGAGGCCAGCGTGACCGCGCCCCGGCTTTTCGAGCGCATCGGTCCGACATGGGCCTGAAACCCGTGCCCCTCGGCCGCCGCCTTTCCGTCATAGCGCACGGCGATGGGCAGGAAGTGGTACTGGATGTCGGGGTATCTGATGCCGGCGCTGGAACGGATGAAGGCGGCGCTTTCGAACTGGTTCGAGGCGCCGGGACCGGTTTTCGTCAGCAACCATTGCGCGCCGACCCGGGCCTTGCCGAAGAGGTTCCAGTATTTGAAGAGGCTGACGGGCTGGGTCGCGGCCATCTGGATATAGAGTTCCATATGGTCCTGCAGGTTCTGGCCCACGCCGGGGCGGTCGGCGATCACCGGGATGCCGTGCTGGGCCAGATGCGCGGCGGGGCCGATGCCCGACAGCATCAGCAGTTTCGGCGAGTTGATCGAGGAGGCGGCGAGGATCACCTCGCGCCGGGCGCGGATCACCTCGGTCCGGCCGCCGCGCAGAACCTCGACGCCGGTGGCGCGGCCCGCGCTGATCACCACGCGCTGGGCAAAGGCGCGGATCAGGTCGCAGTTGGGGCGGCGCAGCGCCGGTTTGAGATAGGCCTCGGCGGCCGACCAGCGGCGGCCCTGCCAGATGGTCGCCTCCATCGGGCCGAACCCCTCCTGGCGCTCGCCGTTGTAATCGTCGGTGACCGGGTAACCCGCCTGCTGCCCGGCCTCGACAAAGGCGCGGGTCAGCGGGTTGTCGCGCTTGCCGCGGCTGACATGGAGCGGGCCGTCCGTGCCGCGCCAGGCCGGGTCGCCGCCGTGGCCGCTGTCGTGCCAGTTCTCCATCCGTTTGAAGTAGGGCAGCACATCGGCATAGGACCAGCCGTCGGCGCCCATATCGGCCCAGGTGTCATAGTCGCAGGCGTGGCCGCGCACATAGACCATGCCGTTGATCGAGGAAGACCCGCCGATCACCTTGCCGCGCGGGGTGGCCAGGCGCCGTCCGCCCAGATGCGGCTCGGGCTCGGAGCGATAGCCCCAGTCGTAGATCTTCATGTTCATCGGGTAGGACAGCGCGCCGGGCATGCGGATGAAGGGGCCGGCGTCGCTGCCGCCGTGTTCGATCACCAGGACCGAGGCGCCGGCCTCGGACAGCCGGCAGGCCATGGCGCAGCCGGCGGAACCGGCGCCGACGATGACGAAATCCGCTTCCATCGGTCGTCCTCCTCAGGCCCGCACACAGGCGGCGCGGTTGGGAATACCGGCGGGGACAGGGCGGGCGTTGGGTTGGAAACGCGCGGTCATGGCACACCTCTGGGTCTGTCAGCGGTCCGCGCGGGGAGAGTCGCGTGGACCGGGCCTGGGGCAAAGCCCCCCCTCTAGACCGTATATTGATTGACTGGTCAATCAGGGGTGTCACGAGAATCCATAAAATGTGGTTCCTGGAGGCAATCCAACCTGAAACGCGGAGTTTCTCAGATGTTCAGGCTGTCGATTTCGGCGCTGGCCCTGGCGGCCATGACCAGCGCGGCCGCCGCCGCGGATTGCGATTCGGTCACCTTCTCGGATGTGGGATGGACCGACATCACGGCCACCACCGCCGCCACCACCACGGTGCTGGAGGCGTTGGGCTATGACACCGACGTTAAGGTTCTGTCGGTGCCGGTGACCTATACCTCGCTGGCCAAAGGGGACATCGACGTGTTCCTCGGCAACTGGATGCCGACGATGGAGGGTGATATCGCCCCCTACCGCGAGGCCGGCACCGTGGACACCGTGCGCGCCAACCTCGAGGGGGCGAAATACACCCTGGCCACCAACAAGGCGGGCGCGGATCTGGGCATCACCTCGTTCGGGGCGATCGCCACCCAGGCCGAGGCGCTGGACAGCACCATCTATGGCATCGAGCCGGGCAACGACGGCAACCGCCTGATCATGGACATGATCGCGGATGACGCCTTTGGCCTGAAAGGGTTCGAGGTCAAGGAAAGCTCCGAGCAGGGGATGCTGGCGCAGGTTGCCCGCTCCGACCGCAAGGGCGATCCGATCATCTTCCTGGGCTGGGAGCCGCACCCGATGAACGCCAATTTCGAGATGACCTACCTGTCGGGGGGCGATGACTGGTTCGGTCCGAACTATGGCGGCGCGACAGTCTATACCAACACCTCGGCCGGCTATGTCGCGGCCTGCCCGAACGTGGGCAAACTGCTGAGCAATCTCGAATTCTCGCTGGCGATGGAAAACGAGATCATGGGCGAGATCCTGGTGCTGATGGGGCTTTCGGGTTCGGGCAAGTCCACGCTGTTGCGCGCGGTCAATGCGTTGAACCCGGTGGCGCGCGGCCGGGTGCTGGTCAACGACGGACAGGACATGGTCGATGTGACCGCCGCCGATGCCGCCACCCTGCGCCGGATGCGGCAGAACCAGATCGCCATGGTGTTCCAGCAGTTCGGCCTGCTGCCCTGGCGCAGCGTGCGCGAGAACGTCGGGCTGGGGCTGGAATTGTCCGGCGTGCCGAAGGACGAGCGCGCCGAACGGGTCGACCGTCAACTGGCGCTGGTGGGCCTCTCGGACTGGGGCGACCGCAAGGTCGGGGAACTTTCCGGCGGGATGCAGCAGCGCGTCGGCCTAGCCCGCGCCTTTGCCACAGAGGCGCCGATCCTGCTGATGGACGAGCCGTTCTCGGCGCTCGACCCGCTGATCCGCACCCGGTTGCAGGACGAGCTTCTGGATCTGCAAAAGGATCTGAAGCGAACCATCATCTTTGTCAGCCACGATCTGGACGAGGCGTTCAAGATCGGCAACCGCATCGCCATCATGGAGGGCGGGCGGATCGTGCAATGCGGCACCCCGCAACAGATCTTTTCCGACCCGGCGAATGACTATGTGGCCGATTTCGTGGCCCATATGAACCCGCTTGGCGTGCTCTGCGCGCGCGACGTGATGCAGCCGCTGAGCGGCACGCATCAGCTTACGGTTCCGGCCGATGCCCAGATCCAGGACGTGATGGTCCAGGTGATCGAGACCGGCCGTCCGGTGGGCGTGACCGAGGGCGGCGAGGTGCTGGGCGAGATCACCAAGGATGGCGTGCTGGCCAAGCTGCTGGATCCGCGGGGATGCCGGGACGGCGGGGGGCAGGACGGCGGAGGCGGTGCTGCGCCCGGCGGTTGGCCGCGCGCCGGGGAATCTAAACCTTGCCCCGGCACGGTTTCCGTCGTTAGCTTAAATCGCAGGCGGGTTGCCCGTGAAATGAGCGCTTTCCGGCCGCGTCGCCGGATCGCCGCGCCGCCGCTTCGCGGGCTCCTTGCCAACCTGTTTCGGAGTGCCGCTGATCGTCTCATGGACAAGAGTGACCGATTTTTCGACGAGATGTTCTCGGGGCCCGAAACGGCCCGACCGCCCTATGAGGGCTATTGTCAGTGGTTCAACGGAGAAGAGCTCAGGGGGCTGCGCCGCAAATCCCTGGAAGCCGAGGCGTTCTTTCGCCGCATCGGCATCACCTTCAATGTCTACGGGCAGGACGAGGCGGACGAACGGCTGATCCCCTTTGACATCGTCCCGCGCATCATCTCGGCCCGCGAATGGGCCAAGCTGGAGCGCGGCATCGAACAGCGGGTGCGGGCGATCAATGCCTTCCTGCACGATATTTACCACCGCCAGGAAATCCTGCGCGCCGGACGCATCCCGGAGCATATCATTGCCGGCAACGAGGCGTTTCTGCCGCAGATGATGGGGGTGAACCCGCCCGGCGGTGTCTATACCCATATCGTCGGCGTCGATCTGGTGCGCACCGGCGAGGACGAGTTCTTTGTGCTGGAGGACAACGCGCGCACGCCCTCGGGGGTCTCCTACATGCTGGAGAACCGCGAGACGATGCTGCAGATGTTCCCCGAGCTTTTCACCCGGCTCAACGTGCGCCCGGTCAGCACCTATCCGCAGCTGTTGCGCCGCTCGCTGTCCGATTGCGCGCCGCTGAATTCGCCGAACGACAGGCCGGTGGTGGCGGTGCTGACGCCGGGCATCCACAACTCGGCCTATTTCGAACATGCGTTTCTGGCCGACCGGATGGGCGCCGAATTGGTTGAGAGCACCGATCTGCGCATCGAAAAGGGCCGCGTGGCCATGCGCACGACCCAAGGCTTTCAGCCGATCGACGTGCTGTATCGCCGGGTGGATGACGAGTATCTCGATCCGCTGAACTTCAACCCCGAGAGCCTGCTGGGCGTGCCCGGGATCATGGATGTCTATCGCGCCGGCAACATCACGCTGGCCAATGCGCCGGGCACAGGCATCGCCGATGACAAGGCGCTCTATTCCTACATGCCCGACATCATCGAGTTCTATACCGGCGAGCCGGCGATCCTGCCCAATGTGCCGACCTGGCGCTGTTCGGAGCCGGACGCGCTGGCCTATGTGCTGGAGCATCTGTCCGAACTGGTGGTCAAGGAGGTGCATGGCTCGGGCGGCTACGGCATGCTGGTGGGGCCGGTGGCCAGCAAGAAAGAGATCGCCGCTTTTGAACGCAAACTGCGGGCGCGGCCGGCCAATTACATCGCGCAGCCGACGCTGGCGCTGTCGACGGTTCCGATCCTGACCAAGGCGGGGCTGGCGCCACGGCATGTGGATCTGCGGCCCTTCGTGCTGGTCTCGCCGAACCGGATCGACATGACGCCGGGCGGGCTGACCCGGGTGGCGCTGAAACAGGGATCTCTGGTGGTCAACTCCTCGCAGGGGGGCGGCACCAAGGACACCTGGGTATTGGGGGACTGAGGCATGATGCTGGGAAAGAACGCCGGCGGACTGTTCTGGATGTTCCGCTATATCGAACGGGCCGAGAATATCGCCCGCCTGCTCGAGGCCGGCTGGCATATCGCCCTGACCCGCTCCAACGGCGGCGCCAACGAGTGGCAGTCGATCCTGACCACCGCCGGGATCAACGCCGCCTACCGCGAGAAATATTCCGAATACGATGCCGCCACCGTCATCAACTTTCTGCTGCGGGACAGGAGCAACCCCTCCTGCGTGATGAGTGCGATCGAGGCCGCGCGCACCAATGCGCGCCAGGTCCGCACCGCCCTGTCGGGCGAGGTGTGGGAGGCTGTCAACGACTGCTGGATGACGCTCAAGTCGACGCTGGCCCGCCCGGTGACCGAACGCAACCTCTATGACACGCTAAGCACCATCCGGCATGGCACCTCGGTGGTGCGCGGGGCCCTGCACGGCACCATGCTGCGCAATGACATCTATGCGTTTTCGCGCCTGGGCACCTTTATCGAGCGGGCCGACAACACCGCCCGCATCCTCGACGTGAAGTATTACGTCCTGCTGCCCTCGGCCGCCTTTGTCGGCACCACCATCGACAACGCCCAGTGGGAGGTGATCCTGCGCTCGGTTTCGGCGGAACGGTCCTATCACTGGCTGAACGGCGGCGATGTCTCGCCCTATGGCATCGCCGAGTTCCTGATTCTGGATCGGCGGATGCCGCGGTCGCTGGCATTCTGCTATTCCAAGATCGGGCAGTATCTGGAGCTGCTGGAACAGGAATACGGCCAGCGGCAGGACAGTCAGATCCAGTCGGATCGCATCTGCATGCGCCTGCGGGGCGCCTCGGTGCCGTCGATCTTCGAGGACGGGCTGCACGAATTTCTGCGCGACTTCATCGCCGACACCTCGCGTCTGGCCAATCACATCGAAACGGATTTCCGATTTTACAGGTAACCCCATGCGGCTGAAGATCACCCACGTCACCACCTACAGCTTTGACGCGCCGGTGCATTACGCGTTGCAGCAACTGCGGCTGATCCCGAAATCGGACCACGGCCAGGGGGTGATCGCCTGGTCCTCGTCGATCGAGGGGGGGACCAAGCAGCTTGAATTCGATGATCTGTTTTCCAACCATACCGAACTGGTGATGGTCGATACCGGCGTGACCCGGGTCAGGATCGTCAGCGAGGGCGACGTCGAGGTCGAGGACCGCGGCGGCGTGATCGGCAAGCACAAAGGTCCGGCGCCGCTGTGGCTGTTTCGCGAGGCGACGCCGCTGACCGCGCCGGGGCCGCAGTTGCGCCAGCTCGCCAGCCGGGTGCGCAGCGGCGGCGACGCGCCGGGCGGGGTGGACATGCTGCACGCGCTGTCCGCCGAGATCGCCGGCGCGGTGGCCTATGAAACCGGGCGCACCCACAGCGCCACAGGCGCCGAGGACTCCCTGAGTGCCGGTCACGGCGTCTGTCAGGACCACAGCCACATCATGATCGCCGCCGCCCGCCTGCTGGGGTATCCGGCGCGCTATGTCAGCGGCTATCTGATGATGGACGGCGTGGTGGAGCAGGACGCAAGCCATGCCTGGGCCGAGGTCTGGACCGAGGGGCTGGGCTGGATCGGCTTCGACGTCTCGAACGGTATCTGCCCCGATGCGCGGTATGTCAGGGTGGCCACCGGGCGCGACTATCGCGATGCCGCCCCGATCCACGGGCTGCGGCAGGGCGCCGGCGGCGAGGCGCTTCATGTCACCTTGCAAGTTCAGCAATAGGCTGCTTTCTAGGGCGGCAAAAAAGGTGCCCTGACATGACCTATTGCGTCGGTCTGATGCTGAACCGGGGGCTGGTGTTCATGTCGGACACCCGCACCAATTCCGGCATCGACAACATTTCGACCTTTCGCAAGATGTTCGTCTGGGAACAGAAGGGCGAACGCAACATCACCCTGATGACCGCCGGCAATCTGGCGACGACCCAATCGGTCGTCAGCCTGCTGGATGAGCGCAGCAAGGAACCGGCGCAGCGCAATCCGGGCATCCTCGAGGCCAAGTCGATGTTCCAGGTCGCCACGCTGGTCGGCAACACCCTGAAAGAGGTGATCGCGACCCATGCCGAAACCGGGCAGCGGGCCGACGCCGCCTTTAACGCGACTATGATCCTGGGCGGGCAGGTCGCCGGCGGCGCGCCGCGCCTGTTCATGATCTATCCCGAGGGAAATTTCATCGAGGCCAGCTTTGACACCCCCTATTTCCAGATCGGCGAAACCAAATACGGCCGGCCGATCCTGGTGCGGGCCTATGACCCCGAGATGAGCTACGAGGATGCGATCAAGCTGCTGCTGCTGTCCTTCGATTCCACCATCAAGGCCAACCTCTCGGTCAGTCTGCCGCTGGACGTGCATGTCTATGAGGCCGACAGTCTGGAGCCCGGCCAGCAATTCCGCATCCAGCCCGACGATCCCTATTTCGAGCGGATTTCCAGCGGCTGGGGCATCGCGCTGCGCGAGGCTTTCGGCCAGCTTCCCGATTTCACCTTTCCCGAAGGGGCGGAGTGAGCGGCGGCCTTCGGCCTTGTTCCGCGCCGGTGTCTTTGGCGCGGAGGCCGGCCACAGGTCGGTTCCGCAGGACGATCGAGCGACGCCTCTAACGAAAACCGCGCCCGCCTTGAGGCGGACGCGGTCAGTGGTTCCGTGAGTGAACCCGTTGTTAGCCGTAGACCAGTCTCGGTAGCCAGGTGATGATCTCGGGGAAGAACATGCACAGCAGCAGCCCGACCACCTGCAGCGCCAGGAACGGCAGCGCCGACTTGAAGATGTCCGACATCGGGATCTCTGCCGGAGCGACGCCGCGCAGGTAGAACAACGCATAGCCGAACGGCGGCGACAGGAAGCTCATCTGCATGTTGACCAGGTAGAGCACCCCGAACCACAGCACCAGATCGTCGGGGCTGTCGAGGCCGAAGGACTGCGCACCAAGGGCCTTGACGATCGGCACGAAGATCGGAACGCAGAGCAGCAGAATACCGACCCAGTCGAGGAACATGCCGAGGACGATCAGCACGATCTGCATGATGATCAGGATGCCCCAGGGACCGAACCCGGTGGCCTGCAACGCGTTCTGCACGAACTGCTGGCCACCCTCGAGCACGTAGAGCCCGACGAAGATGGTCGCGCCGAACATGATCCAGATCACCATGGCGCTGGCCTTCAGCGTGCCGATCGAGGCCTCGCGGATCGTCTGCCAGTCCAGCTTGCGGTGGATGGCGGCGACGATGAAGGCGCCGAAGGTTCCGATGCCGGCGGCCTCGACCGGGGTGGCGACCCCGGTAAAGATCACCCCCAGCACCACGACGATCAGGGCGATCGGCGCCGACATCTTGCTGATCAGACGGATCTTGTCGGCGGTCGAGATGCGCTCTTCCACCGGGATCGGCGGGCCCAGATCAGGGTTGATGTAGCTGCGCAGGATCACATAGGCGACGTACATCCCCGACAGCAACAGGCCGGGAATGACCGCGCCGATGAACAGCTCGCCCACCGACTGCTCGGCCACCACGGCGTAGATGATCGCCAGGATCGACGGCGGGATCAGGATGCCCAGCGTGCCGCCGGCCATGATCGATCCCATGGCGATCTTGGGGTCGTAGTTCCGCTTCAGCATCGCCGGCAGGGCGATGATGCCCATGGTGACGACCGCCGCGCCGATCACGCCGACCATAGCGGCCAGCACCGTCGAGGCGATGATGGTCGCCGCGGCGAGCCCGCCTTTGACCCCGCCGAGGACCTTGTAGATCACATCGAACATGTCGTTGATGATCCCGGCCCTCTCAAGCATCGAGGCCATGAATATGAACAGCGGGATGGCGGACAACTGATAGTTCGTCATCAGCGGAAAGATCCGGCTGGGCACGATGTTCAGCGCCCGTTCATCGCCGAGGATGAACAGGAACACGCAGGCCAGACCGCCGGTGACGAAGGCCAGCGGCAGCCCCGCCATCAGCAGCACCAGCAGCGAGCCGAACATGATGAGTGTGAGCCACTCGATTCCAATCTCAAGACCCATCGGTTACGCCCCCTTCACGACGGCGCGCAGATCCTGCGCCAGTTTCGAAATGCCTTGCAGCACCAGCAGCAGCCCGCCGATGACCATGACCCATTTCATCGGCCAAAGAGGAACCTCCCATTCGTTGAAGCTGATCTCGCCCCAGCGGATATTCGGATCGGTCCATTGCGACAGGTTGAAGCCGGACAGCAATTCGCCAAAACCGACCTCGCCCCGCGCCCAGTCCGATACGATGGAGTTGCCCGAGGGCACCGCAATCGCGTCGAAGGCGAAGATATAGGATGTCGCCAGCAGCGTGCCGGCGAAGATGAAGAAGAACACCGAGGTCAGCAGATCGACCCAGGCCTTTTTCTTGCGCGGCAAAGGCGCGTAGAAGATGTCGACCCGCACATGGCTTTCGGTCAGCATCGCATAGGATCCAGCGATCAGGTACTGCATGCCGAACATCAGATACATGGATTCATGGGCCCAGTTGGTCGGGCTGTTGAACACGTACCGGCTAATCACCTCGAAGTAATAGACAAAGACGGCGATCACCGCCCAATAGCTGACGAATTCGCCGCAGAACAGAGCCAGCCGGTCGATATGGCCGGTCCAGCCCGCCGAGACATGGCGGGAATCCTCCTGTGTCTCCTCTTCCTCCAGTTCCTTCAGCTTGCGCTCGGTCTCGGACAGCTCGACCCTGGCGGGCAGGGTCGCGTTGGCGCGGCGCACCATACCGGGCAGCAACAGGGCGTCGAGCAGCATCCCGGCCAGCAGCAGGTAGAAGGCATAGGTCGAGATACTCTTCCAGAATGCCAGACGATCCTGCGCCACCACCTCGATCGGTTCGGCGCTGGCCAGATCGGTGCGCGCCTGTTCGATCGCGGCGCGGCTCTTTTCGATGCGGTCCTCGGCGCGCTTGATCTTCTTCTCGGCGCCACGCTTGGCAAAGGAGCCTTCCTCGGCGGCCTCAAAATCGGCGCGCAGTTCCGGCAGGCTGGCCTCGGCAGAGGCCGCGCGCTCGGTCTCGCGCGTGATCGTGCCTTCGGCCATGCGCACGGTATTGGCCGCGTTCGACAGCTCGGAGCGCGCGGTGGCGCCCTGACTGTTGGCGATCAGGATGGCTAGGAACACGGGAATGAAGACCAGTCCGAACAGGTTCTTGAGATAGAACCGATGCAGGCCGAGCATGCCGCCCGTCACCAGGATCATGTATCCCAGCGCGGTGTTGTAGGTCGGGTTTTCCGGTTTCGGGCGCTTGGCCAGCGCCATGGCGATTAACGGGAACAGGATCAACCCGGCCCAATATGCCCAATGGGGCAGTGTGAAATCGAGACTTGGCATGCGTCCCCTCTCAGCCTCAATGCAAAAAAGCAGACATGGCCTGCGCCGTAGTGGTGCGCAGGCCATGCCCTCGGTCAGTTAGTTCACAGGTCCAGTTGCAACCCTTCGATCTGCTCCTGGGTCACATAGCCGAGCGAGCCGGACATCATGTAGTCGAGCTGGATCTTGAAGACCCGCGCGCTGTCCTTGTCGCGGTTGGCGTATTTGAACCAGATCGGCACGGCGACCTCGGTCATCAGTTCGACATCGTCCTGGCTGAGGCGGGTGACCTCGGTGCCGTCGGCCTCGAACTTGGCCCAGGCCTCCTGGTCGGCCTTCTGGATCGCCGCATGGTGCATGTCGGAATAGACGTGGGTTTCCATCTCGACGAACTGCCGCATCTGCGGGCTCAGCTTGTTCCAGGCATCCATGCCCACGGTGATGTCCATCAGGTCGACCGGCTGGTACAACGACATGAAACCCGGAGGGCCCATGGAGATATACTTGGTCACCTGGCTGAACCCGAGGCTGTAGTTCACCGCCGGACCGACATAGTCGGCCACGTCGATGGTGCCCTTTTCCAGCGCCGGGAAGATTTCCGAGCCGGGCAGAACCGTGGTCTCGGCGCCGATCTCGGTGAACACCTCGGCCACCATGCCGCCGGGCATGCGCATCTTGCGGCCCCGGAAATCGTCGATCGAACGGATCGGCACCTTGGAGTGGATGATGTTCGGGCCGTGATGGACCGGACCCACAAAGTGCATGCCCTGCTTGGCATACATCTCGCGCGCGATTTCCAGCCCGCCGAGGCCGTAATAGAACACGTCCCATTCATGCGGGTTGCGCAGCGCCAGCGGATAGCTGGTCAGGAAGGTGGCCGCGGGGATGATCCCCTGGGCATAGATGGTGAACGGGTTCACCGCGTCCAGCACGCCGTTCTTGACCGCGTCGAACAGCTGGAAATCGCCGACCACGTCATTCGCGCCGAACGGATTAAAGGCCAGCTCGCCGCCGGTCTTCTCGACGATGGTCGCGCACCAGTCCTTGAAGATCTGCAAACCGGCCCCGCCGGGCCAGGATGTCTGGATCTTCCAGGTGGTGGTTTCGCCGGCCGCGGTGGCGATCGACGGTGCCGCCAGACCGGCGGCGCCGGCCAGTGCCACCCTCTGCAAGGCGGCCCGGCGAGAGATAAGTGTCTTCGTCATGGTATCCTCCCTAATTCGCCAGGCGATCTCCCACCCGCCCGGCCACGTGTTTTGAATTCACACCTTGGAATTGGTAACTTTGTTTATCCAATTTGCATAGATCCTTTTTCAATTTGTCTCGCGCTGCGTCGAGATTTCGCGCCGCGCGGCCCGGGCCCGTTTGCTCGGGCCGCGCGGGGAACAATGATTTGGTCAATTGGATTGACCTGATTTCCTGGCCGATTGTTGGCACAGGGGCGGCAAGCGACCGACGAGACCCCGCCGCGGCACAAAAAAACCGGCAGCCGCGGGGGCTGCCGGTTGGCGATGAAACGGATCTTGCGGCCAGCCTGGTCGATGTCAGGCGATGCCCTCGGCCCTGACCCAGTCGGCGGTACGGTCGAGCACCCGGCCCAGCCGCGCCACCACCTCCTGCACCTGGTCCTCGGTGATGATCATCGGCGGGCACAGCGCCAGCGTGTCGCCCACGTTGCGGATTATCAGCCCCTCTTCATGGCCGAACCCAAAGGCCGCCGCCCCGACCTTTCCGATCGGATCGAAGGGGTGTTTGCTGTCCTTGTCGGCGACCAGTTCCAGCCCGGCGATCAGACCGGCGCCGCGCACCTCGCCGACCAGCGGATGACCGGCGTATTGCGCCAGCGCGTCCTGCATCACCTTGCCCACACGGGCGGCGTTGCCCATCAGGTCCCGCTCTTCGATGATGGTCAGGTTCTCCAGCGCCACGGCGGTGGCGACCGGGTGGCCCGAGGCGGTGAAGCCATGGCCGAAGGTGCCGATGGTGTGGCTGTTGTCGGCGATGGCGTCATAGATCTCTTCGGAAAAGATGATCGCAGCCAGCGGCATGTACGAGGAGGTGAGCTGTTTCGACGTCACCATGATGTCGGGGGTAAAGCCGTAGTGCACCGCGCCGAACGAACTGCCGAGGCGGCCGAATCCGTTGATCACCTCGTCGGCGATCAGCTTGATGTCGTATTTCCGGCAGAGCGCCTCGACCCCCGGCCAGTAGCCCTCGGGCGGGGGCATGACGCCGCCGGCGGCCATCAGCGGCTCGCCGATGAACCCGGCGATGGTGTCGGCGCCTTCCTCGAGAATCACGTCCTCGATCTCTTTCAGCAGGCGGGCGGTGAAGGCCGCCTCGCTCTCCCCGGCCTCGGCGAAGCGATAGTAATGCGGGCAGGTGACATGGCGCACCGGGATCGCCGGCAGGTCGAAATCGCGGTGGTTCGCCGGCAGGCCGGTCAGGCTGCCCGAGGCGACGGTGATGCCGTGATAGCCCTTGTTGCGGGCGATGAACTTCTTCTTCTCCGGCCGGCCCAGTGCGTTGTTCATGTACCACAGCATCTTGACCACGGTGTCGTTCGCCTCGGACCCCGAGGAGGTGTAGAACACCCGCGTCAGGTTCTCCGGCGTCATCTCGACCAGTTTCTCGGCCAGCCGGATCGAGGGTTCATGCGCCTTGTGGGCAAAGGTGTGGTAATAGGGCAGGCGGTCCATCTGCGCCGTGGCCGCATCGCGCAGACGCTTTTCGTTGAACCCCACCGCCACCGACCACAGGCCGGCCAGCGCCTCGATATACTGCGTGCCGGCCTGGTCGTAGACATAGATGCCCTCGCCGCGATCGATCACCAGCGGGCCTTTTTGCTCATGAGCGCGGGCGTCGGTGTAGGGGTGCAGGGTGGTGGTGACGTCCACGTGCTGTGCCGAATTGGACAGGGGTTTCATCGTCGGTTCCTTTGCATTGCGTCTAAGATCCGCCGGGGCAGGCGACGGGCGTGGCCACTCTATCCATTCTGCCGCCGGCGGAAAGGGGGTTAACTGGCGACGGCGACGGTATCGGCGATCGCCTCGCCCGCATCCAGCAGCAGATCCTCGCGGAACTGGTTGGCCACCAGCTGAACACCCACCGGGGTCGGTCCGTTCGGCCCCTCGACGGTGCCGGTGGTGACGGTCAGGCCCGGCAGCCCCATGAAGGGCAGGCCGATCTGTGGCATCTGGGCGGCGAGTACCGCGTCGAAATCCGCCTGGCTGGCGACGTCGCGCTGATCGGCAAAGGGCAGCTCGCCCGAGACCGGGCACAGCAGCACCGGCCAGTCGCTGAGAAAGGCGCGCCAGTCCCGCGCCAGCCGCGAGCGGGCCTGAAGCGCGTCCATCAGCCCGTTCACATCCACCGCCGGGCAGACCGCCGAAAGCCGCGCGTGGACCAGGTTGGCGTCGGGGTCGTCCTCGGTGCGGATGGCCTCCTCGCCGCTGCGCCGGGTATCGGTCAGCCAGAGCGTCAGCTGATGCATCATCGCCTCGTGCAGCGGCGGCGTGTCCTGTTCCTCGACCAGCCAGCCGGCCGCCTCCAGCCGCGCGGCGGCCGCGCGCAGCGCCGCCTTGATCTCGGGCGCGACCTGCATCCCGTCGGGGGCCAGGCACAGCGCGGCGCGGCGCGGCGCATCCGGCCCGCGCATCGGTGCCGGCATGTACCAGGCGTCGCGCAAATCGGGCTGCGCCATCGCCTCGAGCCCCAGCCGCAGGTCGGCGATGGAGCGGGCGATCGGACCGGAGACCGCCATCAGCTGGCCGCCGATATGCCGGTCCTGACCGGTGAAATTGAAGGCCGGCACACGGCCGAGCGAGGGGCGCAGCCCATGCAGGCCGCAGGCATAGGCCGGATAGCGGATCGATCCCGCGATATCGGTGCCATGGGCCAGCGGCCCCATGCCGGCGGCCACCGCCGCCGCCGCCCCGCCGGAGGAGCCGCCGGGGGTCAGCGCATGGTTGCGCGGGTTCTTTGTCGCCCCGTGCAGGCTATTGCGGGTGAACCAGCGCAGCGAGAAGGCCGGCGTGTTGGTCCGCCCGACGATCACCGCACCGGCCTTGCGCATGTTGGCGACCACCGGGTTGTCCCGGGCCGCGATCAGATCCTTCTGAATGCGCAGCCCGTTGGTGGTGGCATGGCCGGTCTGATCGACGTTCACCTTGATCGTCACCGGCACACCGGCCAGCGGACCCAGCGCCTGCCCCGCGGCGCGCGCGGCATCGACCGCGTCGGCGGCGGCCAGGGCGGCGTCATCGCAGCGATCGACAATCGCGTTCGCCGCGCCGTTGGCCGTGTCGATGCGGCCCAGGACCGCCTCGGTCACGGCGCGCGCGGTCAGGTCGCCGGCGCGGATCTGTGCGGTGATTTCGCTCGCGGTCAGGTTCCAGAGCTCTTTCATATTTCCATCCTGTACAAAAAGACGCCATTTTTCCCCGATCCGGTCTAGCCGGTCGCAGCGGTCTTGTCGCCCCATTCCGCGCCCGGCGCGGTGGTCGGGCGCGCAGAGGGGGCGGTCTGCCGCAGGATCGCGCAGCGCAGGCCGCCGTTTTTGGCGTCGCCGGGTTTGCAGGGCGCGCGCCCCATCGCTGGGCACTGCGATGCACCCTGCGATCCGAAGGCGGAAATGTACAGTCGGGCAAGAGCGGGTCTGGCCGCGATCCGGCGGGCCGCGACCGCGCGCCTCAGACCGGGTGCAACCGGCGCCGATCTGCCGGCTCACGCTCCTGCGCCGCGGCGCCGGCGGGGGCCTGTGGCGGCGCCCCGTTCAGGAGGCTGCTGGCAGGGTCGACGGCGGCGACGAAATGCCCTTTGGCAACCTCGATCATGGTGGCGCGCGCCGGGGCCTCGCCCACGGGCAGCAGCAACCCGGGCGCCGTCAGCGCCGAGCGGGGCGGCACCCGGTCGGCGCGCCGGGCGGGGTCGGGCACCGGAACCGCGGCCAGCAGGCGGCGGGTATAGGGGTGCTGCGGGTTGTGCAGCACCGCCTCGGTCGGCCCGGTTTCGACGATCTGGCCCGACCACATCACCGCCACCCGGTGGCTGACCCGTTCCACCACCGCGATGTCGTGGGAGATGAACAGGAAGGCGACGCGCTCGTCTTGCTGCAGTTTCGCCATCAGGTCGGTGATCTGTCGCGCCACCGAGACGTCGAGCGCCGAGACGGCCTCATCCGCGACGATCAGTGCCGGCCGCACCGAGAGCGCGCGGGCGATGCACAGACGCTGCCGCTGGCCGCCGGAGAACTGATGCGGGAAGCGGCGGGCCGCCTCCGGCTCCAGCCCGACCTTGTGCAAAAGCTCCTCGGCCAACGCCTGCCGCTCGGCGCGGCTCATGCGGGACTGGATCTGCGCCGGTTCGGTGATCAGGTCGCGCACGGGCAGGCGCGGGTTGAGGCTGGCAAAGGGATCCTGAAACACCATCTGCGCCTGTTTGCGGATGCCGCGCAGCTCTGACGCGCCGAGCCGGGTAATCTCGCGCCCGTTCAGCGCGACCCGCCCCCCGGCCGGATCCACAAGCCGCAGCACGGCGCGGGCGAGCGTGGACTTGCCACAGCCGGATTCGCCCACCAGCCCCAGCGTTTCGCCCGGCGCGATGGAAAGAGAGACGCCGGCCACCGCGTGATAGTCCAGATGCGCCCCGGGCCGCAGCCCGCGCCGGACAGGGAAGCGCACCGCGAGATTGTCCACCGACAGCACCGGCGGTTCGGTGCGGTGCAGCGGTTTCGGCGCGCCGCTGCCCAGTTTCGGCGTCGCCGCCATCAGCGCCTGGGTATAGGGCGCACGGGGGCGGGCGAAGACGTCGGCGACCGGCCCCTCCTCGACCTTGTCACCGCGCCGCAGCACAACGACGCGGTCGGCTATTCCGGCCACCACGCCCATGTCGTGGGTGATGAACAGGACGGCCATGCCGATCTCGTCCTGCAACTGGCGGATCAGGGTCAGGATCTCGGCCTGGGTGGTGACGTCGAGCGCGGTGGTCGGCTCGTCCGCGATCAGCAGATCGGGACGGCAGGCCAGCGCCATGGCGATCATCACCCGCTGGCGCAGCCCGCCCGACAGCTCATGCGGGAACTGGTCCAGCCGCCGCTCGGGTTCGGGGATCTTGACCCGCTCCAGCGCGTCGCGGGCGGCCAGACGGGCGGTGCCGGCATCAAGCCCCTGGTGCAGCCGCAACACCTCGGCCACCTGCTCGCCCAGCGGCATCACCGGGTTGAGCGCGGTCATCGGTTCCTGAAACACCATCGAGACGCGGTTGCCGCGCACCGCCTGCATCTGCCGGTCGGAAAGCGCGGAAAGCTCCAGCGCCGGTGTCCCGTGCAGCACGACACGGCCGCCGGCGATGCGCCCGCCCTCGCGTTCGATCAGTCGCAGCAGCGCCAGCGCGGTGGCCGATTTGCCGGACCCGGATTCGCCCACCAGCGCCAAAGTCTCCCCCCTTGCGATGTCGAAGGAGAGGTCGCGGACCGCGTTGAACGATCCGAAATTCAGACTCAGGTTTTCGACGGAGAGAAGGGGGGAGCGGGTCATCGGTCAGCCCTCGGTCCGGGTGTGTCGGGCGCGCAGCTCGGGATGGGCGCGAAACTCGGGCAGGGCCGGGGTCCAGCGCCGCGCGGCGGGGCGCAACTCGGTGCCGAAGGGATCGTCGCCGGCGACCTGCCAGCGGACGGTGTCGCCCAGCTCGATCACCCCCATGGCGCCGGCGGGCGCGCCTTCGGTGGTGAAGCTTTCGGTCAGCGACTGCTGGGTCAGATGCGGGATGCCTTCGACGGTGGTCACGGTGTTCCAGTGTACATGGCCGGCAAGGCAGACCACCGGCACGCGGGCCTGGGCCAGCGCGGCGCGGGCGCGCTCGGCCATCGGATAGGTGGAATGGCCCGGGTTGTTCTGGAAGTAGTAATTGCCGATCTGCGAATGTCCGGACAACGGCACGTGGCTGACCACCAGCAGCGGCCGGTCGGCGGCCTGGGCGGTGCGCGACAGCCACAGCAGGTCGGCCTCGCGCAGCACGAAGCCGGAGTGATCGGCGCCCCGATAGATCCGGCTGTCGGCGCGCCACAGCGCGATGCGCCAGCCGCCGATGTCAAAGGTCTCATGGCCGAGGGACTGGCCGAGGATTTCCTCGTTCTGCTCGACGCTCAGGTGGTCGCGGTCGTGGTTGCCGTTGAGGTGCCAGATCGGTTTTTCCACGGCGCGGAAGGCTTCGGCCACCTCGGCTTCGAGCCGCAGGTCGGTGTCGTGATCCACGTCGGAAATCCGGTCGCCCAGATCCAGCACATGGGTCACATCGGCGTCGCGGACATAGCGGGCGAACTCCTCCATCAGCCCCATGGCGGTATCGCCGCGTTTGGTGGCAGAGGGGGTGCCGTGGTGGATGTCGGCGACGATGGCGAGGCGGATGGTCATGGCGAGGTCTTTCCTGAAGAATGGGCCGATGTTCCCGGCCCGAAGAAATTGTGTCGGGGGGCGGCCCGCCGCGCGAACGGCGGGCCGGAGAGGTCTTAGTTCGACGCGAAGGAGATCGAACCGGCGCGGAAGTCGAGCACGTAAGGAATGTGGCCCGGCTTCGGCGCCCACACCACGTCCTTGCGCATCGCCCAGCTTTCGAACGGACGGTAGAGCGGCAGCACCGGCGGATCCTGCTTGATGCGTTCCATCAGCTCGGCATAGGCGGCCTTGCGGGCCTCGACGTTCTTGGAGAAGCGGAAGCGTTCCCAGATCTTGGCGTAGTCTTCGTCGGTGTTGAAGCGGCCCTCGCCCTCGGACGGGCCGTTCGGCGCCCACATCACCCCGAAAGAGCCGAACGGGTCGGCGAAATACATCGGGTTCGACCAGTTGCGGGCCATCAGGTCCGGCGAGCCGCCCGACCATTTCTCGGCGATGTTCACGCGGCCGTTGATGCCGACCTCTTTCCACATCTCGGTGATGGCCTGGGCGGCCAGCATCCCGTTGGTGTAATAGGTCGGGTGGGTGTCGAAGGTGATCTCGGACCCGTCGTAGCCGGCCTCTTTCAGAAGCTCTTTGGCCTTCTCCGGGTTGTATTCAAAGGTCTTCAGCTCGGGCATGTAGAGATCGCCGAATTCCTTGTAGGTGTGCGAATCCGGCACCACCGCCTTGCCCAGCCACAGCGCCTCGTTCAGCGTGTCGCGGTCGATCGCCAGGCTCATCGCCTGACGGATGCGCGGGTCGCGCAGCTTGGGGTGGTTCACGTTCATGATCATGACGTGGAACAGCGGCGTCGCGCTGCCCACGGTGCGCAGGTTCGAGTCGGACTCGATCATCGCCAGCTGGTCGGGGGCGATGTTGGTGATGATGTCCGCTTCGCCGGTTTTCAGCGCGGTGACGCGCGATGCGGTCTCGGGGATCTGCTGCACGGTGGCCTTGGCCAGCGGCGCCTTTTCGCCCCAGAAGCCGTCGAAACGTTCATAAACCACGCGCTCGCCGGGAATGAACTCGGCCACGCGGTAGGGACCGGTGCCGACGGGTGCCAGCGAGAAGGCCTCGAAATCGTCGTCCTCGGCCACCTTGGGATCGCCGGTCAGACCCTTGGTATAGTCCTCGGGGATGATCATGACCTGCTGCAGGTTCAGCAGGGTTTCCCACAGCGGCTCTTCCTTCTCGACGCTGATGCGGACGGTCAGATCATCGATCTTCTCGGCCTTGACGAAGTTCGACAGACGGTCGCGCGAGCGCACAACGTAGGGCGGGAAGGTCGCCTGATACATCCGGTTCAGCGAGAACACGACGTCATCGGCGGTCATCGCCTCGCCGTTCTGGAAGGTGACGCCCTCGCGCAGCTTCAGTTCCATGGTCTTGGGGTCGACCAGTTTCCACTCGGTGGCCAGCGCCGGCTGCCAGTCGGCGCCCAGCGTGTCGTGGTTCTTGTCGATCAGCGTGTCGAAGACGTTGTAGTAGAATTGCGAGCCGACGTTGGAATGGTCGCGGCCGGGGTCGAGGTAGCTCGACACGTTGGCGGCGCCGACGGTGATTTCCTGCGCGGCGAGGCCGGTCGCAAAACCGGCGGCAAGGGCGGTGGACAGCAGCAGTCTCAGCATTGGTTTTCTCCGTGGTGCTGGATTGGCGGGTGAAGGTGTGGGAACCTTGTCGGCCCTCTGTTGTTGGTTTTCCGGGAAACGGGTCATCGGGCGCGCAGCCGCACATCGGCGCCGTCGCGCAGCCAGTCGCCGAGGATCTGCACGGCGAAGGTGATCAGCAGGATCATCATCGCCGGCGCGATCACGATCCAGGGCGCGGTCGGCATGTAGTCGCGGCCGATGCCGACCATGGAGCCGAGCGTGGCGGTGGGCGGCTGCACCCCGAGGCCGAGGAAGGACAGCGTGCTTTCCAGCAGCACGATGTTCGACAGCGACAGGGTGAACTGGACCACCAGCGGCGAGACGATATTGGGCAGCAGGTGGTGCCGCGCGATCCTGAGCGGGCCTGCACCTGCGGCGCGGGCGGCCTCGATGAAGGGCATGTTCATCAGACGCTTCACCTCGCCGCGCACGATGCGGGCGTATTGTTCCCACCCGGCGAGGCCGAGGACCAGCACGATCACCTCGATCGAGCTGCCGAGGATGGCGAGCAGGAAGAGGGCGACCAAAGTGAAGGGCACCGCGATCTGGGTGTCGACCGCGGCCATGATGCTGGCCTCGGTGCGGCCGCCGGCGATGCCGGCGAGCAGACCCAGGGTGCCGCCGATCATCAGCCCCAGCGTGGCGCCGAGACCCGCCAGCATCAGCGTCAGCCGCAGCCCGTAAAGGCTGCGTGAGAAGACATCGCGGCCAAGCTCGTCGGTGCCCAGAAGAAAGCCCGCCTTGGCGCGCTCGAACCCGAGCGGCGGGCGCAGCCGCGCGATCAGACTTTGCGAATTGGGATCGAACGGCGCGATCAGGGGGGCGAGGATGGCGAGGCTGACCAGCGTCAGGCCGATCAAGATGGCGGCCTTCTGGATCGGATCTGCACCGCGCCAGAGCCGATAGGCGGCGGCGGGCAGCGACGGGGCGGGAACGGTGGCGGAATGGGTCATGGCAGCCTCACGCCTGGACGGTGTGGCGCAGACGCGGATCGGCCCAAGCATAGGCCAGATCGACAGCTGCGTTGATCACGATGACGGCGAGCGCGACGGTCAGCACACCGAATTGCAGTACCGGGTAGTCCCGCCGCAGGGCCGAGTTGACCAGCAGATCGCCGATGCCGGGCCAGGCAAAGATCGCCTCGATCACCACCGATCCGGCGGCGGCGAGGCCGGCGACCTGAAGCCCGATCACCGACAGGATGGTGATGCCGGCGTTGCGCAGCCCGTGTTTGACGATGACGCGGCCCTCGGGCAGGCCCTTGGCCCGGGCGGTGCGCATGAAGTCCTGGCCCAGCACGTCCAGCATGGCGTTGCGGGTGAACCGGGTGAGCGCTGCGATCAGCACGCCGGCCATGGCGATGGTCGGCATGATGAAATGCAGCGGCGTGCCGTTGCCCACCACCGGCAGCCAGTTCAGCCAGTAGGAGAAGACCAGCACCATCACGATGGCCAGCACGAAGTTCGGCACCGCATAGCCGAGAAAGGCGACCATCATCACCGCGCTGCCAACCCAGCTCTTGCGCCAGATCGCGGCGGCGATGCCCAGCGGGATCGACACCAGCAGCGTCAGCGCGACCGCCGACAACAGCAGCTGGGCCGAGGGCCAGATCCGCTCCAACACGATCTGGCTCACCGGGCGGCGCTCGATGAACGAGAGGCCGAACTGCCCGTCGGTAAAGGCGCGCAGAAAGGCCAGGTACTGGCTGAACAGGGGCTTGTCCAACTCGTAGTAAGCGATGAGAAGTTCGCGGTCCTCGCTTGTGATCCCTTCGCCGACGACGAAATCGACGGCGTTGCCCGACAGGCGGGTGGCGAAAAACACGATGGTGACGATCACGAAAAAGGTCAGCGCCATCCGGGTCAGGGTGCGCAAGGCATAGCTCAGCATGGGACGGCTCCGGTTATCCGGCCGGTGCTCGGTGGCAGGGCGGGCGCCGCGCCGGGGCGTTCAAGGCGGAGAAACTCGATCCCCGCGGCGGCGGCGGCCCGTCCGTCGGTCTCGGGGGTGTCGCCGATGAAGACGGCCGCGCCGGGGGTGACGCCGGCGCGCCGCAACGCCTCGCGCGGCAGGTCGGGGGCGGGTTTGCCCAGACTCGTGGCGACGGCCCGGGGGCTGATCGCCGAGATCGCCGCCCAGAGCGCGCCGGTCTCGGGCTGCGGCGTGCCGTCGGCGCCGGGATGGCTGGGGTCGGGATTGGCGAGGGTCACCGGCACACCGGCATGGGCCAGCGCCGCAATGCGGGCGATGTCGTCAAAGTCCAGCGACCGGTCGCGCGCCAGCACCACCATCTGAGGCCGGTCGAGATCGCGCCTCAGGCCCAGACGCTCGGCCAGCGCCTGCAATGGCGGATCGGCGAACAGCGCCAGCCGCGAGCCGGGCTTCGCCACCTGAATCGCGCGCAACGTCATCTCGCCGGCCAGCACGATCCGTTCGGCCGGCAGATCGAGGCCCAGCCGGGCCAACCGCACCGCGAGGGTCTCGGCGGTGTCGGATGAGTTGTTGGAGACGATCCACAGCCGATCGCCGCAGCGCGCGAACAGGTCCGGCACATCCGGCAGCACCGTGTCGCCGGAGATCAGGCACCCGTCGAGATCGGCCAGGATAGCGGCGCGGTCCGGCCAGGGGCCGTTCAGAAAATAGGTCAGTCGGACCGGGTCGGTCATGCCAAAATCTCTCCTTTCGGGGCGATGCCCCGCCCGCGCCAATGCCGGCGCCGGTGCTGGTGGTGTCAGGGACCGGTATCTGGCCGGTTGTCTGGAAGGGGATATGACGGCGGGTTGTAACCGTGCCGTTACGATTGAAAGTGTATGCTTCAGGTCATGAAAGCATTGGTTTCAAATACGGTGCCCGGTCTTTCGCTTTCGCGTTTGCGCGCCCTGACGGCGGTGGCGGAAGAGGGGTCATATTCCGCGGCGGCGCGCCGAATCGGGGTTTCGCACTCGGCCGTGGCGCAGCAGGTCCGCGATCTGGAGCGGGCGCATGCGATTCACCTGTTCGATCGGGTGCGCGGGGTGCTGCGCCCGACGCCGGCCTGTCTGGAGCTGTGCGATATAGGCAACCGGATGCAGGAAGCCGAGCGCGATGCCGTCCGCGTGCTCGCGCGTCGCGGGCCGACGGGGCAGCACCGGCTGCGCGTGGGGCTGGGCAATTCGATGCCTGGCATCGCCCTTGTCGGGCGCGTGCTGGCGCAGCATCCGACCCTGACCGTCACGGTGGGCAGCGGCTCGCATCAGGAGATTATGGCGGCGGTCTCCCGGCGCGAGGTCGATGTCGCGGTCCTGCCCGATCTGCCCGCGGACACTAGGTTCCGCCGCGCGCCGGTGCTGAGCCAGGAGGTGGTGGCGATCGTCTCGCCCGGCAATCCGATGGCGGACCGGGGCGAGGTGACGCTGGAGGATCTGGCGGCGAGCCCGCTGGTGTACCGTTCGCCCGGATCCTCGACGCAGAAGGTCGTCGACCGCGCCTTTCGTCAGGCCGGGTACGATCCGCAGCCGCGGCTGACGGCGGACACCCGCGACGCGGTCTATGAGGCGGTGGCGCTGGGCATCGGGGTCGGTTTCATGTGGCGGTTCGGAACCTATCGCGCCGACACCGTGCGCCGTATCCGGGTGCCGGAGTTCCGCTCGACCGTGGATGAGGTGGTCTTTGCCCTGGCCGACGAGAAAAACGCGCTGGTCGATCTGTTTTTCAACGTCGCCGGACAATTCCGTCCCGAAACGATCATGCAGATCTGACCGGCGCGTGGCTGCCGGTCAGGGTGCTGTCCGATCTTTCACGCGGCCTCGATGGCGGCCTTGAGCATTTCTCCCACCTGACCGGCCACGGCCTGAAGTTCGCCGTTGTCGATCGCGGCCATCGAGGCAGAGGGGTCGATGGCGCTGACCTCGGTGCCGCCGTCGATCTCGCGCAGGATCACGTTGCAGGGCAACATGGCGCCGACGCGCGGTTCGAGGCCGATGGCCTTGTAGGCCATGGTCGGGTTGCAGGCGCCCAGGATGCGATAGGCGTCCATGTCCACGTCGATCTTCTTTTTCATCGTGGCCTGGACGTCGATTTCGGTCAGCACACCGAAGCCGGCATCGGCCAGCGCCTTGCGCACGCGCGCGTCTGCATCGGCGATCCCGACGCCGCCGAGAACACGGTCATATGTATAGCTCATTTTCTTCTCCTTTGGCGATTTGACCTGGCGACCGTCGGATCCGGGGCAGGACGCCGGTTTGCGGTCGAATGCTGCCACAGGATGGCCGGGTTTGACAGGTTCGTTTCCCCGGCAGAGGCGTACACCCGCGCGAGGCGGGACCGGCGCGTCAGGGTTCATACGGCGGCGTCCGGGTCCGAGCCGCCGGGGGGAGCGGGGCGACAGTAGCCCTCTGTCCGACGCGGAACACTAAACCTCCCGGATTCGCGCAAAGGTTGCTCTGCGCCGCCGCGCGCGGGACCGCGGGCTGCAACGTCAGCGGTTCCCTTCTTTTTCCCGCCGATCTACCCTGAACCCGCCCCTGATTGCGCGAGTCGAGCGGTTGCGATCGAATAGAAATGCTGTGGCAGATCCCCATTCCTTTAGGTTTTTCAAGTCGCGATGGATAACACGATCTTTTTCAAGAACGGCCGGATGCCCGGCGTAATGCGGACCCGCCCGGTTGCTGCCCTTCTGGGTGCGCTGGCGCTTGTTACCATGGGCGCGATGCCTGGTCTGGCCGAGGGCCGGTTCGAGGCATTGCTGGAGAAATTCGGCAAAGCCAGCGCTGCGGAGGATATATATCATTCCAACGGCCGGCTCGAGGCGCAGACGGTCGATGCGGCGACGAAATACGCCGGACGGCTCACCAGCGTCACCGTGCGGGAGGGGGATCTTCTGACCGCGGGCGAGGTGATCGCACAGATGGAAACCTCGGACGCCATGGCCAAGCTGAATGGCGCCAAGGCCGCGGTGCTGCGGTCGCGGGCCGCCAAGGCGCTGTCGGAGGCCACCCTGATGCAGGCGCAAAGCACGTTCGACGTGGCGCGCATCACCTATGAACGGGCGGTGAAGCTGCACGAGAGCGGGACCACCGCGCAAAGCGTTCTGGACGATGCGACCAATACGCTGAACAGCGCCAAGGCCTCGGTCGCGATGGCCAGGGCCCAGATCAGCGACGCCGAGGCGCTGATCGCTGTGAGCGAGGCGGAAGAGCAGCAAGTCCAGCTCATGCTCGACGATCTGACCATCAGGGCGCCGCTTCGCGGACGGGCGCTGTACCGGCTGCACGAGCCGGGCGAGGTGATCGCCGCGGGCGCGCCGGTGGTCACCATGCTGGATCTGACCGATGTCTACATGAACATCTACCTGCCGGCGGTGGTGGCGGGGCGGCTGGCGCTGGGCGACGAGGCGCGGCTGATCCTCGACCCGATCCCGGATCAGGTGGTGCCGGCGCGGATCACCTTTATCTCGCCGGATGCGCAGTTCACCCCGAAGAACGTGGAAACGGCGGAGCAGCGCGAAGAACTGGTGTTCAGGGTCCGGCTGACGGTGCCGCGCGCGCTGCTGGAACGGTTCGAGGACCGCATCAAGACAGGGGTGCGCGGGATCGGCTTTGTCCGCACCAACCCGGTCGCCGACTGGCCCGCACATCTTCAGGTCCGGATTCCGGACTGACGCTGATGGATTTTGTGGCTCAGCTTGGCGGCGTGACGCATCGCTACAACGCCCATCGCGCGCTTGACGACGTATCGCTCGACATCCCGGCCGGAAAGATGGTGGGGCTGATCGGGCCGGACGGCGTCGGTAAATCCACCCTGCTGGGACTTGTCGCCGGTGTGCGCAGGCTTCAGCAGGGGCGGATCAAGGTGATGGGCCGGGACATGCGCGACCGGCGCGCGCGGGCGGAGCTGGGATCGCGGATCGCCTACATGCCGCAGGGGCTGGGTCGAAATCTCTATCCGACGCTGAGCGTTCGGGAAAACCTCGATTTCTTCGGACGCTTGTTCGGGCAGGCCAGTCGCGAGCGGTCCGCGCGGATCGACATGCTGTTGGAGGCAACCGGTCTGGCCCCGTTTCCCGACCGGCCGGCGGGCAAGCTGTCCGGCGGGATGAAGCAGAAGCTCAGCCTGTGCTCGGCGCTGATCCACGATCCCGATCTGCTGATCCTCGATGAGCCGACCACAGGGGGCGATCCGCTGTCGCGCCGCCAGTTCTGGGATCTGATCGACCGCATCCGCACCCATCTGGGCAACACCAGCGTGCTGGTCGCCACCGCCTATATGGAAGAGGCCGAACGCTTTGACTGGCTGGCGGCGATGAACGGCGGCGCCGTGATCGCCACCGGCGCGCCGGCCGCGTTGCGCGAAAGCACCGGCAGCGCGACGCTGGAGGAGGCCTTCGTCAGGTTGTTGCCCGAGGACGAGGCGCGCGATGCCGGTGTCACTCTGCGGCCGCGGCGGCAACAGGACAGCGGCGTGCCGGCGATCGAAGCGTCGGGGCTGACCATGAAATTCGGCGATTTCACCGCCGTGAACGATGTCAGCTTCAACATTCCCGAGGGCGAGATCTTTGGCTTTCTCGGGTCGAACGGATGCGGCAAGTCAACGACCATGAAGATGTTGACGGGGCTGCTGACGCCCACGGCGGGGCAGTCGAAACTTTTCGGGCAGACCCTGCGTTCCAATGACATGACGGCCCGGCGGAACATCGGCTACATGTCGCAAAGCTTCTCGCTCTATGGCGAGTTGACGGTTCGCCAGAACCTGGAACTGCACGCGAAACTCTACGAGATTCCCGGTGACCGCCGCGCGGCGAGAGTGACAGAGGTTCTGGAGGATTTCGAGCTTGCCGAGGTCGCCGACGCAATGCCGGAGCGGCTGCCGCTGGGCATACGGCAGCGGTTGCAACTGGCCGTGGCGGTCATCCATGACCCAAAGGTTCTGATCCTGGACGAACCCACCTCGGGCGTCGATCCGGTGGCGCGGGACGGGTTCTGGCGCAAGCTGATCTCGCTGTCGCGCGATCACGGCGTGACGATCTTCATCTCGACCCATTTCATGAGCGAGGCGGAGCGCTGCGATCGCATCTCATTGATGCATGCGGGCCGGGGATGGTGGCCTCGCCGCCAAACACCGGCATCCGGGACGTCGCCTCCCCGGTCGTTGTCTCATCGGCGGCGCGGCTTTGGGCCTATAGCTGGCGCGAGGCGCTGGAACTGGTGCGGGATCCGATCCGCATGTTCTTTGCGCTGGCCGGGCCGGTGATCCTGATGATTACGATGGGATACGGGATCTCCTTTGACGTCAACAGGCTGAGCTTTGCCGTCAACGATCAGGACCACACCCCCGAAAGCCGCTATCTGACCGAGGCCTTCACCTCGATCCCGCAATTCGAAGAGGGCCCCGGGTTCGCCACCCTGGACGAGTTGAACGACCGGATGGGCCGGGGCGAGCTGACGGTGGCGTTGGAAATCCCGGATGGATTCGGCAGGGCGCTGCATCAGGGCACCACCATGCCGGAACTGTCGCTGTGGATCGACGGCTCGATGCCGTTCCGCGCCGAGACCGCGCGCGGCTATGCGCTGGGCCTGCTCTCCTGGTTCTCGGATCAGCTGAAGACCGAGGCCGGCCTGAGCACCGCCAGCACGGTTTCCATCGAGACGCGGTTCCTGTTCAACCAGGCATTCAAGAGCGCCTATGCCATGGTGCCCTCGATGCTGATGCTGATCCTGATGCTGATCCCCGCGATCATGTCCACGATCAGCGTGGTGCGCGAGAAAGAGACCGGGACGATCGCCAATTTCCGCTCGACCCCGGTGCGGCGGGTCGAGTTTCTGATCGGCAAGCAGCTGCCGTATATCGCGGTGGCCACGGTCAGTTTCTGGATGCTGGTGGCCTTGGGGCGATGGGTTTTCGGCATCCCCTTTTCGGGCTCGCTTCCGGCGCTGGCGCTGGCCGCGCTGCTTTATGTCGCCGCCACCACCGGGTTCGGTCAGGTGATGTCGGCCTTTACCCGGACCCAGGTCGCCGCGGTCTTTGCCACCGCGGTGATGTCGATCATTCCGGCGGTGAATTTCTCGGGCCTGATCACGCCGGTCTCGACTCTGGACGCCTCGGCGCGGGCGATCGGGCTGTCCTTTCCCGGGGCGTGGTTTCAGCCGGTCTCGGTCGGGACCTTCCTCAAGGGATTCGGTTTCGGCGATATTGCGGTTAACCTGATCATCCTGGCGCTGTTCTGCCTTGCCTACCTGCTGCTCGCGGTGCTGGCGCTGCGCAAGCAGGAGGCCTGAGATGCGGCGTTCCATGCTCAACACCCTGCGCCTGATCGTCAAGGAGTTGCGCGCCCTGCGCGGCGACAAGGTGATGATTGTGCTGATCCTCTATGTCTTCACCCTCGCTGTCTGGCTGGTGTCGATGGCTGCCTCGACCGAGGTTCACGACCTCTCGGTCGCGGTGGTGAACGAGGATCACAGCCCGCTCTCGGAGCGGCTGATCGACTCGATACAAGAGCGGTTGTTCGCCCCGCCTGACCTGCTGTCGCCGGACGCGGCCGCGCGGGCGCAGCTTGGCGGCGCCTATGTGATCGTCCTGACCATCCCGCCGAGGTTCGAACAGGATCTGCGCACGGGGCGTGAGGCGACGCTGCTGCTGTCGGTGGACGCGACGGCGGTGGCCTTTGCCGGAAATGGGACAACCTATTTGACCATGGCCCTGTCGCAGGCGCTGGACGACTATCTGAAACCGGGCATGGCCGACAGTGCGCTGGTCGATGTGGTCTTTCGCAATCGCTACAACCCCAATCTGCGCGCCGCCTGGTTCACCTCGGTGATGCAGCTGATGAGCAACGTCACGATCCTGATGCTGATCCTGTCGGGCTCTTCGATGATCCGCGAACGCGAACACGGCACCATCGAACATGTCCTGGTGATGCCGGTACGCCCGCATGAAATCGTGCTGTCCAAGATCGCGGCGATGGGGCTGGTGATCCTGATCGCCTCGGTGGCAAGCCTGCTGATCGTGGTGCAGGGGGCGATGGGGGTGCCGGTGGCAGGCTCGCTGTGGCTCTACATCCTCGGCGCGGCGGTCTATGTGGTGGCGATCGGATCGCTGGGGCTGATGTTGGCCAGCTTTACCCGCAACATGGGCCAGTTCGGGCTGTTGGTGATTCCGATCATCGTCATCCTCTACCTGCTCTCGGGGGGGGTGACGCCGCTGGAATCTATGCCGGATTGGCTGCGCATCGTGATGCTCTGGGTGAACCCCTCGGCCCATTTCGTGACTTTCGCGCAGTCGGTGCTCTATCGCGGCAGCGGTCTGTCTCTGGTCTATCCCGAGTTGCTGGCGATCGGAGCGATGGCGGCGGTCGCGCTGACGCTGGTGCTGTCGCGGTTCCGCAAGATCCTGTCGTGACGGACGGACCTGCCCCGGGCGCAGGCCGCAGGCGCCGCCGCTGTCTGCCCCTGCCGCAGGCGCGCCGATCCGTTCCCGGCTGTCGAGGGCAGAGGGCAGGCTTTGGCGCGGTTCCTTTTCCCCCAAGTGGCGCGCCGCGCGCGGCATGGATGCAAACGCCCCGGGCCGCCAGCCATGGGGCAATTGGCCAGTTCACATGCTGACCGCCTCCACCTGAACGCCGGCCTCGGCCAGCAGGGTATCGGACACCGCAAAGCTGTAATCGAGCGCGCCGTCGTTCTCGGGCCTAGGCGGGCTGACGACGCGGGCGATGCCGCTCTGGATAATGGCGCGGGCGCAGTCGGCGCATGGGAAACGGGTCACGTAGATCGTACATCCCGCAAGTGCTGCGCCCGACCGCGCGGCATTGTAGATCGCGTTGCGCTCGGCATGTTCGATCCAGTGGAATTTCTCGCCGCTGGCCCGGTCGAAACGGGTGTCGTCGTCGGCCCGGACGCCGCGCGGCAACCCGTTGTAACCGCTGGCGCGGACCTCGTGGCCTGCGCCGACAATCACTGCGCCGACCTGGAAATCCCGGTCCTCGGACCAGGACGCCATTTCGGCGGCGAGCGCGAGGAAGCGGTCCGTCCAGACCTGTTCCGATGTCATGGCTCAGCCCGCCGCGATATAGGCGGTCTTGACCGCCGTGTAGAACTCGACCGCGTAGCGCCCCTGTTCGCGGGCGCCGTAGGACGAGCCTTTGCGTCCGCCGAAGGGGACGTGGTAATCGACCCCGGCGGTGGGAAGGTTGACCATCACCATCCCCACCTGCGACCGGCGGCGGAAGGCGCTGGCGTGTTTCAGGCTGGTGGTGCAGATCCCGGCCGAGAGGCCGAACTCGGTGTCGTTGGCCACCGCCAGGGCCGCGTCGAAATCAGTGACCTTGATCACCGAACCGCAGGGGCCGAAGATTTCCTCGCGGTTGATGCGCATGTCGTTGGTGGTGCCCAGGAAAAGCGCCGGCGACTGGTAGAAACCGTCCTTGTTCAGATCCAGCCGGTCGCCGCCCATCACCTCGGCCCCCTCCTGCCGGGCCAGGGCGACATAGTCGAGGTTCGACTGCAACTGCTTGGCGTCCACCACCGGGCCGATCTGGGTCGCCGGATCGCGCGCATCGCCCACGGTCAGCGCCTGCATCTGGCGGGTCAGTTCGTCGACGAAGGCGTCGTGAATACCCTCGGTCACGATCAGCCGCGACGACGCGGTGCAGCGCTGGCCGGTGGAGAAGAAGGTGCCGTTGAGACAGGCCGGAACCGCGACCGACAGGTCGGCGTCATCGAGCACCACCATCGGGTTCTTGCCGCCCATTTCCAGCTGGACCTTCTTGCGCAGCCGGCCGCAGGTTTCGGCGATGCGGTGGCCGGTGGCGACCGAACCGGTGAAGGAGATCGCGTCGATGTCCGGGTGGGTGACCATGGCCTCGCCCACGGTCGAGCCGCGCCCCATCACCAGGTTGAACACGCCGGGCGGGCAGCCATGGCGATGCAGCGCCTCGGCGATGACATGGGCGCAGCCGGGGGTCAGGTCCGCCGGTTTCAGGATCACGCAATTGCCGTAGGCAAGCGCCGGCGCCGTCTTCCACGCCGGGATGGCGATGGGAAAGTTCCACGGCGTGATCAGCCCGACGATGCCGACCGGTTCGCGGGTCACCGCGACGTCGATCCCCGGCCGCACCGAGGGTTGCAGATCGCCCGCCACGCGCAGCGCCTCGCCGGCGAAGAATTTGAACACCTGGCCGGCGCGGGTGGTCTCGCCGATGGCCTCGGCCAGGATCTTGCCCTCTTCGCGGGCCAGCAAATGGCCGATTTCGTCCTTGCGCGCCAGAAGTTCGGAACCGACCGCGTCGAGGATGTCGTGCCGGAGTTGCGGGCTGGCTTCGGCCCAGGCCGGCAGCGCCGCCTTGGCGGCATCGACGGCCGCGTCGACCGCCGTGGCTTCGGCGCTGGCATACTGCCCGATCACGTCTGAGGTGTCCGAGGGGTTGATGTTGGCGCGGGTCGCGCCGGCGGTCACCCATTCGCCGCCGATCAGGTTGGTGAAACCGTCTTGGGTATCTTTCATGATTTTCTTCCTCTTGTCAGGCGGTGACGGTCGAAACGACCGGCACATGATGGTCGAGCGCCGCAATCTGTGCCGTGCTGAGCGGCATGAAGGGCGGCAGGGTGTGGGTCCAGTCGGCGGCACCGGTGCGGCGGGCGACCAGATGCTTGACTGCGGGGATCAGCGGCTGCGCGGAGATCGCGGCCCGCAGTTCGGCGATGTCCTCCGCCAGTTCCGCGGCACCCGGCCCGCCGCGCAGCAGTCGGGCGCAGAGCGGCGCGCTGTGGTTGACGGTGGCCGAGATGCAGCCGGCAAAGCCGGCTTCGCCGGCCTGCGGCAGGCTGGTTTCCGAACTGGGAAACACCCGCAACGCCGGCATCGCTGCGGCAAGGCGGCGGCAATAGTCGAGATCGCCGGAGGAATCCTTGATCCCGTCGAACCGGTCAGGCGCGATCCGGTGCAGGTCTGCGATGACCTGCTCGGAGATCGCGAAACCGGTCATCTGGGGGTAGTTGTAGAACCAGACCCGGATCGGCCGGTCGCCCAGCGCCGCGTGCAGTTCGCTGTACCAGCGCAGCAACCCGTCATCGCTGGGCGGGGTGTAGTAATAGGGCGGCAGCACCAGCGCCACCGGATAGCCAAGATCGTCGGCATGGGTGGTCAGGGCAATGGTTTCGGCCAGCGACGGGGTGGCGGTTCCGACCATCAGCCGCGCGGTATCAAGGCCCCGCGCCGCCCATTGCATGACGCGCCTGCGGGTTTGGCTGTCGAGGGAATTGGCCTCTCCGGTCGAGCCGAGGACGTTCAGCCCGTCGCAGCCGTTCGCCAGCGCCCAGCGTGCGTGCTCCAGAAACAGCGCCTCGACCGGCTGGCCGGTGCTGTCCACCGGGGTAGGAATGGCGGCGATGATGCCTTGCATCTCATTCTCCTAAAATCTGTTGCACCACGGGCCTGCGCCCGAGATGGGTGGCAAGCTGGGGCGGATCGCGCAGCGGTTCTGTCCCCCGATACCAGCCGCCGGGTTCCTCCAGCTCGCCCTCGGCGGTCAGAAAGGCCGCGCGGTTGATGGCGGCAAAGGGGGCGTTCTCGGCGTCAAGCTCATCATCGTAGCGGATGGCGTCGACCGGGCAGATGCTTTCGCACATGCCGCATTCGATGCATTCGGTCGGGTGGATGTAGAACATCCGCCCCCCCTCATAGATGCAGTCCACCGGACAGGAGGTGGTGCAGACCCCGTCCTTGACGTCGATGCACTGGCTCTGGATGACAAGTGGCATGGCCGGTCCCGCTCACTTGCCACGCCAGACCGGCGGACGTTTTTCGCGGAAGGCGCGAACGCCCTCTTCGGAGTCTTCAGATGCCAATGCGGCGACCAGCGCAGGCGTGCGCAGATCGCGGGCCTCCTGCGGGGTAAGATGGGCGGTGCGGCGTACCGTGTCCTTGATCGCAGCGACCGAGAGCGGCGCGCAGGAAAGGATGTCGGCGACCCAGGCCGCGACCTCGGTATCGAGATCCTCGGGTGGCACCACGGCGTTGACGAGGCCATAGCGGGCCGCATCGGTTGCCGAGAGGGTCCGCCCGGTCATCATCAGCCCGGCGGCGACGTTGCGCGGGATCAGTCGTTGCAACGCCACCATGCCGCCGTCGAGCGGCAGGCGGCCGACGCGGGCCTCGGGCAGGCCGAATTTCGCGGTGTCCGAGGCGATCACGATATCGGCCCCCAGCACCATTTCGAACCCGCCGCCCAGCGCCAGACCATTGACCCGGGCGATCACCGGCACGTTGAGACTGCCGCGCAGCGCGATGCCGCCAAAGCCGTTGGGATTGCCCGCCGCCCAGTACTCCAGCCCGCTGAGCGCGTTTTGCGATTTCATGTCCGCCCCGGCGCTGAAGGCGCGCTCGCCCGCGCCGGTCAGCACCACGCAGCGGATGTCGCTGCGCCCCTCGATCTGCGCCCAGATGCGCTCCAGCGCGGCCTCGGTCGCGGCATCGACAGCGTTCATCCGGTCGGCGCGGTCGATGGTGACGCGCGCGACCTGTGCCTCGACCTCGAACCGGACGCTCATACCGCCTCCTTACGGGCCCGGGCGTTCAGGCCGAATTCGCGGATCACCTCGTCGGTGTGTTCGCCCAGTTTCGGCGGCGCGTGGCGGATCACCACCGGCGCCTCGCTCAGATGCACGGGCGAGCCGACCAGCGTCAGCGCGCCGAGGATCGGGTGTTCGAGATCGACCAGCATGTCGTTGATCCGGGTCTGCGGATCCTCCAGCGCCTCGCCCAGCGAGCGGACCGGCGCGCAAAGCAGATCCTGCGCCTCGAGCCGGTCGATCCAATGGGCGGTGGTATCGGTGGCGAAAACCTCGCGGAAGCGATCCTGAAGATAGGGTTTGTTGGCACGCTGCTCGGTCAGGGTGGGATAGCTCGGCGACAGATCTTCGATCCCGAGCGCGGTGCAAATATCTTTCAGCGGGTTCTGTTTGAAGGCCCCCACAACGACCACAGCGCCGTCGGTGGTGTCGAACACACCGGTGAGCGGCATGGCGGCCCAGTTCAGCACCTCGCGATGCCGGGTCCATTGGGCGGCCTCCTGCATCTGCATGGCGATGATCGAGTCGTAGAGCGAGACCGCCACCTTTTGCCCGCGCCCGGTCCGGTGGCGCGCCAGCAATGCGGCAAGGATGCCCTGCACCAAATGCATTCCGGCGGTGTAGTCGCACAGCGTGGTGGGATAGATCGACTTGGGGATCGAGGGATCCTGGGTTTTCTCCATCACCCCGGTCATGGCCTGGGCCAGCACGTCCTGGCCGCCCTTGTGGGCATAGGGACCGACCTCGCCAAAGCCGGTGCCCGAGGCGCAGATGATGCCTGGGTTGATCTTTTTCAGCGTGTCAAAATCAAAGCCCAGCCGCTTCATCACCCCGGCGCGGAAGTTGTCGACCACCACGTCGGCCCGGGCGACCAGGTCGTAGATCATCCGGCGCCCCTCGTCGGACTTGGTATCGATCTCGACCGAGCGCTTGTTGCGGTTGAGCGAGGCGAAGACAGCGTTGTTCATCGCCTCTTCCGAGGTTTCACCGAAGAAGTTGCGCGACAGATCGCCCGCACCCGGACGCTCGATCTTGATCACGTCGGCGCCGAAATCGGCCAGCATCTGGGTGGCGCAGGGGCCCATCATCACCTGGGTGAAATCGAGGACGCGCACGCCCTCCAGCGGATACTGATCTTGGGTCATTTCATCCTCCTTCACGCGTCGACCGCGTCTGCGACCAGGGCATTGGCCGAGGGCAGGTCGCCCGGATCGGCGCCCTGGGCGCGCATCTGTTTCTGGATTGCCGTCACATCGACGTCGCGCAGGGCGCAACCGGCGTTCAGCGCCTGCGTCACCGCGACGCCCGCCGCCTCGCCCTGGGCCATGCAGGGCGGGATTTCGCGCGATTGCTTCTGCGCCTCGCTTTCCACCGAGTAATGGCGGCCGGCGACGATCAGGTTGTCGATGCCCTTGGGCAGCAGCGCCCGGTAGGGGGTGTAGTAATCGCGGCCGCGGCAGACGCTGTCGGCGAAGTGGCGGCGTTTGCGCACATCGTCCCGGGTCACCACATATTCGCCCTGCAACAGGCGGGTCTGGCGGATGCCCATCTGTTCGGCGGCGCCCAGCATCCGGGCATTCTCGAACCCGGGAAGGTTCTTGCGGGCAAAGTCGAGCAGCGCCATCATCCGGCGGCGACCCTCGTATTCGGCCTCGACCATGTGTTCGGGCGAGAGGCCGTCATAGCCCGGCATATGCGGGCAGTTGCACCAGACCACACCGGGCAGCGGCGTTTTCAGCCACCACATGCCCCAGGCGCCGCCGATGACGCGGCGCGCTTCGCGATCGAGCTTCTTGTACTCTTCGGGGTTCTCGTATTCGAAGGCCTCGGCGCGGGCGGTGTCCACGTCCATCAGCCGGAACACGGTGGTGACGATGAATTGCCCGGTGATGAAGGAGGCCCCGGCGGAGCTGGCAACGTCGAGATCGCCGCTGGCGTCAACCACCATCTTCGCGCGGATCGCCTGGCGGCCCAGCTTGGTCTGGACGATCACACCGGTGATCCGGCCGTCATCCATCAGCGCCTCGGAGAACCAGGAGTGGGTCCGCAGTTCAACCCCGGCCTCGCGCACCAGGTCCAGGCTGACCCGTTTCCACACATCCGGGTCGAAGGCCACCGCGTGGATGATCGGCTGCGGCATGCCCTGCTTGTGAAAGTCGATGCAGCCCCAGCGCGACCACTTGCGCCACATCTCCCAGTTGGTCAGGCAATCCGCCGACGGGGGATAGACGGCGCCGTCCTGCCGTTCCATCCGCTCGACGAATTCGCTGACGATGCCGGTGGTGACGACCTCGTTGCCTTCGTTCACCATGTCGTCGAGCACCAGAACCATGCCGCCGGAGGCCATGCCGCCGAGGTGGTGATACCGCTCCACCAGCGTCACCCTGGCCCCGTTGCGGGCGGCGGAGACCGCGGCGGAGAGCCCGGCGGGCCCGGCGCCGATCACCACCACATCGGTGTCGGAAACCACCGGAACCTGTTCGCTGCGGGACGTGATATGATCTTTGATTGGGTCGGTCATTTGGACAAACTCCTCCTGTCGCGCCGCGGGGAAACTTTGACCCATGGCGTTTTTTCGATTTTAATTCAGTTTGTTAATCTACCAGCGGACGATCCGGCGTTCGGCCAGGGAAACCAGCGCGAACATCAGAACCGACAGCCCCGAGGACATGAAAACCGTCGCGTAGAGCAGCGGCGAGTTGAAGTTGAAGGTCGCGTCGATGATCAGCGCGCCCAGCCCCTTATCCGCCCCGACCCATTCGCCGACGATGGCGCCGATGACCGAGGTCGTGGCCGAGATCTTGAGCGCCGAGAACAGGAAGGGCAGCGAGGATGGCAGGCGCATCTTCCAGAACACCTCGGACTTGCTGGCGGACAGGATCCGGGCCAGTTCCAGCGCCTGCGGGCTGATCGACTGTAGCCCGCGCACCATGTTCACCAGGGTGGGGAAAAAACAGATCAGCGCCGCGATCACCACCTTGGCTGTGAGGCCGGGTCCGAAGATCAGCACGAGGATCGGGGCGATGGCCAGGATAGGGATGGTGTTGATGAAAACCGCGATGGGAAAGAAGGCCCGCTCGACATTGCGTGAATGGACGAACGCGATGGCGATCAGGATGGCGGCGATGTTGCCGACGGCAAATCCCGCGATGCTTTCGAACAGCGTCGGCCAGAAGTTCTGCATCAACAAGGGAAACTTGTCGATCAGCGTGGCGGCAACGTCCGACGGGGCAGGGGCGATATAGGTGGGTACCCCAAACGCCTTGACGCCCACCTGCCACAGCGCGATCAGCCCGGCGGCGGTCGCCAGCGGCACGGCGCCTGCCATCAGTTTCCGGCGGCGCGCCTCGGCGCGGGCCTCGGCCTCCGGATCGGGGGCGGGGATGTTTTCTGCGATAGCCATCAGCAGGTCTCCAGCAGGTCGCGCAGGTAGCCGCAATAGTGGGTGAATTGCTGCGTGTCGCGCAGCTTGGTCGTGCGCGGTTCGGGCAGGTCGATCCCGACCACCTCGCGCAGGCGGCCGGGATTGGCCTGCAGCATCACGACCTTCTGGCCGAGGAACACCGCCTCGGAAATCGAGTGGGTCACGAACAGGATCGTGGTCCCGGTTTCGCGCCAGATGTCCAGCAGTTGCAGGTTCAGGCGGTCGCGGGTCATCTCGTCGAGGGCACCGAAGGGTTCGTCCATCAACAGCAGCTTCGGCTGACAGACCAGCGCCCGCGCAATCGCCACGCGCTGGCGCATGCCGCCCGAAAGCTCATGCGGCAAAGCCTCCTCGCGGCCCTTCAGCCCGACCAGCTCCAACAACTCGCGCGGGCTGCGGCGGCCGATGGGGATGTCGACGCCGCGTTTGCGCCCGATTTCCAGCGGCAATTCCACGTTCTTCAGCGCCGACCGCCAGGGCAGCAAGGCGGCGTCCTGGAACACAAAGGCGAACTCGCGTGCCAGCCGCGCGGCCTCGGTCGTCTTGCCCAGAACCGAAACCTCGCCCGAGGCGGCCGGGATCAGGTCGGAGACCAGCCGCAGCATCGTCGACTTGCCGCAGCCCGACGGCCCAAGGATGGTGTAAAATGATCCTGCCTCGATATCGAGGTCCAGCCGGTCGATGGCGGTGAACGCGCCGAAGCGTACCGAGGCCCCTTTCAGCGACGCGGCGAGCGCCCCTTGCGGGGCGGTCACCGGGTCGCCGGCGGCGATGTCGTTGGCGGCCATCATCGCGGTCACCCGAACGTCGGCCGCGCCGCGGCGATCTCGTCGAGCACCGAAAGCGTCATCACGTCGTCAACCGCGGGCGCGGCATTCTCGAACTGGCCAAGCCGGTCGTAGGTGCCGATCTGATCCTGCCAGTTCTCGCGCGTCATGGTGCCCCAGCCGCGCGCCGCGGTGGCCTCGTTGAAGCTGTAGTCCAGCACCATGCCGACGGTCTTGAGCTCGTTCTCGCGGTTCAGGTTGGGATAGCGTTTGACCAGGATCTCCACCGCCTCTTCGGGGTTGTCATGCACCCAGCCCCAGCCCCGCGCGATCGCGCGCAGCATGCCGCGCACCTGTTCGGGGTGGTCGGCCAGCGTCCTGTCGGTGACGTAGTAGGGATTGGCATAAAGCCGGATGCCCGCATCCCAGAGCGTCATGTCCACCCGCGCATCGCCCAGAACCTCCAGCGCGCTGGTGTTGGTTTTCCATCCGGTGACCACATCCACCTGGCCGGTCATCAGCGGCGCCATGTCCGAGCCCATCACCAGCACCTCGACATCGTCCTCGGAAATGCCATTCCTGGCCAGCAGCGCCTGCAGCAGGATCCGCGCTGTGCCGTTGGTGGCGACCGTCTTGCCGATCAGGTCCTTGGGTTCGCGCACTGGGTTCCGCTCAAGCGAGAAATACGTGAACGGATGCTGCTGATAGCCGGCGGCGATGCATTTCACCGGCAACCCCTGTGAGCGCGCCAGCATCAGCGACGGGCTGGAGGAAATCGAGCCGATGCTCGCCCGCCCCGAGGCGACCGAGGCGACCCCATCCACGTTCGGGCCACCCGGCACCACGTCGAGGGCGAGCCCCTCGTCAGCGAAGAACCCCTGTTCGGCGGCGGCCACCTCGCCCAGAATGCCGTTGCTGGCCAGCCAGCCGAGTTGCAGCGTCACCGTCTGCATCCCGCTCGCACCGGCCGGGGCGATCGAGAAGAGATTGCCGGTGAACGCAGCGCCGGCGGTGACACCAAGGGATTTCAATAGAGCGCGCCGCGAGACGCCACGGGTCATGTCGGTCTTCATACTGTTTTTCTCCTGTCGGGATATCGGCGGTTTGGTCGTTTGATCGACCTTGTGAAAATGACTGTAGAATCCGGATGGGTGATGCAGGTAGAACAAAGTTCCGCCAACAGTGGTGCATATTTCGCACCACCCCATCTGACCGGTGATCCGATGCACTCCATCTTTCTGAAATACTTCGACGAAGTTGCAAGACAGGGCTCCATCCGCAAGGCCGCGCTGATCCTCAATGTTTCTTCCACATCGGTGAACCGCAAGATCCTCAGCGTCGAAGGGCGGCTGGGCATCTCCTTGTTCGACCGCACCCCGGAGGGCGTCAAACTGACCGCCGTGGGGACGCTGCTGCTCGAACATTGCCGCAAGGTGCTGCACGATTACGAGCGGACCCGAGTGCTGATCGACGACATGCGCGACCTGCGCACCGGCCATCTCAACATCATCTCCATCGACTCGATCACCGTCGGCGGCCTGCCGCGGGCGATCAATGAATTTTCCAAGGTCTATCCCGACATCTCGATCTCGGTCACCACGGCGCAACCCGAGGATGTGGTCGAGGCGGTGGCGGCGGGCGAGGCGGAAATCGGCGTCGCGTTCACCTTTGCGCCGCATCCGAACGTGCGTGTGCTGTCGGAGAAATCGGCGCCCTTCGGCGCGCTGGTCCGGCCCGATCACCCGCTGGCGGGACGGGCCAGCGTCACGGTGGAGGATCTGGCGGGCTACCGGCTGGTGCGGACCATCGACGCGCGGGGTCGCAACTCGATCATCGACCAGGCGATGACCTCGCTGGTGACCCCGCTTTCGACCCATATCTTTACCAACACCCTGTTCCTGGCCAAGGACATGATCCTGTCGAACCAGGGCATCGGTCTTTATACCAAGATCGGGTTTTACGACGAGGTGCAGCGCGGGGATCTGGCCTTCATCCCGCTGATCGAAGAGACGCTGGGCAATATCCGGGTTGGCGTCATGGTGTCGGCCTCGATGGCCATCGATCCGGCGAAACGGCTGATGTGTGACACCATCGGCCGCGAGATGAGCGGTATGCGGCTCGACTCCTGAACATTCCGCCGGAAACCGAACCGGCGCTTTGCCCCGTCTTGCGATCCGGCCCGCGCCGCGCCCTTCGGCCCGCCCGCAGCGACGCCTTGCGCAGCCAGCCGATCCCGAACGGGAGCAAGAGCACGCCGGGCACCAGGTCAACAGGCTCACCGTCACAGGGTCCGGCAACGGCCCCAGCGCCACAGCGATGCCGCCCAGCCTGGCCCGCGCCGCTCCGGTGCCGGAATGGCCAGGCGCCAGCACGATGGGGAAGGCCTCGACGACCCCGACCACCGAGGCCGGAAACGCCGCGCTGATGGCGGGGGCCGCAGACGACCCGTCATGCATCATCGGGTTGCCGGTACGCGAAAGCTGTTCAGCGGTGGTCGCGGGTTTCCCGGATCATCGCCCCTCGGCGCCGGTGTCGCGGCGGGCGGTCATCCGGTTACCCCCTCGGGCGTGACAGGGCCGTCTCAGACGGCCCATTCCACCCAGGCCCAGACCATTGTCACATAGGTAAGCTGGTGCATCGCCTGATCCGCCCCGGTGGCCCGCCAGAAGGCCGGTTTGGATGGATCGAGCGCCTTGCGATCGCAATGCTGCCCCTTCCAGTAATCGATATGGAAGTGAAGCAACCATTCGGCGGCCACCACCGCCAGGATGAACAGCACCGGCGCGCCAATCAGCCCGAAGGCGACGATCGAGCCCAGCACGTGAACCCCGGCATGTTGGGCGCGTCCCACATGCCAGTAGCCGCCGCGCCCGGACAGCATTCGCGGTGTCTGCAGGTAGAAATCGGCAAACATATGCTTGATCTGCAAAAGGCAGATCAGGATCAGAAGCGTACCGATGGTTCCGGTCAAGGGCGGATCCCCCAATTGGGTCATGCTGAAAGCTTACGGGTTTCGCACCGACCCTGCAATTGTCTGTGTCGACCGGCCGGCCCGGGGTGCGGTGGCTTGTCACATATGGCGTTGCCACCTATCGTGGCGCAAAGGTCATTCTCCTTAACCGTCCTGCCGTGGGATTGATGCCATAGAACCCTCGCTTTTCCGCTTCATCTGGAACTATTCCAAACGCGACCAGCTTGTTCTGCTCATGGTCACCACGACGCTGTTCCCGATGCTCTACCTGACGCTGGAACTGCCCAAGCGGATCATCAACGATGCGATCGGCTCGCAGAGCGAGACGATCACCGCCTATGGCTTCACCTTCGATCAGGTGACCTTCCTAGCGATCCTGTGCATTGCCTTCCTGCTGGCGGTGCTGGCGCACGGGCTGTTGAAGATGCGCATCAACACGATGAAAGGGGTGATGTCGGAGCGCATGCTGCGCCGCTTCCGCTATCAGCTCATCGCGCGCATCCTGCGGTTTCCCCAGCCCTATTTCGAGCGCGTCAGCCAGGGTGAGCTGGTCTCGATGGTCACCGCCGAGAGCGAGCCGATGGGCGGGCTGATGGGCGACGCGATCAGCCAGCCGGTGCTGCAGGCGGGACAGATGATCACCATTCTGGGGTTCCTGTTCCTGCAAAGCTTCTGGTTCGGACTGGCGGCGGTGGCCTTGATCCCGTTGCAGGGCTGGCTGATTCCCAAGCTGCAACGCCAGATCAACCTGTTGAACAAGAAACGCATCCAGGAGGTCCGGGTGCTGGCCGCCGCCATTGGCGAAAGCGCGGCGGGCGCCAGTGCCCTGCGGCTCAATGGCGGCTGGCGTTACCGGATGGCGGCGATTACGGAGCAGCTTGGCCGGCTGTTCAACATCCGGTTCGAGATCTATCAGAAGAAATTCTTCATGAAGTTTCTCAACAACTTCATCGGTCAGCTGACCCCTTTCTTCTTTTTCTCCATCGGCGGTTATCTGGTGCTGCAGGGGGCGGTGTCGCTGGGCGCGCTGGTGGCGGCGCTGGCAGCCTACAAGGATCTGTCGAGCCCGTGGAAGGAGCTTCTGACCTATTACAACCAGACCCAGGACATGGCGTTGCGCTGGGAAGTGATCACAGAACGGTTCGCGCCGCCGGGCATGGTCGATGAGAACCTGTTCAGCGGCGAGCCGGAGGAGTTGCCGCGGCTGACCGGGGATATCGTTCTGGATGGGGTGACGGTGCAGGACGCGGACGGCAATCTGGTGCTGGAGGATCTCACCGCAACGCTGCCGGGCGGATCGGTGATCGGCATCGCCGCCCCCAGCGAAGAGGACCGCCGCGCCCTGTCCGAACTGTTGACGCGGGAATTGCTGCCCAGCAGCGGCCGGCTGCGGATCGGCGAGCATGACCTCTCGGGGCTGCATCAGGCGGCGATCGCGGCGCGGATCGGCCATGCCTCTTCGCGCCCGGTGTTGTTCCAGGGCACCTTTGGTGAAAATGTGATGATGCCGCTGCGGATGCGCCCGCTGTCCGAGGGCAGCGACGCGGTGCATTACGCCGAGGCGCAGCGCGCCGGCAACAGCGCCGATCCCTTTGACGCCGAATGGCTCGATCCGAAGCTGGCGGGGCTGGACGACCCGGAGGCGCTGCGCGCCTGGTGGCTGAGTCTGGTGCAGGGGATGGGTTCGGGCTCGGCGCTGTTCCGGCGCGGGCTGGAGCAGCGTTTCGATTCGTCCGACCACCCGGAACTGGCCGCCAAACTGGTCGAGGTGCGCCCCATCGTGCAGCAGGCGGTGCGCGACGCGGGGCTGCGGGCGCATGCGTTCTTCTGCAAGCCCGATCTCTACAACCCGGCCCTGCCGGTGGGTGAGAACCTTCTGTTCGCCACACCGCGCCAGCCGATCACCCGCGAATTGCTGGCCGGGCGGGCCGATTTTCTGGCCCAGATGCGGACACTGGGGCTGGACGAGACGCTGCTGGATCTGACCCGCGACGTGATCGACATGCTGCGGCAGATCTTCGGTCTCGACGGCACCGATCACCCGCTGTTCCGCAAGCTGGGGATCGACGCGCAGACCTATGAGACGGCGGTCGAGCTGGTGGAGAAGACCCGCGGCGGCGCGGCGGCGGTGAGCGGCGCGGATATGGCGCTGTTGTTCATGGTGCCTTTCCGGATCTCGGCCGAGCAGATCGGCCCGGCCTTTTCCGAGGATCTGAAGACGCGCATCCTCGAGCTGCGCGCGGGCCATGCACTTGAGCTGCAGGACAGTCTGGGCGACCTGTTTGCCCCGCTCAGGATGGATGCCTTCGCGCCCGGGCTGACGGTGCTGGAGAACGCGCTGTTCGGAAAGATTTCGGATGCGGCGGGCAGCAAGGCCGATGAGTTGCGCAAACTCGTGGCGACGGTGCTGGAAGAGAACGGCGCGCAGGATCTGGTGATCGAGCTGATTTATGACGTGCCGATCGCGTTGGGCGGGCAGAATCTGCCGGGGCTGTTCGCCGAACCGCTGGCCTTCAGCCGCGCCACGATCAAACGGCCCGACATCCTGATCCTGGATCAGGCGCTGGCCAGCTATGACATGCAGACCCAGGCGGCGGTGTTCCGCAACCTGCGCGCGCTGCTGCCGGAGACGACGCTGATCTATATCAACGAGAGTTTCGAGAACGAAACCGTCTTTGACCTGTTCCTCGAGTTGCGCCAGGGCCGTCTGGTCAGCGAAGAGGCCGATACCGGGGGCGAAGAGGACGGCGGCGCCCGCGCCGACCTGGCCCGCAAGCTGCGGGCGCTGGAACAGACGCCGCTGTTCTCCGGGCTGAACCGCAAGCAGCTCCGTCTGCTGGCCTTTGGCGCCCGTTGGTATCAGGCGCCTGCCGGCGAGGTGGTGTTCCTCAAGGGCGATCAGCCCAAGGACGGCGCCTATATGGTGATCGAGGGGGAGGCGGGTCTTTATCTGCCCAAAGAGGGGACGGCGGACCAACTGATCGCCAAGGTCGGGCCGGGCACGCTGGTGGGCGAGCTGGGGCTGATCCGCAAGGAACCGCGGGCGCTGAGTATGGTTGCGGAAACCGACCTGAGCTGTCTGCGGATCGGCGAGGAGGAGTTTCTAGCCGTGGTCGAAAACGACGCCGCGACCGCCTTCAAGCTGTTGCAGGTGGTGGCGGGCTACGTTTCGAACTGATGTCGCGTCTTTGGTGGCGGTTGCGCTCGGAAATGGCGTCGCCTATGGCGTCGCCATGCCTCCGGAGGAGATATCGGGGTCAAATAGAGAGCGGGCCGGCAACCTGAGCGGCGGCAGCCCCCGCTCTGCTCGGTGCCGGGCATTGAATCACAGGGACAGGGGCGCAGGCCCCGGAACAGGCTGAGGGAGAGTAAGATGAAATTGCTGCGCTATTTCGAGGGTGACACGGTCCGTCCCGGTCTGCTGGATGCGGCGGGAGTGATCCGGTCGCTGGCCGGTGAGGTCGCGGATATTTCCGGCCCGGCGCTTGATGCGGCCACGCTTGCGCGGCTCGCGGCGCTGAACCCCGACAGCCTGCCCCGGGTCGAGGGCGCGCCGCGTCTGGCCCCCTGTGTCGGCGGCGTGGGAAAGTTCATGTGCATCGGGCTGAACTATTCCGATCACGCCGAAGAGGCGGGCATGGCGATCCCCGAACATCCGATCCTGTTCCTGAAGGCGACCTCGGCGATTGCCGGGCCGCAGGACGATATCGTGATCCCGCGCGGCGCGCGCGCGGTCGACTGGGAGGTTGAGCTGGGCGTGGTGATCGGCAAGGCGGCGAAATATGTTTCCGAGGCCGAGGCGCTGGACCATGTGGCCGGCTACTGCGTGGTCAACGATGTGTCCGAGCGCGATTTCCAGATCAAGCTCTCGGGTCAGTGGACCAAGGGCAAGTCCTGCGACAGCTTTGGCCCGATCGGCCCCTGGCTGGTGACCCGCGACGAGGTGGCCGACCCGCAGGCGCTGGATCTGACGCTCGACGTGAACGGGCAGCGGATGCAGGCGGGCAATACCGCGACGATGATCTTTTCCGTGGCGCAGATCATCTCGCATCTGTCGCAGATGATGACGCTGCACCCGGGCGACGTGATCGCCACCGGCACGCCGCCGGGCGTCGGCATGGGCATGAAGCCGCAGCCGGTCTATCTGAAACCCGGCGACCGCGTCCGGACGGAGATCGAAGGGCTGGGGATGCAGAGCCAGAGCATACGCGCCGACGATTGAGCGGCGCGCAGTGCAGGCCCGGTCAGCTCTGGCTGCCGGGCTTGTCCTTGCCGCAGAACAGGGAATAGAGCAGCTCGATCACCTGTTCGGTCTTGGCGTCGGCGAGCGCGTAAAAGATCGTCTTGCCCTCGCGCCGGGTGCTGACCAGCCCCTCGTCGCGCAGCCGGGCGAGCATCTGGCTGACCGCTGCCTGGCGGATATTCAGCAATGCCTCCAGTTCGCCCACCGATTTTTCGCCGGTGCCCAGATGGCACAGGATCATCAGCCGCCCCTCATGTGCCAGCGTCTTCAGGAAGGCGGCGGCGTCATTGGCCCGCGCGGCCATGTCGCCGGGCGTTTCGGGGGGAAGGATTGATATGGTCTGGACAGCCAAGAAACAAACACCCATGAAATTCGTATACAGGGACATAATGCCTCAATTTTCCTGGTCAAGTCATCCTTCTATCGCAGGGGCGCCGCCCTGAAAGGCGTTTCCCTCGACATAATCGCAGGGCGCCTCGCGCATTTCGAGGTGCAAACCGGTTCCGGTATAGGGGTGGGCGCGCGCCAGCGCCTCGTCCACCTCGATTCCCAGTCCCGGCGCCTCGGGTGGGGCGATGAAGCCCTCCTCGACCCGGATTGTCCCCTTGATCAGCGCGTCGTGGAATGGGGTTTCGATGGTTTCGCACATCAGGATATTGGGGATCGAGGCGGCCAGATGGATGTTCGCGGCCCATTCCACAGGCCCGGCATAGAGATGCGGGGCCATTTGCGCGTTATAGACCTCGGCGAGCGCCGCGACCTTCTTCATTTCCCAGATGCCGCCGGCGCGCCCGAGGGCGGGTTGCAGGATACTGGCGGCGCCCGATGCCAGCACGGCGGCGAACTCGGCCTTCGTGGTCAGCCGCTCGCCGGTGGCGACGGGGATGCGCACGGATTGGGCGACGCGCGCCATCTCTGCCACATTGTCGGGCGGCACCGGTTCCTCGAACCAGAGCGGCGCATAGGGCTCCAGCGCCTGGCCCAGGCGAATCGCCCCTGCGGTTGAGAACTGGCCGTGGGTGCCGAACAGAAGGTCGGCGCGGTCGCCCACCGCGTCGCGGATCGCCTTGCAGAAGGCGACCGACATCGAAATGTCGGACATCGCCGGCATGTGCCCGCCGCGTAGGGTATAGGGACCGGCGGGGTCGAATTTCACCGCCGTGTAGCCGCGTGCGACGCAATCCGCGGCGGCCTCGGCGGCCTGGTCAGGGGCGGTCCAGAAATCGGTCAGGTTATGCCGGGGCAGGGGGTAGAGATAGGTGTAGGCGCGGATGCGGTCGTTCATCCGCCCGCCGATCAGCGCGTGCACCGGGCGGCCGCGATCCTTGCCAAGGATGTCCCAGCAGGCGATCTCCAGCCCGGAAAAGGCGCCCATCACGGTCAGGTCGGGCCGCTGGGTGAAGCCCGAGGAATAGGCGCGGCGGAACATCAGCTCGATGTTTTCCGGGTTCTCGCCCTCCATATGGCGGGCGAAGACGTCGCGGATCACATGGGTCATCGCCACCGGGCCGACGGAGGCGGCATAGCATTCGCCCCAGCCGGTGATGCCGGTATCGGTGGTGAGTTTCACCAGGATCCAGTAGCGCCCACCCCAGCCGGGCGCCGGCGGCGCGGTGACGATGACCTCGAGATCGGTGAGTTTCATTCGCGCCTCCCAGAGGGAGCCGGGCCGGTGCGCGGCCTCCGGCGCCCGCTTTTCTCAGCGGTTGAACAGGATTACGTTGCGCCGGGCTGCACCGGTGCGGGTGTCGTCGATCGCCTCGTTGATCTGCTCGAGCGTCCAGCGCCCCGAGACCAGCTCATCCAGTTTCAGCCGCCCCTGTTTGTAAAGGTCGATGATCCAGGGAATGTCCCGCTTGATCACCACATTGCCCATCTTGGACCCGATCAGCCCCTGACCCGCGTCCGCCATGATCAGCGGCGAATAGGTCGCGACCTTGTCGCCGTGCGGCATGCCGACCATCACCACCTTGCCGCCCGAGGCCAGATAGCGCGGCGCGGCGGAATAGACCTCGGCCACGCCGACGGTGACCAGCACCACATCGGCACCGCGCCCGAGGATCTTCTTGACCTCGTTCCAGGGCTTGGGCGATGTGGCGGAAACCACGTCGGTGGCGCCGAATTCCTTGGCGACCTCAAGCTTTTCATCCAGCATGTCGACCGCCACGATGCGCCGGGCGCCGGCGATGCGGGCGCCCTGGATCGCGTTCAGTCCGACACCGCCGGCGCCGATCACCACCGCATCCTGACCGACCCTCATGTCGGCCGCCAGCGCCGCCGCACCCACCCCGGTGATCACCCCGCAGGAGATGACCGAGGCCACGTCCATCGGTATATCCGCAGGGATCTTGACCACCTGACTCTGATCCACCACGACCTTTTCGGCGAAGGCGCCGCAGGACAGCGCCTGGAACATGGTGCCGCCGTCATGGGTTTTGAGCGGGCCCTTGGTGCCGTCCTTGGGGGTTTCGCAGATGGTCGGCTGACCCGAGCCGCAGGGGGTGCAGTGACCGCAGGCGCGGATCAGTGTGACGCAGACGGGATCGCCCGGCGCGACGCCCTGCACACCCTCGCCCACAGTGATGACGCGTCCGGCCGCCTCATGGCCATAGACCGCCGGCAGCGGGCCGCCGAAGCCGCCGTCGGCATAGCTGATGTCGGAATGACAGATCGCAACCGCGTCGATCTCGACCTCGACCTCACCCATGCCGGGCGGGGCGAGCTGGACCTCTTCGATTTTCAGCGGTTGCCCGAATTCGTGACAGACGGCGGCCTTGATGGTTTGCATCTCATTCTCCCTGATTTGCGGCTAAGGTGGCCCGCCGCCGGGTTCAGGGCAAGCGGGAATTCGGCAGCCGTCAGCGCACCGCCGTCGCGGACGGGCGCAGGCCCAGGAACAGCGCCAGCGCCGCGCCCAGCAGCCCCATCGCCAGCAGGAACGGGGCGCCGGGCAGGTACAGCGGCGCCGCCGCCCCGGTAAAGGCGGCAAAGGCGCTGGTCATCATCAGCGGCGACAGGATGGTCGCCAGCGCGTTCACGCTGGTAAGAACCCCCTGAAGCGCGCCCTGCGCGTCATCGGACACGCGTTGCGACATGATCCCCTGAAGCGCCGGAACGACCACAGTGCCCAGCGCCGCCACCGGCGTCAGGATCAGGGCCAGCCGCCCCTCGGTCACCATGGCGATCAGGCCGAAACTGAAGAGGTTCAGGATCAGCCCGCAGACCACCGTGCCCCGGTCGCCCAGCCGGTAGAGAGCGACGCGGATCAAGCCGCCCTGCACCAGCGCCATGGTGATCCCGAAGAGGGCCAGCGACAGGCCGATCACCTGGGTCGACCAGCCGAACCGCTCTTGCGTGAAATAGGACCAGATAGCCGGGTAGACATAGAGCGCGACCGAAAACAGGAAGAACACCCAGAGCAGCGGGCGCAGCCCGGGCAGGTCCGAGATCGCGCGGAAGGCCCGCAGCGGGTTGGCCCGCGCCCAGACAAACGGGCGGCGGTTCTTGTCCTCCACGGTCTCACGCATCACCAGCAGGCCAAAGATCAGGTTGGCCGTGGCCAGCAGCGCGGCGGCATGGAACGGCGCACGCGGTCCCAGCGCGCCCAGCGTGCCGCCGATCAGCGGCCCCAGCACGAACCCGACGCCGAAGGCCGCGCCGATCAGGCCGAAATTCGCCGCCTTGTCCTTTGGCGCCGAGAGGTCCGCCATACAGGCGCTGGCGACGGCCTGCGTGGCCGAGGTGATGCCGCCGACGATCCGGCCGGCAAACAGAATCCAGATCGAGCCTGCCAGGGCCATCGCCAGGTAATCCAGCGCCATCACCGCCAGCGACACCAGCAATACCGGGCGCCGCCCAAAGTGATCCGAGAGGCTGCCCAACCCGGGGCTGAACAGGAATTGCATCACCGCGAAGACGGTCGACAGCACCCCGCCCCAGAGCGCGGCCTGCGCCAGGCTTCCGCCCCGAACATCGCGTATCAGATCCGGTATCACCGGCATGATCAGCCCGATGCCCATGGCATCGAGCATGACGGTGATCAGCAGGAACAGGATCGGCAGGCGGGGCAAGGCAGCGCTCAAAAAGGGCTGAAACGAGTGGCCAGACGCTAGCGGTGCGGAGCCGGGGCGGGAAGGGCAAAGGGTCTGGTCTGCCGTAACGGCATCTGAGGTCCGGCCGGGGTGCCGCCGCAATTGCCGGGGGCGGTTTCAGCCGGGGAATCCGCGGGATCCGATCCGCATTCCGGTCTCGGAACACCCCCGGCGCCGGAATGCATCCCCTTCGGGCTGACATTCAATGTTCGAGACTCGTCGATTTAATTCTGATCCGGTCGGTCCGTCAGGTCGTATTCAAGCGATTAAACATGTGAATATGATTGCGGGAACCGGGGCCGTCGGCCATATTGAGCATCCCGCCTTTTTAACCTGTGCGTGCGATTTGCGTGTGGTAATGGCTTTGCGGTACATGTTGGGTGAATCCGATCCCGATTGTTGGCGTGGCCAGGCGGGGTGTTGGGTCCAAGTGATGCCATTTGAATTATGGGAGCCTGCGTGCATTGGTGAATGACAGCCTTTTCCACCTGGCAAAGCTTTATGAGTTGATTGCCTCCATGGAAAAAGATCTTGGATTGCATACGCTCTCCGAGGATGAGCGGGCGATGATCTATGCCATCACGTCGGTGACTGCCGCGGAAGGGGCGACCTTTCTGAGCGCCGACATCAAGAAGCACAGCCTGTGCAGCAGGATGTCGAATCCTACCTTCTACCGGAACCTGAAGCGGCTGTTGCAAAAGGATCTCATCCGGCATGTGAAAGGTAAGAAAACAGGTCTGTACGAAGTGGCAGAAGGGCTGTTCTCAGGCAAGTTCGGTCGGTCCTGATGTGCTTTGCCGTCCGCAGTCCGGGCGGCTGCGGAGGGCCTCTCAGGGGCGGGCGGGGCTTTCGGCGTCTCAAACGGCGCCATAGGTTTTCCGGACCGGCGCCGACGCCGAAAAATCATCGCAGCAGGTTCACCGCGGGCGCTGTTTCGTTCCGGGGGTGGAGCGGCCGCTAAAATATTTCAAGTGGATAACTTTGCGTCGGGTCCGGGCATTTCCGGTTCTTTTTCGTGGATTAATTCCACTTAAGATAAAAGTCCGCGAGATGAAATCAATTAAAGAGTGTTGATCGCCGACCTTTGATATTGATTGCATGGATTGGATGTGAAACAATTATAGGTAGTTCTGTTTTTTTTGCGGGCATCCGGATTCTTGTGTCAATGTGAAACAAGTTTTGTGAGTGGAAAACATGCGTTTGTCGCGAGCCGCCTTTCTGACGAGTTTGATTTCGATCCTGTATATTACCGCCTTTGCGGTGATGTATTGCGTTCTCATGCCGATCCAGGTGGCCGTCGCATCGGAGTATGTCGCCTTTGCGCAGGTCACCAGTCTCGTCATCCTGCCGCATGGGGTCCGGGTTGTCGCAACATGGCTGTTCCGGCATGAGGCCATCGTGTTCCTTTTTCCCGGCGCGACCGTCGAGGCAGCCGTGTTGGCCGAACACTTCTCTCTCGGGGCGGGCGATCTTGTGTTGTTGATCCTGTCCTTTACGACCAGCAGTTTCATCGCATTCGAGGGTCTTCGCGCGTTGGGGTGGTACGCTTATGCACATGGTGCATACGCACCAAGTTGGCGCCTTGTGATGACGGCGGGGGGGCTTGCCTCTCTCGTCAGCATGCTCGCCTTTGCACAGGTGGATTTCGGCTTTGCCACCTCCGACTTCTCGCTCTGGCTCGCGGCCAATGTGATCATTGGCGGACTGACGGGTCTGGTGGCGTGGCTGCTGTTGCTTCGATTTGGGCTGCGGGTTTTCGTCAGGACTCTTTGAGTGTTCTTTGCGTAACTCTGGTCCATCCGCTGGTCCAGCCACGCCGTCAGGCGGCGGCACCCGGGGCTGTGCCCCGAGGTCAGCCCGTCCTGAAGTCCCCATAATCATAAGCTATCGTAACGATCATTAAATAGAACTTATACCAATGGTCCAATTTTGTTAGAACCATTCCAGAGAGGGGCGCGACTCTGCTGCATGTTGCGGCCACCGCGGGCCGGCGGCGAGAGCCCCCATTGTTTTGAGTGATCCTTGCAAATTGGGAGAGAGAGATGGACGGAAACGATATCGGCAATGGCGGCAAATGCCCGGTCATGCACGGGGCGACGACGACCTTCGGCGCCCGGATGAACAGCGACTGGTGGCCGAACCAGCTGAACCTGCGGATCCTGCACCAGAACTCGGCCAAGTCCGACCCGATGGGTGGCGATTTCGACTATGCCGAGGCGTTCAGGGGGCTGGATCTCAAGGCGATCAAGGATGACCTCTATGCGCTGATGACCGACAACCAGGACTGGTGGCCGGCGGATTATGGTCACTACGGCGGCCTCTTCATCCGCATGGCCTGGCACAGCGCGGGCACCTACCGTACCGGCGACGGTCGCGGCGGCGCCGGCACAGGCCAGCAGCGGTTCGCACCGCTCAACTCCTGGCCGGACAACGGCAATCTCGACAAGGCGCGTCGCCTGCTCTGGCCGATCAAGCAGAAATACGGCAACCGGATCTCCTGGGCCGACCTGATGATCCTGGCTGGCAACTGTGCGCTGGAATCGATGGGCTTCAGGACCTTCGGCTTTGCCGGCGGCCGCGCCGACGTCTGGGAGCCCGAGGAGGACATCTATTGGGGCGCCGAGGAGGAGTGGCTGGCCACATCCGACACCGCGAACAGCCGCTATTCCGGCGAACGGGAGCTGGAAAATCCCCTCGCCGCGGTGCAGATGGGCCTGATCTATGTGAACCCCGAGGGCCCGGACGGCGAGCCGGACCCGATCAAATCAGGCCGCGACATCCGCGAGACCTTCGCCCGGATGGCGATGGACGATTATGAAACCGTCGCGCTGACCGCCGGCGGCCACACCTTCGGCAAGATGCACGGCGCGGGCGACGCGGGTCATGTCGGCCCGGAACCCGAGGCGGCGCCGCTGGAGGCGATGGGCTTTGGCTGGCTCAGCGATTACAAGTCGGGCAAGGGCCGCGACACCATAACCAGCGGGCTTGAGGGCGCCTGGACATCGAACCCGATCAAATGGGACATGGGCTATTTCGACGTCCTGTTCAAATATGAGTGGGAGCTGGTGAAAAGCCCCGCCGGGGCCTGGGTCTGGACGCCCAAGGACATCCAGGAAGCCGACATGGCGCCCGATCCTGAGGATTCCTCGAAGAAGGTGCCGATTTTCATGTCCACCGCCGACATGGCGATGCGCATGGACCCGGCTTACGAAAAGATTTCGCGCCACTTCATGGAGAATCCCGAAGAGTTCGCCGATGCCTTCGCGCGGGCCTGGTTCAAGCTGACCCACCGCGACATGGGCCCCAAATCGCGTTACTTGGGCGCCGAGGTTCCGGCCGAGGATCTGATCTGGCAGGATCCGATCCCGGCGGGCGCGCCGCTGTCCGATGCGGATGTCGCCGATCTGAAGGCGAAAATCCTGGCCACTGGCCTGTCGGTACCTGACCTGGTGCAGACCGCCTGGGCTTCGGCCGCGACCTTCCGCGGCTCGGACAAGCGCGGCGGCGCCAACGGGGCGCGCATCCGCCTGGCCCCGCAAAAGGACTGGGAGGTCAACCAGCCCGAGCAGCTGGCCAAGGTTCTGGACGCGCTGGAAAGCGTGCAGAAGGGCTTCGGCAAACCCGTCTCGATGGCCGACCTGATCGTGATCGGCGGCACGGCGGCGGTGGAGAAGGCCGCCAAGGCGGCTGGTTTCGACGTGACCGTTCCGGTGACCACCGGCCGCGGCGACGCCAGCCAGGAGCAGACCGATGCGGACAGCTTCGACGTGCTGGAGCCTGTGGCGGACGCCTTCCGCAACTACCTCAAGACGGAATACACCGTTCCGGCCGAGGAGCTGATGGTGGACCGCGCGCAACTGCTGGGCCTGACCGCACCGGAAATGACCGCGCTGATTGGCGGCATGCGGGTGATGGGGGCCAACCAAGGCGGCTCGGCGCATGGCGTCTTTACCGACCGGGTCGGCGCCCTGACCAACGACTTTTTTGTGACACTGACCGACATGGGCACGGATTGGACCCCGGCCGCAGGCGACGCGGGCGTGTTCGAGGGCCGCGACCGCAAGGGCGGCGCGGTGAAATGGACCGCGACCCGGGTTGACCTGGTTTTCGGCTCCAACTCCCAGTTGCGGGCACTGGCCGAGGTCTATGCCCAGGGCGACAATCAGGAAAAGTTCGTGCGCGACTTCGTCGCCGCCTGGACCAAGGTGATGGACGCCGACCGGTTCGACCTGGCCTGACCGGGCAGGGGGCTGTAGCCCCCTGATGCAAGAGAAAAGAGAGCGCGTCGCTGCGGCGGCGCGCTTTTTTCATTGGTCAACGCGCAGAGGGCCGCGCCTGCCTGCCCCCCGGCAGGCGCTGCCCGGCGCAGACGCCGGGCTGGACTGTTGGGTGATGGCGCGCCCGGCTTCCATCTGCAGTCGCGCGGCCTTACGCGGGACGCGCTCATCGCCCAAAAGGGCGGTTGCCAGCCGGGGAGAGGTGCCGGCAACCGCCGGGCGCGACGTTCAGCCGATCTCGCCCATGCAGAGGTATTTCAGCTCCAGAAAGTCGTCGATCCCGTATTTCGATCCTTCGCGGCCCAGGCCCGATTGCTTGACCCCGCCGAACGGCGCCACCTCGGTGGAAATCAGCCCGGTGTTGATGCCCACCATGCCGGTCTCCAGCGCCTCGGCGACGCGCCAGACGCGAGCCATGTCGCGGCTGTAGAAATAGGCGGCCAGACCGAACTCGCTGTCATTGGCCATGGCTATGACCTCGGCCTCATCTTCGAACTTGAACAGCGGTGCCAGCGGGCCAAAGGTCTCTTCCTTTGCCACCGCCATGCCCGATGTCGCGCCGGTCAGCACAGTGGGACGGAAGAAGGTGCCGCCCAGGTTCGACCGCTGGCCGCCCTCGATCACCTCGGCGCCCTGTTCCACGGCGTCCTCGATATGACGCTCGACCTTGGCCAGGGCCGCCTCGCTGATCAGTGGGCCCAGAGTCACGCCGTCGTCGAACCCGTTGCCGACCTTCAGCGTGCCGACCTTGGCCCGCAGCTTCTCGGCGAAGGCGTCATAGACGCCCGCCTGCACATAGATGCGGTTGGCGCAGACGCAGGTCTGGCCGTTGTTGCGGTATTTGGCGATCATCGCGCCCTCGACCGCGGCCTCCAGATCGGCGTCGTCAAAGACGATGAAGGGCGCGTTGCCGCCCAGCTCCAGCGACAGTTTCTTGATCGTCGGCGCGCTCTGCTGCATCAGGATGCGCCCGACCCGGGTCGAGCCGGTAAAGGTGATCTTGGCGACCTTGGGGTTGGCGCACAACTCTTGCCCCACGCCCACCGGATCGCTGCCGGGGATCACGTTGAAGATGCCGGCGGGCACGCCTGCGCGCTCAGCCAGCACCGCCATCGCCAGTGCCGACAGCGGCGTCAGTTCGGCCGGCCGCGCGACAAAGGAACAGCCGGCAGCCAGCGCCGGGGCCACCTTGCGCGCGATCATCGCGTTGGGGAAGTTCCACGGCGTGATCGAGCCGACAACGCCGATAGGCTGCTTCAGCACCACAATCCGCTTGTCGCGCTGGTGCCCCGGGATGGTGTCGCCGTAGATACGCTTGGCCTCTTCCGCGAACCATTCGATGAAGGAGGCGCCATAGAGGATCTCGCCCCGCGCCTCGGCCCAGGGCTTACCCATCTCGGCACAAAGGATGGTGGCCAGGTCGTCGGCATGCTCGACCATCAGTTCGAACCAGCGGCGCAGCACCGCGGCGCGTTCCTTGCCGGTCCAGGCCGCCCAGCCCGGCTGTGCCGCATGGGCGGCGTCGATGGCGGCGGCGGCATCCGCCGCATCCAGATCGGCTACATGGGCGATGCAGGCCCCGGTCGCCGGATCATGCACCGCGAAGGTCTTATCCTTCCCGATCCATTCCCCGTTCACATAGGCGCGGCATTCCAGCAGACCGGGATCGTTCAATGAACGGGCGGTGGGAAAGCTTGCGGTATCCAGCATGGTTCAGGCCCCCTTCGCGGCGGTGATGGCGGCGTCGAGAATGTCCAGCGCCTCGGCAAAGACCTCGTCCTGAACGGTCAGCGGTGCCAGGAAACGGATCACGTTGCCATAGACCCCGCAGGTCAGCAGGATCAGCCCCCGGCTGAGCGCTTCGGTCCGCACCCGGTTGGTGAAATCGGCGTCCGGCGCGCTGCCATCGGCGCTGTTGAACTCGGCGGCCACCATCATTCCGGGGCCGCGGACGTCGACGATCTGCGGCGTGGTCTCGCGGATTGCCTCAAGCCGCTGGCGCAGCCGGGCGCCCAGCTCATTGGCGCGGGCGCAGAGGTCTTCCTCCTCGATCACGTCGAGCACGGCGTTGCCTGCAGCCACCCCCAGCGGGTTGCCGCCATAGGTGCCACCCAGCCCGCCGGGGGCGGCGGCATCCATCAGATCGGCGCGTCCGGTGACCGCCGAGATCGGCAGCCCGCCGCCCAGCCCCTTGGCCATGGTGGTGATGTCGGCGGCGACGTCATAGGCCTCCATCGCGAACAGCCGCCCGGTACGGGCGAAGCCGGTCTGCACCTCATCGGCGATCATCACGATGCCGTGGGTGTCGCAAAGCTTGCGGATCGCGCGCATCAGCCCGGCCGGCGCGGGATAGAAGCCGCCCTCGCCCTGAACCGGCTCGAGGATGATCGCGGCGACGCGGGCGGGGTCGAGATCGGCCTTGAACAGCTTGTCGATCGCCGCGAGCGAGGCATCGACCGAGCCGCCATGCAGTTCGACCGGGAAGGGCACATGATAGACATCCGGCATCATCGCGCCAAAGCCTGTCTTGTAGGGCGCGACCTTGCCGGTGAGGCTCATCCCCATGAAGGTGCGGCCGTGGAAGCCGCCGCCAAAGGCGATCACGGCGGGCCGCCCGGTGGCGGCGCGGGCGATCTTGACGGCGTTCTCCACCGCCTCGGCGCCAGTGGTGACGAAGATCGTTTTCTTGTCGAAGTTGCCCGGCACCTTGTCGTTCAGCCGCTCGGCCAGCCGGACATAGGGCGCATAGGGCAGCACCTGATGGCAGGTGTGGGTGAAGCGCCCCATCTGCTCGGTGACCGCCGCCATCACCTTTGGGTGGCAATGGCCGGTGTTCACCACCGCGATGCCGGCGGCGAAATCGATGTAGCGGTTGCCGTCCACGTCCCAGACCTCGGCATTCTGCGCGCGGTCGGCATAGACCTGGGTCAACATGCCGACGCCACGGGCAATGGCCGTATCGCGGCGGGCGGCGAGATCTGCGTTCGACATCCTGTTTCCTTTCGGTTGGCGGATCGTGTCATAGGCCCGGATCCGGGGCTGGCGCCGACCGTAAGGTGTTATGGGATGGCAAAAATAGGCTGTTTTTTCATTGGAGCAAGCTGTTGATATTGCTAGAGTAGGCTGGAATTTGTTTCGGGATACTCAACATGCGCAACATACCGGGCGATAGCTTTGATCTTGGAATCGGCCGCCGGCTGCGCGCCCTGCGCCAGCGCGCCGGCCTGTCGCAACGGGTGCTGGCCAAGCGGGCCGAGGTGACCAACTCCACCATCTCGCTGATCGAATCGGGCAAGGTGAACCCCTCGGTTGGCGCGCTCAAACGTATCCTCGACGGCATTCCGGTCGGCCTGTCGGAGTTCTTCGCCTTCGAGCCGGAGCCCGAGGCCGAACGGGCGGTGTTCTTTGCCGCCGAGGATCTGGTCGAGATCGGCAAGGGCAAGCTGTCGTTCAGGCAGGTGGGCACCAATCTGCACGGCCGGGCGATGATGATCCTGCAGGAAACCTATGACATCGGCGCCGACACCGGCCGCAAGATGTACGGGCACGAGGCCGAAGAGGGCGGCATCGTGATTTCCGGCCGGGTCGAGGTGACGGTGGGCGAGCAGCGCAAGATCCTCGGGCCCGGGGACGCCTATTACTTTGACAGCCGCGAGCCGCACCGCTTCAGGCAGGTCGGACCGGAGAAATGCGTGGTGGTCAGCGCCTGCACGCCGCCAACCTTCTGAGAGGCGGGCGCACCGTGTCCCGCCCGGCTTTGCGGGCGTCCCCGGCGGTCAGGAGCCGCCGATATTGCGCTCCATCAATCGCTGGAACAGCCGTGGCGACAGCCGGTTGATCCGCCAGGCCAGCCGCGCGACGCGTCCCACCGGGATAAAGTCGCGGTGACGCTCCAGCCCCCGCAGAATTTCAACGGCGGCCTGATCCGGCGTCATGTAGTCCACCCCGTCCGCCGCCGATCCGGGGCGGGCGATGCCGTCGGCGCCGCGCTGATCATTGCCGATATTGGTGGCGACGAAGGAGGGGGCGGCGATGGCGACATGGACGCCCTGCGCCCGCTCTTCCGATCTCAGCGAGGCAAAGAACCCCTCCAGCGCGTGTTTCGAGGCGGCATAGGCCGTGCGGTGATACAGCGGCGAGAAACCGGCGACCGAGGAGATCGCCAGATGGGTGCCGCCGGCCGCCCGCACCGGGGCCAGCAGGGCGCGGGCCATTTCCACGGCTGCGAAATAGTTGATCTCGAACACCCGGCGGTGGCTCTCCGCATCGGTTGCATCGAAGGCCCCGATCTGGGTTACGCCGGCGTTGTAGATGGCCAGATCGACCGCGCCGCCGCTCCACTTCGCCACCCGGTCCATCGCCGCCGAGAGGCTGGCCGGGTCGGTCAGATCGCAGGCCAGCGGCAACCGGGCCGGGCTGGCGTCCAGCCCCTCGGTGGACAGGTCGAGAAGGGCGACGGCCCATCCCTCGGCCTGCAATTGCGCCGCCAGCGCCCGGCCCAGCCCGCCCGCGCCGCCCGAGATTACCGCGTGTTTCATAGCCCGGCCCATGTTTTCCAAAGCTCGAAGGTCTCGGCGCTGGTCTTTTCCGGGACATAGCCGAACTCCCGTTTCAGCGCGTCATTGGCCAGCACGGGGCGGTATTGCAGGAACCGGACCTGTTCCGGTCCGTATCGGGACAGCCGCAGCGGATGGGCGATCCCCAGCGCGGCCCTGATCCCCCAGGCGGGCAGGCGCAGCACCGGTTTGCCCAGCCGCAGGGCAATCTCGGATATGCTCAGCGCGCCGTCGCCCGCGACGTTGTAGATGCCTGCCGGCCCGTCGGTGGCCGCGCGCCGCAGGATGCGGGCCAGATCGCGGGTCCAGATGAAGACAAAGGGGCTGTCGCATCCGGCGATGGCCAGCAGGCGGGGTTTGCGGAACAGCGCGGTGATCTGGTTGTCGGTGCCTTCCCCCAGCACCGTGCCGACGCGCAGCACCACCTGCTCCAACGCTGGATGGTCGCGGCGGGCTTCGGCCAGTATCTCCTCGACCCGCCGCTTGTGGTCGGCATAGGGGAATTCGGGATTGCCGCGCAGCGCATCGCTTTCCCGCAGCCAGGCGGGGTTGTCGGGGTAATAGCCATAGGCGGCGCCGGAGGAGGTGACCACCAGCCGCCGCGTCCCCGCCGCGCGCGCGGCCGCCAGCACCTTGCGGGTGCCCTCCACATCCACCTGGTAGGCGAAATCGCGCCCCGATCCGGGCGGAGGGGTGACGATCGAGGCCAGGTGGACGATGACCTCCGGTTTCTCCGCCGCGATCACCCGCGCGGGATCGTCGCCGGTCACGTCCATCCTTGCAAAGCGCGCGTTTTCCGGCAGTTCCGGCGGCTGGGCCAGATCGGTTGCGATGACCTCCTGTCCGCTATCCGCCAGTTCGGTCAGCACAGCGCGCCCCACCATGCCGCCGGCGCCGGTGATCAGGATCCTGCTCATCGTTCCGCCACGGTCCGCGACATGATCGCGGCCAGCGCGATACCCGAGATCGCGTGCCAGATGCCCCAGAAGGCGGCCACCACCGCCATGCCGCCCAGTCCGCCGAAAAAGGCGAAGATCAGAACCAGGCCAAGGCCCGAGTTCTGTATGCCGGTCTCGATGGTGACGGCGCGGCGATTGAAGGGGGACAGCCGGGCCAGAGTGGCCACGGCCCAGCCGCCCCCCAATGCCAGGGCGTTGTGCAGAACCACAAGGCCCGCAACCGCCCCGGCATACCCCAGGAAGAAATCCCAGTTCGACGCCAGCGCCAGTACGATGAAGGCGAAGAAGATCGCCATCGAAAGGGCCTGCAATGGCCGGTGCAGTCGGGCGGTGAGGGCAGGGCGGCGCATGTTCAACCGAACGCCCAGAACCAGCGGCAGCACCAGCATCAGGCCCACGGTGAGTGCCACCTGGACCGGGTCGATGGCGGTCTCGCGCAGGATATCACGGGTGGGGCCGTAAAGCCCGCCCCAAAGCGCGATGTTCACCGGGGTGAGCAGGATTGCGCCCACCGTGGCAACCGCAGTCATGGATACCGAGAGGGCGGCGTTGCCGCCGGCGCGATGGGTTATGAAGTTCGAGATGTTCCCGCCCGGGCAGGCCGCCACCAGGATCAGCCCCAGCGCGATGGAGGGGCGCGGCTGGGTCGCGAGCACCATCAGAAAGGTCAGGGCCGGCAGCACCAGAAACTGCGAAAAAAGCCCTACGATCAGGGGTTTGGGCGCCCGGCGCAGGCGGTGGAAATCCTCCGGCTTCAGGTCGATGGCGATGGAGAACATCACCACCGCGAGGATCGCGTTCAGCAGCATCAGCGACGCAGGACTGAAATTCAGTGTGATGTCGTCGATGCCGGTCATGCCGCCCGCCCCCGTCCGAGCCGCGCGATCCAGCCGGTGACTGCTTTGCGATAGGTGGCCTTGTCGACGTAATAGGCCATGCGCGGCAGGTTGAGGTAGGCCATGCCGCCGGTCGCCGGGCTGAAGCCTTTGGCCTTTTCCCGCTGGAGCGTTTTCGCCCCGGCGGTGCCGTCGCGCAGCCCGGCGAGATAGCGGGCCACCATCTCGGCCTGCTCGTGCCGCCCCTGCCAGCCGAGGCCGGAGGCCTCGACCATGCCGAGGACAAAGAGGTCGTCGCGGGTGGGATGCATGGCGTTGAGATAAAGATGCGGCGCGTCGCCCTGCCAGTTCAGAAGCGCCTTGTCGATGAAGGGATAGTGCAGTTTGTAGCCGGTGGCGGCGACGATCATGTCGTAGTCTTGGGCGCGGCCGTCGGTGAAATGTACGGTTTTTCCGTCAAATCGTACAATGTCTGGCCGGATCGAAAGATCGCCGTGCCCGGCATGGTGAATCACCAGCGAATTGACCACCGGGTGGCTTTCGTAGAGCTGGTAGTCGGGCTTGGGGAAGCCATAGCGCTGGGGGTCGCCGACGAACCATTTCAGGATCAGTCCGTCGATCCGCCGCTTCAGCCACATCGGCAGCCTGATCATTCCTCCCATGGTGTCGGCGGGTTTGCCGAAGACGTATTTCGGCACGAAGTAATAGCCGCGCCGCATCGACAGATCGCAGCAGACCCCGTGATGGATCGCGTCCACCGCGATGTCGCAGCCGGAATTGCCGGCGCCGATGATCAGCACCCGCTTGCCGTCGAACTGGGCGGCAGAGCGATAGGCCGAGGAGTGGATCAACTCGCCGTCGAACGTCCCGGCGAATTCCGGCATGTTTGGCTCGGACAAGGTGCCGTTGGCGATCAGCACACCGGCAAAGACCTCCTCATGCGCGCCGTCGTCATCGCGCCAACTGACCCGCCAGCCGTCGCCGGACCCGCCCAGCGGTTCGCATTCGGTCACCTCGGCCCCGAACCGGTAGTGGCGATAGAGGTCGAAGGCCCTGGCGAAGTCCCGGAAATATTCCTTGAGCTCCCGGTGCGAGGGGTAGTCGGCCGCCCCCGCGCGCATCGGAAAGTCGGTGAATTCGGTCATCGTCTTGGACGAGATCAGATGGGCGCTCTCGTACATTGTCGATTTCGGCCCGTCGATGTCCCACAGACCGCCCACGTCGCGGTGCAATTCGAACCCCTGGAACGGAATATCCTGTTCGGCCAGCACCTTTGCGGCGGCCAGCCCCATTGGTCCGGCCCCGATAAGGGCGAACCTGTCGCGCGTTTCCGTCATGTCTCCTCCCTGCGTTGTGCATATATTGAACATGTGTATAAAATAACGCAATGTGCATTTGCATGAAGGAGGGGTGAGATGGGGAAAGTCTCGGAAAATCAACGACAAAGGGCCCCTTCGAAGCGGTCGTTGCAGACCCGTGGGCGCATTCTTGACGCGGCGGAACGGATCTTCGCCGAGCGTGGTTTCGACGCAGCGACGATTCGCGACATCGCGGCAGAGGCCGGGGTGCAAGCGGGGCTGGTGCATCACCATGGCGGCGGCAAGGAGGCGCTGTTTCATCTGACCGTTGCCCGCCGCGCGAAAGAGCTGTCGCAGCTGCGGATGGCGGCGCTGGAGGCGCGCCGCGCGGCTGGTGCGATGACGGTGCGCGACGTGGTCGCCTGTTTTCTGGAGCCTTATGTCCGCATGGCGCGGGACGGCGGGCCGCAATGGCTGGCCTATGCGCGGCTGGTGGCCCATGTCTCGGCCGATCCGCGGTGGCGGGAGCTGGCGGCAGAGTGCTTCGACCCGACCGCCGGCCGCTTTATCGACGAAATTGCGGCCCTGCGCCCCGGTGCGCCGCGTCCGGCGGTTGCCACCGGGTTCGTCTATTCGGTGGCGGCGATGCTGGCGCATGTCACCTCGGGCTGGCGGGTCGGGGCGCTGGCGGGCGGGGATACAGACGGCGATGCAGACGAGGCGTCGCCGGGCGATCTGGTGGCGTTCTGCGCGGCGGGCATCGAGGCGGCGCTGCGCCCGCACTGACATTGGCGCTGACGCTGCGGCAGCGGGCGCCGGGACGTTGCGTAGCGGCGCCTCTGCCCGGATTGCCTTTGATCCGCCACGGCCTAGGATCGGGCCCGACACCGCATTCTGGGAGGAACGGATCATGAGCCTGATCACCAAGACCTCGGCCTGGGCAGAGGAAGAGCACGGCATGTTTGCCGACAGCGTCGGTCGGTTTTACGACAACGAACTGGTGCCCAATATCGACCGCTGGGTCGAGCAGGGCATGGTCGACCGGGCCTTCTGGACCAAGGCGGGCGAGGCCGGGATCATGGGCGGCGCCATTGCCGAGGAGTTCGGCGGCTCCGGCGGCGGCATCGGCTTCGACGCCGTCACCGTCTATGAGCAGGGCGCGCGCGGCGACAGCGGCTGGGGCTTTTCGATCCAGTCCATCGTGATGCATTACCTGGTCAGCTTCGCCACCGAGGAGCAAAAGGCGCGCTGGCTGCCGAAACTGGTCACGGGCGAGATGGTGGCTGCGATCGCGATGACCGAGCCGGGCACCGGATCGGACCTGCAGGCGGTGCGCACCACGGCGGAGAAGGACGGCAATTCCTACCGGCTGAACGGCTCCAAGACCTTTATCACCAACGGCCACACCGCCGACCTGATCATCGTCGTGGCCAAGACCGACAAAGCGGCCGGTGCCAAGGGCGTGTCGCTGATCGCGCTGGAAACCGAGGGCGCCGAGGGGTTCCGCCGGGGCCGCAACCTGAAAAAACTCGGGATGAAGGCCAACGACACCGCCGAGCTGTTCTTTGAGGACGTCAAGGTGCCGATGACCAACCTGCTTGGCAAAGAGGAGGGCCAGGGGTTCTATCAGTTGATGAAGCAACTGCCGTGGGAACGGCTGCTGATCGCGCTGACCGCGCTGGGCGTGATCGACTTCGCCATCGCCGAGACGGTGAAATACGTGCAGGAGCGCAAGGCCTTTGGCCAACGGGTGATGGATTTCCAGAACACCCGCTTCAAGCTGGCCGAAATGAAGACCAAGGCCGAGCTGCTGCGGGCCTTCATCAACGATTGCATCACTCGGCTGCAGGCGGGCGAGCTCGATGCCGCCACCGCGTCGATGGCGAAATACTGGGGCAGCCAGACCCAGAACGAGGTGGTGCATGAATGCCTGCAGCTGTTCGGCGGCTATGGCTACATGATGGAATATCCCATCGCGCGCCTTTATGCCGACAGCCGGGTGCAGATGATCTATGGCGGCACCAACGAGATCATGAAGGAACTGATCGCCCGGTCGATGGACGTGTGAGGCGGGATTGGCGCCGGGGTGCCGGGCGGGGCGCTGTCCCGTTCGGCGCTGGGCACATGGCTGGAGGCGGGAGGCTCCGGCGGGAGTGGCCGGAGGGAAATCGGCCGTAATATATTGAAGTCGAGGATAATTTACCGCGCTTGCTCCTGTGCGGGGCACATGCGCGCCACCCTATCGGCCCGCAGGATGTCAAAGCCGTCCCTGAGATGCCCGTGACATGAATGCGCCTGAGTTCCCTGTTCAGGAGGTCGGAAGAACCTTGCATAGGAGGGGGTATCCAAACATGGGTGCCGATTGGCGAAACGCGTCTGGACCATGCTCTGTCAGATGGGTTTCCTTGGGTTCTCCTGGCAGGCTTTCCATCCCTGCCGGGAGGAGGTCACCTGTGTCCGAGGATGAGTGCGACCAGCTCCGATTGCCGGCGCGTGCCGGTCTTGTCGAATATCCGCGTAAGGTGCGAGCGGGCCGTCGAGTCACTGATGCCTAGACGCGCAGCCACTGCACCGCGGCCGCCGCCGGCCAGCAATTCGGTGGTGAGCCGCGCCTCGGCCGGGGTCAGACCGAACTGATGCGCGATCCGGCGTCGGTCGTTTTCCAGTCTTCGGCGCCTGTCGCTGACCAGAACCAGCGCCACGGGGCGCTGGATCATGCCCGCCGAGGCGTCCGGATCGGACCAGGGCAATACCTCGATCATGAACCTGTCCGGATGGTCATCGGTGCCCAGTCGGATCACGCCGCCGCGCACGCCGCCATCGGGGGTGGCACAACCGGCGATTAATCGGAGCAGTCTGGCGTTGGGCTCGCGCGCCTTCAGGGCCAGGGTTCCGTTGCTCAGCTGAAGCACCGATATCGCGCTGAGAGCCGCCTCGGTATGGTCATCGGCGACGACCGGGCGGGCCTGCGCGTCGATCGGAATGACAAAGCTCGCGCCATGTTCCGCGGCCAGTTCGGCGGCCTCGCGGGCCAGTTTCAGCGCCTGCATCCGGCGCATGATCGCCGTGGCCTGGATCGCGTGCGGCACGATCTCGGCAAAGGCCCGGGCCGTGTTTCCGTCGATCACGTCGTTGTTCGAGCTGGTCTGGATCACCAGAGAGGCAAAGGCGCCATCCTGGATCATCAGTTTGCTCGCCAGTCTTTCCGCGCCAATGCCGGACCGGGCCCAGAAATCATTGTGGAATTCCGACGCGAGAAACCGGTCTCGCCCAAATGCTTCGAGCGAGGTGATCTGACCGACCGGCGCGCTGGCCGTGGCCTTGATGGTGGGATCCTTGCTCCACCAATGGTCGGTATAGGACTCGATCACCTCGGGGTTGACCCGCGGAGAGAACACCTCGGTCAGGCGAAGCCGGGGATCGTTGATGACCAACGAGGCATTCTCGACCTCGCAAAGGTCGGAGATGGACATCAGCGCCCGATTCCAGGAACCGGATCCTTCGGCAGCGGCATAGACCCCAGAGATCGAAGCCAGCAGTTTTTCTTCCGTTCGGCTCAAGTAGGCCCACCTCCTAAAGCAATGACGTCGTCTAAATCCGACCAGAATACCCAGAATTTTGCTTTTGGGCACCCCTTCGGCGGTTTCGGGCCGGGACAGAAGATTTGGGGGATGAATTCCGGATGTGCATCGGACGTTTGTTCGATGTTGAGACGGCGGGATCGGCCTACATTTCGGTATCTTGAAGACAGAGTTGTAGAATGCCCGGATTTTTTTGCCCCAACGTTTTTCGTTCGTCTGATTTGATAATCCATCGCAAAACATTGCGGATGGCCTCTGCGGCCGTCTTGTCGGCGGTGCTGACGGTGGCGCCGGCGCTTCAGGCCGCAGCGCAGGGAATTCGTCCGGATGGGCGCACCGCCACGACGGTGACCACCAAGGGGCGGGTCACCGATGTCAGGACTTCGACATTATCGCAGGGCTTTGGCGTCAATAGTCTGCTCGACCTGAATGTCGGGGTTGGTACGGTCGCCAATATCCATGCGCCGAAGGGCGCCGGCGGAACGGTGAACATCATCACCGGCGGACGCGGTGTGGTCGTCGACGGAACGCTCAACGGCATGAAGAACGGCCGTGTCGGCGGTGGGCTTTATATCGCCAGTCCCGATGGGTTCACGATCGGGGCCGATGGTAAGATTCTGGCCGGGCGTATCGGACTGTCGACCCCGACCAGAGGGTTTGCCCGGCGCATGATCGGGGCCGATGGTGGGGTCGACGGCGATGCGGTGCGGACGCTGGTCGATGGCAATGCGCGGCTGGGCGAAGCCAGCATCGATGTGGCCGGGCGCATTGCGGCGGACGAGAGTGTGCGGCTGCGGGCGGGCGGTGACATCACCGTTTCGGGCCGGATCGAGGCCGGCGACCGCGCCGGGCTGATGGACGCAGCCGTCAATATGGGGGACGTCTCGCTATTTGCGGGGGGCGCGGTGCGCCTTCAGGATGGGGCCGGGATCAGTGCCGGCGGAGGCGAGGACGGCGGTCGCGTCGACATTCGCGCCGGCCGCGACATCTCGCTTGACTGGGGCGCTGTCGTGGGGGCCGAGGGGCTGAAAAACGGCGACGGCGGCGAGGTGGTGATCTTTGCCGGGGACACGGCCCATCTGGGCGAGGGCGCGGTGGTCTCGGCCGCCGCCCTGGGCGAGGGCGGCGGCGGGTTTGTCGAGTTCTCGGGGGTCGAGACTGTCGAGCTGATGGGCGAGCTTCGGGCCTGGTCGGCGATGGGCGAGGGTGGTTCGGTCCTGATCGATCCGGCCGAGGTGATCGTGAGCGCGGATGTGTTCACCCATGGTGCGGACTATACCCTGACGGCCTCCGAGCGGATTGCTGTCGGCGAGGGGGTGACCGTCTCGACCCGCAATACCGGTGGCACCACCGATCACCTGACCGCGGATTCCATCGGCGCCTCCGGCGCGCTGACGCTCGAGGCGCCGGTGATCGAGATCGAGGCCGGGGCGATGCTGCTGGCCTTTGCAAATGCCGGCGGCTTTGCCAGCGGCGATATCCTGCTTGATGCCCATGTGCTCGACAATATCGACCTTTCCACCTCTGCCCTGCCGGCGGGCACGGCCCGGATCACCGTTCTTGACGCGGTCCTCTGGGGCGGCGATGTGACCCTGCGCACGAGGGTGAACAAGGACAACATCTATTCCACCGACGGCATGGTGAACGACTACGTCACCGACATGTTCGGCGGCACCGGAGTCACCCAGATCGACGCGCTGTTGCGCAACACGGTCAACGGTGTCGATCAGGACGTTGCCGAACTGCTCGACACCCTCGACGAGGCGAACCTGCCGGCCGCGTTGACCGCCAGGGCGATCACCCGGGTTGCCGGCAGCTATATCATCGCCAAGGGCAACGCCACGATCAGTTCAAAGGCGACGACCGATATCGGGTTGAACCCTGACAATCAGGCGCTGGCCATCGCCGTCGCCTATTCCGATACCCAGGCCGAAACCCTGGTCGAGGGCAGCCAGGTGTTCACCGGCGGCGATCTGAACCTATCGGCTCTGGCGATCGAGAAACTGGACCTCGGCGCGGGCAGCGATGATGCGGACAGCGCCAGCAACATGGCGCTGGCGCTCAGCCTGCGCCGGTCCAGCGCCACGGCGCTGATGGTCGGATCGACCTATCGCCTGTCCGAGATCGAGGGGCTGACCAAGAGTTTTCCGTTCGACGCCACGGTCATGGGCGATGCCACGGTTCATGCGGAGGTGCGCAAGGACATCGCGATCTCGGCGACGTCGGGCGGAAATGACAGCGGCGCCGGCGAGGCGGTGATCCTGTCCTATGATGACACGCTGGCGCAGGCCTCGGTGACGACCTTTCTGCGCACCGATGACGGCGATTTCACGATCGATGCGCTGACCGATTACGTCGCCTATGACCTGAGCGCGACGGTGGACGAGGACGGGCTTGGCCTGCCCGTCGCCGCGCCGACGGACGGGACCGACACGCTGGCCGCTGCGCTGGATGCCACGCGTGCGACCCTGTCCTCTGTGTTGGGCAGCACACTGGACGGCGCGGCGATGGTGGTCGATGTCGCCAATACCGAAACCCTGGCGAGTTTCGGCGCGGAGACACCCTATCTGAGCGTTCTCAATCCCTGGTGGCCCGAGCGGGAAGGGTCGGGCGGCAGTTTCGCGGCGATGGTGGATGCGGAAGACGATGCCTCGGAGGGCACCGCGCTGACGATCTCGGCGCTGACCGATCTGGGCGAAAGCAGTGTCGCCGCGACGGTCGGCTCGGAGAACGACGAGGGGTTCAGTGCCGGCGGCACCGCGATCCTGTCGGGCCTCGGCATCGAGACCACGGCCACGGCGGACGGGCTGAACATCCTCTCGGGCCCCGAGCTGGCGGTCGAGGCAGAGCTGACCGGCGGCTATGCCATGCGTCAGAGCAGCGTTGGCGGCGCCGATATGGGTCTCTCCTTCGGCTATCTGAACACCGATTTCACCACTCAGGCGATCATGACCGATTTCTTTTCCTCGGACATCGCCGGGATTGCGGTCAGCGCGACGGAAGAGCTGGAGCTGACCAATGCGCAGGAGGCGGTAACGTTCTCGGATGCCGCCTCTGGCACATTGGGCTTTGCCCGCACCGACTATGATTCCGACGTGCTGGCGCGGATCGGGAACAATCAGTTCATCTCGGACAAACGCGATGCGGTTTCGGTGGCGGCGGACAGCGCTACCAGCCTCGATACGGTGGCGATGCGCAATGGCACGGTGCTCGACGACAAGGCGCAGGTTTCGGCGGCCACCGCTTTGGTAACCTCTCATGGCGAGGTGCGGGCCGAAGTCCTGGGCTGGTACGGGCTCGAACGCGATGCGCTGACGATCAGCGCCACCGACCGGACCTGGCGGCAGATCGTCGCCAATGCCTCGGCCGATGGCGACAGCCTGAACGTGCTGGGCGCGCTGGCCTATGACGAATATCGCCGCGATACCGTAGCCCGTATGAGCGATGTCCCGATCCATGGGATGGTGGACGGTCTGTCGATCACCGCCCTGTCCGAGACCGGCTCGAATGTGGTGTCGATCGGCCGGGCCACCGGCGACGCCGGCACCAGTCTGGCCGGGCTGGGCGCCTGGATCGTCGACGATCGCGATGTGCGCGCGCGGCTCGCGGCCTCCTATAGCGAGATCTCGCTGGAGGGCGGTCTGGAGATCGACGCCACCCGCACGGACAATTACGTGCTGTTGCAGGGAACTGAGGCCAGCTCCGGCAGCGGGGCGGGGATCGCGGTCGGTGTGCTGTTGCTGGGGGGCGAAACCCGGACCGCGGCCAAACTGAATCTCTATACGCCGGTGATGTCCGGAGGGGAGCCGGTCGATCCGGAGGATCCGGAATTTGCCCCGGTTTGGGCGACAGTCGGTGACGGTGGCTCGGTTTCCATCACCGCAACCAACGCGGCCACGGCCTTTGACCTGACCATGGGCGGCGGGGCGGCCGACAATTTCGGCGGCATGGGCTCGCTCGCCTATGTCGACATGGGACATCTGGCCGACGATACCGCGCTGACCGAGGCGACCGAGGTGCTGCTCGACGGCGGCTCCGAGCGCGCGGATTACAGCGGTGAGACCGACACGGTGCTGGACGCGATGGCGGCCGATTACATCGCCGCCGGCGATCTCGGCGGTGGCGGGCTCGCGCCGCAGGACGTGCGCGACAGCCTGACCATCGCCACGCTCAAGGTCTCTGACGGCGTTGCCGATCTCGGCAGTTCGGTCACGGTCGAGGCGGTGGATGATCGCAAGGCAACCGCCATCGCCGGGCAGCTTCAGTCCGGGTTGGTTGCCGCGGCGACCGAGGCCTTCACCACCTATTTCTCCATCGACGACCTGTCCGAAGATGGGGTGGACCTGTCGCTGCGGCCCGATAGCGTCGGCGACGCGGTGGACACCGCCAAACAGGTTTACGGCACCGGGGTCAAAGCCTCTTATGCGATCTCCGATTTCAAGGATGCGATCAGCGACGCCGGGACTATCTCGACCTCGGCCACCACTGTGGGCGCAGCGGCCGGGGTGACCGTGATCGGCGGCAGCGTCGTGGCCGAGGTCGATCTGACCGCGGCGGATGAATGGTCCGCCGATGGCAGCCTGAGCACCGGTGCGCTGACCATCGCCAGCCGCAACCGCGCCACGGCCACGGCGCTGGGCTTTGGCATGCAACTGGGCAGCAACAGCATCGGCGCCTCGGTGTCGCATTCGCGGCTGAATCAGATGGCAACGGCCGGGATCCTGAACGGGGCGGTCGGGGCAGGCACGGTCGATATCACGGCCGAGAACAGCGGCCGGGCCACCACCATCGGCGGCATCGCGCTGGGCGCGAGCGGGAATGCAGCGGTGGGCGGAACGGTCTCGCTGGCCGATCTCGACGCGGCCAGCCTTGCGGCGGTGACCAATGCGACGGTGACGGCGGGCGGCGGGCTGACGATTGACGCGAACGACAGCAGCAGCGCCCTGTCGCTGGCCATCGCCGGCGGCGGTTCGGCCGGCTCGGTCTCGGGGATCGGTGCCATCGGGGCCACCTCGCAGCGGGCGGTGGTGCGGGCCGGGGCCTTCGGCAGCACCCTGATGGCGACCGGCGGCAAGCTCTCTATCGCGGCCACGCAGGACGCCACCACCAACGCGCTGACCGTGCAGGGCGGCGGCTCGGGCTCGATCGCCGTCGGGGCGGCAATCTCGGACGTGACGCTGCGCGGCAAGACCGAAGCGCTGGCCATTTCCAGCGCACTGGCCGCGAATACCTCCGATATCGAGCTGAGCGCCAGTTCGGAGCGCTCCATCGGCTCTGCCGCCATGGGCGCCAATGTGGGCGGCACGGCGGGGATCACCGGCTCGATCTCGCTGATCACCCGCGAGGATACGGTGCGCGCGGGCGTCGACGGCTCGGCGCTAACGGCGGGGGATTCCATCCTGGTCGAATCGCTGGCCGAGGCCACGCTCGGCGCCTCCGGCGGCGGCGGCGAGGGGCTGCTTTCGGGCATCGGCGCACCGACCGTGTCGCTGGCCGGTGGCGGTACGGTGGGGATCGGGGCCTCGATCACGGTGATCACCTCATCCGCCACGGTCATGGCCGAGGTGGTGGGCGGCAGCACGCTGACCGCCACCGGCACCGCAGAGGACAACGGGATTGCCGGGCATAGGCGCGACGGTCAGGTGCTGGAGAGCCATCGTTATCATGGTGTCGCCGTGGTCGCCGACAGCGCCACCGCGCTCAATGCCTTGTCGGTGGGCGCGGCGGCGGCCGGAACGGTGGCGATCTCGGTCCAGGTGCCGGTGCTGTTCGTCGAGGACAGCGTGACCGCCCATATCGCCGGCGGCAGCGTCGACAGCGCCGCCGATATATCGGTCATGGCCGGCAACGCCTCTGTGCTGCGCATCTTGTCAATGCTGGCGCAGGGGTCCGGCGCGGTGTCGGGCGGCGCGGATGTGGAGGTTCTGAACCTCGCCAAGACCACCTCGGCGCTGGTCGAGGATGCCGATCTGATCGCTGTGGGGGATATCGGCCTCGACGCCACCTCGGCGGAGGAGATCGAGACCACCTCTGCCAGCCTCTCCGCCGGGGCCACCGCCGCAGTGGCGGGCGTGGTGCAGGTGATGAAGGGCGAGAATGAGACCACCGCAGTGCTGAGCGGCGGCACGGCCGAGGCCGGCGGCGGGTTGGATATCGACGCGGGGTCGGTGCGGAGCATCGACCAGACCGGCGTCAACGGCAATTTCGGCCTCTATGCCGCGGTGGGCGGTCAGGTCTTCTACATGCAGGCCGAAGATGCGGTCACGGCCGAGATCGCCGATGGCAGCGCCGCCGATCATGCGGTGGTGGATGCCGAGGGCGATGTCGCGATCACTGCCGCGTCGGATCTGGAGATCGACAACATCGTGGTCAGCGGCGGGGCAGGGGCTGTCGCAGTGTCGGCCTCGGTGCTGGTGGTGAAGACCGAACAGGAGGTTTCGGCCCGGATCGGCGAACATGCCAGCCTTACCGGGCGGACCGCCGACAGCATTCTGGTTGAGGCCGATCAGGACATCCAGCACAGCGCGACCGTCGGCAATATCAACGGCGGCGGCGCGGCCATCGGCGCGGCGGTGCTGCAGCTTTCCGGCGGTAATCAGGTGCTGGCCGAGATCGACGATCATGCCACGGCCACCGCCTCGGGCGCGGTGACGGTGACGGCGAAGGCCGAGCGTGACATCACCGCCGACTCCGCCGCCGCCGCGGTGGGCGGCTTCGCGTTCCAGGGCTCGGCCACGCTGGTGAGCTACGGGCTCGACGTGCTGGATCTGGCCGCCAATGACGGCCAGCCGCGCTCGGACAGTGAGATCGACAGCTCGCTTGAGACCGTTGAGGATGAAATGAACGACTCCGGCTCGTTCGACGGCTATGGCGCCGGCGACGATGCCGCCGAGGCGGCACTGGAGCGCGCCCTGTCGGTGCGCAGCGCGATCGCCTCGGCCCGCGGCACGGTGGTGCCCGAGGGGGTGACCGCGCGGGTGGGCGAAAGCGCGGTGGTGAGGGCCGGGTCCGTCACTGTCGCAGGCGAGGAGAGCGGCATTATCACCGCCACCTCCGGCGGTGTCAGCGGCGGGACGGTCTCCTTCACCGGGGCGCTGGCGCGGGTGAAGCTGGGCAGCGCGGTGGGGGTCGAGATCGACACCTCGGCGGTGCTGCGCAGCGAGGGCGCGATCAGCCTTACCGCCGGGTCGGATGTGGATGTTGGCGGCACCAAGGCGATTGCCGGGACCGGCGGCGCCATCGGCGGCGCGGCGGCGGTGGCCGAAACCCATGCGGCGCGCATTGTGGGGGTTACCCTGGCCGATGACGTGCTGCTTTCCGGCATCGGCTCCGGTGTGGCGCAGGATGTGGAGATAGCGGCGAGCGAGACCGGCGATGCCGCGGCCGAGGCCACCGGCTTCAGCGTCGGCGCCATCGCGGCGGGCGGGGTTTTTGCCACCACCCGCAGCAGCTCGGATATCGCGGTAAGCTTCGCGGGCGATGCAACGGCGCCGCTGCTCAAGGCCGATACGCTGTCGATCGCCGCCACGCGCGCAGGTGCCATCGAGGCCAAGGGCCTCGGCCTGTCGGGCGGGTCCTTGTTCGGACTCAGCGGCGTGGATGTGGCCGCCTATGACAGCTCGGAGGTGGGGATCGACCTCGGTGCCGTGACGCTCATCGCCGGGGGGCTGGTCGAAATATCCGCCACCTCTCAGGCGGTGATGACGGTCAAGGGCACCGGCGCGGCGATTTCGCAGGGGATCTCGGTGAGCGGCACTTTTGCCCATGCGGAACGGGAGGCCCAGGTGGAGATCCTGGCGGACGGGTTCGATCTGACCGCGGGTGAGTTGAGCGTTCTGGCCCTGGATGCAGAGAGCACCGAGGCGGACGGCGCCTCATCGATCAGTTCCAAGACCTTTTCGGCCTCGGGCGGGGTCGGTTCGGCCGGGGGCGGTGTCACCTCGCTGGAGAATGACGCCTCGGTTTCGGTGGATCTGACGCTAGCGGCGATGGACGTCGGCGGTGACGCGGCTGTGGTCTCTGGCACCAACACCGAGATCATCGCCCTCTCGACCGGGTTGAATCTCGGGTTTCTGGGGCTGGGCGCCAATCTGGTCGAGGTGAATACGGATGCGGACGCCGCGCTGTCGCTGGCGGTGAGCGGGACCGGCGTGATTGGCGGGGCGCTGACCGCATTGGCGGCAGGGATCGAGGACATCTCTGTCGAGACGCACGCGGGCCTTGGCAGCATCTTTTCGGTTCATGGCGCCAAGTCCGAACTGGATATCGACGGTGACGTGACCCTCGATCTGGACGGTGGCGACGGGCTGAGCGTTGGCGGCACACTGGCCGCGGCGACCTATCGCGGAGTGAGCTTTGCAAATACGGCGGACTCCATCGAGGTGAGCCTTGCCGATTTCGGCGGCACAAAGATCGACAACGACGTCAACGCGGACAGCAGCCTGATCCTGGCCGGCGCCCTCGATGCCGATGCCTTCGAGGCCGAGATCGTAACAGAGATCAACAAGAGCGACGACGGCTATTCCGGCCAGATCGGTTCGGGCGGTCTGCTCGACGGCACATCGCTGGATTCCGAGACCGATATCGACGTGACCGCCGTTCTGACCGTTGCCGACGGCGCCCGGCTGACCGAGACCGGATCGGACGGGGTGAGCGATTATGACACGCACCTGGCGATCTCCAGCTTTTATGATCTGGCCGACAGCGTGAAGATCGACACCGGCGGCGGGCTTCTGGTGCCGACCGCCAAGACCAGCATCGACGTGGATGCCAGCGACGTGGCGATCCGGATCGGTGATGCCGATATCGTCGCCGATGCCGGGATCGAGATGGAGATCCTGGCCGAGGCGACTATCACCACCGAGGCCTTCGTGAATGTCTATGGCCTGGCCGGATCGCCCCATGCCGAGGCGATTTCGGACTATGACGCCGCCCAGGCGATCGAGATTTCGGCGGGGGCCTCGGTGTTGTCCGACGAGGGCTCGATTCACATCACCTCTGCGGGCGATGCCAGCGACATATCTTCCGAGCTTCGGGTCTGGAACGCCACCGCAGTCCCGATCGGACGCAAACCCTATGCCAAGTCCCGCAATGCACTGAGCAACGAGATCACCATCGACAGCGGGGCCGAGGTCCGCGCCGCGAACGATGTCGAACTGGTGACCGGAGCGGGCGATACCGACACCTATTCCTATGGGTTGGCCTCCGACCTCTACCGCGAGACGGCGGAAACCGTGGTGAACGCGCTGGGTGATATCGTCGGGGCGGAGGACGTCAGCCTTGATACCGAAGTGGGCGAAACCGTCGAAACCTTTTCCGCCGCAGTCCTGATCGACGGCGAGGTGGAAAGCGGAACCAATTACTTCCAGCAACTGGTGGTGGATGAGTCCGGGGTCACGGCCGCGACCGACGGGCTTGACTACGAAATCCTCTCGGATGCCGATCTGAGCGATCTTCTGGACCTGTCGCTGGACGATCTGAACGGCGAACTTGCCGATGCGATCGCAACGGACGATCTGGTTTCGCAGGTGCGGCTGGAGGCGGAAATCGCCCGGCTGGAAACCATCCTCGACGACATGGGCACCAACCCGATCGACCTGATCCGGGTGATCTCGGCCTATTCCGCCCCGGGCGATGTGGAGGTGACCGCCGACACGCTGACCGGCGGCGGTACGGTGATCTCGCATGGCGACGCGACGATCCTGATCGTGAACGACAGCCCGGCGGTGATCGAGGTGGTCGAAGCCGAGATTCCCTATCGCGGCGGCGGGCTGGTGTTGCTGAACGACATTCCGCTGACCGACGCGACGGCGCCGTCCGAGCTGACGATCCAGGCGACCGCCTCGGCGGATATCGCTGCCGAGACACTGATTTCGGTCGAGAACTTCTATGCCAGCGCCACGGGCATCTCGGGCGATATCTATGTGACCGGCAGCATCGAGAACCTGCGCGGCACGGTCAGCCTGTTCACCGCGGACGGCGATATCATGGTGCTGGGCGGCGAGATCGACGCGGCCAATGTCGATATCCATTCGGGGGGCGATTTCGTACTGACCTCGGGCGACGGGCTGGTCACGCTGGGCGCCTCGGCATTCTCGACCTATGCGCCCCTGTTCGCAAACACGCTGTCCGGTTTGGACGGCTGTCTCGACTATATCTGTTACCTGGAGGATATCGCCGGATCGGACTATGAAGATGTACTGTCCGGCGGCGGCGAGATCGTCGCGCAGGGCGGGGTCTATGTCTATGCCAATGGCGAGGTGAACATCACCGGGCTGATCCAGTCCGGCGTGACCGATTTCGAGGTGATGATCGAGGATAGCATCACCGATGTGATCGACGACTGGGACAGCCTGCAGACCGTCGCCGTGCTTTACAGCCCGGCCGGCAATGGCACCTCGCCGGCCGAAGAGCCGTTCCAGGACGCAGCGTCGGGCAATGTTACCCTTCGCTACGATCAGGACTCCGGGGTGATCCTGATCGATCCGATCATCGCCAAGGGCGGCGAGATCGAGATCGTCGGTCATATCATTTCAACCGGCGGCGGCGAGCTGGTGGCGGCCAACGGCTATGCTCATGTGGAAATCACCAACGAGTCCGACCTTCCGATCGTGCTCAGCGATATTTCCACCGGTTATGACGAGGGCGCAAACGGCTTTATCCGCATCGTCGATCTGGCCCGCGAGAACAGCAGCGGCGACGGCTTCGTCACCACCGAATACGAGCTGGCCGCCGACGGCACGGTGACGCGCACCGTAACCGGGCTGCTGGTCCGCCCCATCGTTCAGATCGACAAACCGACCTACGAGATCGTGGACGACTGGCGGGTGGTCTATGCCGCAGGCGAGATCGTGCCGCGGGTGGATGGCAGCTATGAGTATGACGAGGACAACCTCGGGGCGATCATTGTCACCCGGTACGATCACGTCGATATCGCCTTGGACGCGGACTTCAACGGCCGGATTGACGAGGACGAGGTGACCAGTTCCTCGGTCGTGGAGGAAGAGGAACTGGCGAACGTTCCCTTCTCCTCGAAATACGCCGTGCTGGCGGAAGAGATCGACATCGACACCATTCTGGACGATCTGGGGTCCTCCTTCCCGGATGGGGTGGTCAACGCCTGGGTGGGCGACAGCGACTACGATTATGTCCAGGTGGGCGATCAGGACCTCGTGACGGCCTGGGATTTCGAGAGCGTGGACGTGGGCGACTGGACCTTGGAGCAGGACAACCCGTTTGGTGCCGACGTTTACGAGCGCACCCGGACGGTGACCGAGACCACGTCGAACTGGGATGTGCATATCATCGCGGCCGACCGGACGGTGGGCATCGGCTTCGAGGGCCATGACATGGGGTCTCTGACCGTCACCTCGGTGGGGGACGTGATCTTTGACGGGTCGGTCTACAACCGCTCGGGCCTGACCACGATCACCTCGACCGGCGGGGCGATCCTTGCCAATTCCCGTTCCAATCCGTTCGAGACCAACAAGCTGGTGATGAGCGCGGAGGGCGATATCCTGTACAGCCGGGCCTACGACGGGCCGGGGTATACCGGCGGCGGCGATGCCGGGATCGAGATGGTCCTGCCCGGCGCGCGCGATCATGACTTTTTGGGGAGTTCAGGCACGGTTTTGGGGAGTTTGTTCTCGTCCACGACCGCGGCGACCGATTTCCGCATCGACCAGGCCGAGGGCTTTGGTCTCGACATCTCCGCCGGCGGGTCCGCCCGGATCGAGGAGGTCACCGGCGACATGGAGATCCTGTCGGCCTATGCCGAGGACGATCTGCACTTGACGGCGGCGAACTCGATCCTTGTGCATCGGTATTCGACCGCGCCGGTCCAAGTGGCGGGCGAGCGGTTGAAACTGACCACCACGGCGGGGTCGGTCGGCACGCTGGAGGCGCCGCTGGTCTTCGAGGCCGATGCGATCGTCGCCGACGCCGGCGGTGACATCAACTTGCTGACCTCCTCCGATCAGCCGGTCCGGGTGAAGCACCTGATCTCGGCTGAGGGCGATGTCTCGCTGGTCTCCACGGTGTCGGATATCTGGGATTACGATTTCACGGCGACGGTGGATCGCCGCGCCGAGGAGGGGCTGCTCGAGGCGCTCTGGGACGAGATGGGGCTGCGCGCAGTGGATGCGGACGGCGCTGCGGAAACCGAGCGCGAGACGGAGCTGATCGCCAGCTTCGAAGAGCAGAAGACGCAGGACTACTTCGAGTATTGGAACCGGCTGCGCACATGGGAGGTGGATGGCTCGGGCGCGCTCGTCGAGGGGGAACCGCTGGCCTATGACCCCGACTTCGCGGTCACCTTCAGCGCCGAAGAGATCGTTCGGCTGGAGGCCGACGGTCTGAGCGCCGCGCAGATCGCCGATCTTGCGGAGACCGCCACCGAACGGTTCCACGCCTTGCACGAGACCTGGGGCAGCGTGAGATTCGACGCGGATTTCGAGTACAACGCCACCCTGGCGAACCGCAGCGAGCTGACGACAGGCCTGCACTGGAGCGAGGCGCAGCTTGGCACCGGGTTGCGCAGCGAATTGATCCTGCCGGTGACCGATACCGTGCCGGTGATCGAGGATCCCAATTTCCTGGGCCACGACATCAATATCGTCTCGGCCGGCGATATCGGCCGCAACCGCAATCCTTACGTGATCGACCGCGCTACCGGCCTGACCGAGGAGGCGCTGCTGGAGCTGTGGACGGCCGAGCGGGTCGATATCGGGATCGGCGAGGACAGCATCGAGGTCGCCCGAGCCGACGATGTGGACATCGAGGCGACCGGCCATCTCTTCGCCCTTGCCGGCGGCGATGCGCTGATCGGCTCGGAGCACGCGATCGAGATCCTCTATGCCGATGCCGTCGAGGATCTGCGGATCAAGAGTGCCGAGGCGCTGACCCGGGCCCCGGATGGCGATCTGGTGCCGCATATGCTGCGCGGCAAGACCATCGTTCTGGAGGCGGCCGAGGGGGGGATCGGCGCGCTGAGCGAGCCGCTGCTGATCACCCAGCTGGCCGACGGCGCGCTGGTGGCGCGGGCCGATGGCCAGATCCGCCTGACCGCGCCGACCAGCGATATGGCGGTGACCGAGATCTTCTCGGATACCGGGGTGGTGCTGAGTACGCTGACCGGCTCGATCCTCGATCAGGGCGGAACCGACGGCGTCGATATCCTGACCGACAATCTGGTGCTGCTTTCGGCCGGCTCGATCGGGACCGAGGATGATCCGCTCGACGTCCAGATGTATGGCGGCGATGGCAGCATCTCTGCCGTGGCGCTGACCGGCGATCTGGATCTGGCGGTGACCGACGGCGATGTCAGCGTCGGGTTGATCGGCAGCTATCTGGGCGATGTCCGGATCGACATTCAGGCGGGTGACCTGAGGCTTCTCGGCCTGTCCGATCCGGCACTGGCCGAGCTCTTCACCGTCGAGGCGCTGGCGGGCGGGACCGGGGCGACCGAAACCGGCATCGGCGGCCTGCAGGGTGCCTTCTCCGGCCCGGGCAGCCCGCTCGACGAGTTGGCTGACCTGCCGAAGACAGGGGCGGAAACGCTCGCGCCCGAGATTGATCTGCCCTGGGCGAGCGGCGGGATTGACGGGGACAGCAGCTCGGACATTCCGATGATCGCGGCGATCCATGCCGGCGGCACGCTGGTTCTGGACGTGTCTGGCAGCGTGGTCGGCCGTGAGGGCGGCGCGCTGGATATACAGGCGAGCGAAAAAGCCGAATTCCGCACCGGCGACAGTTTCGGCACCCGGGAGAATTATATCCTCAGCCGCCTGGACGCGGCCCCGGACGGCGCGCCGGCCGAGCTCTATCTGCGCGACTACGACAAAGACGACGGTCGGGCGCCCGACTATTACCTCGCCAATATCGGCGCGACCGACCTGCGGAAGGCCAACCTGACGGAGGGTGAAAGCACGGTGCGGCTGATGAGCTATGGCGATCTGACGGTCGACGCGGCATCGTTGCTGCGCGGCGGCACGATCTGGCTTGGCGCGGTCGGGGACAACCCGAATGGCAGCGGCGCCGATGTGGTGGTCGGCAACGGTGTGACGGTGGAGGCTGACGGGCTTGGCCTGTTCTCGACCAACGCGGTCGAGATCGAGGGGACCGACGGGCTGAGCGTCGAAGGTGCCGACCTGATGGTGTTGGCGTCTAACCTTCTGTTCCCCGATGCCTGCTCGGGTTGCGGCAGCGTGACGGTGGCCGGCGACCATGTGCTGAACATCGTGACCGAGCACTCGGTCAACCTGGCCAGCGTCGCCGTTCCCGAGGGAGACGTGCGCATCCTCACCGCCGGGGTCGGCAAGATCGGGATCGGCACGCTGGAGGCCGATCAGATTTCGCTGATCACGCGCTTTGGAGATGTCGACATCGCAACGCTAACCGGCGCCGACCTGACGGTCATTGCCAATGGAACGGTGCATCCGGGTGTCTATGCGTTGTCCGGATCGGTGGATATCGACGCGACGATGATCGGCCGCAGCGCGGCAGAACCGCTGACCCTGATCGGCGGGGAGGAGGCCACCGAAATCGCGCTCTATGGCGAATACGGCATGTATGTCGAACTTGACGACGGCGACCTCTACGAGATCGAGACGCTGGGGGCGGGCGCCACCGGGGTCGGCATCAACCTCGATGCGCTGTCCGACGGGCTCGCCACGCTGACGCTGAAGTCGGTGGCGACGGCGGGATCGGATGTGACGGTCACCTCCGATATCCTGACCATTGCGGGTGATGTCACCAGTACGGGCGGCGACGTGACCATGCGCAGCCTTGTCGGGGCGCTGCGCATGGCCGACAACACGCTGATCGATGCGCTGAACGGGCATATCACGCTGACCTCGGCGGGCGATATGGTCCTCGCCTCGCTAAGGACGCTGGGGCAGGATCCGGATGCGCCGATGATCTATGTCTCGGCCACCGAGGCGCTGACGCTGGCCGATACCATCGGGGCGAATATCATGGCCGGGGTGCCGGGTGACGCCCATGCGGTTGTCTATGCCGGGGCGATCGCCACCGGGCCGGGCGAGTCCCTGTGGATCGATGCCAGCCAGATCACCGTCTATTCCGGGCTGGGCGATCTGCACCTGACCTCGACCCTGGCCGAGACCGGGATTGTGTCGCTGGTGAGCGGCAATGGCGACGATATCGACTTTGTCGCTCTGGGCGACATCGTGCTGAAGGATGCGGAACTGATCTCGGCCGATCCGCTCGGGATCGAAAAAGGCAGGATCAGCCTGAATTCCAATTACGGCGATATCGACGGCTCGGTCGCCACGCTTGAGGCCGCCGAACTGACCATGGTCACGCCCGAGGGGCGGATAGGGGCGCCGGGCAGTCCGGTTGCGCTGGTCAGCGATGGCAGCACCCGCCTGCGCGTGGGGGCCACCGGCGTGATCGCGCTGGATGTGGCCGGCGATCTGGATGCCGCGTTCATCCTGTCCGAAGGCGGCTCTGTTGCCGTCACCGCAACGGGAACGGCGCAGATCGACCTTATCGGTGGCAGCGGGTCGGTTACCGTCGAGTCCGCGGGGGGAAGCGTGACGCTGGTGACCGAGGGCACGGTTGTGCCGACCATCCCGGAGATTGCCAACCTGACGACCGCGACCCGCTTTCCCGAACTGGTCGCCGGACCACAGCCTGAACTGGTGCTGGCGGATGGCGACGACGGCACCGGCGACGACGGCACCGGCGATGACGGCACTGGCGACGATGGCACCGGCGATGACGGTACTGGCGACGATGGCACCGGCGATGACGGCACTGGCGACGATGGCACCGGCGATGACGGTACTGGCGACGATGGCACCGGCGACGACGGCACCGGCGACGATGGCACCGGCGATGACGGTACTGGCGACGATGGCACCGGCGATGACGGCACTGGCGACGATGGCACCGGCGATGACGGTA
>NZ_SMUV01000036.1 GCF_004358185.1 Antarcticimicrobium luteum
TATGCCGATATGCTGCGCCGATCTAACCGCAACGCAACAGGTTGTAAGGGTCGGCGCGGCATAAACCGGAGCGCGGCATTATGGGAATATTCGTGCGCCCAAACGCCGTAAAAGTTTCGCGGGTCCTGAAACCGTGTGATGGGCGGCATGTAGACCTTGTCGACAGCCGGCATGTAATATGCCTCGTCGCCCGCGAACACTGTGGTGATGTCGATGGCCTCGAAGAAGGCCTGCATATGCGGGATCGGCTTTGCGACCGGATGATCCGGCACGGGCTCGGGTTCGGGATGGAAACTGTCCGGGAGCCCTTCGATCTGACAGGCGTTGAAGACCCGGTAGGATTTCTGGAAACGGAAGATGCGGGCGTCGTCGGTCTCGCCATCGTCAACCGCGTCACCCCCCTCCCCCTGTTTCCGGCGCTGCCCGTAATAGACCACCAGGGAGGATTTTTCGCCTTTACGGATCCTGGCGTCCATGGCGTTGGCCTGTGGCATCGTCATCCAGAAGGGCGAGCCGTAGCCGGCCATCACCGTCCGCATGGTCAGCAGGAAGTTGTTGACGCCTTGGTAGGGCTCGCCGGTCACGCGCAAGGGCCGCGAACTGCCACCCGCCGTCCAGGGCTTGCGCCATGGCAGGACTCCGCGTTCGATGATGCGGATGAGTTCGTTCGTGATCGACGCCGCGGCGTCGAATTTGGGCTTGGACTTGGCCATGGGTGGTCTCCGATGTCAGAAGGAGCGCACGGAAACCGTGCGCGGACCGGAGAGCATTCAAGGGAAGTAGTCTTGCGGCGCGTGGCGGGGCCCTTCCGGAACACCGCCAGCCCCCCCCTTTCCCGTTTCTCCGAATCCGTCAGGACCCAGAGCCCGCTTTCTCTTTTGAACCACGCTCCAAACAACGGAGGGGCAAAATTTCTCCGGGCCCTCGGCTCAGCAAGGAAGCAAAAGCATGCTGAAATCGAAGACCCGTGTTCCTTGCGGGCCGCTCGAGAACTGCGCCATCAATAGGTCGACACGTTCCAAAGAATGAGGCTGGGGCCACTGAAACTGATCAGTCGGCGATTAGAAAAATAATGGCCGAGACATAGCTCGGCCAAAGTCCAACAGGGAGGTACGACGGTAGCAGGGCCAGTGCCCGCAACCGTCGCGTATAGATGTAAGCGTGACTTGAGCTTTTCTCAACTTGGGTGCGTGGGATTTGGAAAATGACGGCTGGCGGCGGCGCTCGAACCGTACAAGGAATTGGGTTAGATCCACGCCCTCGATCGGTACCCACGCTTGCGTTTAACAGCTTCACGGGCCCTCATAGCGTCCAACGCCGAATGTTCGTCCGGATGCCGTTCGATCAGAGATTGGCCGCGACAACCAATGCGTCCCCACTCGCGCACCACATCCACGCCTCCGAACAGGTCCGGTTGCAAGCTCATATGATAATACCGCCGCATATTCAGCGCCGCATCGATACGTTTCAGGTCAACAGAGCGTGGCGAGCCGTAAGGCTCCGCGCGGCGTTCAATCATGCTGAGCAAATCGTCCATGCGACAATTCTAGCCGAAGCGTCCTATTGCTCCAACATGTTCTTCTTTGGTTCCAGATCTTGCGATCTCGGTACGGAAATGGGATGAGGGGCCGTCACAGACTGTTCGAACGTCTTCGGCTTCGACAATGTTCCATTACGAAACGCGCTTGGAGGACAAGGGGGGGCCATTATCGTGACCGTGTGGTCTTGCCCCCGATTCATCGGACACTCAGGCGGTTGCGTTTTGAGCGGCGATGAACTCGCGGGGCGAGCGCATTTTCAGCCCTGAGTGCGGGTGGTTTTCGTTGTAGTCCTCGATCCAGCCTCCGATCAAGCCGAGAACGGTTAGGGCATCCGGCAACGGCGTCACCTGGACGTAGTCACGCTTCAGCGTCTTCCCGGATCCGGTCTTCCAGATGGCGGACAACTTTGTTGCTGGTCACGTCGTCGTCTTCGGTCACGGCGACACTCTCTCCTTCGAGCACGAGCCGGCGCCAACGATACAGCAGGTTCGGCGCCACGCCCTTGCGTCGCGCGACAACCGAAATGCTGGCCCGGTCGTCCAGCGTCTCTTCCACGATCCGCAGCTTTTCTGCGGCAGTCCAGCGACGACGACGGCCGCCATCGGTGATGATTTCAATCTCAGACATGAATACGTGCTCAGGCATATGCCTAAGTCTCCATGGTTGTGCCTAAGTGTCCGGACGAAACGAGGGCCAGTTCACCGTGCTCGGAGTAGTCTACGAACCATTATGTCTAAGGAACGCAAGTATCCGTCGGGCTCTCAGACGAAGTAGCGAAATGAGGTCTCGCCCGGCTCAGCGTCTCCGAACTCGTCAAGGATGCCGCCGACTCGACGCGCGAACGACAAAGTCACGGGCCACTTCCCACGAATATCAGCCGTATTCCAATTCATGCGAGTGAGATTCAATACGTCTTGAGCAGCCTCAGTCTTACTACCACCGGACTGCATTCGGATTTCAAACGGCTGCGGAACATGAGGGCCAGGATACGTACCCAACTCTTGCATGAAACCTGACGTGAATAAGAAGGAGGTACCAGAATTGATAGTGCAAAGTGTTCCGACATTCGGAGGATAGACCCCCAGCCTCAACAGACGCAAACTGCTCGGAACCAGCGTCACCAGATCAACAATGGGGATGTCACTTAGTGCCGCCTTAATACCAGCAAGTTCGGCGGCATCGAAATGTGTGGTCTTGTGCATTACCACTCGTACCGGTGGACCACCTGCACGCGTTGCATATTCCGCCACGATATCTTTTGAGAGATCGTATGCTTGCTCTTCTGAAAGGTGAACATTGCGGCTCTGATCGGGTGTGGCTGGTACGCCATCACCCCGGATTGCAAATCCTTCTCCCTCGCTCGAAAAAGCCTGCGCCAAACTGGATTGAACGATGTGGCGCTTGGTTGTTCTCAGGTGATGGAAAGATATTCCAACAAAGCACGTCTCAGGTCCCGTTTGGGGCAATCGCCATGGAACTCCACCCGCTTTGTAGTAGACACCAACTGAAAAGTTCCATGCTCTGGTTGCAGCATCTTGACCACGAGGCGTGTCCTCAAGAAGGCTCCGGGTGACCATTTGTATCGGAAGCTTGGCTCTGAGCGCACGCGCTTTAAGTGCATGACGCAAGTCTCTCTTCAGAAAGTCCTCTTCCGTCTGCTCGACTTCTTCAAATAGATCAAACAAATCAAGTTGACCATTGGCCCGAGACTTTCGAATTACAGCTGCAGCTTTCTTTTCCTCGGTTGTCGCGCTTCGCTCCACAGAGTGGGACTTCTTTAGAACTTCGTCTGGCATCGCCATTATGACCAAGTCAGGTCGATTGGAGTCGCGAGCGGCAAGGCTATCCAATGCATCAGCGTAAGCGTCCAGCACCTGCTCGAAGCGGCGGAATGGGTCACTGATTGCGAGCGCAGTACCGAGTTTGTCGCCTACCCCGCCCTCGTCTAGCCGAACCGTCCAACTGTCTTTAGTCGACAGTGCGCTGTGGAACGTCTCCTCGAAACCAGGAAACATCCGTCTCAGCTGTGTTTCGCCTTCCAAAACTGGGATCGGGTTCATGCAGCGCTCTAACCAAGCCCTAGTGAGATCGATCATCCATTGCGGGCCAATTATTCCGACGCCAATCTTCTGCTTCCTTGAAGCCGACCCAAAATGGAGGTCGAATGGCCCCGCCTGTGCCAGTCCTACCTTGGGATCCGAAACCGAAAGAGCACCACCAAATTGAAGGTTTGGGGGCGCCAACTCTTTGACTGACAGCTCTAGCGTCATTGGCCATCGTCCCCAATATTATCATCGGGATCATCTTGTGCCGCATCAACGTCGTCAACGTCTTCAATCGCTGCAAGATCTTCCAACTCTTGATCAGCCTCCAAAACACTCTGTTCCAGTTCGTCCTCAAGAGTTCGACCATCACCAAATGCTGTCGACTTATAAGCAATTCCGGGGAACGCACTGTTGAGAAGTACTGTTGGCGCATAATCCGAAAGCGTGTTCCTCGTATCAGGTTTCAAGGCAAACACACCTTCAGCCTCCTCGGACAAACATGCCATCCAGAAAGTCACATCGTGCATCACACTTGGATTAAAGTCTCGGGCAGCCCTTTTTGTCGAAAGAATATTTATTCTATCTCTTCCTAAGTACCGGCGATTGCCGTCGCGAGTGAAGACGTAACCCGGGTTGATAAAGAGACCCCAGTCAATCCCAAAGGCCATCAAGGAGTATGTGAAGGACTTGTGTTCGTAGTAGAGAAGGTCGTCAGAATCTCGCCTTGTACGAGCCTTCACAATGGTTCTCGTGGCGCGCTTCACACGTCCTTGATAAGTGATTTTTCTTTCAGGCTCGTCGGTTTTGGGGAAGTGCGCTCGGCGACGATCCTCGTCAACAACCAGACCGATTGCCCTTAGGTGTTCGTTCAACAGCTCATGCAGTAGCCTACGCATGATGTTCAAACCATTTCCCTGCTCAAAGAGCTCTGGGATTGTCAGTTCTTCGATGTCTCCTTCGTCAAATGGCGTTACATAGTCACTTGTGATCCGCTCCAGATCGTAAAAACTAAAGAAGCGCCCATCTTGGACATATCCTGGAGGAACTGGAAGATCTCCGGCGCTTTTCCGAAGCCCTGAAGCTGATCGCGCGGATGTACCGGCGTGCCAAATCTTTTGCGGCAAACCAACAAATTCCACAAGATTTGTCGTGAACCGTACTGTTTCAGACTGATCGGCTACCGCCGTGCGAGTAATTTCATCTACTGCTTCTGGTCGGGCAAAAATCAGTACCTTAAACGCAGAATTCTGCTCCATCGGATGGAAATGCACATCACCATTATTGTCGATTGTGTATTGAAGCATGTCGGCTAGGCCTGAGCCGCGCCTTTCCATTTCGTTGCTACCGTAAAAGAAACTCGAAATGACTGGGTTTCGATAGCCTTTCAAAACACCCCGCGAACCTCCGCGTACAAGGCTCTCAATTGACTCTGCGCCGGTCCGTACCGCGACTTCATCTATGAGACCCCCTGGACTTACCGTTTCAATCTCAGTCGGTGAAATCCTGATTTCTATTGGCGCCTCAACCGCATAATCCCGATGCACTAGTGCATTCACAATCATTTCGTGGATAGCCAACGGATGATAGGGAGTTACTTGACGGGATTTTCCATCTTTCAAGAGAAACGGCGAATTGAGGAGAGCGATCGTCTCCTCAAGTGTGTTTAGCTGGTTCCAAAGAGAACCACCAATTTCTCGCTCAACCAAAAAAACGCCAGCCTCGACGGTGTCGATGAGATCGGCGTCGTCGCCGAAGGCTCCGCGCAGCCATGATTCCGGACCTACAATGGTTAATTTGACCATGGCTTGGGCGAGGCGCTTGTTAGGAGTTCGAGCGAACATGACCCAGGCAGCGAGCGTAGGCGCCGAAGTTTCCGGATCACCTTCAGTTTGATGCAGGAGCTTCTTAACAACCGCGCGTTCTTTGACCCAATCAGAGTTAAAGCGCTCAGGATAAGGTTCGTAGTGCTTGTCGGCGTATTGCTTCAACCGCTGGAAAAGAACCTGTTCATCCAGATCTTCGAACCGCCCGGATTGAAAAGGGCGCATGTCCAAAGGGAGAGAACTCGGGGCGCTGACCGGCCCAAGTTGTTTCAAGGGAGTCTGCCGAGCAACGAGCTGGTCCAGCAGGTCCGTCTTCAATAGTTGATCGAAGCCATCAATTGGAACCCGATTGAAGTTTGAACCAATCTTGTCCGCAAAAGATTGCACCAGAGGCGAGAGGGGTTCGCCTATGCTGCGCTTCATATCGCACCAGAAGACCCCATTTTTGAACCCATTTGCATAGTCAATTTGGTTTTCAAGAAGGTCATTCATGACCGATGGCTCCATTCCGCGATACCCAACTACGATCAATGGGTGATCACGCAAAAGAGGCTTGATATGCTCGACTATCTCTTGGTCCAACTTCAATACATCTTCGGCCAAATTCTTGTCGGAGTAGTGCTCAACCGATCCATGGATGTGGATTAGCTGCGGGTTTGCTGGCGACGTTTTGAACTGGACCCAATCCGACGCAGTGCGGATCTTGACCAGGAAGGGCGGCACTGCTTCAAGAACGGCCGCTCGATCAATGCAATGATCAAAGTTTGTCGTTAGAACCGTTGCAACCCAACCGTTGTCTAAAATCCGTGCTAGCGCCCGATACCCCGGTCCGGGCTTCACACCACGGCTGATAAGTTGCTCGAAGAATTCTCTTCGATCCTGTCCAATTCCCAAAAGGTTGTCGATCGCAACAGGGTATTGGTCGGGGAGGCCAACCCCCCGTTTGAACCAAGACTGCTGTTCAAGCCAAGGTATCCAATCAGAATCAACGACGCCTGGGTCCATCGGAGACCGACCATGCGACTTACAGTATGCCCACTTCGCTGCGCGGTTCACTGTTTCACCGGCCGCTGGCACACCGGATGTAACGGAAGCCCCTGCTCCTAGCAACAGAACCGGCTGGCGGTGCTCGGCGAGCAGTGTTTGCAGGCGTCCAACCTCTGCATGTCTAATTGATGATAGAACCTTGCTGTCCATCTGCTCGAATCGTGTTGTTTTGATTTTGTTGGTTCATTATGCGGAACAAATTCAGAACATGCTAGACTGTTCACTGTCGCAAGCCATAGGGGCAGAATTTCATAGTCACTTTCCTTTAAGCTCAGATTTTTTGCATTCGCGTCATGCACATGACTTTCGGCGCCCAATGAGCGATCAACCGGACAGCGCCCGCACTGTCTGGATCGGCATGAACAGGCGCAACGGCTGATCTGGCAACGGGGTAAAACCGAACGCCTCGTAGTATGCTTTTCGGCGCGCCACGATTTCGGGGTTTCCGCAATCGAACACATCGAGAAGGACGGCACAGGTTCCAATTTCGTCTGAGACGCGCCCAATTCGGCTGAGCGCATCGGCAAGCAATGCGCTGCCCAAGCCCTTCCCCTGCATCGTTTGATCGACGCCTATCATGGAAATGAACGCGGCTGGCAGCATGCCGTGCCTCGGCGCCTTCTTGGCCAACGCTTCCGGCATGTCTTTCGCGACGACTGCATGCATGTTGATTCCGTAGAACCCAAGGGTGTTGCGGTCCTCGTCGAGCACGACCCAGATTCGGACGACATCAGCCTTCGACCCCTTCTTGGCCGTCAACTTCAGGTAATTGTCGATTTGAGGAACACCACAGGAAAAAGCCGTTCGATCCTGGCTCTTGGCATCGAACGGCTCGATTGTGAACTTGGTGTCTACGGCGGCGTCAGTCGGCATTCGCGATCAGTGTCTCGCGCAATGCAAAAGCCTGCTTCAGCCGATTATTCGGCTTCGGAGGGTTCTCAAGAGCGCCAAAGAACTCAGCACGATCCGCCTCGCTCTCCAACGCCGTCAACTTGTGAGCTTCAATCGTCGTTTGCGCGGCCTTGTATGCAGCGCTCACAACAAAGGAGCTTACCTCAACACCGCTCAAGGTTGCTGCGCGACTGATCGCATCCTTCACCGAAGGCTGTGTACGCGCTTCCAGCCGAGCGCTCTTGGGCTCGTCGACAGCGACAGTGCTATCCTCAAACGCCAACATAGTTGCCTCCTTGATCCGAAACGACGTCAAGCGGTAAGACACCGCTCACACGTAGCTATGTACGGCATATCGTCGTACATGTCAAGTGTACGGCGAACTTCCGTACGCCAAGACAAAGCTTGGCTAACACGTTCACTGGGCGAGAGGCAAACTCACTTTTCTCGCACGGTTGTACCCGGGCTCGCCTTGCCATGCTTTGCCGTCACGAAGCGCCCGGAAATTGCGCTCCGGTAGCTGCCACCGGTAGAACCGCTCTTGCCAGGCGCTTCTTTCAACGTAGTGCGCGGATGTGACTTCCCATAAGCCTTTGTCACATACCGCCCCGATTTCGCGCTGCGATAGCTCCCGCCGTTGCCTTTGCCTGCCATCTAAGTTCTCCTTCTCAAGTCTGGCATCTTGTTGGGTCCCTCCGAGGCGGAGGGCTGGTTGGGTTCGAAACAAACCGAAGAACCTCCGCTGGAGGCCTGCGGGTCTTCATTGCAAAATCCAGTAGCTCAGAACCAGAGGTGTTCTTCTGGTCAGATGACCGACAGCACTGGGCGTATTTCCCAAATGGATGTTCACATCCGCAAAACTCATCGTCGCCGAGTTCGAGCAGTCTCTCAGCTGCAATCAGCACAGATTGCCGGCCGGGCCATTTTCCGTATTTCTCGAGGTAGAGATGCCGCACGGCCCAGAGGCTATAAAGGTCGAGCAGTCCGGTCACCGAACCGCCGGGAAGCCATGTCTTGTCTCGTGGCTCGAATGCGCAAATCGAGCCATCGGGAAAATTCGTATGCCTCGGCCCGATCCATGTTTTACTGACAGCAGTGGTCCAAAAACCCCAGGCTCGAACCGGCCTTCTGGTGGTGTAGGGAAGTTGGATGGCAAATGCGGCTCTCCTACCGAGGCCTTCGATCAGATCGCTCTCAGCGAAGAGCCACATCTGCCTTTCTTGAGGAAACGCGAGCAGACCCGGGTACGCGTCCCGGCATTCCCTTATGCCTTCCGCATAGCGAGACCGTAGTCCTGGCTGGACGAACGGTGCTCCGGAATCGGGCGCCCGGGATTGTCCGGTCGTCCCTTGCCCTCCGGCAGGCCCCTCCCACGGTCGGGTTGCGGATCGTGTCGATTGGTGCCGTGCATCGGCTTTCTCCTGGCCCGAAGGTTTCAAGACAACCGAGGAGTTGTCGGGCCGAATGACCCCCCGATTGAACACGGTCGGCAGGATGCCAGCGTCGAGGCCCAAGCCGATGGCCTTCAGATCGTCCTCGATGCTCTTCCTCATATTGAACCGCCCCATTTGCCGCAGCGTCTATGCTTTACGGATTCGCAACAGTGTTGCTATAATGAAATCCTGAAACAACACATACGGGGCCAAAATGAAAATTGCAAGAGTCGAACACCATGCCTAGTGTGCAATTCGACGGGAACGGCTTCTACGCCGCGTTGGACGCGGTACGGGAGGAACGGAAGCTCACCTGGAGAAAGGTTGCAGAACAGTCGGGGGTGAGCGCTTCATCGCTCACGCGGATCTCGCAAGGGAAGAGACCGGATGTAGACAGCCTAGCATCTCTGTGCTCATGGGCGAAACTGAGCGCCGACGATTTCATGCGCGCGCACGACAGCAGTCAGAATGGCGAGCCATCGTCGTTGACCAAAGCACTGATGTTGTTCCGCGCAGACCCAAACTTAGGAAAAGAACAGGCAGACGCTCTCGAGCGCATCATTCAATCCGCATATGAGGGCCTGAGGACGCACTGATGGCACTAAGGCGGGGCTTCAAGACCGATGCGGAATGGTACGCTCAGGATGTTCGACGCGAACTCGGCATCCCTGAAACCGGAAAACTGTGCCCATGGAGCCTCGCAAGACACCTTGAGCACATCGTTGTTGATCTTTCGTCATTCCAGAAAGAGCACCCACTCGACGTCGCACGCCTTCGGCAATGCACAGGCGCAAAGGGATTTTCTGCAGTCACCATTCACAAGGGTACTGCACGGCTTGTGATCTTGAACGATGGCCACGAGAAGCCACGTCAAACGGCGGATCTTGCTCACGAACTGGCACACGGGCTCCTTCATCACGTCCCGCTGCCTTTGAGTGATGAAACTGGTGTACGCATGTTCAATGCCCGAGATGAAGAGGAGGCGCATTGGCTGGGACCAACCCTGTTGGTTCCAGGCCCCGCCGCCCACGCGATTGCGAGACAACGCGTTTCGATTGAAATGGCGGCAGCACAGTATGGTGTGAGCGAAGAGCTCATGCGAATGCGGCTGAACATGTCAGGTGCATTCAAGCGCGCAAAAGCGGCAGGCTGGCGTTAACGTAGTAACCCGCCGGAAAAGAGACAATCATCTAGCTGGAATTGTCTTGTTCGAGGCTGTCCAAGGCCTCGTACAAGGACAGGGACCGCCTTGGCAAAGTAGCCAACATCTCATCGACATCAAGCGAGTACCGATTCAGTAGGAAGGTGTCGGGCTTTCGCCGGATCTCGTAAAACTTCAGCGCCGAGGGCCGATCTTCCAACGCCCTGACAACAGAGTATTTGACCGCCAGCGGGCACCTCATACCAAAGACCACCTCCTCCAGCTCGATCGGAGAGTCCTGTGCTCCACGTCGACCTATGAGCCGCCACTCTTTCTCGTATCGCCAATCGTAGGCCTTCTTGAGAAGCACCGCGTCGTCTACGGCCTGACGGGCCCCGCGATCACCATCCAACATTGAGAGAACCTTGCTGGCCGCGACCATACTGCTGCCACCGTACTTAACCTTGAAGATCTTGTTGGAGGCTTGTTCGGGCAGCGAGTACCCAATGGCGATGCCTCGGTGCTGATCGCCATAGTGGCTCCACATCAATGGGCAATTGTTCCGTTCGGCAAGAGACACGATGCCACCATCGTATCGACGGAGCAGTTCTTGCTGGATGGCCTGACCGAGAAGGAAGGCAACCGGGTTCTCCAAGCGCAGATCGGGATCTGTGGCGTTGTACCGGATGTCAGAAATGATCTCCTCGGCCTGACGCCGACTGAGCTTCATGATGTGATCGCGTGTCTTCGGCCCCCTGTAACGTATCGTCGACGCTGCCGCACTCAACTCGCCGTGCACGCGATGCTCGATCAGCTTGATCAGCATGGTTTCCAACTGATCCTCAGCCAAATCGATCTCGACTCCTGGCTTCGTGTCCAGAGGATCGTTGAAGGTGCTGGGATCAGCGAAGAATAGTTGGTCTTCAACCAAGCTGCTGAGTGTTCGGTCCGAGAATGCTCGATACTTGTAGAGGCGACGCGGGGTCTTCAAATGCTCTCACCTCTTAATTCCAGCTCTGGCAGGTCCCGCAAGCTTTGCAAATCGAACGTCACCAGAAACGTCTCGGTCGTCACGAAGGTATGCGGCGCCCCGGGACGCGGCGAACGCGGCCCGCTGGCGATCAGGTCCTTGTAGCGCAGCCGGGCCAGCAGATCGCGGCTGACCTCCTTGCCGAAGATGTCCGCCAGGCCCGCCCGGTCGATCGGCTGGTGATAGGCGATGGCGCAAAGCACCCCCATCTCCATCTCGGTGAAGGCGAGCGGCTGGTCACCCAAATCGGCAGCCGCCTTGATGGCATCGGCAAACTGCGTCCTCGTCCGGAGCATCCAGCCGCCAGCCACCTGAGCCAGTTCGTAGGGACGGCCGTTCAACTCGGCCCGGATATGATCGATCAGCATCTCGATCGGGGCCCCCTGCCCTACCACGCGGGCCAGGTCCTCGCGCCCGACCGGCGCCGCGCTGGCGAACAGCACCGCCTCGATCCGTCCCATCCATTCGCGCCAGCGTAACTCCTGCGGCAGCTCGTCGAGATCCCGGTCAAAGACGGCGGCGCCCTCCTCCGCCGGTTTCCGCTTCTTGGTCACCGTGGTCATGGTGTGATCCCGTAGAGCCGGAAGGTCGGCCGTCCGGTCAGTTCCCGTGCGACACCCAGCTCGACCAGCCGGTCGCAGAACCGCCGCGCGGCGCGGTCCGTCATCGGAATGTTGGTGCCCCGGATGCGCGGCGACAGCATCGAGGCGGGGGCGACCGCATCCTCGGTCAGGAACAGCACGACCGCCGCATCTGACCCTTTCGCCCGCAGCTTCGGTGCCACGGCACGAATTGCCTCCGCACGGCGGGCAAGATCCCGCGCCAGTCGAACCGTCTCCTCGATGTACTTAAGAGTCCGGATTTGAAGCGCCAACTCGGCCCCCTGTTCACCCGCCGCCAGGTCGCGCAACACGGTCTTGGTGAGCCGCTGCCCCGAGACCGGCAGAACCGTCTTCCAATTCAGCGCGCGCGCCAGGACGATATCCGAGAGCAGGCAGGCGACCCGCTCCGCCCGGTCGTCGGCCTCGAGCACGGCACGTATGACGGCCACGCAGCCCGACAAGGGGCCACAGGTCCGTGCGCGTTCCAATCCCGCATCGACCCAGACACCCATCTCGCCAGCGAAGTCAGCACCTACCAGGTCGGCGATCCCTCCCGTCCCGCCTGCCAGCAGCCGCACAGCATCGCGCCAGAACGCCAGCAGATCGCCATCGGGCCCCCGCGCCTCCCCCGGCGGCGTCAGGTGGTAGGCGTCGCGAATATCGGCCTCGCGCGCAAGTCGGCCTTCGAGTTTCGAGGTTGCCGTCGCAGCGGTAAGCGCCAGCCGGTTGGCGAGGAGTTTTACAGGTACTCCGTGGTGCGGACCGCAGACCAGCTGGTCGAGCACCGTGATAGCAGCGCCAGATCGAAAGGCCACAGTTTCAAGGGTTTCGGCTCGCCCTGAGGTGACCCAGCCCGGGAGCTGCGGTAGGGTATTCAGGTCGTCGGAAATCGTGGCCGGCTGGTATGTCATGCCACAACACTAGTCCTTCGCGGCGCTTTCGTCTACAATATGATGTGGAAACCGCCCCGCCCTGCCGCTCGCTTCTATGTCCAATAAGTTTGCCTTATCAGACATAGGAAGATATGCTGGGAAGCAGTTCAATTTCATCGCCGGATTCAGTGGAAAATGCCCTCAGAGACCGAGAAATCTACGTCAGCGCCCTCTGGTGAGCTGGATGATGCTCGCGCCGACGAGAGAGATCAAGAGGAAAGCGATGGGATCGCCTTGCCCTCCCATGTCGCCGGGTCCGGCACACTCGATCGGCTGGTCGACACAGCCCGCGACTATGCCCGAGCCGCTGCGTCCGAGAACACTCTGAAGGCCTATGCCAAGGATTGGACGCACTTCGCGCGATGGTGTCGGATGAAGGGTGCCGAGCCGCTGCCCCCATCGCCCGAGATGATCGGGCTTTACCTTGCCGATCTCGCCTCTGGGTCGGGCCCCTCCCCTGCTCTATCAGTCAGCACCATAGACCGCCGCCTGTCGGGGCTCGCCTGGAACTATGCGCAACGGGGGTTTACCCTTGATCGCAAGAACCGACACATCGCCACGGTGCTGGCCGGAATCAAGCGCAAGCACGGGCGCCCACCGGTGCAGAAGGAAGCGATCCTGGCAGAAGGCATCCTCGCGATGGTGGCCACCCTTCCTTTCGATCTGCGCGGGCTGCGGGATCGGGCAATCCTTCTCCTTGGATACGCCGGAGGTCTGCGCCGCTCGGAAATCGTCTGCCTGGACGTGCACAAAGACGATACACCGGAGTCCGGCGGCTGGATTGAAATCTTCGAGAAAGGTGCCCTGCTGACCCTCAACGCCAAGACCGGCTGGCGTGAGGTCGAGATCGGCCGCGGTTCCAAGGATCAGACCTGCCCCGTGCATGCTCTCGAGCAATGGCTGCACTTTGCGAAGATCGACTTCGGTCCGGTCTTCGTCGGTACCACACGTGATGGCAAACGCGCAACGGAAACCCGGCTCAACGACAAGCATGTCGCCCGGCTGATCAAGCGCACGGTTCTGGATGCCGGTATCCGATCCGAGTTGCCCGAGAAAGAGCGCCTGGCGCTATTCTCCGGTCACTCGCTGCGCGCCGGTCTGGCGAGTTCGGCTGAAGTCGACGAACGCTACGTCCAGAAACAGCTGGGGCATGCCTCTGCCGAGATGACCCGCCGCTACCAGCGCCGCCGCGACCGGTTTCGCGTGAACCTGACCAAGGCTGCCGGCCTCTGAGCCCCTGCCCCATCACGCCGCCTGCCCGCTGAGCCTGCCATAGAAGCTGCGCTCGAGATGCAGCTCCCCTGCCCCGGCCTTCTCGACCATGCCTCGCAGATAGCCGCCCGGCGACGAAACTTCGCCTGCGCAATGCTTCTCGAAGACAAGGGCCAGCGCCGCTGTCGCCACCTGTTTGCCAAGACGGTCCTGGGCCACATTCCAGGCATGCTCGGATACCCCGATCATCGGCCTGAGTTGACCAGCAACCCGGTGCAGATCGCCCCAATCCTTCAGGAACCCGCCCATATTACGCGCCCAGGACGCGAATTCAGGACAGGCTTGCATGACAGTAGGCAGATCCAGCGCCGCGCGCTTCTTGCGCACTTCCGTCACCCATTCTTCCAGCTCCCTATCAACCTGATCTTCGGGCTGAACATTGGGCACCACGGCCGCGATTTCCTCATTTTCTGAGGAATTACGAGTTACAGGATTAAGTTGGTTTGTAATTAGTATATGAGGGTCAGAAATGACCTCCCTGGGGTTCATTTCTTGAGTCTTCTTTGTAACTTGCTTCTTGGTTTCCGGCGTGTTTTCCACAGGTTGAACGAACTCTGTTGCCTTGAGATAGGCAGCCTCGACGCGCTCCTGAAGCTCCTTGAACCAAGTCAAGAGTCGTGCAAGCTGCTCTGAGGCTTCGTGACGGCGCGGAAGCCGGTCCAGAAGCTCCTCGAAGAGCCCAGTGAATTGCGTCCAGGGGCCGCGCAGCGCGCTGCTGACGGCCGCCTCGATCCGAGCGCGGATCATCCGGCGCGCAACGGTGATCTGGCGCTTCAGGCGCTGACAGAGCTCGCGCTCGGCCTGCAAATCGGCATGGAGCTCCTCGAACTCCTCGACACGCGCCGACAGCGGCGACAGATCGAAGCCATAGGCCTCGACGATGCGCCCCTCGGCGTCCCTGCGGCCCCACCGCTTGCCGTTGGGGCTGTCCTGGAAGGAAATCACGCCGATCTCGGCCAGGCGCCGGGCATGGCGCTTGAGTCCGGAGAGCGAGAAGCCCGTCTGCTCCATCAGATAGGCGTTCGACGCCCAGACGATAGGGCGCTGCCCCTCCTCCCAATCCTGGGCCTGGGTAAAGGCCCCGAGCGTGTCGAGGAGCATCATGTCTCCGGCCTTGAGGCCAATATATGCGCCGACCCGCTTTACGGCCACGAAGGCCCGCGTCTTGGGTACAGCTACCTGTTCACCGGCTTGGGCAAGCTGCTCTGCAATGCCAAGACCCGGTGTCGGCTTGCGCCAACCTGTATGTTTCATGCCTGTTTCTCACCTCCAGTTATGTGGAGACAAAAGAAAGCCGTTCGCTCAGAAGCGTTCGTCGTTGACAGTGATTCGAGAGAGACTTATCTTCAAGGCGACCAAACCAATAAGATCAGCTCTCAGGCCCTCAGCTTGGGGGCTTTTCTTTTGCCTTTAGATCACATTCTTCCTTCTTGCTCGTTGCCTCAATATTTGGAGATGCACCGGTATTCAGGCTTTAGCCCGTCGGTGGAACCTCCTTATTCTTTGCCAAGAAGCCCGCGATCAGATCGCTCAACTCCTCAAGCTTCTCTTGGCTCAGCGGTACGCTTGCGGCTTTGATCGAGAGATTGCCGTTCGCTGACGTGAGCGAGAGATTACGACCCCCTACCTTGCGCTTGGCGGTGATCTTCTGAGCGGACTTTCTGACTTGCTTCTTCGGCTTGCCCTCAAGGCTGGCCAGCGCTTTTTGCAGATCCTGGAAGCTCATGTCGTAAGCGTTCTTGAACGCGTTCAAGATTTGATCTCGAGCCCCGAAAACTGCGCGAGCGCGCGACACGATACTCTCGTGGACACCAATACGTGCAGCAAACGCCACCGCGGTCGTCTTCTCACCAGATTCACGAAGCGTCTCGTACATCTCTCCGATAGCCAGTAGGCGCTCGAAAGCGCCAAGGTTTTCCCTTTCCTCGTTTTCCCGGAAACGAAGAAACAGCATCTCGAACTGCGCGTTCTTCGCGCCTCGCTTATCTGGGGACGCCAAGATGGCTCGTAGCTTCAGTCCCAAGGTCTTCGCCGCAGCATGACGACGTCTGCCGGTCAGCATGATAAAGCGAGCATCCGCGACGTCAGTTGGGTTCAACGGGTCAGGCTTCCAATTCGGATCCTCTGGCCAAACAAGGATGGGCGTGTCTTGGCCATTGATTTCGATGCTCTTAAGTAGCGTTTGAAAGGCTTCTTGTGCCAGCCAGTCATCACGACGATCTGAACCTAACGGATCCTCCACTTGTTCCGGTGAAATCTGAAGCTCGTGACGGCCGTTCAGAATGTCTTCGACGAGCTGCGCACGACCCTGCTCTACCGCTGCCTGCGATTGGGCAAGTGCGCCTGCCTTCCATGCACTACCCGCTCCCTTGAAAGCTGCAGTAGTAGAAGACGGTGCAGTGTCGACCTTTGCCTCGTCGTCATTGTCACTCGGCTCAGCTGATTGGTTCAAAGCTTTCGAAACCAGCGACCTCGGGATAGTTCGCTTCATGCTGCGGTCTCCCCGTCATCGTCATCATAGAACGTGTCCATCCAGGCATTCGCATAACCACGTTCGAGGCCTGGCCACAGACGGCTGACGATTGCATCGTTCACCGCGTCTGCGTTCTCGATAAATCTGTTGATGCCTTTTCGCTTGCCAGGCGTGTCAGGCTCATACTCGTAGACCGACTGATAAACGTCTGAAGCGTTCGAAATCGCGTCTGACCGCAGATAGAACACGGGCAAGATCTCCGTGGGGCAGTGCTCGAGAAGATTGCCGATGTGATTGAGATCCTGAGCGTTGGACCGCTGCACAATGGTTGGCAAAAGCATGTTGGCACCCGAGCCAATATCGATACGCTCATGTGCTAGGATGTGCTGCAGCATACCCAGCAGGCCGGTGACAAAGGTCGACAGCGTCGCGATGTCGAATCCCTTCATGGTCTGAGGAATGACGAGGGATGAAGAGGCTATCACATTGTTGAGCTGGAAAAGCGTTAGAGCCGGTTGGTAATCAATGATGATGCAATCCAGCGTTTCATTCAGCGCCTGCTCGAGACGGACAGGATCGACCTTTCCATCCGTAACAAGTTCGTTGGGAGCTGTTGCCGGAGGATGCGCCTCTTTCCAGCGATCAATCGCGTCTCGAAGGTAGCGATAGAAACTCTTCCCCGCAGGAGCTTCGCGAACCAGGCGAGCGATCTGAATTTCGCCTTCAGAGGTCTCTCCGTGCGCCGGCACCAATCGAAGCCCCGGCCAGGACGTCTTCAAAAAGAAGCTATCCAGCGTCTCCGCAGAGTGATCCGTGTACGGCGCCCCCTCAGAGTGGAAGAGGCCCGCGAAGTCCACCATCGATGGCGTTTCTTCAGTAGGCATTTGAGACAAACCCTCACCGCCTACAAAGTACAGTGTGATCGTGCTCTGCGGGTCCGCATCCATGACGCCAACGCGCATGCCGTAGTGAAGGCTCAGGTACTGTGCGAAATGTGCAGCGCTGAGGCTCTTGGCGGTGCCGCCTTTTTGACTGGCAAATGAAATAACTGGAAGCGGATCACCGGGCTTGCGCCACGCAAGATAATCAAAAGGACGCTTTGCAGACGTCGCCATCAAAGCGCGCATATGCATCAGTTCATGAAGGTTGAAGACACGTTCGCGACCAACGTACTCGCCCTTTGGGAAGTCATCGTTGCCATTCGCAAACTTGGTCAAGTATTGGATGCTGACGTTCAGGAAGCGAGCGCACTGTCGCATCGACCATGTGCGCTTGATACGATGGCGCAGCGTCAACTCTTTGTTGACGGCGACCATTGTGCGCTCCAGGCCTCGTGACAGGTCGGTCAAAAACTGCTCTAAACTTCCGCTCATATCGCTGCCCCGACTTCGGTTGATTCCGAGTTCGACTCGTTTCGAGCCTCATAGTAGCACCATTATGGGCGCAATTGGAAGATACCACGCGCCTACCTGAATTCAGGAGTATGATTAGAGGCAGTGAGGTGCAAAACCATCTAATCTTGAACGCGTTCAAGATCGCCTTGCGGATGCTGGGCCCGAACGATGTCGGGCCCAGTTCTTCAGATCAAGCGGCGTCTTTGGGACCCCAGGGGATGACGGCCTGCAGGGACAGATCGTCCTGGTTCGCGGCCTTGCCGAGGTTGGCGTTGAAGCCGTGGTCGCGGATGGTCAGCGTGTAGTAGTCGGCGCCGGTCTCCTTGTTCGGCTTCTTCCAGATGCCACCGCACTCGACCAGCTTGCCGCGCGGGGAGCGGGCGAGGACGCGGTGCGTGGGGGCCATCGGGTTCGAGCTCGCGACGGGTTCGACCGTGATGTCGAGGTCGAAGGTCAGGGTCGAGATGGAACCGACGCCCTTGGCGGTTTCGATGTCGGCGCTGGTGAATTTGATGCAGTTCGTGGTCATTGCTCTTCTCCTTGTTTGCGTTGCAATGATGGTCACCTTGCAGCTGGCCAAGGCCCGGACAAACCGAAGGCGGAGCGTTGCGGAGAGGGGCAGGCGCCCGTCTTTTTGCCTCGTGAGGAATGGCCCGCAGGGTCAGGGGAAATAGATCGGCGACAACCTTTGTGGACGGGACGACAGCTGCGACCAGCATGTCATGCAACTCAGACAAAGGGAGAGGTGCGGTGGCCGCGAAGGAAACTGGGTGAACTGCCGATAGTCAGGAGCGCCGAAGCGGCCCTTGCACAGTCACGCCTGATCTTTCGGTACACGCCACGCCCGTCGCAACGCGACACCGGCCCGTGTTCCGTTCCTTGGTCGGGTCATCAGGGACCTCAAGCAGAAAGCGATCTGACAGGCTGGAGAAGATGAAATGCCAGGGCGAGGACACGCGCATCTGTCCCCGACTGAACCGCTCCGGTTTTGCCGGAGGCTGATTGTCGTTAGTTACGCGGCCATGGGTTCAGTTTCCAGAGCGGCGTAGAAGTTGTTCTCGGCTTCAGCGGGCGGGATGTTTCCGATGGGCTCGAGCAGGCGGCGGTTGTTGAACCAGTCCACCCATTCCAGGGTTGCGTATTCGACGGCCTCGAAGCTGCGCCACGGACCGCGGCGGTGGATGACCTCGGCCTTGAACAGCCCGTTGATCGTCTCGGCCAAGGCGTTGTCATAGCTGTCACCGACGCTGCCCACCGAAGGTTCTATCCCGGCTTCGGCAAGGCGCTCGGTGTATTTGATGGACAGATACTGACTGCCGCGGTCGCTATGGTGAACCAGTCCTGTACCCTTCCCGGGGCGGCGGTCATGCACTGCCTGTTCCAAGGCATCGAGCACGAAACCCGCATTCGCCGACGTGCTGACGCGCCAGCCGACGATCTTGCGGGCATAGGCGTCGATGACGAAGGCGACATAGACGAACCCCTTCCAGGTCGCGACGTAGGTGAAATCGCTGACCCAGAGCACGTTGGGCGCGGGCACCCGAAACTGCCGGTTCACCTTGCCCAGCGGACACGGAGCCTTCTTGTCCGGAATCGTCGTGCGGTGCGGCTTGCCGCGGATGATGCCTTGAATATCCATGTCCTTCATCAGACGTGCCACTGTGCAGCGGGCGACGTTGAAACCTTCGCGGCGCAATTGGTGCCAGATCTTGCGGACGCCGTAGACCCGCCAGTTCTCCTCGAAGACGCGCCGGATCTCGGGCCGCAGAGCCTCATCCCGACGCGCACGATCCGAACGCCGAGCCGGATCGGCCCGCTTCGCGAGGTGATCGTAGTAGGTGGAGGGGGCGATCGGCAGCACAGCGCAGATCGGCTCGACCCCGTGCGCATCACGATGCGCCTCGATGAAATCCACCATCACTTCGACCGGCGGTCGAGCTCCGCCATCGCAAAATACGCTGACGCCTTCCTGAGAATGTCGTTCGCCTGGCGCAGCTCGCGGTTCTCCCGCTCGAGCGCCTTCATCTTCTCCGCCATCTCGGTCGGGATGCCTGCGCGTCGGCCGGTGTCGACCTCCGCCTTCTTGACCCACTCGTTCAGGGTTTGTGCGGTGCAGCCGATCTTCGCCGCGATCGACATCACCGCCTGCCAGCGCGATGGATGCTGGGCCTCGGTCTCGAGAACCAGCCGCACAGCGCGCACGCGCACTTCAGGGGAAAATTTGTTCGTGGTCTTGCTCATCATGCTCCATCCTACTCAGGAGTTGGAGCCTCCGGCAAAACCGGAGCGGTTCAGATTGCGGTGAACCGGCATGGAACGGGACGCGATACGATAGGCAAGCCCCCGGGTTCGGGCCGAACTTCAGATGCCCGGGAACTACAAAGTCGATCCTTATCCGCCGATCCTTTCTGCTCGAAACCTTGAACTTCTTTGTTCAATAATAACGGATTAGGCTAGAACGCTTGATTCTTGGCCGGACCAAAGCAGGTCTGCGACACCATGAGACAATTTCGAAAATCTTATAGAACAGCGCTACTTTCGATTTCTCATCAGCCGCGCATAGTGTTAAAGGTAGGGCCAATCGGCGGGCGGTCGCCCGCCGTGGTGCCAAACAAGAAGGACAAGATCATGAAAGCCGAAGATTCCCATGACCTGACCCGTGTTGGCCCCGGCACCGTGATGGGCGACTTCATGCGGCAGTACTGGATGCCGGCGATCCAGTCGAAGGAGTTGGAGGCGGATGGCGACCCAGTGCGGATCATGCTCCTGTGCGAAAAACTCATCGCGTTCCGCGACAGCCAGGGCCGGGTCGGCATCCTTGACCAGAGATGCCCGCACCGTTGCGCGTCGCTCTTTCTGGGGCGGAACGAGGACAATGGTATCCGCTGCGTGTATCACGGCTGGAAGTTCGACGTGGAGGGCAACTGCCTGGAAATGCCGAACGTACCGGTGGATTTCCGGTTCGAGCCGCGGGTGAAAGCCGAAGCCTACAAGACACATGAGGCGAACGGGATCGTCTGGGTCTATATGGGGCCGAATCAGGACGCGCCGCCGCCGTTGCCGTTGATCGAGGCCGCGATGGCCGAGGACGCCGAGATCTGGTGCCTGATGCGCGACTGCAACTGGATGCAGGCGTTGGAAGGTGACATTGACACCAGCCACGTAGGGTTTCTGCATGTTGGCTCGCTCGAGCTGGACGACCTCGACGACGATCACCCGATGCGACCGACAATTCTGAACCGGGCACCGGAGTACAAGGTGCAGCCTTCGGACTGGGGCGTGATGTATGGCGGCTACCGCGAGAACGACGACGGGCAGATGTCGTGGCGGGTGGCGCATTACATGTTCCCGTTCTGGACGCAGACCCCCAACAACCGCTTCCACAGCCGCGCGATTGCCCGGGCCTGGGTGCCGATCGACGACGAGCATTCGATGCTCTTCGACATCACCTGCGGTTCCGACGAGGGCAACCCGGCCTACAAATCCCGCCGCAAGACCGGTGAGCTTCTGTTCGAGAAATTCGACTACGCCCCCAACGGTACCGGCTTCTACGACCGCTGGCGCTGCGTGGACGACGTGCACAACGACTGGGGCATCGACCGGGAAAGCCAGCGCGACGGCACGCAATACACCGGCATCGCCAATATCACCATGCAGGATCAGGCGGTGACCGAAAGCATGGGCGGCATCACCGACCACGGCTTCGAACATCTCGCTCCGTCGGATGCGATGGTGGCCCGGACCCGGCGCCGGGTGCTGACTGCCGCCCGGGCGTTGCGTGAAGAGGGCACGGTGCCGCCGGGCGTCTCCGACCCCGAGGTCTTCTACCGGGCGCGGGCCGGGTCGTTCCTGCACAATCCCGACGATTCGCTAGACGAGGCCTATCGAGCCGCGCTGAGCGAGGCGGAGCGATACGGCAGCAAGACGCCGGAACCGGCAGAGTAAGTTAACCAAGAGACGCGCGAGACAGAAATGAAAGTAAGGTTGATACAAGTTCGGCTCGAGGCCGAAGGGGTGCATTCGTACCGGTTCGAGCCTCTGCCGGGAGAAACGCTGCCACCTTTCGAGGCGGGGGCGCATGTGAATTTTGCACTGGGCGACGGGATTTCGCGAAGCTATTCGCTTCTCAACGATCCAGCCGACCCGTCGTTTTACGAAGTTGCCGTGCATCTTTCGCCCACCTCAAAGGGCGGATCGCAGTACATCCATCAGCATTGGCATGTCGGGCTTGTGGTCGAGATGACCGAGCCGTCGAATAACTTCCCGCTTGCGGAAAACGCCGAGCATACGGTGCTGATCGCGGGCGGTATCGGGATCACGCCGCTTCTGGCGATGATCGACCGCCTGGACGCACTGGGGAAGACCTGGGAGCTGCATTATGTGGCCCAGAGCCCGGAACGGGCGGCCTTTGTCCAGGATCTGGCCGGGCGCGCGAACGTGCATGTGCAGTTCGACGGGGTCGCAGGCGGTAAGCCTTTGGACCTGAAAGGGATCGTGACCGCCGCGCCGCAGAACGCGCATCTTTACTGCTGCGGGCCGCAGGGGATGCTCGACGCTTACAAAGGCTTTGCCGAAGGACGGCCGAAAGGCCATGTGCACCTGGAGTATTTCACCGCTGACACGAAGATCGCCACCGAAGGCGGGTTCATCGTCGAGCTTGCCCGCAGCGGCAAGAGTTTCGAAGTGCCGGAAGGGTCGCGGATCCTGGATGTGCTGCTTGAGAACGGGATCGACGTGAACTTCGCCTGTTCCGAAGGCACCTGCGGCACCTGCGAAACGCGGGTGCTGGAAGGCGTGCCGGATCACCGTGATTACTTCCTGACCGACGAAGAGAAGGCATCGGGCGAAACGATGATGGTTTGCTGCTCGGGCTGCAAATCCGACAAGCTGGTGCTCGATTTGTGAGGAGGCCGGGATGACCGAGGTCGAGATTCCCGCCGCAGGATCGTTTCGGTTCGACGGGCGGGTCGCCCTGATCACCGGGGCGGGCAGGAACGTAGGTGCGGCAATCGCACGGGAACTGCATCTGGGCGGCGCGAATGTCGCCGTGACCGACGCGAATGCCGGTTGGGCGGAAGAGACAGCACGGGCTTTGGATCCGACGGGCGAGACCGTGATGGCGATTGAGCTGGATGTACGCGAGGTCGGCCATTTCGAGGCCGCGCGGGATGCGGTGATCGCCAAATGGGGCAAGCTCGACATCGTGGTGAACAATGCCGGTTGGGCCAAGCGCACGCCGGTCGAGGAGATCACGCCCGAAGAGTTCGACGCGGTGATGCAGGTCAACATGCGCAGCGTGTTCCTGTCCTGCCAATGCTTCGCGCCGGTGCTGCAAGCTCAGGGCTATGGCCGGATCGTGAACGTCACATCGCTGGCCGGGCAGAACGGTGGCACGGTCGCGGCGCCGCATTATGCCGCCTCCAAGGCGGGGGCTAACATGCTGACCAAGTATTTCGCGCGCGTCCTGGCGGGGACCGGCGTGACGGTGAACGGGGTGTGCCCCGGCCCGATCGACAGCGCCAAGACCCGGATGTCGCCCGAACAGATCGCCTCGGTCGAGGCGCAGGTGCCGATCGGCCGCTTCATGCGGCTGGACGAGATTGCCGCCGCGGTTGCGCTGCTCGCCTCGGACCGGGGCGGGTATTTCGTGGGCGCAACTCTGGATATGAACGGCGGCCTCTATATGCGATGAACGGGTGCTGAATGCTTTCAGGATCCCGGAGAGATGCCGACCCATCCGTTTGACCTTAACCTGCGGCACCTGCGCGCGTTGATCGCGATCACAGAGCAGGGGAGCATCAGCGGCGCTGCCGATCAGGTGAGCTTGTCGCAGCCTGCACTGACCCAGGGGCTGGCCAAGCTGGAAGACCAGTTCGGCTGTGCCTTCTTCGAGCGGCGCCCGGATGGCATGGTCGCGACCAGGATGGGCCAGCTCGTGATCGACCGCACCCGGTCGGCCCTGGGTCATCTGTCGGTTGGAGCCAGGGGATTCACCCGGGTCTTCTCGCAGCCGGAAAACGTGCTGACCATGACCCACATCCGAGCCTATCTGGCGCTGGCGGATGCGGGAAGCTTTGTCGGTGCCGCGGCCAATACCGGGTTGAGTCAGACTTCGGTCCATCGCGGTGTACGCTAGCTTGAAAGCCTCATGGGCGCGACGATGGTGGAACGGCGGGGCAGGGGGGTCTGGGTCAATGCCAATGGCAAACGCTTTGCCCGGGGCGCGCGGCTGGCGGTGTCGGAGTTTGCGGCGGCGCTGGCGGATACGCAGGACGAGAGCGAAGGCGAACATATCGTAATAGGAGCCCTTCCGCTGTCGCGCCCGTTCCTCCTGCCCGCCGCACTGGCGCGTCTGGCCGACGAGCGTCCGTGGGCACGGTTCGATATCGCTGAGGGCAATTGGCGCGAGCTGGTCGAGCCATTGCGCGATGGGGCCATCGACATCATGATCGGCACTTTGCGGACTTACGAAATCGCGGACCTGCGCCAGATATCTATTTGCGACGATGAGTTGGTCATTGCTGCGGGCGTCGAGCACCCTTTGGCGGGGCCGGATGCGCCGGATGCAGCTGCGCTGCGGCTTTATCCTTGGATTCTTCCCCCCAAGGATTCGCCGCTTCGCGGTGAGCTGGCTCGGCTGTTCTCGGACGGCGAACTTCCGTTCGCGCCGATCGAGACCGGATCCGTCATGATCATCGGACGACTGCTGACGGAAGGGCAGTTTCTAACGTTGTTGTCTCCGTCGCAGATCGCCCTGCAGATCAACGCCGGGCTCTTGGCCCGTGTTGGCCCGCCACTCCCCGACACGACCAGGCGATTGGGTATGGTCGTGCGCCAGGACTGGCGTCCGACGCGGCTTCAGAGGCGGTTCACCGAGATTCTCATGGACCTGGGTGAAAACCCGGAGAAACAGGAAACACATTCGATCGCATCACATGGCTGGGTCTAGATCGCTTGCGAATGTCCGGCGGGAGACGCGGATTTCCTCGTGGCCCCTGCTACGATGGAAATTTTGCGCGTGAGGATGGTTGCAATTTCAACGGCGAGTGGTGAAGTTTGAATGGTCTGACATTTGGAATCCGTGCCGTGAAAAAATCTCTCCCCTTCAAACCGATCCGCACCAAACGGGCCTTCGAGGAAGTGTGCGATCAAATCCGAGAAGAGATACAATCCGGCAACTTGGCCCCTGGCGACAAGTTACCTTCAGAACGGGAGCTCGCCGAACAGTTTCATGTCAGCCGCTCCACCGTGCGGGAAGCCTTCCGCACGCTGGAAATCGGCGGCGTGCTGGAACTGCAAAAGGGGGTTCGCGGCGGCGCGGTGGTGTTGATGGGGAATGAAGAACGCCCGATCACCCAGACCATGGCCGACCTTCTGTCGCTTGGCGGTATCTCTCTGAGGGACTACACCGAAGCGCGTACCTGTATGCAGCGAGAAATGATCCGGCTGGCCTGCCAACGTGGGACGGAAGAAGATTTCGCGGACATGGAGGACAATCTTGGCCGGATGCGCGCGGCGGGACCCGGAATCTCGGTCGAGGCGCGGACGATGCTGACTCAGGAGTTTTATGAGACCCTTGCAAAGGCGACCCACAATGGCGCGATGGTGGTCATCATGCGAGCGTTCACTGAGCCGTTGTCCTTCTACCTCAACAAGATCGGGGTTGACCGGACCTGGGATGTCGCGACCTCGCGCGAGAAGTTCCTGGCCCATCTCCGCGCCCGCGATGTTGAGGCGGCGACGGCGGAAATGGTCGGTCATATGGACCGCCTGCACGCCTATATGCTGTCGAAGCAATAGGGACGGCCGGCGATCGGATTCGCGCATTCTGACTGATATTGGCCCAGAAGTCTCACCAATGAATGGGTGAGGATCGTGTGTTCTGCGGCTTTGAGGCTGCGGCTACGCTGCCTCAGCGCGGCAGGGAGCGCTGTCGCCATGGGCGACGCGGGGCAGGGCAACGGCATGACCTTTCCGGTCGAGCCTAGACAGACAACCCGCCATCAATCGCGATTTCGGCCCCCGAGATGTAGCGGCTGAAATCAGACAGCAAAAACAAGACAATATGGACCACATCTTCCGGCAATCCCGCGCGGCCAAGCGGGACCTGCGCGGTGCGGGTCTTCAGGTCCTCGTCGCTCCAGGCGTCCAGCATCGGGGTGAGAATGATGCCCGGATGGATCGAGTTGACGCGGATCCCGCGCGGGCCCAGTTCGCGCGCGGCGGTCTTGGTCATGCCGCGCACGGCCCACTTCGTTCCGACATAGGCAATGCCCTTGCTGGCGCGCAGCCCGGCCAGCGACGAGATGTTCACGATCGACCCGCCATCGGGGCCCATCGCCGCTTCGGCGAACTTATGTCAACGGCGGAGTAAAATTCGGCCATTGTGGCGGAGCAAAAGTCGGCCAGTTTGGGGCGAGCGCCTTGGAGCGTGCGGCCCTCATA
>NZ_SMUV01000066.1 GCF_004358185.1 Antarcticimicrobium luteum
AGGACGAAGAGGCGCCGATCTTCCAGGTCGCCGACTACGGCCTCGTCGCAGACCTCTTCACCGCCGTCCCCGAACTCACCGAAAAGCTGGGGTAAGGACGGGCGGCCCCGACGGGCCAGCCGGATGCAGACAGAAAGGCCCGCCGCCCGGCGGGCCTTTTTTCATGGCCGCCGGCCCCTTCCGTCACCCGTTGGTCAGACCCCGGTCAGTTCACGGTCAGGCGCCACGGTCAGTCCAGCGTGCGGATCGCCTCGGAGAGCCGGGCGGCGATACGGCGATGCATCGACGGCCCCGGCAAATGTTCGGCCGCCAGCGCCTGCAGCGGTCCGAACGCCATCCTCGCGGTCTCGCCGACCCGCCGGCCGGCCGGCACCACCGGCACCTCGACCAGACCGCGCGCGTCCGGGCGGATCCGGTCGATCATCGCGCGGGAAACCAGAAGCGGATCGGGCCCCAGCGGCGCGTCGTCCTGCGGCCGCCTGTCGTCGTATTGCAGCCAGAGCAGCAGCACCCGCCCGCCCAGCGTGCCCAACAACTGCTCCATCCGGTCGATCCAGAGCGCCCGCAACTCGTCCAGGACCGGCGCGAAGCGTGCCGGAGACTGACGGTAAAGCGTGGTGACGAGATGCTTGGTGAAATGGAACTGGGTGAAATCGACCTCGGGGTAGAGCGCGGCAAGGCGCCGGGTCGGAGCAAGGAAGCGGTCGTTGCGGCGCGGATGCACCCGGTAATACTGATTGCCGAGATCCTGCGCGCCGGGGATCTGCACCACGGTCAGCTCGGCCCCGGCGGCGATGCGCATCACGCCGGCATCGCGCAGGATCGCGCCCAGCCCGGCATTGATGCTGCCCAGATTGACGCAGCTTTGCCCCAGCGCCCGGTCGACCAGGGTGGGAAACGGCGCCTCGACGAAACGGCCGAAGGTCTCGCTGCCGCCAAGGAAGGCCAGATAGGGCCGGACCAGGTCGACGCAGGGGCCGCGCACCGGCAGCGCCGAGCCCGGAAAACGGCAAATCGGATCCTCGCGCGCCCCGGCGCTCGTCAATTGCATACTCATGATGGCCCCCGTCTGCCCCCAGTCTTTCGGTCCCCCGAGTTGGGTCCCGGGGCAGAATGGACGGGTTTGCGTTGCGATTCGGCTAATGGACGTATTTGATTAAAATCGAAGCGTTCGCCGGCCCTTGTACCCCGGCAGAAAGCGCCGGTATGGTCGGCGCGGCAACGCGGTGAAAGGCAGGGCGATGAACATTCAGACAGTCGGTGTGATCGGAGCGGGACAGATGGGCAACGGGATCGCCCATGTGATGGCGCTGGCCGAATATGACGTGATCCTGTCCGATGTCAGCCAGGACGCGCTGAACCGGGCGCTGGAGACCATCGAAGGCAACCTGTCGCGGCAGGCGGCGCGCGGCAGGATTTCAGAGGAGCTGGTGCAGGCGACGCTGAAGCGGATCACCACCACGCTGTCGCTGCCCGATATAGGCACCGCCGATCTGGTGATCGAGGCCGCGACCGAGCGGGAGACGGTGAAGCAGGCGATCTTCGAGGATCTGCAGCCGCATCTGAAGCCCGCCACGATCCTGACCTCGAACACCTCGTCGATCTCGATCACCCGGCTGGCCAGCCGCACGGACCGGCCGGAAAAGTTCATGGGGTTCCATTTCATGAACCCGGTGCCAGTGATGCAGCTGGTCGAGCTGATCCGCGGCATCGCCACCGATCTGGAGACCTACCAGGCCTGTCTGGCGGTGGTTGAGCGTCTGGGCAAGACGGCGGCCAGCGCCGAGGATTTCCCCGGCTTCATCGTCAACCGCATCCTGATGCCGATGATCAACGAGGCGGTCTATACGCTCTACGAAGGGGTGGGCAACGTGCAGTCGATTGACCAGTCGATGAAGCTGGGCGCGAACCATCCGATGGGGCCGCTGGAACTGGCCGATTTCATCGGGCTGGATACCTGTCTGGCGATCATGAACGTGCTGCACGACGGGCTGGCGGACACCAAGTACCGGCCCTGCCCGCTGCTGACCAAATACGTCGAGGCCGGCTGGCTGGGCCGCAAGACCGAGCGGGGCTTTTACGATTATCGCGGCGATGTGCCGGTGCCGACGCGCTGAGGCGCGCGGCGAAAGGCCAGGCAGGACGCGTTTCTTCTCTCTTGGCGCCGGAGCAGCGGCCGGAATGCCCGGCAGTCTCCGACCGCGATCGGGCCTGCGTGGCGGCGCGTCGCGCCTTCCCCGGGGCCGTGGTGGCTCTGTTCCGAGGGTTAGCTGCCGCTGTTGCCCAGCGCCAGCGTGTGCTCGCGCAGCCAGGCCATGAAGCCGCGCGGATCGGTCGCCAGCGGCGCCATCTGCTCGTCTGTCAGCGGCGCGCCGATCACCGGCGCCTGCGGTTTGTTGCAGGCGCGCACGATCTCGTGCAGCAGCAGCCCCTGGCGCAGGATCGGCGAGACCTTGCAGGCGATCTGATAGGCGCGCGAATTGCGGCCCGGGAAATAGATCGGCACCACCCGGGCACCGGATTTTCGGATCATCTTGGCGGTGAAGACGTTCCAGTCCCGCTCTATCGGCGGGCCGAGCCATCTGTCGGCGGACATCACCACGCCGGAGGGGAACAGCGCCACCACGCCGCCCTCGCCCAGATGCGCCATCGCCTTGGCGCGCATCTCGACCATCTTGCGCTGCGCGTCGGGGTCGTGCGGGAAGGGGACCGGGATCATGAAGGAGGTCGCGGCCTCGTCCAGACCGGTGAGCACCGAGCGGGTCAGAATCCGGTAATCGAGGCGGTTCCGACCGATCAGGTCGGCCAGGACCATGCCGTCGACCATGCCGTGGGGGTGGTTGGCCACAACCACCACGGGCCCCTCCGCCGGGATGTTGGCGAGCTGTTCGACCGGGGTCACAAGGTCGATCCCCATCACGTCGAGTGCGCCGCGCCAGAATTTCTGGCCGCGGTATTCGGCGTTCTGCTTTTCGAACTTGTTGACCATGCGCAGGATGCTGGGCTTTCCGGTGACCCACTCGATGGCCTTGATCGCAAAGGCGGTCCAGGGATCGTCGAAGGAATTGGCGTAGGTCAGCGTCCGGCGGTCATAGACCTCACCCTCTTGCGGCGCATCGACCGGGCCGGACATCCGTGAATTGCTGTTGTGGGCGGTATCGACCAATTTCTGTTTCCCGTTCATCGCAACGCGTGCCGGCGGCGCTCAGTAGTCTTCGCCGAACTTGTCGGCGACCAGCGCCTCGATCGCATCGGCCAGCGCCTCAGCATCCGGCCCCGATGTCTGCACGTCAATAGTCGTTCCCCGGGACGCTGCCAACATCAAAAGCCCCATGATACTGTCGCCGGCGGCGCTCAAACCGTCGCGCGACACCTCGGCTTGTGCGTCGAACCCTTCGACCACTTCGACCAGTTTGGCCGAGGCGCGGGCGTGCAGCCCTTTTTCGTTCACGATTTTCAATGTGCGTTGGGTCATTTCCGTCCGTCAGGCTTCGTTCGGGCCGATGTTGCGGCTGTTGATATACTTCCGACCCGCCTCCATGGCGCGGCGCACCGCATCGCCAACCGGCAGGTGGCGGCTTTTCGCCAGTTTGATCAGCATTGGCAGGTTGGCGCCGTAGAGGATGCGGCGGTCGGAGGGCCGGCAGGCGCGCAGGCTGAGGTTGGAGGGCGAGCCGCCGAACAGGTCGGTGACGATGACGACACCGTCGCCGGTATCGACCGAGTCGGCGGCGGCGGCGATCTCGCGCTGCTTGGCCTCGCGGTCGTGGTCAGGCTCGATCGAGACCGCGACCAGGCCCGGCTGCTTGCCGATCACATGCTCCACCGCGGCCAGATATTCCCTGGCCAGCCCGCCGTGCGCGACGATGACAATTCCGATCATCCGGCCCCTTACCCCTGGCCCCTACCCATTGTGCTGGCTGTCCAGCTCGCGGTGCCTAATTGACACCTGCCGTCCATCCTCCGCAAGGGCCTTGGCCAGGGTTTCCGCCAGCGCGACCGACCGGTGCTGGCCGCCGGTGCAGCCAAAGGCGATGGACAGGTGCGATTTGCCCTCTTCCGCAAAGGCCGGCAACAACAATCGGGTGAGGTCGAGCACGCGGTCGAAGAACGGCCCGAACCGCGGGTCGGCGGCGACATGGGCGGCGACGCGGGGATCGCGGCCGTCAAAGACGCGCAGGCCGGGCACCCAGTAAGGGTTGGCGAGAAACCGGCAGTCGAACACCATGTCGATGCCGCGCGGCAGCCCGCGCTTGTAGGAAAACGACTGCACCGTCAGCGCCAGGCCCGCGGCGCCGTCGGGGGCGAACCAGCGTTCGATCTCTCCGCGCAGCTGGTGCGGGTTGATGTCCGAGGTGTCGATCAGGACCTCGGCGCGGTCACGGATCTGAGCCAGCAGACCCAGTTCGCGGCGGATGCCGACCTCCGGGCTTTCGGCCGGGGCCAGCGGATGGCGCCGTCGGGTTTCCGAGAACCGGCGGATCAACACGTCCTCGCGGCAGTCGAGATAGAGCACGGTCGGCTCGATCTCGGGCCGCGCGGCGAGCCGCTCGATCAGATCCAGAAGGGCGGCTGTCGAGAAATCGCGGTTGCGCGGATCGATGCCCAGCGCCAGCGGGCGCGCCGGGTGCGGCCCGTCCAGCAGCAGCGGCACCAGCCGCAGCGGCAGGTTGTCGATGGCCTCGAAGCCCAGATCCTCAAGCGCGTGGATCGCGGTGGAGCGACCGGCCCCCGAGGGCCCCGTCACCAGAACCAGGCGCACGGGGCCGTTCTGCATCGCTGTTGTCATAGGGTTCTCTGACCGGTCCTGAGATATTGAGCAAGCGCTGCAGGGAAATGTGGCGCATCCACCCGCCAAAGCAAGATCACGGATTGTCCCAGCAGGTCAATTCGGCGCGCGGGCGGCAGCCTGTCCGGTTCGTCGCGGTCGAGATCGAGCAGGGCGAAGACCGGCGTCGGGCCGGCCGGCGCGGCGTGCAACAGCCCCAGGCCGCGCGCCTCGATCAGCCCGGCGATGGCCGCCGGTGCGCTGGCCATGACCCGGCCCCCGTCCCGCTGCAGCGCGACCCGGTCGTCGGCGACCAGCGCCGCCCCCAGCGCCATCAACTGCAGCGCCAGCGCGGATTTTCCGCGCCCCGAGGCACCGGTGATCAGCAGCCCGCGCCCGGCTAGCGCGACACAAGAGGCGTGCACAACGGTGTCGGGCGGGGGGGCGGCGTCGGCCGGGTCCGTCACGGCTCAGACCGGCAGGCCCACGACGAAGCGGGCGCCCAGCGGGTCAGAGGTGACGTCGGCCTCGGTCGGGCGGATATTCTCGGCCCAGATCACGCCGCCGTGGGCCTCGACGATCTGCTTGGAGATGGCTAGGCCGAGGCCGGAGTTGTTGCCGAAATGCTCTTCCGGGCGTTGCGAGTAGAAGCGTTTGAAGATCTTGCTGAGCGCCTCTTCGGGGATGCCGGGGCCGGTATCCTCGACCACCACCAGCACCCGGTTCTGCCGCTTGCGCGCCCAGACGCGGATCGCATCGCCCGGCTCGCAGAAGGAGATCGCGTTGGTGATCAGGTTGACAAAGACCTGCGCCAAGCGCGCCTCCAGTCCGTGAATGACGATCGGGTTGTCGGGCAGGTCGGTGATATAGTCGATGTCCCTGGCGCGGGCATCCTCGCCCAGATACTGGTTGAGGTTGGACAACATCGTCAGCAGATCAAAGCTTTCCTGATCTTCCTTGACCAGTTCGGCGTCGAGGCGGGAGGCGTTGGAAATGTCGCTGACCAGACGGTCGAGACGGCGCACGTCGTGCTCGATCACGTCGAGCAGCTTGTCGCGCTGATCCTCGCGCTTGACCATGCGCAGGGTGCCGACGGCCGATTGCAGGCTGGCCAGCGGGTTCTTGATCTCATGGGCCACGTCGGCGGCGAATTGTTCGTTGCCGTCGATGCGGTGATAGAGGGCGGCGACCATGCCCCGCAGCGCGCGCGACAGCCGCCCGATCTCGTCCGGGCGGGCCGTCAGGTCGGGGATGCGCACCCGGCCGGGGTTCATCTTGCGGGCGTTGCGGTCGCGGCCCAGCTCGGCCGCCTCGGCGAGATCGGCCAGCGGATTGGCGATGGTCGAGGCCAGCACCAGCGACAGCCCGACAGAGACCAGCAGGGCAACGATGAACATCTCCAGCACCCGCTCGCGGTCGCCGCGCACCAGCGCGTCGATCTCACCCGCGGGGCTGACCAGCGCCACCGCGCCCAACACCCTGCCGCCCTGCAGGATCGGGGTCACGGCGGCCAGTTCGGTGGCGGCGGCGGTATCGCGCAGGGTCGAGATGCGGGTCGCCCCCCCGTCCAGCACCGGCGCCAGAAGACTGTTCAGCCGATCCTCCACCGCGACGGGATCGGGTGTCGCCGACTGCGAGGAGAACAGCGCGGCCGCGCCCCGCCACACTGCCGAAAGCCCGTCACTGATGAGCGTGCGTCCGGTCCCGGGGTCAGCCGGTTGCGGCAGCCCGTCGCCGGTGCCCAGAGTCTTGCCCACGACAGTGCCCGCGGGGTCGAAGACCACCACCTCGATGCCGCTGCGCAGGGTCAGCGCGGCGAGCGTTTCGGCGACATCGACGCCGTCGCCGGTGACCAGGTTGACCGGGCCGCGGGCCGGCAGCTGTGCCTCGAAGACATTGGCGACCAGCCGGGCCTCGCCCGCCAGCGCCTCGGCGCGCTGCGCCACCAGGCTGTCGCGCGAGGCGTTGAGATACAGCAGCCCGGCAACCAGGATGATCAGGGCGATCAGGTTGAAGACGATGATCTTTCGCGTCAGCGGCGAGCCGCGCAGCGAGAAAAAGCCGCGCCGGTCACGCTTTGCGCGCAGCTCGGCAGACATGGTCTCGCGCGGGGCGACCCAATCGTCGCCCAGCACGACATCGCCGTCGTGATGCAAGTGAGAGACGCCGGTATCGCGCACGTCAACCCTTTCAAACAGATCCGGATCGGACCCTATTCCTCGTTATACCTGTAACCGATGCCATAGAGCGTCTCGATGGCCGAGAACTCGGGATCGGCGTTGCGCATCTTTTTGCGCAACCTCTTGATATGACTGTCGATCGTGCGATCGTCGACATAAACCTGATCGTCATAGGCCACGTCCATCAGCTGATCGCGCGACTTCACGAAACCGGGGCGCTGCGCCAGCGCCTGGAGCAGCAGAAACTCGGTCACCGTGAGCGAGACGTCGCGCCCCTTCCAGATCACCGAATGGCGCAGCGGGTCCATCCGCAGCTGGCCGCGTTCCATCACCTTGGCCTCGGGGCTGGTGCCGGCGGCGTCGCCCTCGACCGCCTCCTGCCGGCGCAGCAGCGCGCGGATGCGTTCGACCAGAAGACGCTGCGAAAACGGCTTTTTCACATAGTCGTCCGCACCCATCCGCAGGCCCAGAACCTCGTCGATCTCGTCATCCTTGGAGGTGAGGAAGATCACCGGCATCTGGGTTTTCTGCCGCAACCGCTGCAACAGGTCCATTCCATCCATCCGCGGCATCTTAATGTCGAGAACAGCCATGTCGGGCAGCTTCTTGTTGAAGGCGTCAAGCGCCTGCTGCCCGTCGTTATAGGTCTCCACCTCGAACCCCTCGGCTTCGAGGGTCATGGAAACCGACGTCAGGATATTCCTGTCGTCATCAACCAGCGCGATCTTTGACATTGGGGTGCACCTATCTGCTCATCACTGCCATGTTTTTTCCCTTATTCTGCCCTTTTTTCGCGTTGCGAATCAATCCTTAACTGCGAATCAGCAGAACAAACCGCCCCAAGGGGAACAAATATTCCTTAAGCATGGTTGAATTGCCGCAGGTTTCGGTGCGGGCAGCGGATTGGTTGCGCTAAACGTCGCCGTGGTTGCGCTAACTGCGCCAAAGCGTCCTGTTCATGAACTAAAACGTCATGCTAAGACCCGCCGCATCGGGCAATTTGGCCCGAGATCGCCCCGCACAGCGATAGAACGACACGCGACGCCAGCCGCCGCCACAGGAGAACGAACGCATGACATCTGGACGGGTCAACCCGCAATTCCGCCTCGAGGACCAAGGCATCGAGGGCCTGGGCAATGTCCATTACAACCTCATGGAACCGGCGCTGATCGAGGCGGCGCTGAAACGCGGCGAAGGCACCCTGGGCAACGGCGGCGCATTCCTGGTGACCACCGGCAAATTTACCGGTCGGTCCCCCAAAGACAAGCATGTGGTCAGGACCGACAGCGTCATCGACACCATCTGGTGGGAAAACAACGCCGCGATGTCGCCCGAGGGCTTTGATACCCTCTATGCCGACATGCTGGAGCACATGAAGGGCCGCGAGTTCTTTGTGCAGGATCTGGTGGGCGGCGCCGACCCGGCCTATGCCATCAATGTCCGCATGGTGACCGAGCTGGCCTGGCACGGCCTCTTTATCCGCCACCTGCTGCGCCGGCCCGAGCGCGCCGAGCTGGACAGCTTCCTGGCCGATTTCACCATCATCAACTGCCCCAGCTTCAAGGCAGACCCCGCGCGCCACGACTGCCGCTCGGACACCGTGATCGCGCTGAATTTCGACAAGAAGCTGATCCTGATCGGCAATACCGAATACGCTGGCGAGAACAAGAAATCCGTGTTCACCCTGCTGAACTACCTGCTGCCGGAAAAAGGCGTGATGCCGATGCACTGCTCGGCCAACCACGCGGTCGGCAACCCGGTCGACACCGCCATCTTCTTCGGCCTGTCGGGCACCGGCAAGACCACCCTGTCGGCCGATCCGGCACGGATCCTGATCGGCGACGACGAGCACGGCTGGTCGGACCGCGGCACCTTCAACTTCGAAGGCGGCTGCTATGCCAAGACCATCAACCTGTCGCCCGAGGCAGAGCCGGAAATCTATGCCACCACACATAAGTTCGGCACCGTGATCGAGAACATGGTCTTTGACGAGGAGACCTTCGAGCTCGACTTCCAGGATTCCAGCCTGACCGAGAACATGCGCTGCGCCTATCCGCTGGAGTATATCTCCAACGCATCGGAAAACGCGCTGGGCGGCCATCCGAAAAACATCATCCTGCTGACCTGCGACGCCTATGGCGTGCTGCCGCCGATCTCGCGGCTGACCCCGGCGCAGGCGATGTATCACTTCCTGTCCGGCTTCACCTCGAAGACCCCGGGCACCGAGCGCGGCGTGGTCGAGCCGGAGCCCACCTTCTCGACCTGCTTCGGCGCACCGTTCATGCCGCGCCGTCCGGAAGCCTACGGCAAGCTGCTGCAGGAGAAGATCGCCCAGCACGGCGCCACCTGCTGGCTGGTCAACACCGGCTGGACCGGCGGCGCCTTCGGCACCGGCTCGCGCATGCCGATCCGGGCCACCCGCGCGCTGCTGACCGCGGCGCTGGAAGGCTCGCTGAACGAGGCGGAGTTCCGCAAGGACGAGAACTTCGGCTTTGAGGTTCCGGTCGCGGTGCCGGGCGTGGACACCCAGCTGCTGGACCCGCGCCAGACCTGGGCCGATCAGGCCGCCTATGACGCGCAGGCCGCCAAGCTGGTCTCGATGTTCGCCGAGAACTTCGAGCAGTATGCGCCCTACATCGATGACGATGTGAAAGCCGTCGCCATCGGCTGATCCGGCCGATCAGAGAGAGACAGAGAGCCCCGGCGGAAACGCCGGGGTTTTTCTTTTGCCCAAGGGCGCGGCGGGCGTGCCTGAAACGTCAGGGCTTCGACCCTGCCCGCGTCACGCCATCAGCGCCCGGCGGATCAGGTTCAGCCCGGCCAGCAGCAGGATCGCCAGGGTCAGCTTGCGGAACACATCCTGATCGATGCGGTCATGGATGCGGCCGCCGATCCACATGCCGAAGAGCACCGGCACCAGCAGCGCCAGCGAGAACCACACCGTCACCTGGTTCAGCACGCCCGAGCCGACATGCCCCACCGTCAGCGCCACCGCGCCCAGCCCGTAGATCACCCCCTGAACCCGGATCTGGTCCGCCTTGGGTGTGCCCAGCGCGGTCAGATAGGCCACTGTCGGCGGTCCCCAGACCCCTGAGACGCCGCCGATCAGCCCGGCAAAGGCCGCCACCGCCGCCTCGATCCGGGCCGAGGGTGCGGCCATGTGGAACCGCAGCCCGGCAAGCTGCATCAGGCAGAAGGCCGAGATCATCCCACCGAGGATCAGCAGCATGACCCGCAGCGGCAGAACCGAGACCATCTGCGCGCTGGCCAGCAGGAACACGCCGCCGACGATCAGGAACACCCGGAACCGGCGGATGGAGGAAAGCGCTGCCGCCGGCCCCTGCCGCAGCGCCTGAATGCCGTTGGTCACCACCGTCGGCAGGATCAGTCCGGCGAGCGCCAGTTCCGGCGACAGAAAACTGCCCATGCCGGAGATCAGGATCAGCGGCAGGGCAAAACCCACCATGCCCTTTACCAGCCCGCCCATCAGCGCGATGGCGAAGGCAAGGCCGAGGTGGAGCGGGTCCATCAGGGAAAACAGCGCGGTCATGCCCCTCTCATAATCGCTGCGCCGGGACGCTGCACTGCAAAATTTATCACGCAACTATTGAACCAACGCAGGGCCTTGGGCGTATTTTTGTTGCGCTGCACCTGCGAAGTGATTAGGGACAAGCGACGCTACGGAGGATATGATTCATGGCCCATGATGGACAGGACCCGACGACGATGACCCAGACCGCCCTTCTGCCCGACCTGCTGACCCTGACCGCCGATGCGATCGCGCCGACCGAGGCGGTGCTGGAGGCCGCCAAGGCAAAGCTGCGCGAGACGGTCAGCGAGGGCGGACGCGTCTCGGCTGCGGCGCTGGAGGCCAATCAGACCGCCGCGCATGGGCTGTCCTGGCTGGCCACCTATGTCGAATCGCTGCGCCAGATGCAGGCCTGGGCCACCCGCCTGCGCGAGCAGGGCCGGTTCGGAGAGGTCGAGCAACTGATCCATCAGATTGCCTTTGGCGAATACCTGGCGCAGATCCGCGGCGGCATCCCGATGAGCCAGGGCGAGATCGTGCGCCTGTCCGATCTGGGGCTGACCGCCGCAGACTCCGCCGCGCTGGACAGCGACGCCATCGCCACCCTGACCGCCACGGGCAACACCCCCGCCGCGCGCCACCGCCTGGTCGAATTGATGCAGGAACGCGCCGCCGAGACCACCGTGGGCGCCACCGGGCTGGAGGAAGAGCTGGAGATGATCCGCGACCAGTTCCGCCGCTTTGCGGTGGAAAAGGTCGAACCCTTTGCTCATGACTGGCACCTCAAGGACGAGCTGATCCCGATGGAAATCATCGATGAGCTGGCCGAGATGGGCGTCTTTGGCCTGACCATTCCCGAGAACCTCGGCGGGCTGGGCCTGTCGAAGGCGTCAATGGTTGTGGTCTCCGAAGAGCTGTCGCGCGGCTATATCGGCGTCGGCAGCCTCGGCACCCGGTCCGAGATCGCGGCCGAACTGATCCTGGCCGGCGGCACCGACGAACAAAAGGAGCAATGGCTGCCCCGGATTGCCAGTGGCGAGGTGCTACCCACCGCGGTGTTCACCGAACCCAACACCGGGTCCGACCTGGGCAGCCTGCGCACCCGCGCGGTCAAGGACGAGAACGGCGATTACGTGGTGACGGGCAACAAGACCTGGATCACCCATGCGGCGCGCGCCAACGTGATGACGCTGCTGGCGCGCACCGATCCCTCGACCTCCGACTACAAGGGGCTGTCGATGTTCCTGGCCGAAAAGACCCCGGGCAATGAGGACGATCCCTTTCCGACCCCCGGCATGACCGGCGGCGAGATCGAGGTGCTGGGCTATCGCGGCATGAAGGAATACGAGCTGGGCTTTGACGGTTTTCAGGTCAAGGGTGAGAACCTGCTGGGCCAGGAAGAGGGCAAAGGCTTCAAGCAACTGATGGAAACCTTCGAATCGGCCCGCATCCAGACCGCCGCCCGCGCCATCGGCGTGGCGCAGTCGGCGCTGGATATCGCCATGCAATACGCACAGGACCGCAAGCAGTTCGGCAAATCGCTGATCGCCTTCCCGCGTGTCTCGGGCAAGCTGTCGATGATGGCGGTCGAGATCATGATCGCCCGCCAGCTCACCTATTTCAGCGCCTGGCAGAAGGACCACGGCAAGCGCTGCGACCTCGAGGCCGGGATGGCCAAGCTCTTGGGCGCGCGGGTGGCCTGGGCTGCGGCGGACAACGGGCTGCAGATCCACGGCGGCAACGGCTTCGCGCTGGAGTACAAGATCAGCCGCGTTCTGTGCGATGCGCGCATCCTCAACATCTTCGAGGGGGCGGCCGAGATCCAGGCGCAGGTGATCGCGCGGCGTCTGCTGGGGTGAGACGCGCCCGGAATACTCAGGGCCGGAACAGACGAGAGGGCGCAGCCACGACGGCGGCGCCCTTTTCCGTGAGGCATCGCCGCGCCGTGGCTGTCTGCTAGATCCCGGGCGGGATGTCGATGCCGTCGTGCCACGGCTTGATATCCACCACCGGAGTCATGTCAAAGGCATCGGTGGCGTCGATGCCGATGACGCCGCGCACCGCATCGAGCGTGGTGATCCGCACCACCGCCATGGCGATCGGGTTGGGCCGCACCGGCGAGCGCAGCGAGAACACCCCGCGCGGATCGGGCCGGTGGTGCGGCGCCTGCACGATCAGGTCGCGCCGGCCCCTGTCCATCCAGTAGAGCACCCAAATCGCCTGCCCCTCCTCCAGCCCGGCGAGCCCGCGCGCATAGACCGGGTCAAGCTCGATCCGGGCATTGCCACCCCCGCTGGCGCGCGCCTGGGTGAGATTCCGGGGCGCATCGCCCCTGGCCCAGTCCGAGCGGATATGACCGATGAAGGCGACCCCCGCCTGCGCCCGGTCGCCGGGGTCGAAATCGAGCTGTACCTCGCCTTCGCGGATGTCGCGTTCCTCTGCCATGCGGCGGTCCTCCTTTTGGCGGTTCTGCACCGAGTACAGCCGCACGCGGCGCTTTGCGCAAGCCGCCCCGGCGTGTCATGCTGTCGCTCATGCGGCTGCTTTTTCTAATCGCCCTGCTGGGCCTCGACATGTGCGCGAAGGACGAGACCGTCGCCGGGTTCGGCGCGGCGGATCGGGTCTGGCATCTCGCGGAACTGGACGGTTCCCCCTTCCCCGCGACCGCGACTCTGGCCTTTCCCGAGCCGGGCCAGATCGCGGGCGAGGCGCCCTGCAACCGCTATTCCGGGGTGATGACCACACCCTATCCGTGGTTCGACGCCGGTCAGCTGCTCTCGACCCGCCGCGCCTGTCCCGAGCTGGAGGCGGAGCAGGCGTTCCTGTCGGCGCTCACCGCGATGACCGAGGCCGAGGTGGCGACCGGCACGCTGATCCTGCGCAACGCGGCGGGGCGCGAGATGGTATTCAGATCCGCCGAGTGAACTGATCGACAAAGCGCGCCCGCGCCTCCGGCAGCGGCGTGTGGCCCAGCGCCGGGGCCAGCCGGTGCTGCAGGAAATAGCCGGTGGTGCGCAGCCCCTCGGCGATCTCGGCATCCGGCGCCGGCCCGTCGCCGCGCAGACAAGGCGGCAGCGGCAGCATCCGGTCGGCCCAGTCCCCCGCGCCGTGGCGCGACACCGCCCGGCCCGATCTGGGCGAGACATAGATCAGTTCATCATTGACCCCGGTGGCGGCGCATTGGCTGAGGTCGAGGCCAAAGCCCAGCTCTTCCAGCAGGGCCATTTCCCAGTTCAGATAGGCCAGCGGCCATATCTCGTCCTGCCCCAGCAGATCGAGAAGCTGTTCGGAGCGGCGGTAAAGGGCGCCATGCACCTCGCGTTCCGCCAGCGCGAAGGAGAGCAGCGCGGTGACCGCGTTCAGCCCGGCCAGCGCCAACCGGCCCGACAGCGCGGCGGCGGCCCGGCTGCGCAGCGGTTCCGCGCGGTAAGTGCCGATATGGTCCTCCAGCCGCGCCCGCCAGATCAGGTCGAGCTGCGCGCCGGGTTGCAGCACCGGCGCCTGCTTGCGGCTGGCGCCGCCGGGCACCACACCGGCATGGCGGCCGTGGGATTCGGTAAAGACATCGATGATCGCCGCCGCCTCGCCGTGACGCCGCAGGCTCAGCAATATGCCATGATCGCGCCATTCCATGCCAAGACCTTGTGTCAGATGTGCCGGCTCACTTCCAGATCGGGTGATGCCGGCCGCAGAATACACCGGGGCCGCCGCCGCGAACACAGCCATCCTGCGACCGGCAGTGGAAAACCGACGCGCCCCAGCGCTGCGGTCGGAAGTGGCCCCGCCCGGACGCCGGACCCGGTCAGGCCCGGCGCCCTGTTGGCACCGTCAGTGTTGGTGGTCATGACCCTGACGGCCGATGACCACCGTGCCCTCGAAGGAATTGAGCCGCGCGATGAAGGCGGCGCCCAGCGGGGCCTCGGCGCCGTTCACCTCGGCGGCCAGCAATTCGGCATCGGCGTGTCCGAGCCCCATCCCGACGAAGGTCGCGGCGTCGACGAGGCTTTGCCCCGAGCAAAGTTCGACGAACCAGCCGTCGGCATCCTTGCGCAGGAAGGCGCGGCCGCCCTGGCCACCCTGGCTCCAGCCGGCCACGGCCACTGGGCCGCGCAGGGTGATCGGCTCGACCGTCAGCGGCGCGCCGGGACGGTCGAAGGTGCCCATCAGCAGCGCGCGGATCTGCTCGGGATCGCTCATCCCTGCCATCGCCGAATGATCCATGCTGCCGTGATCCATCGCCGAGTGGGTGGCGGCGGAGTGCTGCATGGACGAATGATCCATGGCGGCATGATCGGCGTGGGCGTGTCCCGCCGCCCGGTCGGCCGGGCCGACCACGAACTCGACCGCCATTTCGCCTGCGGACTCGAAAACCAGCGTGGCGGGCACCCTGTCGCCCTCGTGCAGGTCGGCGGTCAGGCCCATGAACATGATGTGCCTTCCGCCCGGCTCGAACGCGGCGCTGTCATTCTCCGGGATGTCGACGGCTTGGAGCGGATGCATCTTCGCGACGCCGTTCGCGTCCACCTCGGTCACATGCATCATCACCCTTTCGGAGAGCGCCGAGCGGACCGCGACCAGCCGCTCGGGGGCGTGACTGTCGTTGGCGACCACCATATAGCCGGCCGCCGCCATCGCCCCGGGGGCGGGCAGCGGGATGTTGGGGTGGATGACCTCGAGGTCACCAAGCGTGAATTCATGGGCCTGGGTCATGGTGGCCGCGAGGCCGAGGGCAAGAAGTGCGAGAAAGCGTTTCATGTGTCACCTGTTGGAACTGTGTGAAGGTTGATCGCCCTGCCCGGCGGCCGAAGCCGCCCGGCGAGGCCGGAATGCAGGCGCGAGGGCGGGACGGACGCGCGCGGAATGCGCCATCGCCCCGGACGCCCCGGGGACGGGGAAATGAACGGACCCCTGGCACCGCGGCCCCCTGAAAGCAGTGATTGAACGATGGATGCCCGTCCCCGCGCAGAAAAAACGGGGCGCAAATCACCGACGGCGATCAGGATCGGGTCAGATGCGCGGCGGAGCCCGGGCGAGGCGGATCGGGTCGAGCGCCTGCGCCTCGGCGCGGCGGAAGTCCGGCGGCACGATCTCGGCAAGCAGCACGGTGTCGACCGGGTGCGGATCGCCCGCCGTGGCAGGCGCGAAGGCGTTGGAGGCGATCTGGCAGAACTGGCAGGGCGCGGGTTGTCCGCGGGTGCCGCCGGACCCGCCGGCCGCGCCGCAAAGGTCGACCGCGACACCGAGTGAGGCCTGCACGGCGGCAAGCCCGGCCTGGGAGCGGTCCGGCGCGCGATGCGCCAGCGCCGCAGCCGCCAGGGCCACGGTGAACAGCGCGATCAGCGCGGCCTCGAAGAGGCGCCTGGGAACAAGCCGGGTCACGAATTTCGCATAGCACGGGACGCATTGTCTGAGAAGCGTTTCGCGGGGTGGTGCGGCCGCCTACGCCGCGGCCCGGTCAGAGGGTGCAAAGGGTCGGGATCACCCGCCCCGCGTGCCGCACGTCAGTCGGCCAGCCCGTCCTCGTCCAGCAGGTGGCGGCCCTGCCTGTCCTCGACCTCGATCACCCACAGATCGGGGTCAAATCCGCGCTGGCGGGCGATGGCGTCATCGACCCCGGCCTCGTCGCCCCGGGCCAGTTCGATCCAGCGCCTGGCGCCGCTGTCCAGATCGAAGCCGCGCTGGAACAGGGTCGCCTGACCGTCCAGCGTATTGAGCTTGATCAGCACCGCCCCGGCGGTGTCGTCGCCATGCGCGGTGACAAAGGCGGGGATGTCGTTCAGACGCAGGCGGGTCAGATAGGCCTGCACCCAGAAGGAGCTGACCAGTCTGCCGATCACGTATTGCCGTCCTTGAACTCCAGCCCCATCTCGGAATAGCGCTCGGCCTCTTCCAGCCAGTTCGGGCGCACCTTGACCTGCAGGAACAGGTGCACCTTGCGACCGAGGAACTCTTCCAGTTCCTCGCGCGCGGCCTTGGAGACGGCCTTGATGGTCTCGCCCTTGTGACCCAGCACGATGCCCTTGTGGCCGTCGCGCATGACATAGACCAACTGGTCGATGCGGGCCGAGCCGTCCTTGCGCTCTTCCCAGTTCTCGGTCTCGACGGTGAGCTGATAGGGCAGCTCCTGATGCAGCCGCAGGGTCAGTTTCTCGCGCGTCATCTCGGCGGCGATCATCCGCATCGGCAGATCGGCGATCTGGTCCTCGGGATAAAGCCAGGGCCCCTCGGGGATTTCCTTGGCCAGCCATTTGCGCAGGTCGGCGACGCCGTGGCCCTTTTCGGCGGAGATCATGAAGGTCTCGGCAAAGGGGTAGCGGTCGTTCAGATCCTTGGCCAGCGCCAGCAGGGTCTCGGCCCGGACCCGGTCGATCTTGTTGATCGCGAGCGCCACGGTGCGGCCCTTACCGATGTCGGCCAACCCTTCGAGGATGCGCTCGACGCCCTCGGTAACGCCGCGGTGCGCCTCGACCATCAGCACGATGATGTCGGCATCCGCCGCGCCGCCCCAGGCGGCGGCGACCATGGCGCGGTCGAGCCGGCGGCGCGGGCGGAACAGGCCCGGCGTGTCGACAAAGACGATCTGCGCCTCGCCTTCCATCGCCACGCCGCGGATGCGGGCGCGGGTGGTCTGCACCTTGTGGGTGACGATCGACACCTTGGCGCCGACCATGGCGTTGGTCAGCGTGGACTTGCCCGCGTTGGGCTCTCCGATCAGGGCGACGAAACCGGCGCGTGTGGTCATGGGATTCCCCTGGTTGAACTGCCGTTGCGATAGAGGATTTCGCAGGGGTTGGCTAGGGCAAGGGAAAACAGGCCGCGCCCGGGTGCCGGGTGCGGCCCGCCGTGAGGCGCCGAAGGAGGGTTATTGCAGGTCCGAGAAGGCCGCCATGAGCCGGTCGCAGGCCTCTTCGATCCGCGCCCTCTGGGTGCCGAGGTTGAACCGCAGGAAGTTGTCGCCGCCAAGCCCGAAGGTGGGGCCGTGGTTGGCCGCGATCCTGGCCTGCTGTTCGACCCGCGCGGTGAACTCCTCGCGCGCCATGCCGGTGCCCGAGAAATCGACCCAGGCCAGGAAGGTCGCCTGGAGCGGCATGGATTTCAGACCCGGGATGTCGTCGATGGCGGCATCGAAGATCTTTCGGTTGGTGTCGAGATAGACCATCAGCTCATCGACCCAGGCTGCGCCCTCGGGCGAATAGGCCGCGGCCGCCACCGCCTCGCCCACCGAGTTTCCGGCGAGGTTCAGCGCGCTCATCCGCGCGGCAAACCGGGCGCGCAGCCCGTCGTCCGGGATGATGACGTTGCCGGTGTGCAGCCCGGCGACATTGAAGGTCTTGGACGGCGCGGTCAGCATGATCACCCGGTCGTTGACCGAGGGGTCGACCATCGTCATCGGGATGTGCTTGTGGCCGGGGAAGACCAGATCGTGGTGGATCTCGTCCGAGATCAGCAGCAGGTCGTGCCGCTTGCAGAAATCGGCAATGCCCTGCAATTCCGCCCGCGTCCAGACCCGCCCGCCGGGATTGTGCGGCGAGCACAGGATCACCATCTTCTCCGCGCCGGTCATCTGCGCATCCCAGGCGTCGAAATCCATCCGGTAGAGGCCGTCCTCGATCGGCATCCCGCATTCGACCACCTTGCGCCCGGCGTTGCGGATCACCTTGGCAAAGGCGTGATAGACCGGGGTGAAGAGGACGATGCCGTCGCCCGGATCGGTAAAGGCGTCAAGGCACATGCCGACCCCGTTCACGAGCCCGGTGGTGGTGAAGATCCAGTCCCGCTCGACCGTCCAGCCGTGGCGGTTCTGCATCCACCAGCGGATCGCGCCGGTATATTCGGCACTGTAATCGGCATAGGCGAAGATCCCATGATCCGCCATGTTCCGGACCGTGTCCTGCACCACCTTGGGGGCGCGGAAATCGGTATCGGCGACCCACATCGGCAGGCCATCCTCGGCGGACACGCCATAGATCGCCTCCATCTTGTCCCATTTGGTGGAATGGGTGCCGCGGCGGTCGATAATCTCGTCGAAGTTCATGCGGAGTCTCCATTTGATCGTGGCGGAGGCTACTCAGAATGCCGGCGGGTGCAAGGGGGGCGTTGCGGCGAGCCGAATCATCACCTAAATCAGGGCCATGAAACGCCCGATCCTGATCCACCCCGACCCCCGGCTGAAAAAGCTCTGCGCACCGGTCGCCGATCTGTCCGACGATCTGCGCAAGCTGGCCGACGACATGCTGGAAACCATGTATGAGGCCCCGGGCATCGGCCTTGCCGCGCCGCAGGTCGGCGTGCTCGACCGGCTGATCGTGCTGGATTGCGTCAAGGAGACAGAGGGAACCCCGCGCCCGCTGATCATGTTCAACCCCGAGGTGCTGGCCCACTCGGACGAGACCAGCACCTACGACGAGGGCTGCCTGTCGATCCCCGAGCAATACGCCGAGGTGACCCGCCCCTCCGAGGTCGAGGTGGCCTGGATGGACCGCGACGGCAACGCCCGCAAAGAGACGTTCGAGGGCCTTTGGGCGACCTGCGTGCAGCATGAGATCGACCACCTGAACGGCAAGCTTTTCATCGACTATCTGGGTCCGATGAAACGGCAGATGATCACCCGCAAGATGCAGAAGCTGAAGCGCGACAGGGCGCGGCCCTGAGATGGCGGTACTGCCGATCCTGCGCTGGCCCGATCCGCGTCTTGCCACGGTTTGCGATCCGGTGACGCAGGGAGAGGATCTCTCATCGCTGATCGAGCAGATGTTTCAGACCATGTATGACGCCCCCGGCCGCGGCCTCGCCGCGCCGCAGGTCGGCGTGACAAAGCGGTTCTTCGTGATGGATGTGACCTGGAAAGAGGGGGCAAAGACCCCCGTCGCGATGATCAACCCGCGCATTCTGGATCGCTCGGACGAGATCGTCGCGGGCGAGGAGGGCTGCCTGTCGATCCCCGGTGTGCTGACCGCGATCGAGCGGCCGGCGCGGGTCGAGATGGAATGGACCGACGCGCAGGGCGATGTGCAGCGCCGCTGGCTGGACGGCTTCGCCGCGCGTTGCGCCCAACATGAATATGATCACCTCGACGGCGTGGTGACCTTCGACCGCCTCGCGCCGGTGGCCCGCGCCGAGGCGATCCGCCGCTTCGAGGATATGGCCCAGGCATGACCGCCCGCCCCTGCCTGCCCTGGCCCGACAAGCGGCTGCGCACCCCCGCCGAGCCGGTGGAGGAGATCACCGACGGGATCCGCGCGATCTGGGACGACATGATCGACACCATGGAGGCGATGCCCGGTGTCGGCCTCGCCGCGCCGCAGATCGGCGTGATGCTGCGGCTGGCCGTGGTCGATGCCTCGGAAGAGCGCGGGAAAGCCGTCCGCATGGCCAACCCCGAGATCCTGCACGCCTCGGTCCAGCCGCGGGCGCATGAGGAGGCGAGCCCGAACCTGCCTGGCGTATCGGCGAAAATCGAACGTCCGCGCGCGGTGACGGTGCGGTTTCTGAACGAACGGGGCGAGGTGGAGGAGCGCGATTTCGTCGGGCTCTGGGCAACTTCGGTGCAGCACCAGATCGACCATCTGGCGGGCCGGATGTATTTCGACCGGCTGAGCAAGGTGAAACGCGACATGCTGCTGCGCAAGGCCCGCAAGCTGGCTGGCTGACCGGCCAGGTCACGGACACATCCCGGCGAAATGACGCGGCGTTCCCCGGCCCCCCGGCGATTTGACCATTGCATCCCGCCGGGGCCATGCCCCTTTTCAGGGGGACGAGAACCAGTCAGGGAGCGCGCATATGGCTGAGGAAACACTGAACTTCATCCCCTTTGAACGTTTCGAAATCGGGCAGGTGCAGGAATTCGGCGCCTATGAGGTGACCAGGGAAGAGGTCATTGAGTTCGCCGGCAAGTATGACCCCCAGTTCTTTCACCTCGACGAAGAGGCGGCGAAACAGTCGCTGTTCGGCGGGCTCTGCGCCAGCGGCTGGCACACCTGCGCAATGACCATGGCGATGATGGTCGAGAATATGGACAAGACCGGCCGGTCGCTGGGCTCGCCCGGTATCGACGCGCTTCGCTGGCTCAAGCCGGTCTATCCCGGCGAGGTGCTGTCGGTGCGGATGGAGGTGCTCGAGCTGACCGCGTCGAAAAGCCGCCCGATCGGCTTCGTGAAAAGCAAGGTGACCGTGCTCAATCAGGACGGCGTGCCGGTGATGGAATTCATCAGCAACGGCATCTTTCCGCGCGGGTAAGGCGAAGTGTCCTGACACTCTGAGACGGCGGGAGGGGTTGCCCCCTCTCCGCGGCTCGCCCCACAGAGCAAGCCGCGCAAGCGCCGGACCGGGGGCTGGCGCGCGCAACAGCGGATCGGCGCGCTTTAATCCCAGCCAAACCCGGCCTCCATCCGAACGGCACGCTGACGTTGACACAGCGCCAGACCGCGGGCCGGTCCGGCGCTTGCGCGGCGGCCTGCGGCCTCGATTCCGCGCCAGGAGACAGGGCTGGGAAGGGTGCCGCCAATGCTGGACACCGGGCGGCGCATGGCTAAGGTGCGCCGCGATGGCGAAGCCAGCGACAAAGCGGAGGTCTGACGATGCGCATCATCTTCATGGGTACCCCGGATTTCTCGGTTCCGGTGCTCGACGCGCTGGTGGGCGCGGGGCATGAGATCGCCTGCGTCTATTGCCAGCCGCCGCGCCCGGCGGGCCGTGGCAAGAAGGACCGGCCGAGCCCGGTGCAGGCGCGGGCGGAGGCGCTGGGGCTGCCGGTGCGCCATCCGGTCAGCCTGAAGGGAGCAGAGGAACAGGACGACTTCGCCGCGCTGAACGCCGATGTGGCCGTCGTGGTCGCTTATGGGCTGATCCTGCCGCAGGCGGTGCTGGACGCGCCCGCCCGGGGCTGCCTCAACATCCACGCGAGCCTGCTGCCGCGCTGGCGCGGCGCCGCCCCGATCCACCGCGCGATCATGGCGGGCGATGCCGAAACCGGCGTCTGCATCATGCAGATGGAGGCCGGCCTCGACACCGGCCCGGTGCTGCTGCGCAAGGCCACGCCGATCGGCCCGGAGGAGACCACGGCGGACCTACACGACCGGCTGTCGGAGATGGGCGCGGCGCTGATCATCGAGGCTCTGGCGCGGCTGGACGATCTGGAGCCCGAGCCGCAGCCCGAGGCGGGTGTGACCTATGCGCAGAAGATCGACAAGGCGGAGGCGCGGGTGGACTGGACCCAACCGGCCGAGGAGGTCGACCGCAGGATTCGCGGCCTCTCCCCCTTTCCCGGGGCATGGTGCGAGATCGACGGCGAGCGGGTGAAGCTGCTGGCCTCGCGGCTGGTTGACGGCGCTGGCGCGCCCGGCGAGGTTCTGGACGAGGCCCTCACCATCGCCTGCGGCAGCGGCGCGCTGCGCCTCACACGCTTGCAACGGGCAGGCAAAGCGGCGCAGGATGCCGGTGTGTTCCTGCGCGGCCGTCCGGTGGCAAAGGGCACACGGCTGTGACCGGCGCGCAAAGGAGGCGGGCGGGATGTTTCTGACGCTGTTCGGCACCGTGGTCATCGCGGGGATCGTGGGCTATGCCTCTGAGAAGACCGGGTTCACCCACAACGGTTACTTGCAGTCGATCATCATCTGCGTCGGCGGCGCGTTTCTGTTCTATTTCATCCAGATCATGTTCGGGATCGGCTTTCACTCTGCCGGGGTGAATGCCGTCGTCTCCTCGATCGGCGCGCTGATCATCGTACCGTTCCATTGGCGGAGGTAGGGATATGGGTATGGGTATCATCGCGCTGATCATCATCGGCGCCGCAGCGGGGTTCCTGGCCACACGCATGATGAAGATGGAGGCCGACATTCCCACCACCATGCTGATCGGCATCATCGGCGCGCTTCTGGGCGGTCTGATCCTGCGGGCGTTGCTGACCATGATGGGGGCGCTGTCCGGCTTTGTCGGCGCGGTGCTGGGGGCGATGCTGGTGATCTGGCTCTGGCAGACATATTTCCGGCGCTAAGGGGGCGGTCGTGGACGGCCCGGCGGCGCTGCGCGCCTTGTTTCCCGGCACTTCGTTCACACCGGCCATTCGGATTTACCGGGGCAGCCGTTCATCCGCTGCCCAGACCGAGGACATTTGAAAACCGGTCGGTTTCGCCTAGACTGCCGTTGTTTCACGGCAAGAGGCCGGCCATGCGTTTTCTGTCGCTGATTTTCGCCCTGCTGATCCTGCCCTCGGCCCTTTGGGCCGGGCGGGTGGCGCTGGTGATCGGCAATGCCGCCTATTCCGCGGTGGCCCCGCTGGACAATCCGCGCAACGACGCCGCCGCCGTCGCTGCGGCGCTGACCCGGCAGGGTTTCACCGTGCTGCGCGGCGACGATCTGGGGCGGATCGGCATGCGCGACACGCTGCGCAAATTCCGCGACATGGCCGACCGGGCCGATATCGCGCTGGTCTACTACGCCGGCCACGGCATCGAGATCGGCGGGACCAACTACCTTGTCCCCGTCGATGCGCGGCTGGAGGACGAACGCGACGCGCCGCTGGAGATGGTCGATCTGGATCTTGTTCTGCGCCAGATTTCCGGCGCGCATGTGATGAAGATGGTGGTGCTGGACGCCTGCCGCAACAACCCCTTCGTCGTCCGGATGCAGCAATCCGGGGGCAGCCGCAGCGTCAGCCAGGGGCTGGCCGATCTGCGCACCGATCAGAGCGACACGCTGGTCGCCTATGCCGCCGCCGCCGGTGCCATTACGCCGGACGGGACAGAGGGCGGAAACTCGCCCTTTACCGCCGCCTTTCTGGCCGCGCTGGACGGGCCGCCTGCGGATGTGCGCCGGGTGCTGGGACGGGTCCGCGACCGGATGCGCCAGTCGGTCCCCGGGGCGGCGCCCTTTGTCTATTCCTCGCTGGGCGGCGGCGAATATGTGATCAACCCCGCAAGTGGCGGCGGCGCGCCGCAGCCTGCCGCCGCCGCGCCGCCCGCCCCCGCCTCCGGGCCGTCGCTGGCCGAGGATTTCGTGCGCATCGACCGCGACGGCACACTGGCCGACTGGGATGCCTTTCTGATCCGGCACGAGGGGCAGAGCGACCATCCGCTCTATGCTTTTGCGCTGGAAAAACGCGAGGCGCTGCGCCGCGCCGCCGGCACCGCGCCCGGCGGGGGCCGCGCGGGCCTGGCCGCCCCGGAACCGGATCCGCAGGGCGCGGCGCGGCCAATCCGCGCCCCGATCTCCGCGCCAGTCTCCGCACCGGCCCCGGCGGCCCCCGCCGCCCCGTCTGTGGTGGACCTCGCCCGCGACATTCAGCGCACGCTGCGCGCCAGCGGCTGCTACCGGGGCGGCGTCGACGGCATTCTGGGACCCAATTCGCAGCGCGGGCTCGACGGGTTTGCCGAGGCGGCGGGCATTTCCCTGCCGACCGTCGCGCCGGACGATGCCGCGCAGTTGCTGCGCATCCGGACCCGGCTGGAGCAACACGCCGGGACCGAATGCAAACAGGTGCCGGTGCGGACGACCACGCGGCAACCGGCGGCCGCGAAACCGCCCGCCTCCGCCCAGGGCAGGGCCGGAACCAGGAGGACATCGCCGTCTGTCTCCGGCTCCGGCGCGGCGCAATCGGATCGGGGAACAGTCGGCAATGTCACCGGCGCACAGACACGCAAGGACACGACCAAGCTGGCGCCGGTGGTCTCATCGGACTGCATCGGCGCGCGGCGCAAGTTCTACGACTGCGACTAGGCTTTTGCCTTGAACGGCTTCATGCCCTCGCGCGCCAGTTCGTCGGCGCGCTCGTTCTCCGGGTGGCCGGCGTGGCCCTTGACCCATTTCCAGGTCACCTGGTGGCGCACCTGCGCCGCATCCAGCCGCTGCCAAAGCTCGGCGTTCTTGACCGGCTTTTTCGCCGCGTTCTTCCAGCCGTTCTTTTTCCAGCCGAAGATCCAGCCGGTGATGCCGTTCTTGACGTAGTTGCTGTCGGTGATGATGGTCAGCTCGGTCGGGCGCGTCAGGCTTTCCAGCGCGTTGATCGCGGCCAGAAGCTCCATGCGGTTGTTGGTGGTGGCCGCCTCGCCGCCCTTCAGCTCGCGCTGCTTGACGATCACGCCGTCCTCGATCGCGTGCAACAGCACGCCCCAGCCGCCCGGGCCGGGATTGCCGGAACAGGCCCCGTCGGTATAGGCAAACAGCTCAGCCATGGGCGATCACCGAAATCCAGGGGGACACGGTTCCGTCCAGCCCCTCGCCTTGCCCATGTTTGATATCGGTGGGGGTAAAGCCTGCGGCGCGCAGGTAATCCATCAGGTCATCCTCGGTGTAATAGGTGTAAAGCCGACCGATGCGGTCGCGGGCCTCTCCCTTACCCAGCTTCAGCCCGATCAGAAAGACTCCACCGGGTTTGAGCGCGCGGTGCAACCCGGACAGGTGGCGGGGGAAATCGGTCCGGGGCGCGTGCAACAGGCTGAAGTTGGCCCAGATCCCGTCATAAAGCGCCTCGCCCGCGATGTCGTCGAATGTGGCGTGTCGCGCGGTCACCCCCGGATGACGCGCCGCCATCTCCACCATCGCCGCAGAGGCATCCACCGCATCGACCGCCAGCCCCGCTTCGGCCATCCTGGCCGCCGCGGCGCCGGGGCCGCAGCCCAGATCCAGCACCCGTCCGCCCTCGGGGCAGGCGGCGATAAAGGCCACCAGCCGCGGGTCAGTGGTGTTGTATTGATCCGTCATCCCGGCGTACTCCGCCGCGCGGTCGTCATAGATGGCGATTGTCTTTGGATCGCTCACAGCACCACCCCCACGGCAAGACAGGCCAGGATCACCACCGCCATCGGCAGCCGCAGCCGCATCCACCAGGGCGGCGCCAGCCGCCAATAGGCAAAGGCGAGGTCCAGAAGCAGCAGCCCGGCAAAGCCGAAGATCAGGTTCATCGCGGCCGAGACCGGCCCGCCGCCGGTCATCGCGAAGGCCCAGATCGCCGGAAGCGCCGCCAGCACATGGGCCGCAGCGCCCGCCGGGCCGCCGCCCCGGGTAGCAAAGGCGAAGAGCGCGCCGGACATGAAGCTGAGCAGCACCGAGCCGAAGAAAAGCTGCACGTAAGGCCCGACGAAGCGCGGCCCCAGATGGCTGGCGCCCCAGGCCGCCAGATCGCCGTTCAGATAGGTCGCCGCGCCCCACAGAAAGGGGATCAGGGCCGTCAGCCCCAGCAGGCGCGGGATCGGGGGAACACCTCTCAACATGCGGCGCTCAGATCCGCTCCAGCGCCAGACGGCCCGCGAGGGCCGCGAAAAGCGCGGCGAAAGAGCGGTTGAGCCAGCGCATCACCCTCTCGGACCCCAGCACCAGCGCGCGGGCCTGGGCGGCGCAGAACCCGTAGAGGATGAAGACGGCCAGCGTCATCGCCATGAAGATACCGCCGAGGCCGGCCATCTCGATGGTGGCGGTGGCCGGGTCGCCGGAGAGGAACGGCGGCAGCAGGGCGAGGAAGAACACCGACAGCTTGGGGTTCAGGATATTGATCAGCGCACCGCGCCGGGCGATGCGCCAGCCGGGCTCGCCGCTGCGCTGCGCCGCGACGCTGAGCGCCCCACCCGATTTCAGCGACTGCCAGGCGAGGTAGAGCAGATAGGCGACGCCGGCGAATTTCACCCCGTTGAACAGCAGGGCAGAGGCATGCAGGATCGCCGCCAGGCCCAGCGTCGCCGCAGCAAGGTGCGGCACGATGCCGAAGGTGCAGCCGAGCGCGGCCCAGAGCGCTGCACGCCGCCCCTGCCCCAGCCCCAGCGCCAGGGTATAGAGCACCCCGGTTCCCGGCGCGATCACGACGACGAAGGCGGTCAGCAGGAATTGCAGCGACATCAGGCGGGCTCTCTCAACACGCGCGGCACCTTGAACTCTACGTTTTCGATGGCGGTTTGTACGGTTTCCACCGTCACCTCGAAACGGTCGCGGAAGGCGTCGATCACCTCGTTGACCAGCACCTCGGGCGCCGAAGCCCCGGCGGTGATGCCGATGCTGGAGATCCCCTCCAGCGCGCGCCAGTCGATATTCTCCGCCCGCTGGACCAGTTGCGAATAGGAACAGCCGGCCTTGGCCCCCACCTCGACCAGACGGCGCGAGTTGGAGGAGTTCGGCGCGCCCACCACCAGCATGGCATCGCAGTTCTGCGCCATCGCCTTCACCGCCTCCTGCCGGTTGGTGGTGGCATAGCAGATGTCCTCCTTGTGCGGACCGACGATGGCCGGGAACCGCGCCCGCAGCGCGGCGACGATTTCGGCGGTGTCGTCGATGCTGAGCGTGGTCTGGGTGACATAGGCCAGCTTTTGCGGATCGCGCACCACGACATCGGCCACGTCGGCGGGGGTTTCGACCAGCAGAACCTCGCCCTCGGGCAATTGCCCCATGGTGCCGATGGTCTCGGGGTGGCCGGCATGGCCGATCATGATCATCTGCAGCCCGTTGTCGGAATGGCGTTGCGCCTCGATATGCACCTTGGAAACCAGCGGGCAGGTGGCATCGACATAGACCATGTGCCGCCGCGCCGCCTCGGCCGGGATCGCCTTGGGCACGCCATGCGCCGAAAAGATCACCGGCCGGTCCTCGGGACAATCCTCCAGCTCTTCGACAAAGACGGCGCCCTTGTCGCGCAGCCCGTCGACGACGAATTTGTTGTGCACGATCTCATGGCGCACATAGACCGGCGCGCCCCATTTCTCGAGCGCCATCTCGACGATCTTGATGGCGCGGTCGACGCCGGCGCAGAAGCCGCGCGGCGCGGCGAGATAGAGGGTCAGGGGCGGTTTGCTCATGTCGCGGTCTCCTTGCCCAGACAGGTAAGGCGTCAGGGCGCGATGGTCCAGTCCGCCCGCCGCCCAAGCCGCCACTCACGCAGCCGTGATTGGACCTTCCGGCGCGGGAGGCGGGCAGGTCAGCGCAGAGGAAACCGATGCTTGGGGGCGCAGGATGAAGGAACGGATCGCGGGAACCGGACGGATCTGGAAGATCGGAGGGATCGGCGTGGCCGCGCTGGCCGCCGCGACGCTGTTCTGGTCGCAAACGGGCGCAGAGGCGCAGCCAGGGCTGCTGCCCTATACCGATGCGAAGATCGTGGCGCGCGGCGCCGAGGTCTACAAGGGGTTCTGCGCCAGTTGCCACGGCGCCCGGCTGGAAGGACAGAAGAACTGGCGCGAACGCGACGCCGAGGGATATCTGCCCGCCCCGCCCCATGACGAGAGCGGCCACACCTGGCACCACCCGGACAAACAGCTTCTGGCGCTGACGTGGCATGGCACGGCGCAATTGGTCGGCGGCGGTTACATCAGCCGCATGCCCGGGTTCAAAGACACCCTAAGCCCGGACGACGTTGTTGCCGTGCTGGCCTATATCAAGAGCACCTGGCCCGACGCGGTCATCGAACAGCACAACACGATCAACGCCCAGGCGGGAAACTGAGCGGCGACGCCGGGCCCCAACCCGGCGCGCCCCTTCCCGTCAGGGGATCAGTTGTTGGCGTAAGCCACGCTGCGCGTTTCCGAAGACTGGTTCTCGCGCGGCGGCCGCCCGATCACTTCCTTCAGCTCTTCCAGTTCGATGAAGTTGTCGGCCTGGCGCCGCAGGTCGTCCGAGATCATCGGCGGCTGGCTGCGGATGGTCGAGACCACCGAAACGCGAACGCCCTGACGTTGCAGGCTGGCCACCAGCGGACGGAAATCGCCATCGCCCGAAAACAGGACGATGTGATCGACGCGCGGCGCCAGTTCCATGGCATCGACCGCGAGCTCGATATCCATGTTGCCCTTGACCTTACGCCGGCCCATGCTGTCGGTGTATTCCTTGGCCGGCTTGGTCACCATGGTGAACCCGTTGTAATGCAGCCAGTCCACCAGCGGGCGGATCGGCGAATACTCGTCATTCTCAAGCAGGGCGGTGTAATAAAAGGCCCGCAACAGTTTACCGCGGCGCATGAATTCATGGCGCAGCAATTTGTAGTCGATGTCGAACCCCAGCGCCTTGGCCGCCGCGTAAAGATTCGAACCATCGATGAACAGCGCGAGCCGTTCGTCTTTGTAAAACATAAAAATGTCCTTCCGGTGTGATCATTTCACCGTGGCGTTCCGTGAGTGAGTGAATAAAATCTGGCGAAATGATGGTACCAAAATAAGTGAAATCCAATGTATCGCAAGGCCAGACTGGGCGCGAAAGCCCGGCGAAATTGACCGGATTCCGGTCAAATGCCCTGATTGCGCTGGGGGCGAACCTTCCCTCCCGCGCCGGATCGCCGCAGCGGACGCTGGTGGCGGCGGTCGCCGCGATGCCCCCGCGCGGGCTGGCGATTCGCGCCGTCAGCCGGTTTTTCGTCACCCCCTGCTTTCCGCCCGGCGCCGGGCCCGACTATGTCAATGCGGTGGTCGGGGTCGAAACCGACCTCGATGCGGTCGACTGCCTGGCCGCGCTGCACACAATCGAGGCCGCCTTTGACCGCGAACGCCAGCAGCGCTGGGGAATGCGCACACTGGACCTGGACCTGTTGGCAATGGACGCCGCTGTCGCCCCCGACCCCGCGACCCAGACCCGGTGGCGCGACCTGCCGGCCGAGGAGCAGCGGCGGGCCACGCCCGACCGGCTGATCCTGCCGCATCCCAGGCTTCAGGACCGCGGTTTCGTGCTGGTGCCACTGGCCGACATAGCGCCCGGCTGGAGACATCCGCTCCTGGGGCGGACCGTTCATGACCTGCTGGCCGCGCTGCCGGCGGCGGAGGTGGCGCAAATCCGCCCGATCTGAACCCTTGATTTCTGCGGTTACGGGCTGTTCCCGCCTTGTCAAGCCAGAGATTCGCGGATACAAACCGCCGTTCCGGACCCAAACTGTATTGGAGATCACCTCATGGCCCGCGTGACGGTTGAAGATTGCGTAGACAAGGTACCGAACCGGTTTGAACTGGTGATGCTGGCCGCGCACCGCGCGCGCGAAGTGTCCGCCGGTGCCGCGATCACCGTGGACCGCGACAACGACAAGAACCCGGTCGTTGCCCTGCGCGAAATCGCCGATGAGACCCAGAGCGCGGACGAACTGCGTGAACGTCTGATCGAGTCGAACCAGACCCAGATCGAGGTGGACGAGCCGGAAGAGGATCAGATGGCCCTGTTGATGGGGGCCGAGCAGGACAAGCCGGCCGAGGACGACATGACCGAGGAAATGCTGCTGCGCAAGCTGATGGAGGCCCAGGGCCAGGGCTGAGCGTGATGGGGACGCGGACGGAATGATATCGGCCGAAGACCTGATTGCGCTGGTCCGCAACTACAACCCCAAGACCAACGCCGCGCGTATCACTGCCGCCTATGAATACGGGCGGCAGATGCACGATGGGCAGGTCCGCCGTTCGGGCGAGCCCTATTTCAGCCACCCGGTGGCCGTCGCCGCGATCCTGACCGAACAGCGGCTGGACGACGCGACGATAATTACCGCGCTCCTGCACGACACCATCGAGGACACCAAGGCGAGCTATTCCGAGGTGTCCGGCCAGTTTGGCCGTGAGGTGGCCGAACTGGTCGACGGCGTGACCAAGCTGACCAACCTGCAGCTCTCCAGCCGCGAAACCAAGCAGGCGGAGAACTTTCGCAAGCTGTTCATGGCGATGTCCAAGGATCTGCGGGTGATCCTGGTCAAGCTGGCCGACCGGCTGCACAACATGCGCACCATCAAGGCGATGAAGCCGGAAAAGCAGGCCCAGAAGGCCCGCGAGACGATGGACATCTTTGCGCCGCTGGCCGGGCGCATGGGCATGCAGTGGATGCGCGAGGAGCTGGAGGATCTGTCGTTCCGGGTGCTGAACCCCGAGGGGCGGCAGTCGATCATCCGCCGCTTCATCACGCTTCAGCGCGAGACCGGCGACGTGATTCACCGGATCACCGGCGACATGCGGCACGAGCTGGAAAAGGCCGGGATCGAGGCCGAGGTGTTCGGCCGCGCCAAGAAGCCCTATTCGATCTGGCGCAAGATGCAGGAGAAGGAACAGGGGTTCTCGCGCCTGTCGGACATCTACGGGTTCCGCATCATCACCGGCAGCGAAGAGGATTGCTATCGCGCGCTGGGGGCGATCCACCAGCGCTGGCGCGCGGTGCCGGGCCGGTTCAAGGATTACATCAGCCAGCCGAAATCAAACGGATACCGCTCGATCCATACCACCGTGTCGGGCCGCGACGGCAAGCGCGTCGAGGTGCAGATCCGCACCCGCCAGATGCATGATGTGGCCGAAACCGGCGTGGCGGCACATTGGTCCTATCGGGACGGTGTGCGCAGCGAGAACCCCTTTGCCGTCGACCCGGCCAAGTGGATCACCTCGCTTACCGAGCAGTTCGACGCCGAAGAGGACCACGAGGATTTCCTCGAGGCGGTCAAGCTCGAGATGTATTCCGACCAGGTGTTCTGCTTCACGCCGAAGGGCGATGTGGTGAAACTGCCGCGCGGGGCGACACCGATCGATTATGCTTATGCGATCCACACCCGCATCGGACATGCCTGTGTCGGCGCCAAGGTGGATGGCATCCGGGTGCCGCTCTGGACCCGGCTGAAGAACGGCCAGTCGGTCGAGATCATCACTGCCGAGGGGCAGACCCCGCAGGTCAGCTGGCTGGAGATCGCCACCACCGGCAAGGCGCGCACCGCGATCCGCCGCGCGCTGCGCGAACTGGATCGCGGCCGCTTTATCAAGCTGGGCCACGAACTGGCGCGATCGGCCTTCGATCATGTGGGGCGCAAGGCCACCGACAAGGCGCTCGACGCCGCCGCGCGGCATCTGCGGCTGAAGGATCGCGACGAGCTTCTGGCGCGGCTGGGCAGCGCCGAACTGACCGCGCATGACGTGGTTCAGGCGGTCTATCCCGAGCTTAGCCGCGACGAGGGCGAACAGGTGTCGCCGCGCCGGGCGGTGATCGGGTTGCAGCCGGGCCAGAGTTTCGAGCGCGCGCCCTGCTGCCAACCGCTGCCGGGCGAGCGCATCGTCGGCATCACCTATCGCGGCAAGGGCGTGGTGGTGCACACCATCGACTGCGACACCCTGAGCGAGTTTGAGGATCAACCGGGCCGCTGGGTCGATCTGCACTGGCATTCGGGCACCCACCCGGCCGCCTACAACGTGACGCTGGACCTGACCATCGGCAACGACGCCGGGGTACTGGGGCGTATTTGCACATTGATCGGCGAGAAGAAGGCCAATATCAGCAATCTTGAATTCGTGGACCGCAAACCGGATTTCTACCGTCTGATGGTCGATGTGGAACTGCGCGATGTGGAACAGCTCCACTCACTGATGTTAATGCTCGAGGCTGAAAGCGATGTGGCCTCGGTGGAACGCTACCGCGAGAAGCCACCGGCCCACACCGCGGCGCGCTGAGTTCGGCACAGGGACGAAAGGACGACGACGTTGGTATTCAAACGCCGGGATCGCCGCTCGCTCCTGAAAATTGTTGTCGAATTTTTCTATCCTCGCGGCGGTTGGTACCGGGCCTTTCTTTATGTCAAGCACCGGGTCCGCCGCCTGCCCGACACACCGGAGCGGATCGCGCGGGGCATCTTTGCCGGGGTGTTCACCACCTTTACCCCGTTCTACGGCATGCATTTCGTGGTCGCCTTCCTGGTCGCGCGGGCGGTCCGGGGCAATATCCTGGCCGCGCTCAGCGCCACCTTCTTCGGCAATCCGCTGACCTATGTGCCGATCGGGGTGATCTCGCTCAAGACCGGGCATTTCCTGCTGGGCACCCAGTTCGACGAGAACCGCCATACCGGGTTTCTGGGCAAGTTTGCCCGGGCCGGCGGCGATCTGAAGGACAATATCTTTGCCCTTTTCACCGGCCGCGAGGCCGACTGGAACGGGCTGACGGTATTCTATCACGACATCTTCTATCCCTATATGGTCGGCGGTCTGATCCCGGGCCTGGTGGCCGGCATTGTCGCCTATTACCTCAGCGTGCCGCTGATCCGCGCCTATCAGCAGCGCCGGCGCGGCCGGATCAAGGCCAAGTTCGACGCGATCAAGAAAAAAGCCAGGGCAGAGGCTGACGTCGGCGAAAAGGCGGATTAGTGTCGGCGCGCAATCTCTGGCAAGGAGTCTTCCGATGACCGATCACCGTCTGCGGCTGGGCGTGAATATCGACCATGTCGCCACCGTGCGGAACGCCCGCGGCGGTGCCTATCCCGACCCGCTGCGCGCGGCGAAACTGGCCGAGGCGGCCGGTGCCGACGGCATTACCGCGCATCTGCGCGAGGATCGCCGCCATATCTCGGACGCCGACATCGAAGGGCTGGCAGAGGCGCTGAGCGTGCCGCTGAATTTCGAGATGGCGGCAACCGATGAGATGCAGGCGATCGCGCTGCGCCACAAGCCGCACGCGGTGTGCCTGGTGCCCGAAAAGCGCGAGGAGCGGACCACCGAGGGTGGGCTGGAGGTCGCGCGCGAGGAAAACCGGCTGGCCCATTTCATCGCGCCGCTGCGCGATGCGGGCTGCCGGGTGTCGATCTTCATCGCCGCCGACCGGCCGCAGATCGAGGCCGCCCACCGCATCGGCGCCGCGGTGATCGAGTTGCACACCGGGGCCTATTGCGACGCCCACGCCGAGGGCCGGTTCGATGAGCGCGACGCCGAGCTGGCGCGGCTGCGCGAGATGTCGGCTTTTGCCCATTCGCTGGGGCTGGAGGTCCATGCGGGCCACGGGCTGACCTACGACACGGTGCAGCCGATCGCCGCCTTTCCCGAGGTGCGCGAGCTCAACATCGGCCATTTCCTGATCGGCGAGGCGATCTTCCGCGGCCTCGACCCGGCGATCCGCGAGATGCGCCGGCTGATGGACGAGGCACGGGGGTGATCCCTGCGCCGGTAGCGAGCTCTGCCCCGGCGCGCAGGCGGACGGCGGCGCCATGATCCTCGGCATCGGCACCGATCTGGCCAATATCGACCGGGTGGCCCGCACGCTGGAGCGGTTCGGCGACCGGTTCCGCAACCGCGTCTTTACGGAGATAGAACAGCGCAAGGCCGAACGCCGCCGCGACGTGGCCGGCACCTATGCCAAACGCTGGGCCGCGAAAGAGGCCTGTTCCAAGGCGCTCGGCACCGGTTTGCGCATGGGCATCGCCTGGAAGGACATGGGCGTCAGCAACCTGCGGACCGGCCAACCGGTGATGCAACTGACCGGCTGGGCCGCCGAGCGGCTGGCGCAGATGACGCCGCCGGGACACGAGGCGATTGTCCATGTGACGCTGACCGACGATCACCCCTGGGCGCAGGCCTTTGTGGTGATCGAGGCGCGGCCGATTGCCGGCCCGGAGGGGGCGGCCGGCCCGCCCGCTTGACTTACCCCGGCCCGCCCCGCAAGAAGCGCCCAACCCCATTCCGAACGGAGGCCCGCATGGCCCGCACAGAAAAAACCGGACACGCCATCTGGGAGACGGTCAAGACCATCGTCTATGCCCTGCTGATCGCCGGGGTGTTCCGGACCCTGTTCTTCCAGCCGTTCTGGATTCCGTCGGGCTCGATGAAGCAGACCCTGCTGATCGGCGATTTCCTGTTCGTCAACAAGATGGCCTATGGCTATTCCTATGCCTCCTGCCCGAACATCAAGCTGCCGGGCATCGGCATCGATATCGACGCCGAGGACATCTGCGGATTTCTCAAGGGCGACAACAGCCGCGTCTGGGGCGGCGAGCCCGAGCGCGGCGATGTGGTGGTGTTCCGCCATCCGGTCACCGGGAGCGATTTCATCAAGCGTCTGATCGGCCTGCCGGGTGACCGCATCCAGGTCATCGACGGGGTGCTTCAGATCAACGGCGAGGCTGTCAAGCTCGAGGCGGACGGCGTGTTCGAGGAGCTCTCGGCTCCGCAGGGGCCGCAGGGCCATCGCCCGCGCTGTGAAAACGGCCCGGTGGGCAATGGCGGCACCTGCGAGAAATCGCGCCAGATCGAGACCCTGCCGAACGGTGTGCGCCACGCCATCCTCAATATCGGCGATCAGAGCTCGGACCACACCGGCGTCTATACCGTGCCGGAGGGCTACTATTTCTTCATGGGCGACAACCGCGACAATTCCGCCGACAGCCGTCTGCCGCAGGCCGCCGGCGGGGTCGGTTTTGTCCCCTATGAAAACATCGTCGGCCGGGCGGATCGCATCATGTTCTCCTCCGCCGGACGTTCCATGCTGTTTTTCTGGACCTGGCGCAGCGACCGGTTCTTCAAGGGGATCGAGTGAAACTTTCGGCGGAACTGAGAGCCTTCGAGGCCCGGATCGGCCATCGGTTCGCGCGGCCGGAACTGCTGGTGCGCGCGCTGACCCATGGCTCTGTCTCCTCGACCACGCGCGCGGACAACCAGCGGCTTGAGTTCCTCGGCGACCGGGTGCTGGGGCTGGTGATGGCCGAGGCGCTGCTGCTGGATGACAAGAAGGCGACCGAGGGGCAGCTCGCGCCGCGCTTCAACGCGCTGGTGCGCAAGGAGGCCTGCGCCGAGGTCGCGCGCGAGGTCGATCTGGGATCTGTTCTGAAGCTGGGCCGGTCCGAGATGCTCTCGGGCGGACGCCGCAAGCAGGCGCTGCTGGGCGACGCGATGGAGGCGGTGATCGCCGCCGTCTACCGCGATGGCGGCTTTGAGCCGGCGCGCGAGATGATCCTGCGGCTCTGGGGCCGCCGCATCCAGAGCGTCGAAGAGGATGCCCGCGACCCCAAGACCGCGTTGCAGGAATGGGCGCAGGCGCGCCGTCTGGCACCGCCGAAATACGTCGAGCTGGGCCGCTCCGGCCCCGATCACGCGCCGGTCTTCACCATCGCGGCACGGCTGGACAACGGCGAAGAGGCCGAGGCCACCGCCGGCTCCAAGCGTCAGGCCGAACAGGCCGCCGCCAAGGCGCTGCTGAACCGTCTGGAAAGCGCCTGAGCCGGGGTCTCCCGCTCAAAGAAAAACCTCCAAGAAGATTTCCCCCTGCGCGGCTTTTTCTGTGGGTCGGGCCGGTTCGGATTTCCGCCGACGCGGCCTCAGTCCGGCCTGGGCAGCAGCGCCACCGGCGCGTCCGGATCGCGGCTGTAATCCAGCGGCGCGCGGTCACTGGCCGGTGTGTTGCGCTTGAACTCGAACCGCATCTCGCCGCCGTCCTCCTCGGCCGCGACGATCAGGCATTGATAGAGGTGCCGGCTGCCGTCGTAGAGATCGACCAGACCGCGCAGATGCGCCGCCTCTGCCTCCTCGACCGAGAAGCCGTCGCGCCACAGCCGCAGCACCGGGTGAAAGGCGTCATCCGCCAGCACCCGCAGCCGGCTGGCCTTTTTCATCCCCGCCAGGCGCGCCGCATCCATGCCTTCGCGCAGTTCTTTCGACAGATAGGTGGTCACGTCACACTCTCCTCACGCCTGACCCGACTCTGCGCCGCCGCCTGAAAAAAGCAAGCGCGCGGAGCGCATGGCCCGTCCTGGCGGCGGATTTCCCGCCGGCTGTTGCGGCAACGGTTCACCCCGCCGGTGATGCCCCCCGCCCGTCATCGACCCGCCTGTGACCCGCCTGTGCGCAGGTGCAGACCCGGTGCGCAGCAGCCGCACTGGGCGCGCGGGCGCGCAGGCCCTAACTTTGGCGGGAACCGCGATGGAGGGCAACATGGGCATGCTGATAGACGGCGCCTGGCAGTCCGGCTGGATCGACACCTCGAAGACCGGCGGACGATTCGAACGCGCGGCGGCGCAATTTCGCAACTGGGTGACCCCGGACGGCAGCCCCGGACCCGGCGGCGTCGGCGGGTTCGCGGCGCAATCGGGGCGCTATCACCTCTATGTCAGCCTGGCCTGCCCCTGGGCGCACCGCACACTGATCTTCCGAGCGCTCAAGGGGCTGGAGGATCACATCGGCGTCTCGGTGGTGCATCCCGACATGCTGGCGGACGGCTGGACGTTTTCCACCGATTTCGAGGGCGCCACCGGCGACCTGCTTTATGGCCACACTCTGGCACATCAGATCTATACCCGCGCCGATCCCGCGTTCAGCGGCCGGGTCACGGTGCCGATCCTCTGGGACCGGGAGCGTGAAACCATCGTCTCGAACGAAAGCGCCGAGATCATCCGCATGTTCAACTCGGCCTTCGACGGCATCACCGGCAACACGTCAGACTTTTGGCCCGAAGATCTGCGCGCGGCGATCGAGCCGATCAATGCGCGGATCTATGACACGGTGAACAACGGCGTCTACAAATCCGGTTTCGCCACCACCCAGTCGGCCTATGAAGAGGCGGTGCATCCGCTGTTCGACACGCTCGACTGGCTGGAGGCGCGGCTGGGCGAGGCCCGCTATCTGATGGGCGCGCGGATCACCGAGGCCGACTGGCGGCTGTTCACCACGCTGATCCGGTTCGATCCGGTCTATCACCTGCATTTCAAATGCGCCAAGCGGCGGATCGTCGATTACCCCAATCTCTGGGCCTACACGCGCGAGCTGTATCAGTGGCCCGGCGTCGCCGGAACGGTGAATACGGACCACATCGTGCGCCATTACTATTTCAGTCACGAGACCATCAACCCGCACCGGATCGTGCCGGCGGTGGCCAAGCCGGACCTTTGGGCGCCACACGGGCGGGGGTGAGGCCCGTCTCGGAAACCCTCCGGGAGGCGGTTTCAGGGCCGAACTGGCGGGGGCCCGGGCAAGCGCAAAAAAGGCCGCGATTGTCCGGCGCCCAGGGTGTTGATCCGGCGTGTCGGGCAGAACAAACCACCTCACCTCACCGCGCCGCGCCGTAATGCTCCACAATGGCGGCCAGATCCTCCGGCGGGGTGTTGCTGCGCACGTAGGCGCAGGCGTTGGCACTGTGGGAAAAGATCGATCCGTCGGAAAAAAAGGTGCTGTCGGTGACAAAGACCACCCGTGTCTCCGGGCTGCGGTAGCTGGCGAAATCGGCCACCGCCAGCGCGCTGCCCGCCTCCAGGATGAGGTCCAGAACGATGATGTTGAACTCCTCGGACTGAAGCGCGAGGATCGCCTCGCTTTGCGATCTGACCAAACGAACCTCGCCGCCCTGCCGGCGCAGATGCCGCGCCCAGAGCCCGCCCAGATCCGGATCGCCCTCGACGATCAGGATCCTCAGGATCCCGTCTGAAACGCGACCGGCCCCCACGCACAACCTCCGTTCTTTTGCCATTTGAACACTAACGAGTTTTCGTGTTTTGTCCAAGCGGCGCGACCGCCCCGCTTGTGCCCCGGGGCAAAATCCGGTTGAAGCGGCGCGACACCCCCTCAGCCACCGGGTCCGCCACATGCCGCACCAAGCCCCAGCCCAGCCTCAGCCCGGCCGCGATCATGGCGGCGGGCTGGACGCCGCCATCGCCCGCCATGGCGGCACGCGCGGCCAGTGGCTCGATCTGTCCACCGGCATCAACCCCGTTCCCTATCCGCTGCCGCCGGTCGCTGCGGCAGACTGGACCGCCCTGCCCGACCGCGCCGCGCAAACGGCGCTGACCGATGCCGCGCGCGCCTTTTGGCCCGTGCCCGGGGGCGCCGGAGTGCTGGCCGCGCCCGGCGCCTCGGCGCTGATCGCGCGGCTGCCGGCGCTGGCACCGCCGGGCCGGGTCCGGATCGACGCGCCCACCTACAACGAACATGCCGCCGGATTCGCCGCCATGGGATGGTCGGTCGTCGCCGGCGACCCGGCCGAGGCCCGGGTTCTGGTGCAGCCGAACAACCCCGACGGGCGTTTGCGGTACGCGCAGGAGGCCGACGCGCCGCTCACCATCATCGACGAAAGCTTCTGTGACATCTGCCCGGAGCAGAGCCTGATCGCGCTGGCCGACCGGCCCGGGGTGGTGGTGCTGAAAAGCTTTGGCAAGTTCTGGGGGCTGGCCGGGCTGCGGCTGGGATTTGCCATCGCCGCGCCGCAGACGATCGCGCGGCTGGCCGAGCTGCTGGGCCCCTGGCCGGTCTCCGGCCCGGCCATGCGGATCGGGGCGGCGGCGTTGCGCGATGGCCGCTGGGCCGAGGAGACCCGCGCACGGCTGGCCCGCGATGCCGTCAGGCTGGACGCGCTGATGATCGCGCGCGGCGCGGCTCTGGCAGGCGGCACCGATCTGTTCCGTCTCTACCGGGTCGCGGATGCGGCGGCCTGGCAAGACCGGCTGGCGCGGCAGCACATCTGGACCCGTGTGTTTCCCTATTCGTCGCAGCTGTTGCGGCTTGGTCTGCCCGCTGCCGGGGGTTGGGACAGGCTGGAGACGGCGCTGTGAGCACCGCCGCCCTGCTCGCCGCCGCGCTGCTGCTCGACGCGATGCTGGGCGAGCCCGCCTGGCTGTGGTCGCGGCTGCCGCATCCGGCGGTGCTGATGGGGCGCGCGGTGGCGGCGCTGGACCACTGGCTCAACCGGGACGAGGCGCGGGGGATAAAGGGGGCGCTGGCGCTCGCGCTGCTGGCGCTGGGGGCGCTGACGCTGGGCCAGATCATCGGCTGGCTCGGGCCGGTGGCGGACCTGCTGACGGCGGCGGTCCTTCTGGCGCAGCGGTCCCTGGCGGAGCATGTGCGCGCCGTGGCCGGGGGGCTGCGCCAGTCCCTCCCCGCCGGGCGCGAGATGGTGGCCCGGATCGTCAGCCGCGACACCCGCGACATGGACGCGCCGCAAATCGCCCGCGCCGCCATCGAGAGCGCGGCCGAGAACCTCTCTGACGGGGTGATCGCGCCGGCCTTCTGGTTCCTGATATTGGGAACTCCGGGCCTCATTCTGTACAAGGCCGTCAACACAGCGGACAGCATGATCGGCTACCGCACCCCCCGTTACGAGGCGTTCGGCAAGGCGGCGGCGCGCGCCGACGATCTGATGAACCTGATCCCGGCGCGGCTGACCGGGCTGCTGATCGCGCTCTTTACCGGGCAGATGAGGCGCTGGTCCGGGATCGTCGCGGATGCGCGGCGGCACAAATCGCCCAATGCCGGCTGGCCCGAGGCGGCGATGGCCCGCGCGCTGGACGTGTCGCTGGCCGGGCCGCGCAGCTATGACGGGCGCATGCGCGATCTGCCCTGGGTCAACCGGGCCGGGCGCCGCCGCATCGGCGCCGCCGAGATCGAGGCCGCCACGCGTCTGCTCTGGCGGGTGTGGATGATTTTCCTGCTGCTGATTGTTGCCTGCGCGCTGTTGCTGCCGCTAAGATAGGGTGAATTTTCAAGGATATTGATTTCATGCGTCTTTTCGCCCCCCTGATTGCCCTGTGCCTCGCCGTGCCCACCGCCCATGCGCAATGCGGCGGCCCATTCCCGGGCTTTGTCGAGGGCCTGAAATCCGAGGCTGTCGCCAAGGGCACCGACGCAGCCACCGTCAACGCCTTTTTCCGCTCGGTCCGGCAGGATCCCAAGGTGCTCAAGGCCGACCGGGCGCAGGGCGTGTTCCAGATGCCCTTCATCGAGTTTTCGCGCCGTCTGATCTCCAATAACCGGATCGACCGGGGGCGGGCGATGACCCGCAAATACGACACCGTCTTTGATCGGATCGAGCGCGAGTATGGCGTCTCGCGCGGGGTGCTGCTGGCGTTCTGGGCGTTCGAGACCGACTACGGCGGGTTCCAGGGCGATTTCAACACGCTGAACGCGCTGAGCACGCTGGCGCACGACTGCCGCCGCCCGCATATCTTCCGACCGCAGATCTTTGCCGCGCTGGAGCTTTACAAGCACGGCGATTTCGACCCCGCCACCACCACCGGCGCCTGGGCCGGCGAGATCGGCATGGTGCAGATGCTGCCGCGCGACATTCTGCAAAACGGGATCGACGGCGATGGCGACGGCCATGTGCGGCTGAAAACCTCGGCCCCCGATGCGCTGATGTCGGGGGCCAAGATGCTGTCGCATCTGGGCTGGCGCGCCGGCGAGCCCTGGTTGCAGGAGGTGCGGGTGCCGGGCAATCTCGACTGGTCGCTGACCGGCCCGGGCCAGACCCTGACGGTGGCGCAGTGGCAGCGGATGGGCATTCGGCCGCGCGAGGGGGACCTGGCCAGTGGCGGGCTGCCCGCCTCGATCATCCTGCCGCAGGGGCGCAAGGGGCCGGCCTTTATCGCCTATCCCAATTTCCAGGTCTATTTCGAGTGGAACCAGAGTTTCACCTATGTTCTGACCGCCGCCTATTTCGCAAACCGGCTGGAAGGCGCGCAGGTCTATGACGCGGGCGATCCCGAACCGGGGCTGACCGGGGCGCAGATGAAAGAGCTGCAGCGCCGGCTAGCGGCCCGGGGCCATGACGTGGGCAAGGTCGACGGCATCCTCGGCGCCGGCACCCGCGCGGCGGTACAGGCGGAACAGAAGCAGCTGGGCCTGCCGGCAGACGCCTGGCCCACGGCGGCGCTGTTGCAGCGGCTGTGAGGCGCTGAAACCCGCCCCAGCGGCGATGACCCTAAAAGCACATCATTGGTTGCCGGCGTCCCCTCTCCCATCAAGGGAGGGACCGGGTGCGGGCAGAGGATCGGCGGCGCGCTGCGCCGATGGCTCAGTTCCCGATCCCCAGCTCGAACTTGAACGGCAGCCGCTTGCCGCCCTCGGTGACCAGCAGGCGCATCTGACCGTCCTTGAGAAAGACGTCACAGCGCCCGGCCCCCTCGCCCGAGGAAATGCAAAGCCGCCCGTCGGGAAGCAGAATGAACGCCCCGAAATGGGTCGGGCCACCGGGATCGGAGGGCCGCCGCACCGATCCGTCCGGGGAAAAGCGGGGTTTTTCAGGGTCGAAGAACTTTGGATTGAACCCGGTAAAGAGCCCCTCGAAATCTTCTTCGGGCCAATCCCACCCCTGCGCCGAAAGCGCCGGCGCGCAAAGCAGGAGACTCAGGCAGAGAGGAATGCGGATCATGGTCCACCATAGGGGCCAGACACAGGATTAGGCGAGCGAAATTGCGCGCTTGCGTCAATTCACGCCACCAGGGACTCGGCCTTTTTCAGATCCACCGAAACCAATTGCGATACGCCCTGTTCCTGCATGGTGACACCGAACAGCCGGTCCATCCGGCTCATGGTCACCGCGTGGTGGGTGATGATCAGAAACCGCGTGTCGGTCTGGCGGCACATCTCGTCCAGCAGATCGCAGAACCGTGTCACGTTGGCGTCGTCCAGCGGGGCGTCGACCTCGTCGAGCACGCAGATCGGCGCCGGGTTGGCTAGGAACACCGCAAAGATCAGCGCCAGCGCGGTCAGCGTCTGTTCGCCCCCCGACAGCAGCGACAGGGTCGACAGCTTCTTGCCCGGCGGCTGGCACATGATTTCCAGCCCGGCCTCGAGCGGATCGTCGCTCTCGACCATGACCAGGTTCGCCTCGCCGCCGCCGAAGAGGTGCCGGAACAGCAGGGAAAAGTTGCTGTTGACCTGTTCAAAGGCGGTCAGCAGCCGTTCGCGCCCCTCGCGGTTCAGCCCGGAGATACCGCTACGCAGGGTCTTGATCGCCTCTTCCAGATCGATTTTTTCGGCCGACAGGGTGTCGAACTCTTCCTGCACCTCGCGGGCGTCCTCCTCGGCGCGCAGGTTGACCGCGCCCAGGGCGTCCCGCTGACGTTTGTAGCGGTTCACATCCCCCTCGAGTATATCCGAGCCGGGCATCTGATCGGGGGTGACCCCCAGTTGTTCGAGAAGCTGCTCGGGGCCTATCTGCATGTCCTCGGCGATGCGCTCGGCGGCGGCCTGCACGGTTTCACGGGCGGCCTCCATCCGCGCCTCGGCGGCGGCGCGGGCCTCACGCGCGTCGGAGGCGTGCCGCTCGGCGTCGCGCTCGGCCTGGATCGCTGCGCGCTGAGCGGCCTCGCCGGTGGCCAGCGCATCGGCGGCCGCGCTGCGGCGCGCCTCGGCCTGGGCGGAGGCCTCGGCCAGTTCCTCACGCTTTTCGGCGATCTGCTCGGGCACAGCGCGGGCGTCGTCCAGTTCCTCTTCCGAACTCTGCTTGCGCTCGGCCAGCTCGGCGATGCGCCGTTCGGCGGTGTCGAGCCGGTGTTTCCAGCCGCTGATCTCCTTGGCGACCTCCTGCTGGCGTTTCAGCCGTGCCTCGCCCTCGCGGCGCAGCTCGTCATGGGCCGAGCGGCGGGTCAACATGGTGATGCGGGCGGCCTCGACGGTCTGCCTGATCGCCTCGACCTGGGCGCGGGCGCTGTCCAGATCGCCCAGATCGGCCAGCCCGGCCTCGGCCTCGCGCAGTTGGACGCGGGCGGCCATCGCATCCTCTTTGTGGCGGGTGACGGCAAGCCCGAGGTTCTCCAGCCGGCCGCCGGCCAGGTTGCGCTCGGCCTCGGCGCGGCTGAGGGCGCGGGCGGCCTCGGCGACGCGCTGATCGGCGGCGCGGCGGGCGTCGCGGGCCGCCTTGTCGGCCTCGGTCACCTCGGTCAGCTTGCGGCTGAGGCTTTCATGGGCGGCGCGGGTTCCCTCGGCGCGGGCGGTGACCTGCTCCAGCTCCTGCTTCAGCGCCTCGAGCCGATTCAGCTGCTCCAGGCGCAGCGCGGCGGCAGAGGGGGCATCCTCCGCCCAGGCGCGGAACCCGTCCCAGCGCCACAGATCGCCCTCCAGCGTGACCAGCCGCTGGCCGGGTTTCAGAAGCGGTTGCAGGCGCGGCCCGTCCTCGGCCTCGATCACCCCGATCTGACCGATGCGCCGGATCAGAACCTCCGGTACGGTCACGTAATTGGCCAGCCCCACCACACCTTCGGGCAGTTCCTGTCCGGCGCCGTAGCCGGGCAGCGCCGTCCAGCCGGAGGGGCCGTCCTCCTCGACCACCGGGGCGCGCAGATCGTCGGCCAGCGCGGCACCCAGCGCCTTTTCATAGCCCGGCGTCACCCGCAGAAGGTCGAGCACCTGGCCCCCCTCGGCGGTGTCGCGGGCGACCAGTTTGGCCAGCGCCTGGGTCTCGGCGCGCAGTGCGCCGGCCTCGCCCTCGGCCTCGGATCGCTGCGCCCGTGCCTCCGCCTCGCGGGCCTGGGTATCGGTGCGCATCTCGTCGGCGGCGGCCAGCGCCTCTTCGGCGGCCTCGGCGGCCTCCTGCGCCTCTTCGGCGGCCTCCTGCGCCGCCTCGAAGGCCTCGTCGGCCCCGCGCAGCGCCTGGTCCGCCTCGCCCGCCGCCTGGCGCGCCTTGTCCTCTTCGGCCTCGGAGCGGGCCAGCATCCTGCGGCTGTCCTCAAGCAGGCGTTGCGCCGACTGGTGGCGGGCGGCCAGCCGCGCCACGTCCTCGGTCACCTGGCTGAGGTGTTCCTCGCGGTCCTGCAGGACCGAGGCCGCCTCATGCGACAGGTCCGCCGCCTCGGAGAGCTTCTCGCCATGTCCAGCGCCGGCCTTGGCCAGCTCGCGCGCCTCCCATTCCAGCCGCTCGATGGTCTCGCCGGCGTCGCGGTTCAGCCCGGTCTCGCGGTCGATGTCGCGGCCGAGCTGGTCGATTCGGGCGGTCAGCGTCTCGATGGTCTTACGCGCGCGGGCCTCTTCGTCGCTCAGCGTGTCACGCTCCACCTGCAGGCGTTGCAGGACGGCGGCCGCGATCGCCTCTTCCTCGCGCAGCGCAGGCATCGCCTCGTCGGCGCCGGCGCGGGTGCGGGCGGCCTGCTGGGCGGTGGCCTCGGCGCCGGCGGCTTCGGTGGTGCGCTCGCGCAGCACGGTTTCGGCCGCCGCGCGGGCCTCGTCCGCCTCGCGCCAGCGCCGATAGAGCAGCATCCCCTCGGCCAGCCGGAGTTGCGATCCGATCTCGCGATAGCGCGCCGCCTGCCGGGCCTGGCGCGCCAGTTGTCCGAGCTGGGTGGCGAGCTGTTCCAGCACGTCATCGACCCGGGTCAGATTGGTCTCGGTCGCGCGCAGTTTCAACTCGGCCTCGTGGCGACGCTGATAGAGGCCGGAGATGCCCGCCGCCTCCTCCAGGATGCGGCGGCGCGACTTGGGCTTGGCGTTGATCAGCTCGGCGATCTGGCCCTGCCGCACCAGCGAGGGCGAATGCGCGCCGGTCGAGGCGTCGGCGAACAGCATCTGCACATCGCGCGCGCGCACGTCCTTGCCGTTGGTCTTGTAGGCGCTGCCGACGTCGCGGGTGATGCGGCGGACGATCTCCAGCGTGTCGCTGTCGTTGAAACCCGCCGGCGCAAGCCGTTCGGAATTGTCGATATGCAGGCTGACCTCGGCAAAGTTGCGCGCGGGCCGGCTGCCGGAGCCGGCAAAGATCACGTCCTCCATGCCGGAGCCGCGCATCGCCTTGGCCCGGGTCTCGCCCATCACCCAACGCAGTGCCTCGAGCAGGTTCGACTTGCCGCAGCCGTTCGGCCCGACAACCCCTGTCAGCCCCTCGGCGATCATCAGGTCGGTCGGGTCAACGAAGCTTTTGAAGCCGGTCAGTCTGAGCTTGGTAAAGCGCAAGGGCGGGCCATCGTGATTCCAGTTGAACCCGAAATGTGGCGCTTGGGGCCGCGCCGAGTCAACGGGGTTGCCGCTGTATCTGGCGTGAGCGGTGTATTTATCCCCAATATATTGACGAAATTGCGGGTGACTTGCGCGACGCTCCGCCTACTGGGCCACCGACCGGGCCGCCGATTCCGCAGGCAGGCAGCGATAGGCGGGAACTGCCGCCCCGCCCGGAGACACCCGCCGGCAGGCGCGATCCACCCGCACCATCGGTTGGCGGTGGCCCGGACAGTCCAGCCAGCCGGTCGCCTGTGCCTGATCGCCCAGAACCGGGGTCACCGAACACCCGCTGACCAGCGCCATCGCCAGCCCGGCGCGATACCGAATCGGCTCGAACCGGGGGGCGTATTCCGGGCTCACCCGGATCGCCTCGGCCAGCTTTCTCCGCACCCGAACGTCAAAAATGCTGCCGTTGACTGCGATCCGGGTCGCGGGCACGGCGCGGAAATGGGGACCGGGGGCATTGCATCCCATCAGCAACGCAAGGGAAATCAGGCTGGCAAACCGCATGGCCGGAGTATGCCACGACACGTCTTAACCGTGTCTTTCCAGCCGCCGGCCCCGGGAGCGGGCCGCAGGCAGCCGTTCCGACAAACCCGATTGCTGTTGAGAGACGCCGGGCGCGGCCCTATAACGCCATATACCCAACCGGAAGTCCCGATGCCCTTTCAAAAGGTCCAGCCCGAGAAACTGTCCACCTCGGTCGTGCGCCAGATCGAGAAGCTGATCCTGCGCGGCATCCTGCGCCCGGGTGAACGGCTGCCGTCCGAGCGGGATCTGGCCGACAGGCTGGGCGTGTCGCGTCCGTCGCTGCGCGAGGCGGTGGCTGAGCTTCAGGACGAGGGGCTTCTGACCACCCGGGCCGGGTCCGGCATCTATGTGGCCGATGTTCTGGGGTCGGCCTTTTCGCCGGCCCTGATCCGTCTGTTCGGCACCCATGACGAGGCGGTGTTCGACTATCTTTCGTTCCGCCGCGACATGGAGGGGCTGGCGGCCGAGCGCGCCGCACGGCTGGGTTCGGAAAGCGATCTCAAGGTCATCCGGGCGATCTTCGACAAGATGGAGGCGGCGCAGAACCGGCCCAACAACGCCGAGGAAGAGGCCCGTCTGGACGCGCAGTTCCACTCGGCCATCATCGATGCCAGCCACAACGTGGTGATGCTGCACATGATGCGCTCGATGTACGACCTGCTGCGGCAGGGGGTGTTCTACAACCGTCAGGTGATGTTCAAGCAGCGCACCTCTCGGGCGGCTCTGCTGGACCAGCACCGGGCGATCAACACCGCGTTGCAGGCACGCGATCCCGCCGGCTCCCGGGCCGCGGTCGAGGCGCATCTGGACTATGTCCAGGGGTCACTGGAGGATCAGCGGCGCGCCGAGCGCAACGAGGCGATCGCCCGGCAGCGACTGCAACGGGAAACCGGGCGCGACCGCAAGCGCGTCTGAGAGAGTGGCCCGACAGGTCGGCGACCGGGCCCCTCTCCTGCAAGATCCACCGCACAAGGCGTGGCGATGCCGGGGGGCCGGGCGCCGGAAAAGAAAAACCCGGCCAGAGGCCGGGTTTTCAGTTTTCTGCGATACTGCAAGCCGCGTTCAGTGCAGCTTGGCCTCCACATCGGCGATGGCCGCGTCGATCAGCCGGTTGCCTTCGGCGGCGGTCATCTGCTTGGTGATCACCGAATTGGCGGCCGCGACAGCGATGGTCACGGCCTGATCGCGCACCTCTTTGACCGCGGCGGCCTGGGCCGAGGCGATCTGATCCTCGGCGGCGGCCAGACGGCGGGTGATGGAGGCCGCCAGATCGGCCTTGGCCTGCTCTGCGGCGGCGGCGGCGTCGGTCCTGGCGTGCGCCACGATCCGGTCGGCCTGCTCCTGCACTTCCTTCTGCTTGCGCTCGTAGGAGGCCAGCAGCGTCTGTGCCTCTTCGCGCAGGGCGCGGGCCTCGTCCAGCTCGGACTTGATGCCCGCAGCGCGGGTATCCAGCGCGCCGCCGATCATGCCCGGAACCTTGAAGTAGAACAGGACCCCGACAAAGACGATGAAGGCGAGCAGCACAACGAAGTTGGTGTTGTGCAGCGAAAAGAACGGGCCGGAGGCGGCCAGCGCGGGGCTGGCAAAGCCGAGGCTGAGGATGAGGGCGGTCAAATTGCGCATCTGTCTTACCCTTTCATCCGTTCGGTGACGGCGCCGGTGACGGCGGCCTCATCCGATTTGAAGCCCAGCGCCGAAACGATCTCGGCGGCGGTGTCCTTGGCCACGATCTCGATGCTTTCCAGCGCGCCGGCGCGGATCTCGGCGATCGCCTTCTCCGATTCGGCGGCCTTCGCGGCGATTTCGGCATCGGCCCTGGCGATGGCGTCGTCCAGGCCGACCTGGATTTCGGCACGCGCCTCGGCGGCGATCCGCTGTGCCTCGGCCCGGGCCTCGGCCAGAGCCTGATTATAGGCCTCTTCGGCCTCGGCGGCCTTGACCTTGAGGTCTTCGGCAGCGGCCAGATCGTTGGTGATGGTTCCCGCCCGTTCGGACAGGATGCCGCCGATGCGCGGCAGCGCCACCCGCGACAGGATGAGGTAGATCACGACAAGCGTGACAACCAGCCAGAAAACCTGGTTCGGGTAGGTCGAAAAATCCAGCTGCGGCATGCCCGCACCGCTTTCGGCGGCGCCATGCGCCATCTCTGCAGCGGCTTGGCCTGCGTCGTGCGTCTCAGTTGCCATGTCGTCCTCCTTGGGAACTTAGCCTACTTCGGGCAGCGCCGGGTCATCCCCGCGCCGCCCGACCGTAAGGATCAGATGTTCCGAAGGCGCTTAGACAGCGAACATCAGCAGCAGAGCGACCAGGAACGAGAAGATGCCCAGTGCTTCTGCAAACGCGATGCCGATGAACAGGGTCGCGGTCTGGCTGGCGGCGGCCGACGGGTTGCGCAGGGCGCCCGACAGGAAGTTGCCTGCCACGTTGCCCACCCCGATTGCGGCTGCGCCGGAACCGATTGCTGCCAGGCCTGCGCCGATATGTGCGAGATCGCCTTCCATTGTGATATCTCCTTACGATTGGAAGTTTGGATATTGGGTGATGAGGGGAACCTTAGTGCGACGGATGCAGCGCATCCTTGAGGTACACACAGGTCAGAATGGTAAAGACATAGGCCTGGATGAAGGCCACCAGGACCTCGAGGCCGTACATGGCGGTGATCGCCAGAACCGACACCGGGCTGACGACGGTCAGCGCGGCAAAGCCGGCGAACACCTTGATCACAGCGTGGCCCGCCATCAGGTTGCCGGCCAGACGAATGGAGTGGCTGACAGGGCGCACGAAATACGAGATCAGTTCGATGATCGCCAGGATCGGGCGCAGCGCCAGCGGCGCGCTCGAGACCCAGAACAGACCAAGGAAGGCGGCGCCGTTCTTGACGAACCCCAGAACGGTCACGCTCAGGAACACCAGCAGAGCCAGCACCACGGTGACGGCGAAATGCGAGGTGGTGGAGAACGACAGCGGCAGCAGCCCGAGGAAGTTGGCTGAGACGATGAACATGAACAGCGTCATCACATAGGGGAAGTACTTCACCCCTTCTTTGCCGCAGATGTCCACGACCATCTTGTGAACGAAACCATAGGCCAGCTCGGCGACCGACTGCATCCGCGACGGAACCACGGCGCGGCGCGACGAGCCCATGACCAGCAGCACGATGATCGCCACGATCGAAAGCCCCATCCACAGCGCCGCGTTGGTCGGCGTGTACCAGGCCAGGGTGTCACCCCCGAACAGCGGCTTCACGATGAACTGATCCATCGGGTGGAATACCAGGCCGCCACTCTCTGCGGCGTGTTCTGCACCTTGCGCTTCGGTTGCCACGTTCAATCCCTCTCGTCGTCTCGCTCGGCCCCTTCGGCCAATTTCTGCTCCTGGATCTCCTGCGCGCTGCGAAGCATCGTCTTCACTCCGGCGGCAAGGCCCAGCAATGTAAACAGCAGCAGCAGGATCGGGAGTGTCCCGAACAGGCTGTCCAGCCCGTAGCCGATGCCAAAGCCGATCCCGAGACCGGCCACAAGTTCGATCACCATTCGCCAGGCCAGGTTGGCCTGGGAGTAATGCTCGTCCACGCGGGGTTTGGGCGCCTGCGCCTTTTTCGCCGCCTCGATCCGCGCCTCCAGCTGCGCCATGCGCTGCTTTTGGTCGTCGTCACTCACCGGCGTCCACCCCATGTATTTTCAGGCATCGTGCTAAGCGGCGGCGGGCGCGGAGTCAATTGCTAGAATGGCCGTTGAAAATGATGGGTAAGATATTGGTATATCTGGTACTTTTTTATTGATGGCGCGACGGGCACCGGCCGGAACCACCGGCCTTGGCGGCAAACGGGGCGAAAACCCATATTCAACCAAATGGTTGACGATCGCCGCACCCCGGCGCTACGCCCTCGGCATGACCGATCCGCTCGACATGGTATTCGCCGCCCTCGCCGACCCCACCCGGCGGGCGATCCTGTCGATGCTGCTGGAAGACGACATGGCGGTGACCGACGTGGCCGAGCCCTTTGCGATGTCGCTGGCCGCCATCTCCAAGCACCTGAGCATCCTCAGCCGCGCGGGGCTGATCAGCCAGGAGCGGCGCGGCCGGGTGAAATGGTGCAAGCTGGAGCCGGACGCGCTGCGCGCCGCCAGCGTCTGGATGCAGGGGTTCGGCCAGTTCGAGCCGGTCAACCTGGAGGCCTTCGAGCGGTTTCTGGAGGCCGAGTTCAGCCGGCCAGACGATCATAGCCCCGAAGCCGGATCTGGAGATCCGGCCGGCTGAGCGCACCGTCCGCCCCGATCCACCACGGCTCGCCGATCAGCTTGATGTCGGTCAGCCCGGCGGCGGGGAAATTCAGCCCCATCGAATGCGCCATCGGCAGCCGCACGCCGGGCTTTGGATTGAGCCCCGGCCGGATGTCGCCCGTGCCCAGTTTCAGGTGATGGGCGATGTCCCATTCCTGCACCAGTCCGCCGGCGCGGGTCACCACCCAGCAATGCATGTCCTCGCAATGGGTCCGCTTTTCCCGGGGGATGAAATAGCCGGTGACATACCCCGCCTCATAGCCCGCCGCGCGGCAGGCGGCGATGAAATAAGCGTTGATGTCAACGCAGGAGCCGACGGTCAGCGAACAGATCTGCGGGATCTCGTCGGCGCCGTCGTAATACCGCTGTTCGGGGTGGCCATAGGTGAAAAGAGCGGCCACGTGATCGGCCAGCGCCTTGATCCCCGCCGGATCGCGCCCGTCCGCGATCCCCCGCACCTCGGCGCCCAGCGCGGCGGCGCTGCGGGTGAAACGGCTGTCACGCGGGGCAAACAGCGCCTCGGGGTAGGGCGCCCCCGTCGCGGCATAGCGCCATTCGACCTCGATCCGTTCGGCCGTCGGCGTCAGAATCAACGCGTGCTGCGCCGCGCCCGGATCGGCGATCAGGCACATGTCGGCGCCGCGCACCGCGACCGATAGTGGTGCAGCGTGGGGCGTGCTGAACCCCGCCGGGGCGATCAGGGAGACGCCCGCGCGGGCGGGAAGCGAAACGGTCAGGCAGATGTCATGGTCGGTCATGACATCTGCCTACCCGGCGCAGATGACCGTTTCATGTCAGGCCTCTTCATGTCACGCCTCCTGTTCCAGCAGCAGGACCAACGCCACCACCGTCATGGTGATGCCCACCAGCACCAGCCCGTTCGGCGCCCCGTGGCCCAGGGCGATCTCCCACAGGATCACCCAAGAGGGGGTGAGATAGGTATAGGCCATCACCTTGGCCGAAGGCAGCCGCAGGGTGGCGAACTGCAGCAGAACGAAGGTGGCGGCGCTGGCGAAGATCGCCAGATAGAACAGGCCGACCCAGACGATCGGCGGCAGCGCGCCCCAATCGGTTGCGCGGATGTCATTCCAGCCGAACAGCACCAGCACGAGGCAGCCCGCCAGCAGCATGCCAAAGGTGAACATCACCGCCGGCTCGCCCCGGTTCAGCCGCCGCACCATGGGCGTATAGACCGCATGGGCGACGCAGCCGACGAAATAGACCGCCTCGCCCTTGCCGATATGAAACACCTTTGCCGTCTGCCAGTCGCCGTCGAAGATCACCCAGAGCGCGCCGGCCGCCCCCACCGCCAGCGCGGCGGCCATCCGCCGGGTGGTGATCTGGCGCAGGAGCCAGTAGCCGAACAGCGCCGACAGGATCGGGGTCAGGGTAAAGACCGCCGCGGCGCTGACCGCCTTTGCCGTCTTCAGCCCCTCGAACATCAGCACGAAATAGGCGGCAAACAGCCCGCCCAGGACGAGATAGCGCCAGGGCGCCGCAAAGGCCGCGCGGGTCACCTTGCCGGTTGCCGCCGCAAAAACGCCGATCACCACCGCGGCGATGGCGAAACGCGCCGCGTTGAGGGCGGCCGGCGCGATCTCGTTCGCCACCTGGGTCCCGAGCGAGAAAGAGCCAGCCACCAGCGCCGAAAAGGCCAGCATCGCCAGATGCCCCTGGACCCCTGGGCTCAGCCCCGCCCGCTCTGCGGTGTCCGTGCCGCTCACTTGCACCACTCCTGCGACCGTTCCTTGAGGTGGCGCAGAAAGCTCTGCACCTTGTTGGTGCGGTGCAGGTCCACATGGGTGACCAGCCACAGCGCGCTGGCCCATTCCGGCTGCGGCGGCAGCACCTGCACCAGGCCGGGATGGCGCTCGGCCTCCCAGACCGACATGAAGCCGATGCCGGCGCCGGAAAGGATCGCCTCGTCGGAGGCCTCGCCGCTGTTGCAGCGAAAGATCACCGCCTCCTGCGAAACCTGCGCGTACAGCCATTTGCTGAACGGAGCCCGGTTGTCGGGATCGTCAGCGCCGACGAAATGATGGCTGGCGAAATCCTCGGCCGAGGCGGGCTTGCCATATTCGGCGATATAGCCTTCGGACGCATACATCGCCGCCGGCAGATCGGCGAAACGCTGCACCACATTGTCGGGCTGGTCCGGCGCGGAACCGGCGCGGATCGCCACATGCGCCTCGCCGTATTCCAGGCGGAACAGCCGCTCTCCGGTCAGAAAGCGCACGATGAGGCCCGGATGGGCCGCCTGAAACTCGCTCAGCACCGGAACCAGCAGCGGCGACAGCGAGGCCAGCGAGGTTACCACAAGCTCGCCCGTCACCTCATCGCCCTGCCCCTTGAGCCGGCCGGAAAGCTGGTTGAACTGGTCCTCGGTCGCCTGCGCCACGCGCAGCAGGTCCTGGCCCGCCTCGGTGGGCGTGTAGCCGCGCGCATGGCGCTGGAACAGCTTGACGCCCAGCCGCCCCTCGATCGCGTCGATATGGCGGATGACGGTGGCGTGGTGCACGCCCAGCACCTCGGCCGCGCCGCTGACGGTGCCCATGCGCGCCACCTGATAGGCGGTGCGGATCTCGTCCCAGTTGTCCATGCGCTCCTCCGGGTATGTGCATCAGATCACAGACGCCCTGCTTTTTCGGTAATTGCGTTCGGTCATGCAAGATACTTTCTGTGTAGCAGGACATATTCCGTGCCCACCTCGAAAGGATAACGACGTGACCCACACCGTTCTGCATATCGACACCTCGGCGCGCCGCAGCGCCTCGACCTCCCGCGACCTGTCTGCCAAAATCGTCGACCGTCTGGCCGCCGGCACCGTGTTGCGCCGTGACCTGGCCGATGCGCTGCCGCTGATCGACGAGACCTGGATCGCCGCCAATTTCACCCCCGAGGATCAACGCAACGACGCCCAGCGCGCGCAGATGGCGCTGTCCGACGATCTGGTGGATGAACTGAAGGCTGCCGATGTGCTGGTTATCGGCCTGCCGATCTACAATTTCTCGGTTCCCGCCACGCTCAAGGCATGGATCGACATGGTGGCGCGCGTCGGCGTCACCTTCCGCTATACCGAGGCCGGCCCCGAGGGGCTGCTGAAGGGCAAGCGCGCGATCCTCGCCGTCACCTCCGGCGGCACGCCGGTGGGCTCGGAGATCGATTTCGCCACCGGGTATCTGCGTCACGTGCTGGGCTTTATCGGTATCACCGATATCGAGATCGTCGCGGCCGACCGGATGAACGTGGACCCCGACGCGGCACTCAGGGCGGCAAACGAGGCGCTGGACAATATCGCCGCCTGATCGCGGCCCGCGCCCCGGCCCTGTTCGGCTGGGGCGCATTCAACTGTCTGCCCACTATCTGACCGCTATCTGGCGCGGGATACCGCGCTTAGTCCAGCCAGGTGATCGCGGCGCCGAACCGCTCCAGCACCTCCATCAGCGCCTCCCGGCGCATCGCCACCGTGCGGTCGTTGACCAGCGGATGCAGACAGATGATCCGCGCCCGCTGCACCGCGCGGTCGAGCACCAGTTGCACCCCCATGCCCGCGCCGGTCACCATCGCCAGCGGGCTGACCGCGCCGGGCCGGATGCCGAGAAACTCCATCAACCGCTCGGGTGATCCGAAGGAGAGCCCGCCCGCGCCCAGATCGCGGGCCAGCGCCTTGAGATCGATGGCGCGGTCCTGCTCCAACGTCACAAGATAGTTCCGCTTCTTGCGGTCGCGCAGATAGAGGTTCTTGATCCGGAGCACGTCCAGCCCCTCGGGCAGCAGCCCGGATTCGATCGCCTTGCTGTCCTCGACCGTACGCAGGGGGACATGCTCATAAAGGCGGTACTCGACCCCCCAGTCGTCGAGCTGCCGCAGCAACGCGTCCGAACTGACCGGCAGACTGTCCTGATAGGCCGATGACGCATCCATAGCCGCACTCTCCCGTAACTGTCCGCCGCCGTCCTGCCGCGATCCCGCCACGGGCGCAAGACCCGGTCCAGCTTGACTCACCGCCGCAAACCGCCTAAACGCGCCGCAACATCCGGAAGTGAAAAACCTTCCGGTCCCCGTCCATGCGGGGATCGCCCCCCACCAGCGAGTATCGCCCGTGGGGGCAAAACCGTTTTGAACCGTCGCCGCATTTCGCGCGAAGGCGTTTGAGAATTGAACCGTCTGTTCCTACTTATGGGACGACACGTGGAAGCCGGCAGAGGAGCCTAGAGGGCCATGTTTGAAAATCTATCCGAACGCCTCTCCGGCGTCTTCGACCGGCTGACCAAGCAGGGCGCACTCTCGGAAGAGGACGTGAAAACCGCCCTGCGCGAGGTCCGCGTCGCGCTTCTCGAGGCCGACGTCTCGCTGCCGGTCGCCCGCGACTTCGTGAAAAAGGTACAGGATCAGGCGACCGGCCAGGCGGTGACCAAATCGGTCACCCCCGGTCAGCAGGTGGTCAAGATCGTCCATGACGCGCTGGTCGACGTGCTGCGCGGCGAGGGCGATCCCGGCGCGCTGAAAATCGACAGCCCGCCGGCGCCGATCCTGATGGTGGGCCTTCAGGGCTCGGGCAAGACGACGACCACCGCCAAGCTCGCCAAGCGGCTGACCGAGAGAGAGGGCAAGCGGGTGCTGATGGCCTCGCTCGACACCAACCGCCCGGCGGCGATGGAGCAGCTGGCCATTCTCGGCAAGCAGATCGGCGTCGACACCCTGCCCATCGTCAAGGGCGAGGATCCGGTGGCGATCGCCAAGCGCGCCAAGACCCAGGCGAGCCTTGGCGGCTATGACGTCTATATGCTCGACACCGCAGGCCGGCTGCATATCGACGCCGATCTGATCGCCCAGGCGGCCGCGGTGCGCGACGTCGCCAACCCGCGCGAGACCCTGCTGGTGGTCGACGGGCTGACTGGCCAGGACGCGGTCAATGTGGCGACCGAGTTCGACGACAAGATCGGCGTCACCGGCGTCGTGCTGACCCGGATGGACGGCGACGGCCGCGGCGGCGCGGCGCTGTCGATGCGCGCGGTCACCGGCAAGCCGATCCGCTTTGTCGGCCTGGGCGAGAAGATGGACGCGCTGGAGACCTTCGAGCCCGACCGCATCGCCGGCCGGATCCTCGGCATGGGCGACATCGTGGCGCTGGTGGAGAAGGCGCAGGAAACCATCGAGGCCGAGCAGGCCGAGCGGATGATGCGCCGCATGGTCAAGGGTCAGTTCAACATGAACGACCTGCGCATGCAGCTGGAACAAATGCTCAAGATGGGCGGCATGGAGGGCATGATGTCGATGATGCCCGGCATGGGCAAGATGGCCAAACAGGTCGAAGAGGCCGGTTTCGACGACAAGGTTCTCAAGCGCCAGATCGCGCTGATTCAGTCGATGACCAAGAAGGAACGCGCCAATCCGCAGATCCTTCAGGCCTCGCGCAAGAAGCGGATCGCTGCCGGTGCCGGCATGGAGGTCAGCGACCTGAACAAGCTTCTCAAGATGCATCGCCAGATGGGCGACATGATGAAGAAGATCGGCAAGATGGGCAAAGGCAAGATGCTGAAACAGGCCATGAAAGGCATGTTCGGCAAGGGCGGCCCCAGCCCCGAGGAGATGGCCGCCGGCATGGACCCCAAGGCACTGGAAGCCGCCGCACGCCAGATGGGCGCGGGCGGCAAGATGCCGGGCGGTCTGCCGGGGCTCGGCGGCGGCATGGGCCTGCCGCCGGGGCTGAGCGGCTTCGGGAAGAAGAAGTAAGCGCGATGTACCTGCGGATCGACATGATTGGTGCTGATTGCCGGGCGCTCTGCGCCGGGCAGCGTCCGTGCCGTCCCCTCACGGGGCGGGCGCGTCCCGCCGGCGCCCCCTCGCGGGCCGGACGCCAAGCCTGCTATGTCGACCGCACCGCCCCCACCAAAGGGGCCGCCGCATGAGCTATACCCTCATCATCCCCACGCTTGAGACCGAGCGGCTTATCCTGCGCGCGCCCGGCCCGCAGGACTTCGGCCCCTTTGCCGAATTCTATGCCAGCCCGCGCGCCGATTTCGTGGGCGGCCCGCTGAACGCCGAAGGCGCCTGGCGCATGCTGGCGATGGAGATCGGCCACTGGACGCTCAAGGGTTTCGGCCGCTGGACCGTGACCGTCCGGGACAGCGACACGGCCATCGGCATGGTCGGCCTGTTCGACCCAGAGGGCTGGCCGGAGCCGGAAATCGGCTGGGATCTGTTCAACGGCCACGAGGGCATGGGGTACGCCACCGAGGCCGGCGGCGCCGCGCGCGCCTATGCCTATGACGTGCTCGGCTGGCAGACCGCGATCAGCCTGGTGAAACCGGCCAACACCGGATCGGCCCGCGTCGCCCGGCGATTGGGTGCGCGCCATGACGGCGATTTCACCCATGCGCGCCACGGCACCATGCAGATCTGGCGCCACCCGGCGCCCGGCGATCTCACCGGTGGCGGAATGGAGGCCTACGCATGAATGCGCCCGGCCTGAAAATCCCCCTGGATATCCCCGCCGTGGAAACCGGGCGGCTGATTCTGCGCGGGCCGGAGGCACGCGATTTCGAACCGCTCGCCGCCTTTTTCGCCGACGAGGCGCGCAGCTGGGGCTTTGGCGGGCCAAAAAGCCGCAACGAGGCCTGGCGCTGGTTCGCCGGCAACATCGGTCACTGGGCGCTGCACGGCTATGGCTTCTGGACGGTGGAAACCCGGGACGGCGGCGCGATCATCGGCATCACCGGCCTGTGGAACCCCGAGGGCTGGCCCGAGCCGGAACTGGGCTGGGTGATGTTCGAAGGCTCCGAGGGCAAGGGATACGCCTATGAGGCGGCGCAGGCCGCGCGTGCCCATGCCTATGACCACATGGGGTTCACCACCCTGACCAGCAACATCTTCCGGGGCAACGCCCGCTCGGTCGCGCTGGCCGAACGGCTGGGCGCCTGGCACGAGCGCGACTTTACCAACGTCACCCATGACACCGAGATGGCCTATCGCCACCCCGGCCCCGAGGCGCGGGCACAGGCAGAGCGCGCGGAATGACCGGCTTTACCCTCCCCATCCCGGTGATCGAGACTGAACGGCTGGTCCTGCGCGGCCCGCGCGAAAGCGATTTCGAGGCGCATGCCGAACTGATGGCCTCCGAACGCAGCAAATTCATCGGCGGCCCGCAGGACAAACCCATCGCCTGGCGCGGCTTCACCGGCTCGATCGGCCATTGGGTGCTGCGCGGCTACGGCATGTGGCTGGTCACCGACAAGGCCGACGATAGACCGCTAGGCCGCATCGGCTTCATCAATTCCTATGGCTGGGACGAACCGGAACTGGGCTGGCATCTCTATGCCGCCGCCGAGGGCAAGGGCGTGGCCTATGAAGCCACCCTGGCCGCGCGGCGCTACGGCGCCGAACGTCTCGGGCTCGACGGGGTGATCTCCTATATCGACCCGGCCAATGCCCGCTCCCTGGCGCTGGCCACCCGGCTCGGCGCCCGGTTCGAACGCGAGGGCGAGGTGATGGGTCACCCCTGCCACGTCTACCGCCACCCGACGCTCGCGGAGGCCGGCTGATGGCCCATCGCGACATCCCCGTACTGGAAACCCGGCGGCTGCTGCTGCGCGGCCCGGCGGCCGAGGATTACCCGAACTTCAAGGCGACCTTCACCAGCTACCGCGCCCGTTTCATGGGCGGGCCGCTAACCCCTTATGAAAGCTGGATGCTCTACGCCGCCGAGATCGGCCATTGGCAGATTCGCGGCTATGGCATGTGGATGATCCACGACAAGCAGACCGACGAGACCTATGGCATGGCCGGCGGCTGGAAACCGGCGATGTGGCCCGAGGCCGAGATCGCCTGGGTGATCTGGCCCGACAAGGCCGGCAAGGGCTATGCACTGGAGGCGACCCACGCGGTGCGCCGCTATCTCTACCGCGAACGGGGCTGGACCACGGCGGTCAGCTATATCGATCCCAAGAACCTCGATTCGATCCGCCTGGCCGAGCGGCTGGGCGCGGTAAAGGACCATGACGCGGCCAGCATCGACGGCAATGACGCGGTCTATCGCCACCCCTCGCCGGCGCAGCTCGACGGCAGCCAGCTGGCGCATGGGATCGAGATGGAGATCGGCCACTATACCGACCCGCTGTTCAAACCGAAAGGCTGGGCCATTGACTGACGCTCCAAGCCCCGCAGAAGGACCCCGGACCATGACCGATGACGCCATCCGCGCCGCGGCGCTTCTGAAAGAGCACCGGCATAGCATCGACCGGCTCGACGCGATCCTCGTCTATACCCTGGGCGAGCGGTTCAAGCACACCCAGGCTGTCGGGAAACTGAAAGCCGAACACGACCTTCCCCCGTCCGATCCGGCCCGCGAGGCGGCGCAGATCGAGCGGCTCGAAGACCTGGCGAAACAGGCCGATCTGGACCCTGAATTCGCCAAGGCCTTCCTCAATTTCATCATTGAGGAAGTCATCCGCCACCACAAGAAACACCAGCAATGACCCTCTGGGTCCATCAACAGCAGAAATAACCGGGATTTGCCCGGTCAACGCCATCAAAGGAGAAACACCATGGCAATGAAGATCCGACTGGCCCGCGGCGGCTCGAAAAAGCGTCCCTTCTACCGCATCGTGGCTGCTGACAGCCGCATGCCGCGCGACGGCCGCTTTATCGAAAAGCTGGGCACCTACAACCCGCTGCTGCCGAAAGACAGCGAAGAGCGCGTGAAGATGGACATCGACGCCGTCAAGGCCTGGCTCGACAAGGGCGCCCAGCCGACCGACCGCGTTGCCCGCATGCTGGAAGCTGCCGGCGTGATCGCCAAGAAAGAGCGCAGCAACCTCAAGAAGGGTGAGCCGGGCGCCAAGGCCAAGCAGCGCGCGGAAGAAAAAGCCGCGAAAGCCGCCGAGGCCGAAGCCCCGGCAGAGGACGCCGCGGCAGACACCGCCGAATAAGCGCCCCTGCGCCGCGCGCGCATGCGCGCACTGGACAAGACTGCCGGGGGCGGGCCAGATTGACACTGGCCCGCCCCCTTTTTTCCGAACGGATCGAGGTCCCATGTTGCGCCATCCTGTCGACCGCTTTCCCGCCGATACCGGGGAGAAAATCCGATGAACGACAAGGTCTGTGTCGGCGCCATCGCCGGGGCCTATGGCGTGCGCGGCGAGGTGCGGCTGAAAAGCTTTTGCGCGGTGCCCGAGGACATCGTGGACTATGCCCCGCTTAGCTCCGAGGACGGCACGCAGAACTTTTCCGTGCAGGTCACCGGCCGGATCAAGAACGGGCTGACCGCGCGCCTTAGCGGCGTCGAGAGCAAAGAGGCCGCCGACGCGCTGAAGGGGCTGCGCCTCTATGCCCCGCGCGAGAGGCTGCCGGCGCTGCCTGATGACGAATACTATTATGCCGACCTCATCGGGCTGGAGGTTCTGGATACCGGCGGCACCCCGCTGGGCCGGGTGCGGTCTGTGCAGAACCACGGCGCCGGCGACCTGCTGGAGATCATCGGGCCGGGACTGAAGGCGACGGTGCTGCTGCCCTTCACGCAGGAGGCGGTGCCGACGGTCGATCTGGAGGCCGGCCGCATCATCGCCGATCCCCCGGACGGGCTGTTCTGATGCCCCCCCGCCGCAGCCGCGCGGGCCTTCTGCTGATGGCCGTGCCGCTGTATGGCGGACCGCTTCTGGCGGGGTGGATGCAGGCGGCCTGGCCGCTGCTGGCGGCCCTGGCCGCGATGTTCTTTCTGGCCCAGATCTTAAGCGGAAAGACTGCGGCGCGCGGGGACATGCCGCGTCCGCTCCACCTGACGGTTCTGGCGCTGACACAGGTCGTTTTGGTGCTGGCGGTCTATGCTGCCGGTGCCGGCCTGTCGGCGCTGACCGGGGCGCTTGCGGCGCCGCTCTGGCTGCCGCTGGCGCTGACCGCTCTGGGCGGAACGATCTATGCGCTGCACTATTCGCACGACCCGCAGCAGGACGAGGTGATCGGCCTGCTCGATCAGGCGCTGGCCTCGATCACCAACGGCGCCTCCTTCGACAGCGGAGGGGAGGGGGATGACCCCACCGACCCGCAGGACCGCGCCGCCGTGCAGCAGGCGATGGCGGAGCTCTGGGCCCTGCCGCCCGACGCCGGGGCGTCCGAGCTCGACAAGGTGGTGCAGCGGCTGGAGGCGCGGGTCGGTCACCGGGCCTTTGCCGACCTGCTGAACGAGGTCGCCGAGGGCTTTGCCCAGGTCGACCGCGCGCTGCTGCGTTATCTCGCCAGCCCGGCGGTGCGCCGCCGGCTGATCGCGGAGCGGACCGATCTGCGTCCCGCTTTCGCGCTGCTGCTGAACAGCGATGACCCCGGCGTACAGGCGGATCTGGTGGCGCTGGTGCAGACCCTGCTGGAGGAGGACGCCCCGGCCAGTGCCCTGCCCCCGCCCGAGCAATTGCGCGACCGCGCCGGCGAGGCGCCGGAGCTGGCCAGGCTTCTCGCGCCGGTCGAACATGCCGCGCGCAAGGGGGGCTAGGCCGATGCGGGTGATCCTGCACGCCGGGTTTCACAAGACCGGGACCACGACGCTGCAACAGGCGCTGCACCGCAACCGCCGGACCCTCGACGCGCATCTGCGGCTGGTGCCGCGCGACCGGATGATGCCCGCCGGGCGCAGCGCGCGGGCCTGGTCGGCGAGCCGCGATCCGCTTGACATGGCACTGTTTCGCTATGAGCTGGCCGAGGTGATGGTCGATTGGGACAGCGCCGATCCCCGTCCGCTGGTAACCTCGGTCGAGGATCTGTGCGGCAATATGCCGGGCCGGCACGGGGTCGAAAGCTATGCCGCGGCGGCGCCGCTGATGATCGCGATCCTTGAGGTGCTGAGTGAGTTGCACCCCGCCGCGCGGCCCGAGTTCTATTTCTCCACCCGCGCGCCGCAGGCTTGGCTTGCCAGTGTCCATGCCCAGCATCTGCGCGCCATGCGCATGACCGAAAGCGCCGAGGACTTTGCCGAACGCTATCGCCGGGCCGCGGATCTGGACGCTGTGGTCGATGACATATCCGCCGCGCTCGCCCCCCTACCGGTTCATCGCGCCGCGCTGGAGCAGAGCGCCGGGCGTCCGCTGGGGCCGCTCGCCCCGCTGCTGGATCTGCTTGGCCTGCCTGCCGCCCTGCTGGAGGGCCTGGTGCCGCACCCGCCCGCAAATACCGCGCCGCCCCCCGATTGCGCGGCCGCGTTTCTGCGGCTCAACCGCAGCGATCTGGGCGAGGCGGAGCTGCGCGCGGCAAAGCAGGCGCTGCTGCGCGAGGCCGGCTGATGCCGCGCGCCATCGTCATCCATTCCGGGTTTCACAAGACCGGCACCTCGACCCTGCAACAGGTGCTGCGGCACAACCGGCCGGCGCTGAAGGGGCGGGTCCGGATCGTGCTGCGCGGCGAGATGCGCGATCTGGTCCATGCCGCGCGCGGCTATTCCAGCTGGCGCGATCCCTTTACGCTGGACAAGTTCGCGCGCCGGTTTCGCGCCCTGCTGGAAAAGGTCGGACCGCTGCCGAACCGGGTCTTGTGCCTGTCCTGCGAAGAGCTTTCGGGCCATCTGCCGGGGCGCGAGGGGATCGCGGATTACAGCGCCGCCGCGGTGCTGGCCTCGGACATGGCGCGGATCGCCGGCAAGATGCACCCGGGAACGCCGCTTTGCTTTGTGCTCACCCTGCGCCGGCCTGAAAGCTGGCTGCGCAGCGCCTATTGGGAACATGTCAAAGCCTCGTCGATGACGCAGGCATGGCCGGATTTCGCCGCCGCCACCCGACCCGGCGCCGATCTGGCGGTGGCGGCCGACACTATGGCGGCGGCGCTGCCCTGTCCGGTCCATCGCATATGGCTGGAGGATTGCGCCGATGCCCCGCTCGGCCCGGCAGGGCCGCTGCTGGATCTGTGCGGCACCCCGGCAGAGGCGCAGCGCGGACTCACGCCGGTTCCGCCCGCCAATGCGCGGCTGGACGACAGCGTTCTGCTTGCACTTCTGGCCGCCAACCGCGATTACACCGACCGCGACGCGCGCGCCGCCGCCAAACAGGCCATTCTCAGCGCCGCGCAGGAGACAACCCGTGACTGATACCCCAGATCGCCCGGCCCGCTCGCTGGGCCGCAAGACCATCCGCCCATCGCTGAAACCACGCGAACTGATCACACCCACGCCCGACCTGCACGGGGTGTGGAAGGCGCGGGTGATCACGCTGTTCCCCACCGCCTTTCCCGGTGTGCTGGGCGAAAGCCTGACCGGCAAGGCGCTGCAGGAGGGGTTGTGGCAACTCGAGACGCTGGATCTGCGCGGGTTCGGCATCGGCAAACACCGCAATGTCGATGACACCCCCGCTGGCGGAGGCGCCGGCATGGTTCTGCGCGCTGACGTCCTGGGCCCCGCGATCGAGCAGGCGATGGAGGGGGCCACGCGCAACTGGCCGCTGATCTACCTGTCGCCGCGGGGGCGGCGGATGGACCAGCCGCTGATGCGCGATCTGGCCCGCGCCGACGGCGTGACGCTGATCTGCGGCCGCTTCGAGGGGGTCGATGAGCGGGTGCTGGAGGAATACGGTGTGCAGGAGGTTTCGCTGGGCGATTTCGTGATGACCGGGGGCGAGATCGCCGCGCAGGCGCTGATCGATGCCACCGTGCGGCTGCTGCCCGGGGTGCTGGGCAATCAGGCCTCGGCGGAAGAAGAGAGTTTCTCGGACGGCCTGTTGGAGCATCCGCAATATACCCGCCCGGCCGACTGGAAAGGCCGCCCGATCCCCGAGATCCTGATGTCGGGCCATCACGGGCGTATTGCCGAATGGCGCCAGGAGATGTCCGAGGAAATCACCAAACAGCGCCGGCCCGATTTGTGGCAGGCCTATCAGCGCCGCAAGGCGCAGGACTAAGGCTCCGGTAAGGGAAACGTTGCAGCGATGGCGATCCTGGGGAATAGTCTCACAAGGTTTGATTTTATTGTGAGGAGGCCGGGCAATGGCTGGGAAATTTGAACTCTACAAGGACAAGGCGGGCGAGTTCCGCTTTCGCCTGAAGGCGGGCAATGGCGAGATCATTCTGGCCAGCGAGGGCTACAAACAGCGTGCCAGCGCCGAGAACGGCATCCAGTCGGTGCGCAAGAACGGCCCCGTCGACGAACGCTATGAGCGCAAGGAAACCTCCTCGGGCAAGCCGATGTTCAACCTCAAGGCCACCAACGGCCAGGTGATCGGCACCAGCGAATCCTACAGCAGCGAAAGCGCCCGCGACAACGGCATCGAGTCGGTGAAGAAAAACGCCCCCGACGCGGCGCTGGTCGACCTGACCGACGCCTGATTTCAACGCCAGGGGCGCGGGCCGCATAAGCCTTGCAATGGCGGCCCGCATCCCCTAAACGAACGCGACCTGACCGGGGCGACCCGACTCAGGTGTTTTTGCTGTTTTTCCGGGGCACCGGCGGGTTCTTCCCCGTTATCGCCATAACCGGGACGTCAGCGTGACAAGCGAAAGACGACCTGAACTCTGGCGGGCGCCCCCTCTGACGGGCAAGGCGGACCCGGTGAAGACCGAGAGCTCTGAGGGCGCGCAAACCTTCGTGGACCAACCACGAGCAGTTCAGGAGTAGATGCGATGGACCTGATCGCACAGCTGGAGGCGGAACAGATCGCCGCCCTGGGGAAGGATATCCCCGATTTCAAAGCCGGTGACACGATCCGTGTCGGCTTCAAAGTGACCGAAGGGTCGCGCACCCGTGTGCAGAACTATGAAGGCGTCTGCATCAGCCGCAAGAACGGCTCCGGCATCGCCGGCTCGTTCACGGTTCGCAAGATTTCCTTTGGCGAAGGCGTGGAACGGATGTTCCCGCTCTATTCGACCAATATCGACAGCATCACCGTTGTCCGCCGCGGTCGTGTCCGCCGCGCCAAGCTGTACTATCTGCGCTCGCGTCGCGGCAAATCGGCCCGGATCGCGGAAGTCTCGAATTACAAACCCAAATCGGCCGGCGCCGAGGCGTAAGGAGCGGAGCGATGAAAAAAGACATCCACCCCGATTACCACCTGATCAACGTCAAGATGACCGACGGCACCGTGGTTCAGATGAAATCGACCTGGGGCGCCGAGGGCGACCAGCTGTCGCTGGACATCGACCCGTCGGTGCACCCGGCCTGGACCGGCGGCTCCTCGCGCCTGATGGATACCGGCGGCCGTGTGTCGAAGTTCAAGAAAAAATACGAAGGCCTGGGTTTCTGATCCAACCGCCTTTCGCGCCAATGCAAGCGCCGCCGCTGTGGATCAGCGGCGGCGCTTTTGCATTGCGGGGCGGCGGGCCAGGCAGCCGGACAAGGCAGGCGGCCAAGGGGCGGGCGAACCTGCCGCACCCGAACGCGAAACGACAGCACCGGCGCGGGAATCGCAGGCAACCGCGCGCGGGGCTTTGGGGTTTTGCTTGCAGCCGCCCCAATATATAGTATCTGAAAAGAGAAATCAGAGCCTAACAAGGGCCCAGGGACGGAACGATGGCGCATATTATCGTTGTAGGAAATGAAAAGGGCGGGGCGGGCAAATCGACCGTCTCGATGCATGTGGCCAGCGCCCTTGCCCGGCTGGGCCACAAGGTGGCCGCGCTGGATCTGGACCTGCGTCAGCGGTCCCTGGGCCGCTACGTGGAAAATCGAGCGGATTTCATCAGGGAAAGCGGCGTCGACCTGCCGCAGATCCGCCTGCATGCACTGCCCGAGATCGACCCGGCGACGCTGAACCCCGGCGAGAATGTCTATGATCACCGGCTGTCGGCCGCGATCGCCGGGCTGGAGGGCGACAACGACTTCATCCTGATCGACTGCCCCGGCTCGCACACGCGGCTGAGCCAGGTGGCGCATTCTCTGGCCGACACGCTGATCACGCCGCTGAACGACAGTTTCATCGATTTCGACCTGCTGGCTCACACCGATCCCAGCGGCGAAAAGATCCTGGGCCCCTCGGTCTATTCCGAGATGGTCTGGAACGCCCGCCAGCTCAGGGCGCAGGCCGGGCTGAAGCCGATCGACTGGGTGGTGATCCGCAACCGGGTCGGCACCCAGCGCATGGTCAACAAGGAAAAGATGGAACGCGCGGTGCAGATGCTGTCAAAACGCATTGGCTTTCGCATCGCACCGGGCTTTTCCGAGCGGGTGATCTTCCGCGAACTGTTCCCGCGCGGGCTGACGCTTCTCGATCTCAAGGATATCGGTGTGCGGCAGTTGAACATCTCGAACATCGCGGCGCGGCAGGAGTTGCGCGACATGATGAAGGCCCTGAATCTGCCGGGCGTCGATGTGAACTTCTAGGCCGCGCCGTCCGCGCCGTCCGCGCCAGTGTAGAGCGTGAACAGCTCCTGCGGCTGCGACACCCCGCGCAGCATATAGCGCCCCAGCGACACCAGATCATGCGAACCGCCCCGGGCAGCCCTGCGGATCTGCTCGGACAGGATCACGCGGCGCCCCAGCGGGCGGTGCATATCGGCGATCCGCGCGGTCAGGTTGACCGCCGGGCCGATCACGGTGAAATCCAGCCGGGTCTCGGCCCCGATATTGCCGTAATAGATCTCCCCGGCGTGCAGCGCGAAGGTACAGTGGGTCACCGGCAGCCCGTCGCGTTCGCGGTCGCGGTTGGCGGCAGTGATCTGGTTGCTGAGGGCGATCACCATATCGAGCGCGGCGCAGGCGGATTGCTCCGGCGTCGGGCAATCGAACATTGCCAGCAATCCGTCCCCCATGAACTTCAGCACATTGCCGCCGCGGTCTTCGATGGCGGCGACCGCCAGCCCGAAATAGGCGTTCAGCATGGCGATCAGTTCCGGCCCCGGGATCTGCTCGGCCAGGCTGGTGAAACCGGAGAGGTCGAACAGGCAGACCACCGCGTTGATCTCTTCGACCGAGCCGCGCTGTATCTCGCCCGACAGCACCCGCTCTCCCGCGTCGGGTCCGAGATAGATGCCCAGCAGATCATGCGCGATGCGGCGGTTCGAGGTCGATTTCATCACCAGTCCCAATTGCGGAAGGGTGCCGCGAATCAGCGCGAGGTCGGCCTCGGAGAACCCGTCGGGATGATCGCTGGTCCAGGAGGCGAGCATCCCTTCGGGCGTGTTGTTGGGGTCGACGATCCCCCCCTCCGGAGGCTTCTCGAACAACAGGCCAGAAGCGAAATAATCGGTCGCGCCATGATCCCGCAACTCGTTGAGCAGGGGAAACCGGCTGTGCTGGCCGGGCGTATCCAGCCGCTCGCGCAGCTCCATACCGCCGGTTTCCAGGATCGCGTAGAGCGGGCTTTGCACCCAGCGCTGGCGCGGCGTTTCGCGGTGGGCGTAATGCTCGTGCGAGACGCCGGCGCCGCCGCGCAGCCAGTCGAAACCGATGCCGCCGAACCGCGGATTGAGCGCGCGTTGCGCCACATGCAGCCGGTACAGCGGCACCCCCGCGTCCAGCAGCCGCGTGCAGTAGCCCGTCAGCATCTCTTCGCGCGGGGTGCCGTCCAGGCCGCACTCCAGCAGCCACTGGGACAGGTCGGCGGCGGCGGCGGGCGGGCTGGACATGGGCATCGGCGCTCGGTTCCGGGAGGGTCGCGTTATCAATAGCACGAAGGTGCGGTCAGAGGTATCCGCCCCGGCGCTAGCGGATGCCCGCCAGTTGGCGCAGCATGGAGCGCAACAGCGCCACCTCGCCAGAGGTGAAATGCCGGGCAAGCCTGGCGTCATAGTCCCGCGCCACGCCGCGCAGATCGCGATAGGCGGCCTCGCCCGCCGGGGTCAGTTCCAGATGCTCCAACCGGCGGTCGGCCTCGTCCCGGGTACGGGTGAGGAACCGGCGCTCGGCCAGACGCTGCACCGCGCGGCTGACCTTGGTCTTGTGAATCATCGCGCGGACGCCGATCTGCTTCGCCGTCATCCGCCCGTACATGCCCAGGTGGAACAGCACCCGCCATTCGGTGCGCAACATACCATAGCGGTTCTTGTAGACATGCTGGAATGCCAGCGAGCTTTCCTCGGCCGCCTGATTGAGCAGGAAGGGAAGAAAATTGGCCAGGTCGAAATCATCCCTGGCCGCATCGGGTTTTGCCAAATTTTCCGTCATCGCGTATTGTTAGTTACAAAAACAACTACTACGAGGCAAGCAGCAAAAGGAGGAACGCGCGATGAATCGTCCGATTGACCCCCACAAAATGGTGCAGGCCGCCTCGCCCACCGGCACCACCGAGGGCTACATGCCCGGCTTTGGCAACGACTTCGAGACCGAGGCGCTGCCCGGCGCGCTGCCCCAGGGCATGAACAGCCCGCAGAAATGCAACTATGGTCTTTACGGCGAGCAGCTCTCTGGCACCGCCTTTACCGCCCACCCGCCGGAGCGGACCTGGACCTATCGCATCCGTCCCAGCGTCAAGCATTCGGCACGATACACCAAGATCGACCTGCCTTATTGGAAATCGGCGCCGAATGTGGACCCGGACGTGACCAGCTTGGGCCAGTACCGCTGGGATCCGGTGCCATACGCCGAGGAAAAGCTGACCTGGCTGACCGGCATGCGCACGATGACCACGGCGGGCGACGTGAACACCCAGGTCGGCATGGCCAGCCATGTCTATCTGGTCTCCGCCTCGATGCAGGATGAATATTTCTATTCGGCCGATTCCGAGCTGCTGGTGGTGCCGCAGGAGGGCCGGCTGCGCTTCGCCACCGAGCTCGGCATCCTCGATCTGGAGCCGAAGGAGATCGCCATCCTCCCGCGCGGACTCGTCTACCGTGTCGAGGTGCTGGAGGGGCCGGCGCGCGGTTTCGTCTGCGAGAATTACGGCCAGAAGTTCGAGCTGCCGGCGCGCGGCCCGATCGGCGCCAACGCCATGGCCAACCCGCGCGACTTCAAGGCGCCGGTGGCCGCCTTCGAGGACCGCGAGACGCCCTCGACCCTCACCATCAAGTGGTGCGGCCAGTTCTACCAGACAAAAATCGGCCAGTCGCCGCTCGACGTGGTGGCCTGGCACGGCAATTACGCGCCCTACAAGTACGACCTGCGCGCCTATTGCCCGGTCGGCGCGATCCTGTTCGACCACCCCGACCCGTCGATCTTTACCGTGCTGACCGCCCCCTCGGGCGTGCCGGGCACCGCCAATATCGACTTCGTGCTGTTCCGCGAACGCTGGATGGTGGCCGAGAACACCTTTCGCCCGCCGTGGTATCACAAGAACATCATGTCCGAGCTGATGGGCAACATCTACGGCCAGTATGACGCCAAGCCGCAGGGCTTTGTCCCCGGCGGGATGAGCCTGCACAACATGATGCTGCCGCACGGGCCGGACAAGAACGCCTTTGAAGGGGCCTCGAACTCCAACCTCGGACCGGAGAAGCTGGAGAACACCATGTCCTTCATGTTCGAGACCCGCTTTCCCCAGCACCTCACCGCCTTCGCCGCCAAGGAGGCGCCGCTGCAGGACGATTACATCGACTGCTGGAGCGATATCGAGAAGAAATTCGACGGCACGCCCGGAACCAAATAAGCAGACGGTGATGGCGGGCAAATGCCCGCCCTACCCCAACCTCGCAGGGCGGGCTTCAGCCCGCCGCACCGGACAAGGAATACCAAATGCCCCTGATGAAAAGCTGGGTGGAGAGCGCCAATTCGGCCGACTGCCCGTTTCCCCTGAACAACCTGCCCTATGGCGTATTCTCGATCGCCGAGGCCGAGCCGCATTGCGGCGTCGCCATCGGCGACCGGATCCTCGACGTCACCGCGGCCGAGGCCGAGGGCCTGGTCGCGCTGACCGACATGCCGCTGTTCGACGTGCCGTTCTGGAACGAGCTGATGGAAGAGGGGCCCGCCGTCTGGGCCGCCCTGCGCGACCGGCTGATCGCGCTGCTGTCCGACGGTGCGGCAGAGCGCGACAAGGTCGAGCCGCTGCTGGTGCCGATGGCAGAGGCCGAGCTGCACATGCCTTTCGCGGTCAGCGAATACACCGATTTCTATGCCGGCAAGAACCACGCCGTGAACGTTGGCACCATGTTCCGCGGCGCCGAAAATGCCCTGCCGCCGAACTGGCTGCATATCCCCATCGGCTATAACGGCCGCGCCTCCTCGGTCGTCGTCTCCGGCACCGAGGTGCGCCGCCCCTGGGGGCAACTGAAGGGGCCGAACGACGAAAAACCCCGCTTTGCCCCCTGTGCCCGTTTCGACATCGAGCTGGAGATGGGCGCCATCGTGGGAACCCCCTCGGACGGGCCGATCACCGTGCAGGAGGCCGACGACCACATCTTCGGCTATGTGCTGCTGAACGACTGGTCGGCGCGCGACATCCAGGCCTGGGAATACCAGCCGCTGGGCCCGTTCCAAGCCAAGGCGACCGCCACCACCATCAGCCCCTGGATCGTCACCAAAGCGGCGCTGGAGCCGTTCCGCACCGACACGCCGGCGCGCGAGGTGGAGCTGCTGGACCATATCAAGGACTGCGGCCCGATGCTCTATAACATCGAGCTGGAGGTGACGCTGGCCCCCGAAGGACAGGCCGAAACCACCATCGCGCGGACCAACTACAAGCAGATGTACTACTCTGCCGCACAGCAGCTGGCCCATCACACGACCTCGGGCTGCCCGATGAACGCGGGCGATCTGCTGGGCTCCGGCACGATCTCCGGGCCGACCAAACCCGAGCGCGGCTCGCTGCTGGAACTGAGCTGGGGCGGCAAGGAGCCTGTCGAGCTGAAGAGCGGCGGGACACGAACCTTTATCGAGGATAACGATACACTGACGCTCAAAGGGGCCGCCCGGGGCGCCGGCTATACCATCGGCTTCGGCGATTGCGTCGGCAAGGTGCTGCCCGCCCTGGACGACCCCTACGCGCGGGGCTGACGATGGGCGCTGCGCTGAATATCCCCTGCCGCTCAGGCACCCGCCTGCCAGTCCAGAATGGATTGCAGCGGCCAGAGCAGCATGAGGACGTTCAGCGCCAGCCCGTCGCGGATCAGAATGGCGGTCAGCCCCTCGAAGCCAATGACAATGGCCACGCTGGCCCAGACCGGCAGCCGGACCGCCAGGGCGAAGCCCAGCAGCATGAACAGGATGTCGACGCCGGAATTGATCACCGAGTCGCCGTTGTAGTCGAGCGATATGGTCACGCTGCGGTAACGGTCGATCACCCAGTTGGTGTTCTCCAGGATCTCCCAGCCGCATTCGACCGCGGTGGCGATCACCAGCCGCCAGGACAGCGGCATCCGTGGCACGATCAGCCACAGCGGGTAGTAGAACAGGAAGCCGTGCAGCAGGTGGCTGGGCGTGTACCAGTCCATCATGTCCTGGCTGCTCGGCCCCTCGGCGCCGGCGCCGTGCCACAGCTTCACGGTGCCGCAGGGGCAGATCAGCGACCGGCCCATCGCCCACAGGATCAGGAGCGTGGCCAGAAGGATGGCCACGACCAGAACGGAAGGAAACGCGCGCCGCGACTGGATCATGGCGCGAGACAAGCACGACGCCCCGGCGTCGTCCATTGAAAAGAAAAGGGAAAGACCATGGCCAAGGCATTCGCGTCGCAAGGCGACATGACCGAAAAGAAGATCAGCTTCACCGAGGTGGGCGAAGGGCTCTATGCCTTCACCGCCGAGGGCGACCCGAACTCGGGCGTGATCATCGGCGATGACAGCGTGATGATCATCGAGGCCCAGGCCACCCCGCGGCTGGCGAACAAGGTGATCGAATGCGTCCGCTCGGTGACCGACAAGCCGATCACCCATGTGGCGCTGACCCACTACCACGCCGTGCGCGTGCTGGGCGCCTCGGCCTTCGGCGCGCAACAGATCATCATGTCCGACGCCGCCCGCGGCATGGTGGTGGAACGGGGACAAGAGGACTGGGACAGTGAATTCCAACGCTTCCCTCGCCTGTTCGAGGGCCATGAAAGCATCCCCGGCCTGACCTATCCGACCACCACCTTCAGCGATTCGATGACCGTCTATCTGGGCAAGCGCCGCATCGACATCATGCACCTGGGCCGTGCCCATACCGCCGGCGACGCGGTGATCCACGTGCCCGATCAGAACGTGATGTTCACCGGCGACATCGTCGAATATCACTCGGCCTGCTATTGCGGCGACGGCCACTTCGCCGACTGGGGCGACACGCTCGACGCGATCAAATGGTTCGAGGTCGACGCCATCGCGCCGGGCCGGGGCGATGCGCTGGTGGGTCAGGAGATGGTCAACGAGGCGATCGAGAACACCCGCGATTTCGTCGAAAGCACCTATCGCCCGGCGGCAAAGGTTGCGGCCCGCGGCGGCAGCCTGAAAGAAGCCTGGGACGCGGTGCGCGCCGAATGCGACCCGAAATTCGCCGAATACGCGATTTACGAGCACTGCCTGCCCTTCAACGTCGCCCGCGCCTATGACGAGGCCCGAGGCATCGAAACCCCGCGGATCTGGACCGCCCAGCGCGATCTGGAGATGTGGGAACAGCTGCAGGGGTGAACAGGCGTCCCGGAAACGCTCTGGCCGAGCGTTTCGCCTGTTCACGGGCGGAGCCCCGGCAGGGTCCGGCGCGCTAGGCAAACAAGTGGCGGTTTGATCCAGATCGTACCGCCCCGCCCGGAAAGATGAGAGACTGAAAGCAAGTTCCCGGCGCCGCCCGCGCTGGGAAATGGAGGAGGTGCGCCCGGCGCGCAAACTGGGAGAAAGCCCATGAACAAGATCTTCGAGATACCGCTCTACCCCTATGAGCGCAGCCCTGACCAGGATCCCCCCTCGGTCGCGCGCCACAAGGTGATCGTGGTCGGCGCCGGCCCGATCGGCCTGGGCGCGGCGATCGACCTGGCCCAACAGGGGATCGAGGTGGTCATCCTGGACGAAAACGACAAGGTGAGTTTCGGATCCCGCGCGATCTGCTTTGCCAAGCGGCCGCTGGAAATCCTCGACCGGCTGGGATGCGGCCAGCCGATGGTCGACAAGGGCGTCGTCTGGAACATGGGCAAGGTCTTTTTCGACGACCGCAAGGTCTATGACTTCAACCTGCTGCCCGAAGAAGGCCACCAGCGCCCGGCTTTCATCAACCTGCAACAATACTACTTCGAGGAGTTCCTGGTGAACCGGGTCCGCGAATTGCAGGCCGAGGGCGCGCCGATCGAGATCCGTGGCCGCAACAAGGTCTCGGCGGTGGGCACGCACCCCGATCATGTGGCGCTGGAAATCGACACCCCCGAGGGCAGCTATAACCTCGAGGCCGACTGGGTGATCGCCTGCGACGGCGCCGGATCGCCGCTGCGCGCCATGCTGGGCAAGGATTTCGTCGGCCGCGTGTTCGAGGACAACTTTCTGATCGCCGACGTGATCATGGAGGCCGATTTTCCGACCGAACGCTGGTTCTGGTTCGACCCGCCGTTCAACCGCGGCCAGTCGGCCCTGCTGCACAAACAGCCCGATGGCGTCTGGCGCATCGACCTGCAACTGGGCTGGGACATCGACAAGGAGCGCGAGAAGCGCCCCGAAAACGTGATCCCGCGCCTCAAGGCGATGCTGGGCGACGATGTGGAGTTCGAGCTGGAATGGGTCAGCATCTATACCTTCCAGTGCCGCCGGATGGAGCAGTTCCGCCACGGCCGGGTGATCTTTGCCGGCGACGCCGCGCATCAGGTCAGCCCGTTCGGCGCCCGCGGCGCCAACTCCGGCCTGCAGGACACCGACAACCTTATCTGGAAGCTCAAGCTGGTGATGGAGGGCAAGGCGCCGGACTCGCTGCTCGACAGCTATGATATAGAGCGGGTCCACGGCGCGGATGAAAATATCCTGAACTCCACCCGCTCCACCGATTTCATCACCCCGAAATCGGAAATGTCGCGGATGCTGCGCGACGCGGTTCTGGACATGTCCGAGCATTACGAATTCGCCCGTCCGCTGGTCAATTCGGGGCGGCTCTCGGTGCCCTGCACCTATGACCGCTCGCCGCTCAATTCCGCCGACGCGCTGGACGGACCGGAGCGCACCCGCCCCGGCTCGCCCTGTCCCGACGCGCCGCTGGGCGATGGGTTCCTGCTTCCCAGGCTGGGCGACAGGTTTACGCTGCTGACCATCGACGCCGACGCCCCCGACCGGATCGAGGAGGACGGCATCGAGGTGACGCGCCTGGCGCTCTCGGTCAAGGATGACCCGACGCTGGCGCTGAAAGAGCGGTATCTGGGCGACGCGACCTCGGCTGTCTATCTGATCCGCCCCGATCAGCATGTGGCGGCCCGCCGCGCCAGCTTTGACGAAACCCTGTTCCGCGCCGCCATCCGCCGCGCCACCGGCAAGGAGTAAACCCCATGTCCGACCTGATCCTGACCCCTAACATCGACGGCGCCGACGATTTCTATGCCGAACTTCTGGCCACGCATGAGGGGCTGGAAACCGCGGAGAGCAACGCGCTGAATGCGCGGCTGGTGCTGATCCTGTCCAACCACATCGGTGACCGGGGCGTGCTGAGCCAGGCGCTGCGCGCCGCCAGACTTCAAGAGGAGGAATAAGCCATGAAGATCGAGAAAATTCACCACGTCGCCTATCGCTGCAAGGACGCGAAAGAGACCGTGGAGTGGTACGGCAAGATGCTGAACATGGGGTTCATCCTGGCGATTGCCGAGGATCACGTGCCCTCGACGCATGAACCCGACCCCTACATGCATATCTTCCTCGATGCGGGCGACGGCAATGTGCTGGCGTTTTTCGAGCTGCCGACCAAGCCCGAGATGGGCCGCGACCCGAACACCCCCGTCTGGGTGCAGCACATCGCCTTCAAGGTGAAGAACCGCGACGAACTGGTCGAATTCAAGGAACATCTGGAGGCCAACGGCGTCGAGGTGTTGGGGGTGACCGACCACTCCATCTTCCATTCGATCTATTTCTTCGATCCCTCCGGGCACCGGGTCGAACTGGCCTGTCCGGATCCTGAGGAAGACGCGATGCTGGCAAAGCTCGACGCGGTGAAATGGGACATGCTGGAAGAATGGTCAAAGACCAAGAAGGCCCCCAAACATGCCGAATGGATGCATGCCAAGGAGTTGAGCGAAGTCTGAGGTCCGCGCGTTGGCAGACCCGGATTCCGGCGCGGGTTCCCGGCCGGGGGTATGACGCGGAACACGGGGTCAGGCGCGGCAGTCCGGCCTGACCCCCCATCGATTCTGCCGGTCGTCCGGCCATTTTTCGCGCCGCAAGGCGGCCGCCCCTCCCGCCCCCGAATTGATATGGCCGCGCGACGGCGAAGCGGGTAACGTCCGCCGCGACAGCGTCGGGCAACCCGGCGCGCCGCGAAAACCGATAACAGGAGAACGGATATGAGCGAGGTTGTGCTCTTTGATTTCTGGCGGTCCTCGGCCGCTTACCGGATGCGGATCGCCCTGAATCTGGCCGGGATCGATTACACATCCGTGCCGGTCGATCTGCCGACAAGACAGCACAAGACCGCCGACCATATCGCCCGCAATCCGCAGGGGCTGGTGCCGGTGCTGGAAATCGACGGGCTGCGCCTGACCCAGTCGCTGGCGATGCTCGACTATCTCGACGGCACCCGCGACATGGGCCTGCTGCCGAAGGATCCCGGCGCGCGCGCCCGGCAGATGGCTGTGGCCCATGCCATCGCCGTCGACATTCACCCGGTCTGCAACCTGCAGGTCATCAACTACGCCGCCGAAATCACCGGCAACCGCGAGAACGTCAAGGAAGACTGGATGCAGCAGTTCATTCGCCCCGGACTGGAAGCGGTCGAGGTGATGCTGGGCGGGTTCGACCAGGCGCCCTATGCCTGCGGCGACGCGCCCGGGCTGGTCGATATCTGCCTGATGCCGCAGCTCTACAATGCCCATCGCTGGGGCGTCGATGTCTCGGACCTGTCGCGCATCTGCGCCATCGAGGCCGCCTGCGCCGAAAACCCGGCCTTTGCCGCCGCCTATCCCGACCTGCACAAACCGGGCTGACCTTCGCCGCCGGCGCGGTCAGTCGCCTGACCGCTCCGCGCCGTCCACGCCCAGCTCATTCAGCAGATCCAGCAGCATCTCGTACCGTCCGGCGCCCAGCCGGGCGCGCATCCTTTCGGTCAGCGCGATGCTGGTTTCCAGATTTTCCGCGATCACCTCGGAGCCGGCCGGCGTGATCTGAACGATCTGCTTGCGCTTGTCCTCCTCGTCGCGCCGTCGCACGATCAGCCCCCGCTCCTCCAGTTTCTGAAGGATCCGCGTCAGGCTGGGCAGCAGCAGGCAGGAGTCCTCGGCGATCCGCGTCGGCTCCATCGCGCCCCGTTCATCCAGCACGCGCAACACCCGCCATTGCTGTTCGGTAATTCCCACGTTGGCCAACATGGCGCGAATCGGTCCCATCACCTCTTCCCGCGCCCGCAAAAGCGCGATCGGAAGAGAGCGGGAGGTACTCGGTAAGGCTCTGGTCATGAGGCAGTTTTGCAGAACCAGCGCCGCCCGTGCAATGCGCGATTGTGACCGTGATTGACAAATGGGATTTTATTACACATGTTAATTATATTGGGACGGGGAAGAATGCCATGGCACATCTGATGGTCGATTACTCGGCGAACGTTGAGGATTGGGTCGACATGGCCGCCTTTTGCGACACCCTGCGCCTGGCCGCGATCGAAACCGGCGCGCTGCCGATGCCCGGGATCCGGGTACGGGCGATGCGGGCCGATCATGTCTCGATCGCCGACGGCGATCCGGACCACGGCTATATCGACATCTCGGTCCGGCTGCGCGGCGGCCGCGATCTGGACACCCGCAAGGCCGCAACCGCCCATATCTTTGCCGCAGCCGAACAGGTCTTGAAACCGGTGATGGCGACCCGCTCGCTCGCCCTGTCGCTGGAAATGCGCGACATCGACCCCGAGCTTGCGCCGAAGACCGGCACCATCCGCGACCATTTGAAAAAGGGATAACCCGCATGACCGCGCTGACCGACAACATCGGGAAACTGAACGGCTATCTCGCCCGGTTCCACGACCACGGCATCCAGAACCTGATCGCGGGCGAAAGCCGCCCGGCGGCCTCGGGGGCGGTGTTCGACACCACCTCGCCCGTTGATGAAAGCGTGATCTGTCCGGTCGCCCGCGGCGGGGCCGAGGATATCGACGCCGCCGCCCGCGCCGCCGCCGACGCCTTTCCCGCCTGGCGCGACATGGCAGCGGCCGAGCGTAAGGCGATCCTGATCCGTATCGCCGAAGGGATCGAGGCACGGGCCGAGGAGATCGCCCTTTGCGAATGCTGGGATACCGGGCAGGCGCTGCGCTTCATGTCCAAGGCGGCGCTGCGCGGAGCGGCCAACTTCCGCTTTTTCGCCGACAAGGTGGCCTCCGCCCGCGACGGACAGAACCTGCGCTCGCCCACGCTGATGAACGTGACCACCCGGGTCCCGCTGGGCCCGGTGGGGGTGATCACGCCGTGGAACACGCCCTTCATGCTGTCGACCTGGAAAATCGCCCCGGCGCTGGCCGCCGGCTGCACAGTGGTGCACAAGCCGGCCGAGTTCAGCCCGCTGACAGCCCGCATCCTGGCCGAGATCGCCCATGAGGCCGGGCTGCCCGACGGGGTCTGGAATTTGGTCAACGGCTTTGGCGAGGATGCCGGCCGGGCGCTGACCGAACATCCGGCGATCAAGGCGATTGCCTTCGTGGGGGAATCCAAGACTGGATCGATGATCATGAAACAGGGCGCCGACACGCTGAAGCGGGTGCATTTCGAACTGGGCGGCAAGAACCCGGTGGTGGTGTTCGACGACGCCGATCTGGACCGCGCGCTCGATGCGGCGATCTTCATGATCTATTCGCTGAACGGCGAACGCTGCACCTCCTCCTCCCGTCTGCTGGTACAGGACACCATCGCCGATGAGTTCGAGGCCAGACTGATCGAACGGGTCAACCGGATCAAGGTCGGCCACCCGCTGGACCCGGCCACCGAGGTCGGCCCGCTGATCCACAAGGTGCATTTCGACAAGGTGACCTCCTATTTCGACATCGCGAAAACCGATGGCGCCACCGTGGCCGCCGGCGGCGAGCGGGTCGGCGATCAGGGCTGGTTCGTGCGCCCCACCCTCTTCACCGGTGCGACCAACGAGATGACCATCGCGCAAGAGGAAATCTTTGGCCCGGTGCTGACCTCGATCCGCTTCGCGAGCGAGGCGGAGGCGCTGGAGATCACCAATGACACCCAATACGGGCTGACCGGCTATGTCTGGACCAACGATCTGACCCGCGCGCTGCGCTTTACCGATCGGCTCGAGGCGGGCATGATCTGGGTGAACTCGGAGAACGTGCGCCACCTGCCCACCCCCTTTGGCGGCGTCAAGGCCAGCGGCATCGGCCGCGACGGCGGCGACTGGTCGTTCGAGTTCTACATGGAACAGAAGCACATCGGCTTCGCCCTCGGGCAGCACAAGATCCCCCGTCTGGGTGCATGACCGCCCAAAGACCAACGCGCGGGATTTCAGGAGGAGAAGACCATGGGAGAGATCGTTCTCGCCGCCAAATGCACCCATGTGCCGACCATGCTGATGTCGGAACAGCCGGGCCCGGTGGAGGGCAGGCGGCAGCCGGCCATCGACGGCCACGCGGAGATCGCGCGGCGCGCCAAGGCGCTCGGTGCCGACACGGTGGTGATCTGCGACACCCACTGGGTGATCAACGCTGGTTTTCACATCAACGCCAATGCCCGGTTCAAGGGGGTGTTCACCTCGAACGAATTCCCCCAATTCATACAGGATCTGCCCTATGACTATCAGGGCAACCCGGAGCTGGGCGACGCGATTGCCGCGGCGGCCACGGACATGGGCGCCTATACCCTGTCGCACCATCTGGACAGTCTGGAACTGGAATACGGCACGCTGGTGCCGCTGCGCTTCATGGCGCGCGAGCATGAGATGAAGGTCGTCTCGGTCGCAGCCTGGTGCACCGTCCACGACCATCAGGAAAGCCGCATCGTCGGCGCCGCGATCCGCAAGGCGGTCGAGGACAGCGACAGCAAGGTGCTGCTGGTGGCCTCCGGCTCGCTCTCCCACAAGATCTGGGCGAACAGGGATTACGCGGCCAACAATGGCACCTTCACCATCAGTTCCGAGTTCAACCGGCAGATGGACCTGCATGTGCTGGAGATGTGGAAGGCCGGCGATCACGCCACCTTCCTCAAGATGCTGCCGGAGTACGCCCGCCATTGCAGCGGCGAGGGGTCGATGCACGACACCGCCATGCTCTACGGCGCGCTGGGCTGGGACGAATACGACGCCAAATGCGAGGTGGTGACGCCCTATTTCCCCTCTTCCGGCACCGGGCAGACCAACGTCATCTTTCCGGTGCAATAGGCCGACATGACCGAAATGATGCGACGCGGAAAGGCCGGAGGGGTGAGGGGGCCGATAACCCCGGCCCCGCCCGACCGCCGCGCTGACGCCCCTGAAAGGAGTCCGAGATGCCCATCCCCGCCCCGAACCTCTATCCGCCGTTCAACATCGTGCGGCTCAGCCATGTGGAACTGATCGTCACCGACCTGGCAAAATCGCGCGCCTTCTACGTCGACACGCTGGGCCTGCAGGTCACCGACGAGGACAGCGAGGCGATCTATCTGCGCGCGATGGAGGAACGCGGCCATCACTGCATCGTGCTGCGCAAAGGGGACGCCCCCCGCGCCCGCGATCTGGGCTTCAAGCTGTTCGGCGACGAGGATCTGGACAAGGCGGAGGCGTTCTTCAGGGCCAAGGGCCTGCCGGTGGAGTGGGTCGACCGCCCGTTCCAGTCGCGCACCTTCCGCACCCGCGACCCGCACGGCATCCCGCTGGAATTCTACGTGAAAATGGACCGGCTGCCGCCGATCCACCAGAAATACGCGCTCTATCGCGGGGTGAAGCCGCTCAGGATCGACCATTTCAACTGTTTCTCGCCCAATGTGGACGAAAGCGTCGCCTTCTATAACGAGATCGGGTTCCGGGTCACCGAATATACCGAGGACGAGGAGAGCGGCCATCTCTGGGCCGCCTGGACCCACCGCAAGGGCGGCGTGCACGACATGGCCTTCACCAACGGCACCGGGCCGCGGCTGCATCACACCGCCTTCTGGGTGCCGACCCCGCTGAACATCATCGACCTGCTGGACCTGATGGCCACCACCGGCTGGGTCGACAATATCGAGCGCGGGCCGGGACGGCACGGCATCTCCAACGCCTTCTTCCTCTATATCCGCGACCCCGACGGCCACCGGATCGAGATCTATTGTTCCGACTATCAGACGGTGGACCCGGACCTGGAACCGATCAAATGGGATCTGAAGGACCCGCAACGCCAAACGCTCTGGGGCGCCGCCGCGCCCCGGTCGTGGTTCGAGGAAGGCAGCCTGTTCGAGGGACAGGAGCCGGTGCCCGCGCAACTGAACGCGCAGCCGATCATTGCGCCGTGAAATGGCGCTGGAGAATAACGAAGGATCGAGCCCGGCCCGAGGGCGGGCGCGATCCGGTGAGCTGCGCTCACCGGAAGAAACAAGAGGCCACGTTATGAAATGGACTGAATTCGCCGGATGGGGCCGCCGCGTGGCCGACTGGGCGCAGGATTATCACCTGACCGTGGGCGAGCGGCCGGTGCGGGCGCAGACCAGGCCGGGCGATGTGCTGAACGCCCTGCCCGCCGCGCCTCCCGAGACGCCCGAGGACATGGAACAGGTTTTCCGCGATTTCGAAGAGATCGTGATGCCGGGCATAACCCATTGGCAGCACCCGCGTTTCTTCGCCTATTTCGCCTCCAACGCCGCCGCCCCCTCGGTGCTGGCGGAATTCCTCGTCTCGGCCATCGCGCCGCAATGCATGCTGTGGCAGACCTCGCCCGCGGCAACCGAGATGGAAACGCGGATGATGGACTGGCTGCGCCAGTCTCTGGGCCTGCCCGAGGGGTTCGCCGGCGTCATCCAGGACAGCGCCTCCACCGCCACGCTGGCGGCGGTGCTGACCATGCGGGAAAAGGCGCTGGACTGGCAGGGCAACCAGCAGGGGCTCGCCGGGCAGGTGCCGCTGCGGGTCTATGCCTCATCCGAGGTGCATACCTCCATCGACCGGGCGATCTGGATTTCCGGCATTGGCCAGCAGAACCTGATCCGTGTGCCGATCACCGGCGACTGGCGCGGCATGGACCCGGAGGCGCTGGAGGCCGCGATCAAGGCCGACCTCGACGCCGGCCTCAAGCCCGCCGGCGTGATCCTTTGCGTCGGCGGCACCGGCACCGGGGCCACCGATCCGATCGGCGATTGTCTGGCGGTTGCGCGCAAATACGGTCTCTACACCCATGTGGACGCCGCCTGGGCCGGCAGCGCGATGATCTGTCCGGAGTTCCGGCACTACTGGACCGGGATCGAGGGCGCCGACAGCCTGGTCTTCAACCCGCATAAATGGCTGGGGGCGCAATTCGACTGCTCGGCGCATTTTGTACGAAATCCAGAGGATCTTGTACGCACCCTGGCGATCAGCCCGGAGTACCTGAAAACCCATGGCGCCGAGGGCATCGTCAACTATTCCGAATGGTCGATCCCGCTGGGCCGCCGGTTCCGCGCGCTGAAACTGTGGTTCTTGATCCGCGCCTACGGGCTGGAGGGGCTGCGCGCGCGGTTGCGGAACCACGTCAAATGGTCGGGCCAACTGCATGACAAGCTGGCCACCCATCCGGATATCGAGATCGTGACGCCGCCGATGTGGTCGCTCTTCACCTTCCGCTATGCGCCGCAGGGCGCCCGGGATCTGGACGATCTCAACATCCGTCTGGTCAATGCGATCAACGATGACGGGCGGATCTACCTGACCCAGACCCGCGTCGACGGGCAGATCGCCATCCGCTTTCAGGCCGGTCAGTTCGAGACCACCGAAGAAGACGTGATGATGGCCTATGACGTGATCACCGAAATTGCCGAGGGATTGAGCCGATGAGCAGATTTGCCACCTATACCGCCAATGGCGAAACCTTCTACGGCGCGGCGGTGCCGGAGGGAATGATCGCCCTCTCGCCTGCGTGCAAGGAATGGCCGACCCTGCGGGAGGTGATCGAGGCCGGGGCGCTCTACGATCTGGCCATCGCGGCGCAGGACAAGCCGGTGACCCATCCGAACGGGACATTCGAGTATCAGATCCCGATCCCTGCCCCGGAAAAGATCATCTGCGTCGGCGTCAACTTCCCCGACCGCAATGCGGAATACAAGGACGGGCAGGAGGCGCCGCCCAACATGTCGCTGTTCATCCGGTTTCCGCGCAGCTTCACCGGCCACGACCGGCCGCTGATCCGCCCGCCGGAGACGCCGCAGCTGGATTACGAGGGCGAGATTGCCATTGTCATCGGCAAGGGCGGGCGGCGGATTTCGCAGGCCGACGCCTATGACCACATCGCCGCCATTACCCTGTGCAACGAGGGCACTTTGCGCGACTGGGTGCGGCACGCCAAGTTCAACGTGACGCAGGGCAAGAACTGGGACAGCTCCGGCGCCATGGGGCCCTGGCTGGTGCCCTTCACCGCGCCGGCGCAGCTCGATGACGTGCGGCTGACGACACGCGTGAACGGCGAGCTTCGGCAGGACGACCGCACCGGGCGAATGCTGTTCCCGATCCGGCGGCAGATCGAATATATCTCGACCTTCACCACGCTGGTGCCGGGCGACATCATCGTGACCGGCACCCCCACCGGGGCGGGCGCGCGGTTCGATCCTCCGAAATACCTCGCACCCGGCGATGTGGTGGAAGTCGAGGCCGAGGGGATCGGCAAGCTGGTCAACACGGTGAAAGACGAATGACCCCCGATCAGTACGACGAGGCGGCTGAGACGCTCTTCAACGCCGAGCAGACCCGGCAGCAATGCGGGCTGCTCTCGCGGATCTATCCGGGCATGACGCTGGACGATGCCTATGCGGTGCAGGCGCGGCTGATCGCGCGAAAGCTGGCCTCGGGACGCCGCAAGATCGGCTGGAAGATCGGCCTCACCAGCCGGGCGATGCAGGACGCGCTGAAGATCGACACGCCGGACAGCGGCGTGCTGCTGGACGATATGGTCTTTGACGACGGCGCCACCGTGCCCGCGGGCCGCTTCATCCAGCCCCGCGTCGAGGCTGAGATCGCCTTTGTCATGAAAGCGCCGCTGGCGGGCGCCGACTGCACCCGCGACGATGTTCTGGCCGCGACCGACTATGTCGCCCCCTCGCTGGAGATCCTCGATACCCGGGTGCTGCGCGCCGATCCCGAGACCGGCAAGGCGCGCGTCATCGTGGACACCATCAGCGACAACGCCGCCAATGCCGGCATCGTGATCGGCGCCGAACGCCATGCGCCCGACGCGGTGGACCTGCGCTGGGTCGGTGCCATCGTCGCCCGCGACAATGTGGTGGAGGAGACCGGGTTGGGCGCGGGGGTGCTGAACGATCCGGTCACTTCGGTCCTTTGGCTCGCCCGCCGCATGGCGATCTATGGACAGCAGATCGAGGCGGGGGATATCGTCCTCTCGGGCTCTTTCATCCGGCCCATCGAAGCGCCCTCAGGCGCGCGTATCGCCGCCGATTTCGGGCCGTTCGGCTCGGTTCACATCAATTTCGCCTGACACTTTCAACTGAGAGGTTCCCATGCCCGCCCCCAAGAACACGTTCAAACAGGCGCTCGCCGAAGGCCGCAGACAGATCGGCTGCTGGATGAGTTTTGCCGACGGCCAGGCCGCCGAGATCATGGGCACCGCCGGCTTTGACTGGCTGGTGCTCGACGGCGAACACGCGCCGAACGACATCCGCTCGATCCGCGACCAGTTGATCGCGCTGGCGGCCAGCCCCAGCCATCCGGTGGTGCGGGTGCCGATCGGCGAGACCTGGCTGATCAAGCAGGTGCTGGATGCCGGCGCGCAGACCGTGCTGGTTCCGATGGTGGAAAGCGCCGAACAGGCGCGCGAGCTGGTGCGCGCCTGCACCTATCCGCCGACGGGCACCCGCGGTGTCGGCGCGGCGGGCGGGCGGGCGACCATGTTCGCCTCGATCCCCGATTACATCCCCACCGCCGACGCCGAGATCTGCCTGCTGGTCCAGGTGGAAAGCCGCGCCGGCCTTGCCGCGCTGGACGACATCCTCGCGGTCGACGGGATCGACGGCGTCTTTATCGGGCCGGCGGACCTGTCCACCGACATGGGCTTCAAGGGCAACAGCGCCGCGCCCGAGGTGCGGGCGGCGATCGCCGACGCGATTTCGCGGATCAGCGCGGCGGGCAAGGCGCCCGGCATCCTTGGCGTGACCGAGGAGGCGACGCAATCCTATCACGACATGGGGGCGCAGTTCCTGGCGGTCGGCATCGACGTTCTGGTTTTGGCGCAGACCTCCCGCGCCCTGGCCAAACGCTGGAAAGAGGCCTGACTTCAACGGGTCATGCGTATTTACACGCAATTGACCGCGATGAGACCCCGACGATAGCGTAAAGTCATGGAAGTTCTGCGCCGTACCCACGGTGCGTACGAGGGAGAGAGAACGTGACACGCATTTTCGTTGCCGGCATGGTGTCGGCGCTGGCCCTGGCCAGTGCCGCCGCCGCCGAGATCAAGATCGCCCATGTCTATGGCAAGACCGGCCCCTATGAAGCCTATGCGAAACAGTCCCACGACGGTCTGATGATGGGTCTGGAGTACGCCACTGGCGGCACCATGGAGATCGACGGCGAAAAGATCGTCGTGATCGAAAAGGACACCCAGCTGAAACCGGAGAACGGCCGCGCCTTGCTGGAAGAGGCCTATGGCGACGATGAGGTCGACCTCGCCGTCGGGCCGGTCAGTTCGGGCGTGGCGCTGGCGATGCTGCCGGTCGCCGAGGAATATGAAAAGATCCTGCTGGTCGAACCGGCGGTGGCCGATTCCATCACCGGCAAGAACTGGAACCGTTATATCTTCCGCACCGGGCGCAACTCGTCCCAGGACGCGGTGTCCAACGCCATCGCGCTGGCTGGCCCGAACGTGCATATCGCCACGCTGGCGCAGGATTATGCCTTTGGCCGCGACGGTGTCGCGGCGTTCAAGGACGCGCTGGAGGGCACAGGCACCGACGTCGCGCATGAAGAATACGTGCCCACCGACACCACCGATTTCACGGCGGCGGCAGAGCGCATCTTTAACGCGATGAAGGATCTGGACGGCGAGAAGAAGCTGTTCGTCATCTGGGCCGGCGGCGGCAACCCGATGAGCAAGGTCAACGCGATGGACCCCGGCCGTTTCGGGATCAAGATCGCCAGTGGCGGGAACATCCTGGCTGCGCTGAAGGGCTGGAAAGAGTTCGAAGGCATGGAGGGCGCGACCTATTACTACTACGACCTCCCGCAGAACCCGGTGAACGATTGGCTGGTGAAGGAGCATCAGGCGCGCTTTGGCACGCCGCCCGATTTCTTTACCGCCGGCGGCATGGCGGCCGGTCTCGCGGTGGTCGAGGCGATCAAGAAGGCCGGCGGCACCGACACCGAGGCGCTGATCGCCGCCATGGAAGGCATGGAATGGGAGACGCCCAAGGGCAAGATGGTCTTCCGCGCCGAGGATCACCAGGCGATGCAGTCGATGTACCACTTCAAGATCAAGGTCGATCCCAACGTCGAATGGGCGATCCCGGAACTTGTGCGCGAGTTGTCCATCGAGGATCTGCCGATCCCGGTGCGGAACAAGTAAACCCGGAACCGGACGACGGGGGCGGGCTGGTGCGCCGGCCCGCCCCTGTCCGATCCGCCCCCGGAGGCCGTCCCCGCCCGCGCCACAGCGGGATCGAGAAGGACAGGACAAAATGACAGACCCCATCCTCGAAACCCAGGATCTGACCGTCCGCTTTGGCGGCCATGTGGCGGTGGATGCCGTGAGCTGCGGCTTTCAGGCAGGTGAGCTGACCGCCATCGTCGGCCCCAACGGCGCCGGAAAGACCACCTATTTCAACCTGATTTCGGGCCAGATCCCCGCCACGGCGGGCAAGGTTTTCCTGCGCGGGCGCGACATCTCGGGCCAGTCGGTGTCGCTGCGGACCAGGGCCGGCATCGGCCGGGCTTTTCAGCTGACCAACCTGTTTCCGGACCTGACCGTGCTGGAGAATGTCCGCCTGGTGGTGCAGTCGCGCTCGGGGCAGGGGTTCAACCTGTGGTCCATGGCCTCCGGACATGCCGAGATGGTCGAGGCCGCCGAGGCGATCCTGGTGCGTGTGCGCCTGCTGGAGCAGCGCCATCAGGTGGTTTCGGAGCTGTCTCACGGCAACCAGCGCAAACTGGAGGTGGCGCTGCTGATCGCGCTGGATCCGGCCGTCTACATGTTCGACGAGCCGACCGCGGGGATGAGCGTCGACGAGGCGCCGGTGGTGCTGGATCTGATCGCGGAGCTGAAGGCGCAGCGCGACCGCACCATCCTTCTGGTCGAGCACAAGATGGACGTGATCCGCACGCTGGCGGACCGGATCATCGTGCTGCACAACGGCGCGCTTGCCGCGGACGGGGCACCGGCCGAGGTGATGGCCTCGGACGTCGTGCAGGAGGCCTATATGGGCAAGGAACTGGAAGATGTCTGACCCGATCCTGCGTCTGGAGGGCGTTTATACCAACATCGCCCAGTATCACATCCTGCAGGGCGTCGATCTGGAGGTGCCGCGCGGCCAGGTCACCATGCTGCTGGGCCGCAACGGGGTCGGCAAGACCACCACGCTGCGCACCGTCATCGGTCACTGGCGCGCGCGTCAGGGCCGCATCCTGTTCGACGGCGAGGACATCACCGCCCTGCCGACCCCCGCCATCGCGCGATCCGGCGTCGGCTTCGTGCCCGAGGACATGGGCATCTTTTCCGACCTGACGGTGGAGGAGAACATGGTGCTCGCCGCCGCCTCCGGCCCCATCGACAGCGCGCGGCTGGAGTGGATTTTCACCGCCTTCCCGCCGCTCAAGACCTTCTGGAAATCCGAGGCCGGAAACCTGTCGGGCGGGCAGAAACAGATGCTGTCGATTGCCCGCGCAATGGTCGAGGAGCGCAAGCTTTACCTGATCGACGAGCCGACCAAGGGGCTGGCCCCTGCCATCGTCTCGACCATGGCGCGCGCGCTGAAAGAGCTGAAGGCGCAGGGCGCCTCGATCCTGCTGGTGGAACAGAACTTCGCCGTCGCCCGCGCATTGGGGGACACCGCCAATGTGATGGACGACGGGCGGGTGATCTGGTCGGGGGCCATGGCCGAACTGTCAGGGGACGCGGGATTGCAGGAACGGCTGATGGGGCTGAGCCTGGAGGCCCATTGATGCGGGTGCGGCGAATGTCGGATGTGAGCAGTTGGGCAAAGAAGACGCAGGGGGGCGGTGCGCCGTTCCGGCCTGCGGCGAGGGAGGAGGCGCAGGCCATGAACATGTACGGCAAGATGATGCGGCGGGGCGCCCGATGACCGCGGCCCCCAAACATGCGCCAAAGATGGCGGAGCTGTCCCTTGCCGACCGGCTGGGCCCTTGGATGCCGGTGCTGCTGGTGCCGGCGCTGGTGCTGCTGGGCGCGCTGGCGATCCCGGAGACCTCGAGCTGGCTGACGCTGACGGTTTCGGGGCTGGCGATGGGAATGATGATCTTCATCATGGCCTCCGGCCTTACGCTGGTGTTCGGGCTGATGGACGTGATCAACTTCGGTCACGGCGCCTTTGTCTCCATCGGTGCCTTTGTCGGCGTCACCGTTCTGTTGCTGCTGGGGCAGATGACCGGGGCGCCGTCGCTGGGGCTGAACCTGGTGGCGCTGATGCTGGCGGTGATCGGCGCCATGGCCGCGACCGGCCTGGTCGGCTGGGCCTTTGAAAAAGTGATCGTGATGCCGGTCTACGGCCATCACCTGAAGCAGATCCTGGTCACCATGGGCGGGCTGATCGTGGTCGAGCAGCTGATCATCGTGCTCTGGGGACCGGAAGAGATCTATATCGCCCGCCCCGAAAGCCTGAAGGGGGCGATCACCTTTGCCGGCGCGGCGCTGGAGAAATACCGGCTGGTCGCCGTGGTTGTGGGGCTGGTGGTCTTCGTCGCCATGCGCTTTGTGCTGCGGCGCACCAAGGTTGGGCTGATCGTGCGCGCCGGGGTGCAGAACGGCGAGATGGTGCAGGCGTTGGGTTACCGGCTGCGGCGGGTCTTTGTCGGCGTCTTCATCGCCGGCTCTGCGCTTGCCGGCCTCGGCGGGGTGATGTGGGGCCTCTATCAGGAGGTGATCACCGCCCATATGGGCAATGACGCGATGATCCTGATCTTCATCGTGGTGATCATCGGCGGCCTCGGCAGCGTCGAGGGCTGTTTCATCGGCGCGCTGCTGGTCGGGCTGTTGCAGAACTACGTCGCCTATCTGGAGCCGAAGGCGGCGCTGATTTCCAATATCGCGCTGATGGTGGCGATCCTGATGTGGCGCCCGATGGGCATGATCCCGGTGGTGAAGGCGAAATGACCCTGTTCCGTTCCATCCTGTCCGGCGACATGCCCCGCAGCACGGTGCTGGCCGTCCTGCTGGCCCTTATCCTGGTCGGTCTGGCGCTGGCGCCATTCCTGTTTCCCGGCGTGCGCACCGTCGATACCGCCGCGCGCATCTGCGTCTTCATCGTGCTGGTGGCGAGTTACGATCTGCTGCTGGGCTATGGCGGTATCGTCAGTTTCGCCCATACCATGTTCTTTGGCATCGGCGCCTATGGCGTGGCGTTGTCGCTGACCCATTTGGGGCGCGGCTTTGGCGCGATCTTTCTGGGCGCGGGTGCGGGCGCCGTGGTCGCCGCAGCGCTGGCGTTGCTGATCGGGCTGTTCAGCTTGCGGGTGCGGGCGATCTTCTTTGCCATGATCACGCTGGCGGTGGCCTCTGCCGTCGCCGTGCTGGTGAGCCAGCTTTCCGGGCTGACCGGGGGTGAGGACGGGCTGACCTTCAAACTGCCGCGCGAGCTTGGCCCGGCCTTCAAGTTTGGCAAGGAGGCCTTGGGCGGCGAGCTGTTCGGGGTGAAACTGAACGGCAAGCTGCTGGCCTATTACTTTGTCTTCGCCGGCGCGCTGGTGCTGTTCCTGATGCTGTTGCGGGTGGTCAACTCGCCCTTTGGCCGGGTGCTGCTGGCGATCCGCGAGAATGATTTCCGCGCCGAGGCGATCGGCTATCGCGTGGTCTATTACCGGGTGGCCGCCACCTGTCTTTCGGCGGCGGCGGCGGCGCTGGCGGGATCGCTCTATGCGATCTGGCTGCGCTATGTGGGCCCCGAGACCACGCTGTCGATGGAGCTGATGATCGACATCCTGCTGATGGTGGTGATCGGCGGCATGGGGACGATGTACGGCGCGGTGATCGGCGCGACGCTTTTCGTGCTGGCGCAGAATTATCTGCAGACGCTGATGGGCGCCGCCTCGGGCCTGGTCGAGGGGCTGCCGGTGCTGCCCGAGTTGCTCAGCGCCGACCGCTGGCTCTTGTGGCTGGGGGTGCTGTTCATCCTCAGCGTCTATTTCTTCCCCACCGGCATCGTCGGCCGGTTGCGCGGCGGCAAATAGCGCCTGACGCCGCGCTCAGGCGGATTTGATCTGGGCCGCCGCGCGGGTATAGCCGCCCGCCGCGCCATCGATGAAATGCACATGGTCGTGCTTCCGGACCGAGGGCACGAAACAGGTCACCAGCGCCTCGTCCTGGGCGTGCAGGCCATATCGGATCGCGCCCGCCGCGGCGGCCGCATCCAGCGCCGCGACGATCCGGTCGCGGGTGGCCGCGTCGCAATCCAGCGTCATCTTGAGGCCGTCGTCGAACTTGCGGAAATCGGCATTGGCGCCGACTTGGGCGGCATAGCTGGCCGGGTCGAAACCACCCACGGGCAGGCCGGTCCGGAACAGCAGCCAGGCCACCAGGGTCTTCACCAGCAGCGCCAGCCTGTACCGCGGCAGCGGCGCGGCGCCATGGCGCGCCTGCGCCTCGAGCGTCAGCCCTGGCGGCGGCCAGCGCACCTCCGGCCCCGACGCCGGCACCGGATGGCCGCCGCGACTGAGCGCCCCGGTCAATCCGATGACCTGGCGCGCCACCTGCACGAATCCCTCCGGGTCGGCGCCCGGCACCGGCTGGACCACCAGCGACAGGATGCAGCCGTTGCGCGCGCGCAGGTTGGACCACCGGCACGACAGGCCGGTCAGATCGGGCTGCGTCCCAGGCGGTGCCGGCGGCACCTCATAGGCACCCGCCTTCATCCTGGCCTCGGCCCAGGCCAGTCCGCCGCCGGCGAACATGGCATAGTCCACGCCCGGCGAGGCGGCAAAGCGCGCCAGCCGCAGATCGCGTCCGGCGGCCCGGATCTCCGCGACCGGCACCAGCGCGGCGCGCATCTGCATGCCGAATTCCTCGGCGGTCCAGCGGCGCACGGCGGCAAGCGCCGCGCGGGCTCTCTCCGCATCCCGGGGCGCGATGGCGAAAGCGGCCCCGTCGCCGCCGAAGACAAAGGGAAACGCCCGCCCCCCCATCGCGTTCATGATCGCCGCGATGACGGCGGCGCCGGCCATGTTCACCGTCTTGTAGCGTCCCCGCCCGATCTCGCCGGTGGAATCGACGATATCGGCGGTCGCCACCAGCCAGTCGCCCGGCACCGGGGAGAAACTGTCCTGCGCGACAAGTGAGGAAAAATCCGCCTGCGGGCGCAGGCGATCATAAAACCCGTCGTCATCCATCGCCCTGTCCATCGCCGTCTCCCTCGCCAGGCCGCACCCGGTCCGGGTGACAGGTAGGTCAGGCAGGGGCGCGCGTCCATGCACCGAAACAGAACGACACGCCCTTGTGTGTCCCGCGGCAACATGCGACGCAGCGGCACCCCAGGGAAATGCAGCAGGGAGGAGCGGCGTGTGGCGGGATTGATCTGGCTATGCCTGGCCTATGTTCTGAGCCAGTTTTTCCGCGCCTTTCTGGCGGTTCTCAGCGAGGTTCTTGAGCGCGATCTGGGCGCCGCGCCCGAGGCGCTGGCCACGGCGTCGGGGCTGTGGTTCCTGTCCTTTGCGGCGATGCAGATCCCGGTGGGATGGGCGCTTGACCGAATCGGGCCGCGGCGCACGGCGGCGGTGCTGCTGCTGCTGGGCGGCGGCGGCGGGGCGGCACTGTTCGCGCTGGCCGGTGGCCCGGCGCATATCTCCATCGCCATGTTTCTGATCGGTATCGGCTGTTCGCCGGTGCTGATGGCCTCCTATTACATCTTCGCCCGCGAATATCCGCCGGCGCGCTTTGCCACGCTGGCCGCGTTGATGCTGGGTGTGGGGTCGGCGGGCAATATCGTCGCCTCCTATCCCACGGCGTTGGCGGCGGAATTGATCGGCTGGCGCGGCACGCTGGCCGGGCTGGCCGCGCTTTCGACCCTTGTGGCGGCGGGGATCTTTCTATCGGTCCGCGATCCGGCCCGGGTGGAAACCGAGCTGCGCGGGTCGGTTCTGACGATCCTGAAGCTGCCGGTGATGTGGCTGATCCTGCCGATGATGCTGGTCAACTATGCCCCTGCGGCCACGGTGCGCGGCCTTTGGATCGGCCCCTATCTGGCCGATGTGTTCCACCTCACCACCGCGCAGATCGGGCAGGCGAGCCTGGCCATGGGGGCGGCGATGATCGCCGGCACGCTGTGCTATGGCCCGATGGACCGGTTGCTGGGCACGCGAAAATGGGTGGTGGCCGGCGGCGCGCTGGGATCGGTCGCGGCGCTGGTCTGGCTGACCCTGGTGATCGGAACCAGCCCGCTGCTCTCGGTGGCGCTGCTGGCGGTGGTCGGGTTCCTGGGCGGCTATTTCCCGGTGATCATCGCCCATGGCCGGGCTTTCATCCCCGCGCATCTGGTCGGACGCGGCGTGACGCTGATGAACCTGTTCGGCATCGGCGGGGTCGGCCTGATGCAGTTCGTCACCGGGAGGCTGCATTCCGGATTGTCCGGCGGCGCCGTCACCGCCCCCTATGGCGTAATTTTCGGATTTTTGGCGGTCACCCTGCTGATCGGCACGGTCCTGTACCTGTTCAGCCGCGACAGTCTCGACTGATCCCCCTTTTTTCTTGGACTCAAAGCCTATATGACACCGCAGCCGGTCAAACGACTGGCCGTAAATGCAAGAGAGGATAATATGGGTTATCGCGTCGTCGTCGCGGGTGCCACGGGTAACGTGGGCCGCGAAATGCTGAACATCCTGGCCGAGCGCCAGTTCCCGGTGGATGAGATTGCTGCGCTGGCAAGCCGCAAATCTCTGGGCACTGAGGTGAGCTTCGGCGACAAGACCATCAAGACCCGGGATCTGGACACCTTCGATTTCACCGGCTGGGACATGGCGCTGTTCGCCATCGGCTCGGACGCGACCAAGAAATACGCGCCCAAGGCGGCCGCCGCCGGCTGCGTGGTGATCGACAACAGCTCGCTCTACCGTTACGACCCGGACATTCCGCTGATCGTGCCGGAGGTGAACCCGCAGGCAATCCACGGCTATGCCAAGAAGAACATCATCGCCAACCCCAACTGCTCGACCGCGCAGATGGTGGTGGCGCTGAAACCGCTGCATGACCGCGCGGGGATCAAGCGCGTGGTGGTCTCGACCTACCAGTCGGTCTCCGGCGCCGGCAAGGAGGGGATGGACGAGCTGTGGGATCAGACCAAGGCAATCTACAACCCCACGTCCGATGTCACGGCAAGGAAATTCACCAAGCAGATCGCCTTTAACGTCATTCCCCATATCGACGTCTTCATGGAAGACGGCTCGACCAAGGAAGAATGGAAGATGGTCGTCGAAACCAAGAAGATCATCGATCCGAAGATCAAGGTCACGGCAACCTGCGTGCGCGTGCCGGTCTTTGTCGGCCACGCCGAGGCGATCAACATCGAGTTCGAGGATCACCTCGACGAGGACGAGGCCCGCGACATCCTGCGCGAGGCGCCCGGTATCATGGTGATCGACAAGCGCGAAGACGGCGGCTATGTCACCCCGGCCGAATGCGTCGGCGATTTCGCCACCTTCATCAGCCGGATCCGCCAGGACAGCACCATCGACAACGGGCTGAACCTGTGGTGCGTCTCTGACAACCTGCGCAAGGGCGCGGCCCTGAACGCGATCCAGATCGCCGAGCTGCTGGGCCGTGAGGTTCTGAAAAAGGGCTGATTTCGGCCGATCGAATGCAACAGCCAAGGGCGCCCCACCGGGCGCCCTTGTTCTTTTTCGCACCTTTGCGCACCATTGGTGGCAGACGTTTCAGAAGGTGTTTTTCATGCGCAAGTTCCTCTGGCTCGCCGCGGCTTTGCCCTCGGTCTGTCTGGCCGATCAATTCGTCCTCGACGCCCCCGTCACCCATGTCACGATGCATCCCACCGGGGCCACGGTGGAGCGGCGGGTGCCCTTTTCCATCCCCGCCGGCACGCATGAGCTGATCCTGCGCGGTGCCGATCCCGCCGTGCCGCTGACCGATCTGCGCCTGTCGGTCGCCGGGGCGATGCTGGAAACCCTCGCGGCGCGGCGCAGCGACCTGCCGCCACGCGCCCCCGCCGAACGCCCCGAGGTTGCCGCCGCCCGCGCCAAGGTCAAGCGGATCGAGCGCGAGATCCGGGATCTGGAGGATCGCCGCGCCGCCCATCTTCTGGAGGTAGCGGCGGCGCGGGCAAAGCAGGCTTTCCTTGCCGGGCTGGGCGAGCGTGACGGCATCGCCAGTCAGGACGTGATCAGCCTGCGCGAGATCTCTGCGATGATCGCCGAAGAGACCCTGGCCGCGAAAACCAGCGCCCTGGCGGCGCAGCAGGCGGCGCGGGCGCTGGACGATCCGCTGGCGGATCTGACCGTGGCGCTGGAGCGCGCCCGCCAGGCGCTCGCCGCGCTGGTGCCCGACACCGCCGAACCGGCTGAACTGACGCTGACCGTCACCGCCCCGGCACCGGCCGAGGGACAAGTCACGGTCAGCTATCTGACCCCCGAGGCGATGTGGCAACCCGGCTACGAGGCGCGGCTGACCCGGGGCGAGCGGCCGCGGCTGGTGCTGTCCCGCGTGGCCTGGGTGGCGCAGGACGGCGGCGAGACCTGGCGCGACGTGGCGCTGCGGCTCTCCACGGTGGACCCCGAGGCGCCGACCGATCCGTCGGTGATCCTCCCGCTCCGCCGCCGGATCACCGAACGGCGCGAGGAAAAGAGCCTGGGCCGGGCCGAGATGTCCGGCGCCGCACCCGAGCCGATGGTCGAGCCGATGGTCGAAGTCCAGGCCGACATAGGCTCGCTTGCCGCGGTGGGCGCGGCGCTGGACGGGATCAGCGTCACCTATGATTATCCGCGGCCGGTCACGCTGGCGCCGGGCACCGACGCGGTGCGTATCCCGCTGGGCGAGATCGCGCTGGACGCCGAGGTCTTTGCCCGCGCCACACCGCGCCACGACGAAACCGCCTTTGTCGCCGCCGGCTTCACCAATGACACGCAGGAGATCCTGCTGCCCTCGGACCGGGTGCACCTTTATCTGGACGGGACTTTCGTCGGGCTTGGCCGGATGCCGATAATCGCGGCGGGCGAGGAAACCGAACTGTCCTTCGGGCCAATCGAGGGATTGCGGCTGAAAACCGTGGTCACCGGGCGCAACGAGGGCGACCGCGGTGTGCTGTCGAAATCGAACGAGCTGACCGAGGCGCGCACGTTCGAGGTCGCCAACCTGACCGGCACCGAATGGCAGGTCAGGCTGCGCGACCGGGTGCCCTATTCCGAACAGGAGGATCTGGTGATCGACTGGACCGCCACGCCGCGTCCCGAGACGCGCGATGTGGACGGCCGGCGCGGGGTGCTGGAGTGGCGGTTCCCCCTGGCGCCGGGCGCGCAGCAGGCGATCCGGCTGGAGCAGAGGCTGACCTGGCCGGACGGCTACGAGCTGCGCTGAGGCGCCGCCCGTCGCCTGCCGCTGTCGGCGGCTCAGACCGGAGCGAACGCCTTGGCCTTGGTGTCGTAGTATTCCAGCCCGCCCTCGCCGATGTCGGTCCAGAGCCCATGCAGGCTGAGCGAGCCCTCCTCGACCGCCTCGGCGATGAAGGGAAAGGTCATCAGGTTCGCCAGAGATGCCAGCACCGACTGGCGTTCAAAGGCGCGGGCCTGCTCTGCGTCGTCGCTGATGTCGGAAACAAGGTCGTATTTCGGACGCAGGATATCCATCCAGCGGCCGACAAAGCTTTCCTTGCGCTCCAGCTCCGGCGCGAGGCCCTTGCACATGTCGATGCAGCCCTGCACGCCGCCGCACTGGGAATGTCCCAGCACCATCAGATGCGCCACCTTCAGCACCGTCACCGCGTATTCGATGGTCGCCGAGGTGCCGTGATGATCGCCGTCCGGCTCATAGGGCGGCACCAGATTGGCGATATTGCGGTGGATAAAGAACTCGCCCTGATCGGCGCCGAAGATCGAGGTCACATGCACCCGGCTGTCGCAGCAGGAAATGACCATCGCCCGGGGTCGCTGCCCCTCGGTTGCCAGGCGGCGGTACCAGCTGCGGTTCTCCGAATAGGTCGTGGCCTTCCATCCCTGATACCGCTGGACCAGATAGCTGGGCAAAGGTTTGGCGAATTCCATGCATAATCCCCTGCTTGGTTTCATCCGGTCATCAGATAGTCGGAATTCCCACAAAATTCGAGGGATTATGCGCGTTCCCCTGAAACCTTTTGCAAACCTGTCCGCCCGAGGATGAGGGCGGGTGACAGTCGTATCGGACGAGCGGAGGATGGGATGGGTGTGGTTCTCTCCCTCAAAAAGGCGGAACAAATTCAACTGGATCAGGCCAGGTTGCTTGTGCTGGACCGCAAGCTGGGCCGGGACGGGGCCGACACGGTGATCGGCCGGGCCAGCCGCGAGCTCTCTGCGCGGATGACCCGCTGCGACCGGCTGTGGGAGGCCGGCGACATGATCGGGCTGCGCAAATGCGCCCGCTCGATGATCGCGATCGCCGATCAGGCCGGAATGACGAATCTCGCCCGGGTGGCGCAGGATGTGACCGAGGCGGCGGATCAACGCGATCTCGTGGCGCTGGCCGCCACGTTGTCGCGTCTGCGCCGGGTCGGCGAAAGCTCGCTCCGCGCGGTCTGGAGGGCACGGGGCGCGATGGTCTGAGCAGGGCACTGAAAGGGGCACTGACAAGGGCTCCGGCAGGGGCTTGCAAGGGGCTTGCGGCTGCCGGCGGGAGGAATAGTCTGCCCCCACCCAGCCCAGAATGCGAGAGCCCCGAATGACCCCCAGATTTGCCGCCGCCGACAGCCGCGCCCTGCCTCTCCACGTGATCGAACAACTGGCGCTGGAGGACTGGCTGGCCCCGCAGACCGACGCGGTGCAACGTTGGGTCGAGGCCAACGGCTTTACCGGGGCGCAGGCGCAGGCCCTGGTGATCCCCGGCCCCGATGGCGCACCGGCCATGGCGCTGGCTGGCTACGGCGATGCCGCTCAGCGGGCACGGCGGCGATTCGTTCTGGCCGGGGCGGCCAAGGCGCTGCCGCAGGGCACATATCGCATCGCCTCGGGCCTTGCGGGTCAGGTGCTCGAGACCGAGGCCCTTGGCTGGCTGATCGGCGGCTACGGGTTCGGCCGCTACCGCAAGCGCGCGGCAGAGGCCCGCAACCTGATCGCGCCCGAGGGCGTCGACGCCGCCCGGATCGAGGCGATGGCAGCGGCCGAATGGCTGACCCGCGACCTGATCAACACCCCCGCCGCCGACATGGGCCCGGAGGAGCTGGAGACGGCGGCGCGGACGCTGGCAGAGACCTTTGGCGCTAGCCTTGAAACCGTCGAGGGCGACGACCTGCTGGCGCGGAATTTCCCGATGATCCATACCGTCGGCCGCGCCTCGACCCGCGCGCCGCGGTTGATCGACATGCGCTGGGGCACGGCGGGGCCGAAACTGACGCTGGTGGGCAAGGGCGTGTGTTTCGATACCGGCGGGCTGGACATCAAGCCCGCCAGCAGCATGGCGCTGATGAAAAAGGACATGGGCGGGGCGGCCACGGTGCTGGGTCTGGCGCGGATGATCATGGCGCTGGGTCTGCCGGTGCAGCTGCGGGTGCTGATCCCGGCGGTGGAGAACGCGATTGCCGGCAATGCGTTCCGGCCCGGCGACATCCTGACCTCGCGCAAGGGTCTGACCGTCGAGATCAACAACACCGATGCCGAGGGGCGGTTGGTGCTGGCCGACGCACTGGCCCTGGCGGAAGAGGGCGCGCCGGACCTGATCGTCTCGATGGCGACGCTGACCGGGGCCGCGCGGGTCGCGGTGGGCGGCGATCTGGCGCCCTATTTCACCGATGACGAGGATGCGGCGCAGGCGCTGGCCGCAGCCGGGGCACGGGTTGCCGATCCGGTCTGGCGGCTGCCGTTTCATGACCCCTATGAGCTGACGATCGAGCCTGGCGTCGCCGATCTGGACAATGCGCCGAGCGGCGGCATGGCCGGGGCGATCACCGCCGCGCTGTTCCTGCGCCGCTTTGCCGGTGACGCGCGCTATATCCATTTCGACATCTATGCCTGGAGCGCCGCCGACGCCCCCGGACGGACCAAGGGCGGCTTTGGCCAGGGCGCGCGCGCGGTGCTGGAGGCGCTGCCGGCGCTGCTGAAGCTGTGACCGACCGCCGCCGCCTGCGTTTCAACGGGCGCATCGCCCATGACAGCCTGCGGGGCCAGGTCGAGGCGGCGCGGTTCACCCCCGGCGATCCCTGCGCGGTCGCCACCCCGCGCGCGACGATCTTTGCCAGCGCCGAGGGCGGCGCGCGCGACCGCGAACTGGTTCTGGGTGAAGGGTTCACCGTGCTCGACTGGGGCGGGCCGATGGCCTTCGGCTTTGCCACGCGCGACGGTCATGCCGGCTGGATCGAGGCCGCCGCGCTCTGGCCCGGCGCGCCGGAGCCGACCCACCGGGTCTGCGTGCGCCACAGCTATGCCAAGGCGCGGCCCGAGCTGAAGACGCGGGATGAGGCGTTCTGGCTGTCCCATGGCGCGCGGGTCACGGTCACCGAGGTGCGGGGCGCCTGGTCCCGCATCGCCGCCCGCAGCCGCAACGGTCCGCGTGTGCTCTGGCTGCCCTCGGCGCATCTGGCCCCCATCGACACCGTAGAGCGCAGCCCGGCGACGGTCGCCGTGCTCTATCTCGGCACCCCCTATCTCTGGGGCGGCAATTCGTCGTTCGGGATCGACTGTTCGGGGCTGGTTCAGGCGGCCTGCCTCGCCTGCGGCATCCCCTGTCCTGGCGACAGCGACCAGCAAGAGGCCGAGCTAGGCCACTCCCTGCCCGAAGGCACCCCGCCGCAACCCGGCGACCTGCTGTTCTGGAGGGGGCATGTGGCGTTGGTTGTGGATGCCGAAACGCTGATCCATGCCAACGCCCATCACATGGCGGTGGCCCATGAGCCGGTCACCCGAGCCATCGCGCGAATCGCGGCGCAGGGCGACGGGCCGGTGACCGCGCACAAGCGGCTTTGACCCTGCCTCAATCTGCGCCTCGCCCCCCTGCTCCGCGCCCTAGTCGACCACGCGGATCAGCTTGCGTTCCAGCACCCGCAGCACGGTCTTCAGGTCATGGCCGCGCTTGAGGATCTGGCCATCCATGCCGACAACCGCGTATTGCCCCTGCTTGCTGCGCAGCCTCGGGCGTTTCTCGATCCGGTAGAGCGGATGTTCGGCGGTGCGGCGAAACACCGAGAACACTGCCATGTCGCGCAGACAGGAAATGCCATAGTCGCGCCATTCGCCGGCGGCCACCATGCGGCCATAGACGGACAGGATGACGGAAAGTTCCCGGCGATCAAAGGCGACCTGGGCCGGGGCGGAGCCTTGGGAATACCCGCTGGGCGTCTGCATGTTCATGGCGTCAGGTTACGCGTTCTTTCCATCAAATCAAGCTTTTCGCCAAATCCGGCGCCATGAAAGATCAGGCGAAAGATCAGGCGAACTGTCCCTGGCAGAACCACCCCGGAGACAGGGCCGCGCCATGGGCATAGAACAACCACAGCCGGTCGCCGTCCCGGGTGGTGACCGCCCAGTAATCGCGCACCCCGCTGCGCCAGGCGGGCTCGTCCAGCCACCATTCGGGCGCGATCCGCTCCGGCCCTGTGGCCGCGGCCGGGGTCCGGTCGCGCCCGCGCCAGCGAAAGGCCGCAGGCAGCTCCGGCGCGTCGGGGGCGATCACCGGCTCGGGCGGCCAGAGCAGCAGCGGGCGCGGCGTGGGGGGGGCGGGCCAGCCCGCCGCCGGCTCGGACCAGGCGGCGGCCAGCACCTGCGCGGTTTTTTCGGGGATGTGGCTGGCGGCCGGGTGGCGGCGGGTGATCGCCTCCATCCCCACCCGCGCGCCCAGCCGCCCCAGCAGATCGTCCAGCGCCGCGCCCCCCACCAGACGGTCGCGCACCGCCTGCCCCGCCTGCATATGGCCCGTGGCGGTGCGGGCATGGATCGGCTCGACCTGCACCGCCTCCAGCCGCAGCATGTCGATGCCGAAGCCCGCGTCGATGCCGTCGAGCTTCAGCTCCAGCAGCGGGCGGATGCGGTCCGGGTCGTGGCCGGGTCGGGCCAACCCCACGATGACCACTTCGGTGGCGCGGTCGGTTCGGTGCGCCTCCAGCCGGAGCTGCCGCGCGCCCTGCCCCGCCGCCTCCAGCCCGGCGCAGAGCCGGGGCAGCATCCGGTCGATCCCGGCCAGCAGATCATCCTTGAGCCCGATCGGCTCGGGCAGGGTGAGCCGCACGGCGAACCGCCGCTCCGGGCGCGCCGGCGACACCGGCTCGGGCGCGCTGCCCATGGCCTGGTCCAGACGGTGCACCAGCCCCTTGCCGAACCGCCGCGCCAGCCCGGCGCGGGGCTGACCCAGCAGATCGCCGATCCGCCGCAGCCCGAGCCGGTTCAACTGCGCCACCACCTCCGGCTCCAGCCGCAGTGCCGCCACCGGCAGCGGCGAGAGCGCGCCATAGGTCTTGCCCGGCGGGGCGATCCGGGTGCCGCCGCCCACCGCCGCAACCGCAGGCGCCGCGCCGCCCCTGGTCCAGTGCCGCCGCTTGCCGGCGCGGGCGCGGGTGGCGCGCGCCTCCTGGTCGATGGCATCGCCCGAGCGGCCCGATCCGGCGACCTGCCCGGCGAACCGCGCCAGCGCCCAGGCCGCGCCCGGCGTATCCGCCAGCCCCGCCCGCAGGCTCAGCCCCATCGCGGCGCAATCGGCCTCGACCTGCTCCAGAAGCGCCGGCTCGCCACCGAACAGATGTGTGCAGCCGGTCAGATCAAGGATCAGCCCGTCCGGCGCCTCTCCCGCCACCCAGGGGCTGAACTTGCCCGCCCAGCGCCGCAGCGCGGCCAGGACCGCCGCCTCGCCCGCAGGGTCGCGGGGCCGGGTCGCAAGCCCCGCGCACAGCGCATGCGCATCGCGCAGCGGCTGGCCGACCCAGAGCCCGGCCGCCTCCGCCACCGCGTCCAGCGCCGCGATCTGCTGGGCGTTGCCGCGCTCCTCGACCACGGCCAGCGGCCCCTCCAGCGCCCCGCGGGCAACACGTAACGCCCGCTCGGCGGCAAGGCGGGGGAACCACAGGGACAGGATCCGGCGTTTCGACATGGCGGCATCTTTGTTCTCTTTTTGTTCCTCTTATATAATCGCCGTTCCGCAGGAGTCGAGCCGCAGCACCGCCACAGGCGGATTGGCGCAGGCCCGGCCGGAACGGTCGGTTTCAGAGGCGCAAAGATCGGCCCAGGCGCATGGAATGGGCGTTGAAACCCGGCCCGCTTTGCCGCAGGGTCTGGAACAAATCTGATTGGAGGTAGTGACCCATGCGTACCCGCGCCGCCGTGGCCCTTGAGGCCGGAAAACCCCTTGAAATCATGGAAGTGAACCTGGAGGGCCCGAAGGCGGGCGAGGTTCTGGTGGAGATCAAGGCGACCGGCATCTGCCACACCGACGAATTCACCCGCTCCGGCGCCGACCCGGAGGGGCTCTTTCCGTCGATCCTGGGCCATGAGGGCGCCGGCATCGTGCTCGAGGTGGGCGAAGGTGTCACCACGCTGAAACCCGGCGATCACGTGATCCCGCTCTACACCCCCGAATGCCGCGAATGCGCGTCGTGCCTCTCGGGCAAGACCAACCTCTGCACCGCGATCCGCAACACGCAAGGCCAGGGGCTGATGCCGGACGGCACCACGCGGTTCTCGATGCTCGACGGCACGCCGATCTATCACTACATGGGCTGCTCGACCTTCGCCAATCACACGGTGATGCCGGAAATCGCGCTGGCCAAGGTGCGCGACGACGCCCCCTTCGACAAGATCTGTTACATCGGCTGCGGCGTGACCACCGGCATCGGCGCGGTGATCAACACCGCCGGGGTCGAAATCGGCTCGACCGCCGCCGTCTTCGGGCTGGGCGGTATCGGTCTGAACGTGATCCAGGGGCTGCGCATGGCCGGCGCCGACATGATCATCGGGGTCGATCTGAACGACGACAAGGCGGTGATGGCGAAGAAATTCGGCATGACCCATTTCATCAACCCGATGAAGGCGCAGCGCCCGGTGGTGCAGGAGATCGTCGAGCTGACCAAGACCGAAAGGGATCAGATCGGCGGCGTCGATTACTCGTTCGATGCCACCGGCAACGTGCAGGTGATGCGCGACGCGCTGGAATGCTCGCATCGCGGCTGGGGCGTGTCGGTGGTGATCGGCGTGGCGCCCTCGGGGGCCGAGATTTCCACCCGTCCGTTCCAGCTGGTCACCGGCCGGGTCTGGAAGGGCACCGCGTTTGGCGGCGCAAAGGGGCGCACCGACGTGCCGAAATTCGTCGACTGGTACATGAACGGCAAGATCGAGATTGACCCGATGATCACCCACAAGCTGAGCCTTGACGAGATCAACACCGGCTTTGACCTCATGCACGAGGGCAAATCGATCCGCGCCGTGGTGGAATACTGACACAAGCGCGCGCCGGCCCCACCCGGACCGGCGCGCCACAGGATGACAAGACCATGAGCGATGTGACGATCCGGCCCGCGACCCCGGCCGACGAGGATACGATCTGGGCGATGCTGGAACCGGTCATTCGTGGCGGCGACACCTATGCCCTGCCCCGCGACATGACGCGCGCGGCCGCGCTGGCCTATTGGTTCGCGCCCACGAATGCGGTGCTGCTGGCCGAGGCCGACGGCCAGCCGCTGGGCACCTATTACCTGCGGCCCAACGCCATGGGCGGGGGCGATCATGTCTGCAACTGCGGCTATATCACCGCGCAGGCGGCGCAGGGAAAAGGCGTCGCGCGCACAATGCTGGCGGATTCGCTCGATCGCGCGCGCGAGGCGGGGTTCCGCGCCATGCAGTATAATTTCGTGATCGCCACCAACACCCGCGCCATTGACACCTGGGAGCGCGCCGGCTTTGACGTGGTGGGCCGTCTGCCCGACGCCTATCGCCACCCGGCGCAGGGCTATGTCGACGCGCTGGTGATGTTCCGCGCGCTCTGATCCGATACACGCTGATCCGTTGCACCTGTAACAATGCGCCTGAAACATTGCACCGGGCGCCCGGATCGTACAGTTTCAATCCCGAAATGGGGAGTTTACACCTATGGCCGAAAAGCCGCACACACCGCTGCTCGCGGTGCTGATCGACGCCGACAACATCTCGGCCAAATATGCCGAGGCGATTTTCGAGGAGATCGCCTCGTTCGGCGAGGCCAGCATCCGCCGCATCTATGGCGATTTCTCCGGCGGCGCGCCGCAGGGCTGGTCCAAGGACAAGCTGGCGGCGCTGGCCATCGTCCCGCACCAGCAGTTCGCCAACACCACCGGCAAGAACGCCAGCGACATCGCGCTGGTGATCGACGCGATGGACATCCTGCATTCGGGCCGGTTCGATGGCTTCGTGCTGATCTCGTCCGACAGCGATTTCACCCGGCTGGCCAGCCGCATCCGCGAACAGGGGCTGGACGTCTACGGCATGGGGATGCGCAAGACGCCTGCCGCCTTCGTCAAGGCGTGCAAACGGTTCATCTATGTCGAGAACCTGATGCCCGAGGCAGCCAAGACCAGGCCGAAACCGGCCAAACCCATCACCGCCACCACCCGTGAGGCCGCGCCCGCCGTGGCCCAGATCAGCGGCGAGGCCCCGGCCGAGCTGGAGGATCCCGCCAAGCTGATGATCCGCGCCATGGACGCGATCGACCAAGAGGATGAATGGTATTCTCTGGGTCAGATCGGCCAGTTCATCACCGCCGCCAACCCGGATTTCGACACCCGCAGCTATGGCAAGAAAAAGCTGAGCGATCTGGTCAAGGAACTGAAGCGGTTTGAAACCAAGGTCGGCGAGGGCAATCAGCTTCTGGTGCGGCGGATCGACTGACGCAGGTCAGGCAATGTAACGGATCAGGCCCCGTAGCGGGCGAGGAACATGTCGACCGCGTTGCGCACCACGTCCTCTTTCTCCTCTTCGGAGAAATCGGTCTGGATACCAAACGCCGCGCGGGTCCACAGCTTGACCTTGCACAGTTCCAGATATTGCTCGGCCGCCATCGGAATATCCTCGATCACCAGTTCGCCGCGCGCCACCGCGCAGGTCAGGTATTCGCTGATCCGTTCCCGCCCCATCGCCGGGCCGCTGACGTAATAGGCGCGGCCCAGTTCGGGGAAGCGTTCGCGCTCGGCCACGCAGATACGGAAGATCCGCTGCGAAAAGTCCGACAGAAGAAAGGTCAGGATATGCCGTCCAGTGACTGTCAGCACCTCGCGCACGGGAAAGGATCCGTCGATATGCGCCGAGGCCTGCTCGGCCATCAGGCCGCATTCGCTGTTGGCCACCTCCATGAACAGCATCCGCTTGTCCGGGAAATAGCTGTAGAGCGTGGCCTTGGACACGCCCGCGGCCCGCGCGATGTCATCCACGCTGGCCCCCTCGAACCCATCGGCCAGGAACACCTGACGCGCGCCGGCCAGCACCTGATCGAACTTGCGCCCGGTTCTGACAATATCCGCAGCTTCGCCCATAGATCCCTCCGGCTGGCGCCCTGTTCCGTGATATAAACCGAGCGGTTCAGTTGCAACAACAAGGCGCCTGCCGACCCTTGAATATGTCGAATGACCCGAATACTTAGAACCGATCTAAAGTGAGGCATCACCATGCAGTTCTTTGCGCGCAAGCGGTTCCGCGATCTGAGCGAACAGGAAATTCTCGCCCTGGCGATCTCGTCCGAGGAGGACGACGCGCAGATCTATCGCGGCTATGCCGAACGGCTGCGCGCCGATTTCCCGGCCAGCGCCAGGATGTTCGACGGTATGGCCGCCGAAGAGGACGAGCATCGCGCGCTGTTGATCGAGGCGCACAAACAGCGCTTTGGCGACACCATTCCGCTGATCCGGCGCGAACATGTGGCGGGATATTACGCGCGCCGCCCGATCTGGCTGGTGGAAAACCTCGGGATCGAACGCATCCGCGAAGAGGCCGAGATGATGGAGCGCGATGCCGAGCGTTTCTATCTCGCCGCCGCCAAGCGCAGCAGTGATGCCCAGACCCGCAAACTGCTGGGCGATCTGGCTGCAGCCGAAGCCGGCCACCAGGACACCGCGCAGGGCCTGGCCGAGGAACATCTCGACACCGACGCGCGCAGCGCCGAGGAGGCCACCGCGCATCGCCAGTTCGTGCTGACCTGGGTGCAGCCGGGTCTGGCCGGGCTGATGGACGGGTCGGTCTCGACGCTGGCGCCGATCTTTGCCACCGCCTTTGCCACCCAGGATTCCTGGACCACCTTTCTTGTCGGCGTCGCCGCCTCGGTGGGGGCCGGCATTTCCATGGGCTTTACCGAGGCCGCCTCGGACGATGGCGAGATTTCCGGGCGCGGTTCGCCGCTGAAACGGGGGATCGCGGCGGGGGTCATGACCACGTTGGGCGGGCTGGGTCACGCCATGCCCTATCTGATCCCCGATTTCTGGACCGCCACGGGTCTCGCGGTGATCATCGTTTTCTTCGAGCTCTGGGCGATCGCCTGGATTCAGAACCGCTATATGGACACACCCTTCTTCCGCGCCGCGTTTCAGGTGGTGCTGGGGGGCGCGCTGGTGCTTGCGGCAGGGGTCCTGATCGGCAGCGGCTAGCCGGCTTGCGGTAGCCCGCGCAAGCGGCTACCGATGCGTCATGGTCGAGATATTCATACGAACCCTGCCCTTTTTCGCGATCATCGGCCTTGGCTACTGGGCCGGGCGTAGCCGCTTTTTCACCGAAGAGGCGACCTCGTATCTGACCAAGTTCGTTTTCTATTTTGCGCTGTCGGCGATGATCTTCCGGTTTGCCGCAAACCTTTCTTTTGCCGAGGTGTTCAACGGCCGGCTTGTGCTGGGCTATCTGTGGGGCACCGCCTTTGTCTATGGCATCGCCACGGCGGTGGCCTTTCTGCGCGGGCTCGACGTGCCCACCGCCGGGATCGAGGCGCAATGCGTGGCGATCGGCAATGTCGGCTTTCTCGGCCTGCCGATGCTGTCGCTGCTGTTCGGCGAGGCGGCGATCGGGCCGGTGATGCTGGTGCTGACAACCGATCTGGTGGTGTTCTCCAGCCTGATCGTGATGCTGATCAACGGCGGCCGCGACGGGCGGCTGAAGCTGTCGACCCTGCGCCTGATGGGGATGGGGCTGCTGCGCAACCCGATGATCGTCTCGATCGTGCTGGGGATGCTGTGGTCGGCGCTGGAGCTGCCGGTGCCCGAGCCGCTGAACGCCTTTCTGTCCATTCTGGGCGGCGCCGCCACCCCCGGCGCGTTGTTTGCCATCGGCGCCTCGCTGGCCAGCAAATCGGCCGAGCGGGTGCAGGTCGCTGCCTGGCTTTCCTTTGGCAAGCTGGTGCTGCACCCCGCCGCGGTGGCGCTGGGGGTTCTGGTGCTGTTCCCGCTCGATGCCTTCTCGGCCTCGGTGGTCATCGCCTCGGCGGCGCTGCCGGTGGCGGGTAATGTCTATATGCTGGCGCAACACTATGGGGTCGCGCCGCACCGGGTCTCGGCGGCGATCCTGCTGTCGACCATGGCGAGCATCCTGACCGTGCCGGTGGTGATCGCCTGGATCACCGGAGCCTGAGCGGGCCCGAGCGCCGCCGCCGCCTTTTGCCCGAAAAGACGCCAGCAAGGGGCGCCCGCCCTTTACGCACCGCCGCCGGACCGGTAGCCAGAAGCAAACCGAAACGGGAGTGCGCGAAAATGGAAACCCTGTCCGAAAATGCCGCCTTTGGCGGTGTGCAAGGCGTCTACAAACACGCCTCGGATGTCTGCAACTGCGACATGACCTTTGGCCTGTTCCTGCCGCAAGAGGCAAAGGATGGCCCGGTTCCGGTGCTGTGGTATCTCTCGGGGCTGACCTGCACCCATGAGAACGCCATGACCAAGGCCGGCGCGCAGGTCTGGGCGGCCGAGCATGGCATCGCGCTGGTGTTTCCCGACACCAGCCCCCGGGGCGCTGGTGTGGCCGACGACGAGGCCTATGACCTGGGCCAGGGCGCGGGGTTCTACGTCAACGCCACGCAGGATCCCTGGGCGCCGCATTTCCGCATGTGGGATTACGTCGCCGAGGAGTTGCCGCGGGTGATTGACGCGGCCTTTGCCATCGACCCCGAGCGGCAGGCGATCACCGGCCATTCCATGGGCGGGCACGGCGCGCTGACGCTGGCGATGGGCCTGCCGGGGCGTTACCGCTCGGTCTCGGCGTTTGCGCCGATCGCCAACCCCAGCGCCAGCGACTGGGGCCGCAAGCAGCTGACCGCCTATCTGGGCGCGGACGAGGCCGCCTGGGCGCCCCACGACGCCACGCTGATGATGCGGACTGGCGGCTTTGACGGCCCGATCCTGATCGACCAGGGGGCAAACGACCAGTTCCTCGACCTGCTCAGGCCCGAGGCGCTGGCCGGGGCCATCGCCGCGCAGCGGCAGGAGGCCAGCTTCCGGATGCAGAAGGGGTACGACCACAGTTATTTCTTCGTCTCCTCCTTCATGGAGGACCACGTCGCCTTCCACGCCGACGCGCTCTGGCGCTGAGGCGATGGTCGCGCTTTACATCGACGCCGATGCCTGCCCGGTGAAGGCCGAGGCCGAGCGCGTGGCGACGCGGCACCGGATCACGATGTTCGTGGTCTCCAACGGCGGGCTGCGCCCCTCGCCCAATCCGCTGGTGGAAAACGTGATCGTCGCCGAGGGCGCCGACGAGGCCGACAAATGGATCGCCGATCGCTGCGGGCCGGGCGATGTGGTGGTGACCGGGGACATCCCGCTGGCGGCGAAATGCGTCGCGGCGGGCGCGCGGGTGCTGCGCCACAACGGCGAGGCCTTTACCGAGGCGAACATCGGCCAGCAGCTTGCTATGCGCGACCTGATGGCGGATCTGCGCGCCGCCAACCCGCTGGGCGCGGGCGGCGGCGGGCGCGGCTTTACAAAGGCCGACCGCTCCCGTTTTCTGGAGGCGCTGGAACGCGAGATCAGAGCGGCGGGGCGGCCGGCCTGAACCGCGTCGCCCCGGCAGGACATCGACCCGGACCGGACGGGGTTTCCGGGGGAAAAGGAACCGACAGAATGCAACCACAGGCCGTGATCTTTGATATCGGCAACGTGCTGATCGAATGGCAGCCGGAACGGTTCTACGACAGGGTGATCGGCCCCGAGCGGCGCCGCGCCCTGTTCGCCGAGGTGGACCTGGAGGGCATGAACATCCGGGTCGATGGCGGGGCCCATTTCACCGAGACGGTCTATGCCCTGGCCGAACAGCATCCCGACTGGCGCGACGAAATCCGGCTGTGGCATGATCGCTGGATCGAAATGGCCGCGCCAGAAATCCCCCGCTCGGTGCGCCTTCTGCGCGCGCTCAAGGCCAGGGGCGTGCCGGTCTTCGCGCTGACCAATTTCGGCGTCCAGACCTTTGATGACATCGCCCGGCCGCATTACCCGTTCCTGTCGGAGTTCGACCGCGCCTATGTCTCCGGCCACATGAAGGTGATGAAGCCCGCGCCGGAGATCTATCAACGGCTCGAAGAGGATTGCGGTTTCGACCCGCGGGCGCTGCTGTTCACCGATGACCGGAGCGACAACATCGACATGGCCGCCAGCCGCGGCTGGCAGACCCATCTGTTCACCGGCCCGCAGGGCTGGGCCGGTCGCCTGGTGGCCGCCGGACTGCTGACCGAGGAGGAGGCGACATGAGCATCACGATCCCCATTATCCCGTTCAAAGAGGGCGAAGCGCTGCTCGACTGGCTGGAGCTGACCGAGGCGCTGGCCGACGGTCACACCCTGCCCCGGGCCGAGATCGCCGACACTTTTCTCTACCGCGACCCCGATACGCTGCTGTCCCGCGCGGCCTGGATCGACGGGCTGGGCAGCCTGGTCAAGACGGCGACGGTGTTTCCGCGCAACCCCGAGCACGGGGTGCCGATGGTCAACGGCGGCGTCAGCCTGTTCTCGGATCTCGACGGCACGCTCGAGGCGCTGGTGGATTTCCACCTGGTGACCAAATGGAAGACCGCCGGCGACAGCCTGCTGGCGGCGCGGCGCCTGGCCCGTCCGGACAGCGAACGGATCGTGATCGCCGGCGCCGGCACTGTCGGCCGCTCGCTCTGCGAGGCCTTTGCCGAAGCCTTCCCCGGGGCAAAGATCGCGCTCTGGAACCGGACCCTGGCCAAGGCCGAGGCGCTGGCGCGCGACATCGGCAGCGTCGATGTCGCCCCCGATCTTGAGGCGGCGGTGCGGCAGGCCGATATCGTGGTCAGCGCCACCATGTCCTCGGAGCCGCTGATCAGGGGCGACTGGCTGCGCCCGGGCCAGCACATCAACCTGATCGGCGCCTATCGCCCCGACATGCGCGAGGCGGACGACGCTGCGCTGCGGCGGGCAAAGATCTATGTCGACAGCCGCGACACCACCATCGGCCATATCGGCGAGATCCAGATCCCGCTGGATCGGGGTGTCATCACCGAGGCGGACATTCTGGCCGACTTCTACCAATTGGACGCCTTCGCGCCGGGCGGCACAGAGGACATCACGCTGTTCAAGAACGGCGGCGGCGCGCATCTGGACCTGATGACCAGCCGCTATATCCTCGACCGCTGGTCGGCGGCGCAGAAGTAGCCGGGCACAAGGCGGGCTTCGGCCCGCCCTGTGCCGTTTTCACCATCTGAGCCTGCCCGCCGCCGACCTCAGCTCTAGGAGGCGTTCCAGCGCGGAATAAAGACCGCAGGCCGCCGCTCGTGCATTGCTCTTAAAGTCGAACGGCAGCGGCAGGTCGGTTGAGATACAGTGAGGTGCTCTATGCCAGCCGCGCGCCCAATGGCCGTTCCCTCACCGGCAGATGCACCACCGCGCTGAAGGCGCCGACGCCGACACCGATCCACCAGACCATGGTGTAATCGCCAAAGGCGTCATACATCCGCCCGCCCAGCCAGACGCCGAGGAATCCACCGATCTGGTGGCTGAGAAACACGATCCCATAGAGCGTGCCCATGTAGCGCAGCCCGTAGATATGCGCGACCAGCCCGCTGGTCAGCGGCACGGTGGCCAGCCACAGCGCCCCCATCGTCACCGAAAAGATCAGCACCGAGGTGGGCGTGATCGGCGCCAGGATAAAGGCCGCGGCGATCACCGTGCGCCCCGCATAGATGCCCGTCAGCAGATATTTCTTGGAATAATACTTGCCCGCCCATCCGGCCATCAGCGTGCCGCCGATATTCGCCGCGCCGATCAGCGCGATCGACACCGCCCCCAGCGCCGAGGTGGTGGTGATGCCGATCCCATGCAGCAACCCGCCGGGCTGGATCGGGCCGCACATCTCGGTCACGAAGGCGGGAAAATGCGCGGTGATGAAGGCGAGCTGATAACCGCAGCTGAAGAATCCCAGAAAGATCAGCGTGTAAGAGGGATCGCGGAACGCCTTGACCAGGATCGCGCCCAACGACTCCTCCAGCTCGGCCCGGCTGGCCGGCTCGGGCGCGCGCAGCATCGGCAGGGTCAGCACCAGCGACAGGATCGCCACGGCGAAGACGATAAAGGTGTTCTGCCAGGACAGGAAGCTCAGCAGCCATTCGGCCACCGGCGCGCCGACCATCTGCCCCATGCTGCCTGCGGCGGTGGTGATCGCCAGCGCCATCGAGCGGTTCTCGTCCGAGGCGGCGCGCCCGACCACCGCCAGGATCACACCGAACCCGGTGCCGGCGATGCCGAACCCCACCAGCCAGGCATAGAGCTGATGCTCCAGCGGCGTGGTGGACCAGGCTGTCAGCACCATGCCGGCGGCATAGGTCAACGCGCCCATCACGATGGCCCGGCGATCACCGATCTTTTCGGCAATGGCACCAAAGATCGGCTGTCCGATGCCCCAGGCCAGGTTCTGGATCGCGATGGCAAGCGAAAATTCGGACCGTGCCCAGCCGAACTCTTCGGCCACCGGGATCTGGAACACCCCGAAGGAGGCCCGGATCGCGAAACTGACCATGATGATGGTGCAGCCGACGACCAGAACCGGAGTAAGCGAGGCGGCGGGGCGGGACATGGGCGGGCTCCGGACAGATTGGCCCGCTGAACCTACGCCCGTCAGCGAAGGGGTCAAATCAGGATTTGATCGACGTTACGTCAGTATTATTGATATATATGCCTCCGCCATCGCGCGCCCCCGCTTTCAAACCCCGCCCGCCCGCGTTATGGCTGCGCCCATGTCCGATTTGATCGCCCTTTACAACGACCGGATCGCGCAAGGCGCGTTGCACCACGACCCCGCGCAGGAGGCCGTCCTGCCCGAGCTGGAGCGCATCCGCGCCGCCCTCGCGCGACCGGCCAAACGCGGGTTGTTCCGCAAACCGCCGCCGCCGCCAAAGGGGCTCTATCTCTGGGGCGGGGTCGGGCGCGGCAAGTCGATGCTGATGGACCTCTTCGTCGACGCGCTGGGGGACATCCCCGTCCGCCGGGTGCATTTCCATGCCTTCATGCAGGAGATGCACACCGCCATGCACGCGGCGCGCAAACAGGGCATCGAGGATGCGCTGATGCCGGCCGCCGAGGCGGTGATCAGATCGGTCAGGGTGCTGGCCTTCGATGAGATGCAGATCACCGACATCACCGACGCGATGATCGTTGGCCGGCTGTTTCAGGCGCTGTTCGACGCCGGGGTGGTGGTGGTGACCACCTCCAACCGGGTGCCGGACGCGCTGTACAAGGATGGGCTGAACCGGCAGCTTTTCCTGCCCTTCATCCAGCTCATCAAGGAGCGGATGGAGGTGCGCGAGCTGACCAGCCCCAACGACTACCGGCAGAACCGGCTGGAGGGCGCGCCAGTTTATTTCACCCCGATCGGACCCGAGGCGCGCGCGGCGATCCGCGCGGTCTGGGCCGATCTGGCCGGCGGTCCCGCCGCCGAGCTCGCGCTGGAGGTCAAGGGCCGCCGGGTGGTTCTGCCGGAATATCGCAACGGGGTGGCACGGGCGAGCTTCTATGATCTGTGCGGCCACTACCTGGGGCCGGCCGACTATCTCGCCATTGCCGGGGCGGTGCGGGTGCTGGTCCTGGAAGACATCCCGCGCCTGTCGCGGACAAATTTCAACGAGGCAAAACGCTTCGTCACCCTGATCGACGCGCTCTACGAGGCCAGGGTGCGGCTGATCTGCTCGGCCGCGGCGGAGCCGGAAATGCTTTATGTCGAGGGCGAGGGCGTGTTCGAGTTCGAACGCACCGCCAGTCGGCTGCGCGAGATGCAGGACAAGGACTGGGGCCAGAGCTAGACCCCGCCGCGCCCGATTTCCTTAACAGACTCCAGCACAGTCGGTTCAATCGCCTCGCCCGCCAGCGTTGCCGCATGTTCCGAAAACGTGTTGTAGCCCGCCGGGATCAAAGTGCCGCGCGCGGCCGTTCCGGTGAAAATATGTTTGGTGTTCTCCGGCGTCATCGGGAACCAGCCGGGATCGTCAAAGGTCCCGGCATAAACGCCGAGGCGATCGGGCCAGCGCGCAAAGGTCAGATACAGCTTGGTGCCGCAATCGGGGCAGAAATGCACATAAACATCCTGCCCGCTGCCGGTCGACACATGGGCATAGCAGCGCGGTTCGCCCTGGATGACCGAGAAATCACCGCGATTGAAGATCGGTTCGACCATGTGATCGCTGCCTGTCGCCTTCTGGCAGAACTGGCAATAGCAGACCGTCACCCAAAGCGGCGGCTGCGACAGCTCATATCTGACGCGACCGCAGAGGCAGCCGCCCTGTTGCTGTAACCCCATGGCACCCTCCAAACTGACCGATCGGAAGGATAGCAAACTTTCCGCCCTTTGACCGGATCAGCCGTTCTCGCGCAGGACCCCACCGGCCAGATAGAGCGAGCCGCAGATCAGGATGCGGGCGCGCGGGTGGTCACGCGCGATGGTCTGCACCGCTGACAGGACGCTGCCAGCCTTGCCCGCCTGCATCCCCACCGAACGCGCCGCCGCCGAGGTGTCCGCGGCGCTCAGCGTATTGGCCTCGCCGGGGATCGACACTGCGGTCAGGCTCTGCGCCTGCGCCGCCAGCGGGCGCAGATATCCGGTGACATCCTTGGTGTTCAGCATGCCGCAGACCATATGCGTGGGTCGTTTCGGAAGGCTGGCCAGATGCGCGCCCAGCGCAAGTCCGGCGGCGGGGTTGTGGCCGCCGTCAAGCCAGAGCTCGGCCTGCGGCGCGGCGTCGACAAGCGGGCCGGTCTTCAGCCGCTGCATCCGCGCGGGCCACTGGGCCTGCGTCATGGCGGTCTCGCAGGCGGCCTCGCTCAGCCGCAGATGGCGCAGCGCGGCCAGCGCGGCGCCGGCGTTCTGGATCTGATGCGCGCCGGGCAGGTTGGGCAGCGGCAGGTCGAGCAGCCCGCGCTCGTCCTGATAGACCAGCCGGCCGCGTTCCTCGGAAACATGCCAATGCTGACCATAGGCGATCAGCGGCGCGCCGAGCCGGGCGGCCTGCGCCTCGATCACCTCCAGTGCCTCGTCCTGCTGCGGGCCGACGATGCAGGGCACACCGCGTTTGATGATCCCGGCCTTTTCAAAGGCGATTTTGGCCAGCGTGTCGCCGAGGAACGCCTCGTGGTCGATGGAAACCGGGGTGATGATGCTGAGCGCCGGCTTGTCGATCACATTGGTGGCGTCGAGCCGCCCGCCAAGCCCCACCTCCAGCAGGGTGTAATCGGCGGGTGTGCGGGCGAAGGCCAGCAGCGCGGCGCAGGTGGTGATCTCGAAATAGGTGATGCTGCCGCCGCCGTTGGCGGCATAGCATTCATCGAGCACGGCGGTCAGGTCGGACTCCGAAATCAGCGCGCCCGCGACGCGGATACGTTCGTGAAACCGCGCCAGATGCGGCGAGGTATAGGCATGCGCCGTCAACCCCGCGCCCTCGAGTCCGGCCCGGATCATCGCCTGGGTGGACCCCTTGCCATTGGTGCCGGCGATATGGATCACCGGCGGCAGGCGGCCCTGCGGATCGCCCAGCGCGTGCAACAGCCGCCAGACCCGGTCCAGCGTCAGGTCGATGATCTTGGGGTGCAGCGCCATCATCCGTTCGAGGATGACGTCCGACGCCGCGGGGGTCCGGGTCTGCATCAGGGTCTGGCCTGCTTGCGGATCAGAGCGGCGCGCGGGTGATGTCGGACAGCACGCCGTTCACCTCGAAGCTTTGCGCATTGATGCCGGTGATGCCGAAGGCCGCCAGCCGGGCCGAGTGCTTCTCGGTATAGGCCGCCGCCGCCTCGGGCGTCTGGAAGACATAGATGCCGCCGGCGCGTCCGGTCGCCTGGTTCTCGGTCCAGATTTTCCAGACCAGACCGGTTTCGCCGGCGATGTCCCGGGCCAGATCGCCCATCGCCGCTGTCATATCATCGCCCCAGGGGCCGGAATAGGGAAAGTCGAACTGAACAAGGGTGAAGGCCATGATCTGTCTCTCCTGACGGGGGAAGGGGCCGATGGTCCGGCCCTATTTGGATGTGGCTGGTTTGGGTTTGGGGTCGTTTTCGGACTGTTTGGCCGGTTTGGCGGCCTCGGCGGGGGGGCTTTCCGGTTCCGGGGCGGGCAGGTCGCCGCGGATCGCAGGCGGCAGGCCCAGCAGCATCCGGGTGATGGTGATCAGCTCGTCGCGCATCTCGGTGCGTTTGGTCACCCGGTCCAGCATGCCATGATCCAGCAGGTATTCGGCGCGCTGGAACCCCTCGGGCAGCTTTTCGCGGATGGTCTGTTCGATCACCCTTGGCCCGGCAAAGCAGATCAGCGCGTTGGGCTCGGCGATCTGCACATCGCCCAGCATCGCGTACGAGGCGGTGACGCCGCCGGTCGTGGGATGAGTCAATACCACGATATAGGGCAACCCCGCCTCTTTCAGCATCTGCACCGCGACGGTTGTGCGCGGCATCTGCATCAGCGACAGGATCCCCTCCTGCATGCGGGCGCCGCCGGCGGCGGAGAACAGGATCAGCGGGCGTTTCAGCTTTACCGCATGTTCCGCGGCGGCGATGATCGCATTGCCCACATACATGCCCATGGAGCCGCCCATGAAGGCGAAATCCTGCGCCACGGCCACGATCGGGGTGCGGCCCATCTCGCCGAAGGCGACCAGCATCGCCTCTTTCTCGCCGGTGGATTTCTGCGCCGCCTTCATGCGGTCGGGGTATTTCTTCTGATCGCGGAAATGCAGCGGGTCGGCCACCGGCTCGGGCACCGCGATCTCCGAGAACACGCCGCCGTCGAACAGCGCCTTGAACCGTTCGCGCGGGCTGATCGCCATGTGATGCCCGCAATTAGTGCAGACATTCAGGTTATCGCTGAGTTCCCGGTGAAACAGCATGGTGCCGCATTCATCGCATTTCTGCCAGAGATTCTCCGGCATCTCCCTGCGCGAGAAGATCGAGTTGATCCGCGGGCGGACGTAATTGGTGATCCAGTTCATGTCGGGTCCTCTGGCAGGCGCATGCACGCTGCGTCAAATAAGGCCCATGGCGGCCAATTGCAATCAACGCCTGATGGCGATGCGGGCCACCAGCCAGGTCAGCACCATCAGAACAAAGTCCACCGCCAGCCAGGCGCGCATCAGTCCGGTATCGGCCGAGGAGAACGGCAGGATGAAGAGCGACAGACCGTTAAGGCTCTCGGGCAGGGCAAAAATCAGCAGCGCCGTGATGTTGTTGAAGAAGTGGACCGCGATCGCCGGACCCAACGTGCCCGCCCGCGCCGTCAGATCGGCCATCAGCAGACCGAAGCAGCCGGCCCAGATCGCGACCAGCCCGGCGTTGGCACCGGCCTCGGCCGGAACGAAATGGCCCAGCGCGAACAGCGCAGAGGGCAGGATCAGCCAGACCGACGGATGCGCGAACCGCGCCGCCAGCGCCTGTTGCAGGTAACCGCGAAACAGGATCTCCTCGGCACTGGTCTGGATCAGGATCGCCACAAGCGCCAGCGGCAGCAGGATCAGCCAGCGCGCGACCGGCAGATTGGGCACCAGCGGCACGCCCATGTCATAAGGCGGCAGGATCAGCAGCGCGAGGCCGAGCAGCACCAGCAGCCGCAGCACCCGCCAGAACTGCGTCAGCGCCAGGCCCGGCATGCCGATCAGCCCCAGCGGCGCGCGGCGCTGCACCAGATGCGCGGCGGCGAACACCGCAACGATGACAAAGCCGAAACTGCCCAGCAGGACCAGCATCGGGCCGGGCCGGTGCCCGGTGGCCAGATCCGCCGCCCAGCCGATTGGCGCGGCGCTATAGACGACAGCCTGCAACGCCGCGTTCAGCCCGAACGTGATAATCGCGATCAGCACCAGCCCCGCCAGCAGCCGCCAGATTTCGGCCCGCTTCCGGGCCGGTGCGACCAGGCTCTCATGCGCGGCATAGGGACGATCAGTCATCGAAATACTCGTTTAGCGTATCCAGCTCGATCGGCACGTTCTTCGTCCCCGCGTAATCGGCCAGATTGATCTGCGCGGCTTGCAGCAGTTCGGTCGCCCCGGTCAGATGCGCCGCCACCGCCTCGAGCAGGGCCAGCGCCACCGAGGCATCGTTCTCGATCACCGCGCGAAACTCTTCGGCGCCGATGCGTAAAAAGCGCGTCGGCTCCACCGCCACCAGATTGAGAAAACGCTTGTCGCGGGTGATCACCGCCAGATCGCCGATCAGCCGTCCCGGTCGCACGAAAGAGACCGGCGGCGTCCCTGACTCGGCGGTCGGCCAACGCAGCTCTGCCAACCCCTCGAGGCAGAGATAAACCGCGTCGGCCGGCTGGTTGTGAGAGAATACCACCTGATTCGGCGCCGCGTCGTACCATTGCGCCGAGAACGCCAGCAGCCGTCGGTTGCGCTGGCTGAGCCGCCCGAACAGGTCGTTGGCCGACAGGATCGCCAGCTTGCGGCTCAGATCGTCCGAGACGCCGTCGCCCTCTGCCGCGACGGGGGCCTGCTGCGCGCCGCCGTCGATGCGGCCGTTGTGGATTTCGACGAACATGTCATAGGCGTCGGGATTGGCGAACTGGTCCTCCATGAAGATCAGGATCGAGTTCGGCAACAGCTCGCGCAGGCGCTCGCGGGTGCGGTGGCGGCTTTCGGCATCGTGGCTGGCCAGAACGTTGTCCATGATCAGGATATCGGGCCGCTTGATCCCCGCCCGGTTGAAGGCCGCCCGCTCCTGGAACACGGTGGGCAGGTTGCTGCCCCCCAGCCCGGCGCGCAGATCGTAAAGGATCGCAACGACCCTGTGGCGCAGGCCATTGTCGCTCAGAACCTCGGCCACCAGATCCTCGATCTCCTCGGCCTTGGCCCCCGCCATCATCGACACCCGGCCAAAGATCGCATTCTCGATCACCGACAGGCGGGGCACATAGGTCTCCGGGCCGACCGGCATGAACATGTCGCTGAGCCGGTCGCGCAACAGCGCGCCGCGGCTTCGGCGGATCGACAGGATCTTTTCCTTGTACTCGTCGGGGAAATTGGGGCCGATCTGTTCGGCGGTCAGCATGAAGGGCACGATCAGCAGCACTGCCCGCTCTTCGGGCGTGAGCCTCTCGGTGCCGCGCCGCCGCGCCCGCGCCGCGATCTCCGAGACGCGGCGATACAGATCCTCGTCCAGACCGAGGTGGAGGAACAGCGGATGCTGGGTTCCGTCCTTGCCAAAGGTGCGGTTCAGCGTGTCGATCACCCCCATCGAGACTGCGATCGCCTCATCCGCCAGCCCCTGTTCCTGCAGCATTTGCAGGAACCGCTTTTCCCGCGCCAGCGTCTCGGGCAGAATCTCGCGCACGGGCGTGGCGAACAGCAGGTTGCCCGCCAGCGGCAGCGCCGGATTGAACCGGTCGGGATCGAGGGTATAGACAACGTCATCGAGGCCCCGCTCGTGCAGTTTTCGGCGGATCTCGGGGCGCAGGGCGACAATCTCGCGCGCCAGCGCGGGATGCTGCTGCGGATCGAATTTCGACCGCAAGGTGCGCCGGAACATGATCTCGTCGATGCCCATCGCCTCGACCAGCTTGAACCACCAGTCGCGCACCTCTCCCCCGTCCGACAGACCCGCGATCTCGGGGTCGACCCAGTCGGCGTCCAGCGGATCGGCGCTGTTGCCCGCGCGCGCGGCTTCGATCGCGTTGCGGTCATGGGCATGGGCATGGGCCGGGCGGGCGGCATCCCGCGGCCGCATCTTGAGCGGCATCAACAGATTGTCGCCCAGCGTACCGTCGAACAGGTAGGGGCGCGAATTGGCATAGCCGATGCGCGCCGCGATCACCGCCTGATGCAGTTCGTTCAGCGGATGCCCCGACAGCACGATCTCGCCCCGCGTCGGCAGGGCTTCGCGCACCAGCAGTTCGGCCAGCGCGGTCCGTTCGATCGGCTTGTCGCTCTGGATGGCGATTCGGGCGCGGGGCGGGATGACAAGGTTGATATCCTCCAGAACCGTGTTGCCATCGGGATCGCGCACCGTGACGTCGCGCAGCTCGATCTTGCCGAACAGATGCGGCATGCTCGACGGCTCCCCCTCGAACAATTCCTCTGGAATCATGTTCCTGGGCGCAAAACGTTCCGTCACCACATCCCAGCGCAACGACATGTCCTGCACCTGGTTGTAATAGGTCAGCAGCTCCTTCCAGGGCGAGCTCAGGTCCTTGTAGGCCGACAGCGCCGCCACCAGTGCGCCGACGGTGATGTCGCCCTGAATCGCCAGATAACCACCCGCCGAATAGAACATGAAGGGCGTCAGATGCCCGATCATGTTGTTGAGAAATTTCATAAAGAATTTCTTCTGGTAGATCTTGAACCGGATCTCGAACAGCCGGCCCAGCCGGTCGGTGATCATCGCCTGGCGGTAGCGCCACCCGCCATTCGCGCGCAGGTCCGAAATGCCCGCGGCGCTCTCGCCGATTTCCGTCGACAGCCGGCGCACCTGCACGATGCGCTCCTTGTTCAGCAGATTGATCTGACGCTGGATCATCGGGATCAGCCAGGCCTGCAGCGGAATCAACGCCACCGAGGCCAGTCCGAACCAGACGCTTTGCATGAACAGAAAGGCGACGATGGTCATCATCTGGCCGAACTGGAACACCGGCTGGGCGATGGCATCGCCCATCAGACCGCCCATCGGTTCGGCCTCGGAGGTGATCATCGACACCAGCTCGCCCTGACTGGTGGTGCGGAAAAAGGGCATCGGAAACCGCAGCATCCGGCTGATCAACGTATAGCGCAGCCGCCGCAGCATGCGTTCGGACAACACCCCCTTGCGGGTGTTGATATGCATCTTCATCAGCCCGCCGATCACCACCGTCGCCAGAAAGGCGGCGCAGAGCACAAAGAGATACTGCACCTGGTTCAGCTGGAACCCGTAGAGGTCGACCAGCTCGGACCGCGCGCCGATGGCGTCATTGATGATGCGCTTGGGCAGTTCCAGCGAGGCGTAGAGGAACGGAAAGGACACCAGCGTCAGAACCAGAAGCCAGAGCTGCTGACGCTTTGAGTATTTCCAGATGAACGAAAACAGCGTGGGTTCCATCATCCGGCCCTTGCCCGAGAAAACTCGCCCCGCCGCAGAATGGCTCCGGCACCGCGGGCCGTTCGACGGTAAACATTGGCTTACGCGATTACAAGACAACGGCAGCCGGCTCCGTCGTGGCGGCGACATCCGATCCCGTCGCGGCCGCGGCCGCTTCTCCCTTGTTCCACCACCGGCCCGCGGCTATTGCCTTGTCTATCAGACAGGGAGGCCCGACATGCTCAAGCGCCGGTTCGGCAACTCGGAACGGCCCGGCCGGGGCGCAACCAGGGCGCTGGGGCGCGGCCGGCCCGGCGTTATTCTCCGGTGCGGCGGTTCGCACCGGGGCCGAGACATTGTCGGCACCTGCCGGCGGGGTCGCAACGAATGACCCCAAGATCCCTGAAAATGCCGGTCTCGGCGCTTGGCCTTCTGCTCCTGTCCGGATGCGGCGACGCGGGGTTTCCCTTCGGCGCGCTGCCCGATCAGGCTACCCAGGCCGAGCTGGCCGGCGGCGCGATCATGGTCCAAGCGCCGCCCGGCTATTGCGTCGACAAACAGGCCCTGCGGCGCGCCCCGCGCGGGGATTTCGCCCTTCTGGCGCGCTGCGACACGCTGGGAATCCGCGGTTTCTTTCCCGGTCGCCGGCTGGCGCTGATCACGGTGACCACCGCACCGCAGGAGGCCGGGGCGCCGCCCCCGAACCTCGACGACCTGGTTCAGTCGGTCGCTCCGGCAACGGTCATCGAAACGGGCGCGGCTGGCGATCTGCCGATGGTCCGGCTGGACATGCCCGGCGGCCCGATCGAAGGAATTGCGCCGCAACACTGGCGCAGCGCCTTTGCGCTGAACGGGCAGCTTGTGGGGCTGGCGCTCTATGCGCCCGAGGGCGACGCCGCCCCGGAGGTCGACGGCCCCGACCTGCTGAGCGAACTGGCGCGGCGCACCCGGCGGGCCAGCCTGCGGACGGGCGAGGAGCCCGCCGCGGAGGACGTCAAGCGGGATGACGCAAGCCAGGACAACGCCACTCCGGAGACCGCCAGCGCGGACCCGGAAGAGACTGCGACAGAGCCGGCGCCGGACACCGGCACCGACGGCGGGACAGGCAAGGGAGAATTTATTTCCCCTTTCAAACTGATTGGCGGTTTGTTTGACTGAGCGGCTTTCGCTAAGCTGAGCGGGAGCAAGACAACTTCGCCCTGGGGCGAGCGAAGGAACGGGACATGGGCAGGAGACTGGATCGGCTGCTTCACGGGCGCACCCTGCGCAGGTGGCGCCGGATGGCGAAAAAGGCCGACGCAAGCCGTCTGTCCGACCTGCGCGAGCAGCGCAACCAGGCGCGCCAGCTTCGCACCCATCTCGACCGGCTGATCCATGTCGCCGATGGGCGGCTGGCGCTGCCACAGATCGGCACCTCGTATTTTCCGCGCCCGCATGGCACCGACTGGGCCTGGCGTCCCGAGCTGTGGCGCGGCCCGCTGCCAGTTCCGGGGCTAAGCTCGGTGGCGACAAAAACCCGGCTCGACGATGAGGTTACGCTGTTTCACGATTGCACCGTCTCGGAGCTGACCCTGCGACAGCTGCGCAACACGCGCGAAGAGGATCTGGCCCCCTTTGGTCTGCGGATGGATGTGTTCCGGTTTGACGGCTCGTTCCTGTCGCTGGTGATCGACCTGCCGGAGACCGCCGCCGAGGGCATGACGCGCGATCATATCCTGCGGGTGGACACCATCATCGAGACCGAGAAACCGCTGGAGATCTTCGCCCGGCTGAACATCCGGCACGGGCCGAACACCGAACAGATCGTGCGCGAGCTGCCGCTGGACGAGGAACAGGTGAAGGTGGAGTTCGACCTGGCCTATTCCCGGCTGAACGAAAAGCGGATCGAGAAGATCTGGCTCGACCTGATCTTTGAGGCGCCGGAGATGAATCAGGTGATCCTGCGTGATCTGACCTTTTCCCGCCGGCGCCGCGCCGCGCTCTAGGAGGCCCTGATATGAGCGACCTGACCCTGACCAAGATCCGCCTGCGCAACCGCCGGTGGGAGGGACGTCTGACCGGCGCGCCGGCGGGCGGCCCGCGCCCCGAGATCGCCGTCACCTATCTGGACACGCCCGTGACCGGCGTCGTGCTGAGCGAGGGGCCGGAGGCCGGCAGCTGGGATCTGATCGTGACCATCCCGGACGAGGCGGTGACCGACGGCGTCCACTGCTTTGTGATCCTGGATGCCGCCAGCGGCGCCAAACTGAGCGATTTTGCCGTGATCGCGGGCGAAGCGATCACCGACGACCTGCGCGCCGAGGTGGAACTGCTGCGCGCCGAGCTCGACATGCTAAAACGCGCCTTCCGCCGCCATTGCCTGGAGACGATGTAGGCGGGCGCGCCGAGGCCGGTACGGAAAAGGGCCGCGCATATGCGCGGCCCTTTGTTTTTGCCCTGTCCGGGCCGTTACTTTTCGCCGCCCAGCGCCACCAGCCCCTTGAGGATGTCGATGGCGTAGGCAAGCTGGTAGTCCTCGTCGCGCAGTCGCGCGGCGGCCTCGGCCTTGGCGCGGTCCGCCTCGATCTGGCGGATCTCGTCCTCGGTCAGGCTGTCGTTGTTCAGCCGTCCGCGCAGATCGGCCTCGGACCGGGCGCGGGGCCGCTTCGGCGCGTCCTCTTCCTCGGCCGCGGGCTGGCGGCGCGGCTGTGCCACCACGATGTCGGGCGATACGCCCAGCGCCTGGATCGACCGGCCCGACGGCGTGTAGTAACGCGCCGTAGTCAGGCGCATCGCGCCATCGCCGCGCAATGGCATCACCGTCTGGACCGAGCCCTTGCCGAAACTCTTGGTGCCCACGACGATGGCGCGGCGGTGATCCTGCAGCGCGCCGGCGACGATTTCGGACGCCGAGGCCGAGCCGCCATTGATCAGCACCACCATCGGCTTGCCCCCGGTCAGATCGCCCGGGGTGGCGTTGAACCGCTCGCCATCCTCCGGGTTGCGGCCGCGGGTCGAGACGATCTCGCCCTTTTCGAGGAACGCGTCGGAGACCTTGATTGCCTGGGTCAGCAGCCCGCCGGGGTTGTTGCGCAGGTCCAGAACCACGCCGTTGACCTTGTCGATACCGCCGAGGGCCTTGACCTGTTCAACCAGACCCGCTTCCAGGTTCGGCATGGTCTGATCGTTGAAGGTGGTCACCCGCAGCACCACGGTTTCGCCTTCGGTGCGGGCCCGCACCGCGGTCAGCTTGATGGTGTCCCGGATGATCGAGACGTCGAACGGCTCATCCTCGCCCTCGCGCACCACGGTGATCACGATCTCGCTGCCCACCGGGCCGCGCATCAGTTCCACCGCCGCATCCAGGGTCAGGCCCAGCACGCTTTCGCCGTCAACATGGGTGATGAAATCGCCGGACTCGATCCCGGCCTCGTCGGCGGGGGTGCCGTCGATCGGCGAGACCACCTTGACGAAGCCCTCTTCCTGCGTGACCTCGATGCCGAGGCCGCCGAACTCGCCCCGGGTCTGCACCCGCATGGCGGCGGCATCCTCCGGCGAGAGATAGCTGGAATGCGGATCGAGCGAGGACAACATGCCGTCGATCGCCGCCTCGATCAGTTCGGCCTCATCGACCTTTTCGACATATTGCGAGCGGATCCGCTCGAAGATGTCGCCGAACAGATCGAGCTGCTCGTACACGTTGGTGTTGCGCGCACTCTCTTCCGCCAGCAACGGCCCGGCCACCTGTGTGGTCGCCACGATGCCTGCAAGCGTGCCGCCGATTGCGGCCATCACGAATCTCTTCATGCCTGATTATCCATCCTTGTCGGTTCGGAACCACGTCGCCGGGTCCACCGGGCTGCCGCCCTGTCTTACTTCTATATAGAGCGTTTCGGAACGCTCAGTTCCAGTGCCATCACCGCTTAGTGACAGAATTGCGCCGATTTCCGGGACCGCGCCGCCCATCAGCCCCACCGGCGCGCCCGCCGCGATCACCTGTCCCGCCTCGCCATAGACCTCGGCAAGACCCGACAGGATAAAGAGGGTGTCGGGCTGCGGTTCAAGGATGATCACGTTTCCCAGGTCCAGCAGCGGCCCGCGATAGCGGATCGTCGCCGATGTGGGCGATGTGACCAGGGCCCGCGGCCGCGCCGCCACCACCATCCCGGCGCGCGTCACCCCTGCCGCGTCGGCCTCGCCGGCCCTGTGCAGGACCACGCCCTGCACCGGCAGCGGGATCCGCCCCTTGAGCGCCGCGATGTCGGCCTGGCTGTCGGCAATCTCGCCGCCGGCGGCGATCTGCGACAGCCCGCTGGCGAAACCGTCCAGCGTCTCGGTAGAGGAGATCAGGATCGCGGTGCGCACCGGATCCTCGGTGAACCGGCGCGGCAGGTCGGTGCGGTCGGCGATCGCCTGGCTCAGCGCACTGCGCGCCTCCTGTACCCCGGCCAGCCCCTGTTCCAGGGTCTGCGCCGCGCTCTGTTGCAGCAGGCGCAGGGTCTGCACCTCGTCGAGGTCATGGCGCAGCCGTTCGGCCCTGGCATTCAGGGCCGGTGTCACCTCGGCCAGGATCATGCCCGAACGGGCGCTGCCCAGCGGCCCCTGCGGGTGCAGCATCCGCACCGGCGGCGGCGAGGTCTCGATGGTCAGCAGCACCCCCATCAACTGGGCGATCTCGCCCTCGCGCGCCTGCAGCCGATGGGACAGCGTCGCCTCGCGCGTTGCCGCACGGCGCAGCCCGTCGCGCATCGCCGCCAGACCGGCCTCAAAGGCGCGCACCGTCTCGGTCAGGGCGTGGACCCGGTCGCGCGCGCCCTCGGCGGCCTGCAGATCCAGCGCCGCCTGCTCCAGCTGCGCCGAGGCCGCCCGCGCCGCCACCGCCGGATCGCCATCTCCCACCGCGGCGCCGGCCCAGAGGGCGGCGCCGGTGGCGATCACGGCAAGGGCATGGCGCAGGCTCATTTGATCAGGCTTTCCCCCGTCATCTCATCCGGCTTGGGCAGGGCCATCAGCGCCAGCACCGTCGGCGCCAGGTCGGACAACCGCCCGTCGCGCAGCTGCGCGCCCCCGGGCCCGCCGACCAGCGCCACCGGCACCGGGTTCAGCGTATGCGCCGTGTGCGGGCCGCCGGTCACCGGGTCGACCATCTGTTCGCAATTGCCATGATCGGCGGTGACGATCATCGCGCCCCCCGCCGCCTCCAGCGCCGCGATCACGCGCCCCAGCCCGCGATCCACCGCCTCGCAGGCCCTGATCGCCGCGCTCAGATCGCCGGTATGGCCGACCATATCGGGGTTCGCGTAATTCACCACGATCAGATCGTAACCGGCGCCGATGGCCGCGACCAGATGATCTGTCACCTCGCCGGCGGACATCTCGGGCTTGAGGTCATAGGTCGCCACATCCGGCGATTGCGCCATATAGCGATCCTCGCCCTCTTCCGGGGATTCCTTGCCGCCATTGAGGAAGAAGGTGACATGGGGATATTTCTCGGTCTCGGCCAGCCGGAACTGGCGCAGCCCCTGTTTCGCCACCCAGGCGCCCAGCGTGTTGACGATCTCGCGCGACGGGAAAACGGTCGTCATATAGGCGTTATGGGCGTCGGAATATTCCACCATGCCCAGCAGGCCCGCCAGCTTTGGCCGCGCCCCGGTATCGAAGGCATCGAACCCCGGCGCGCCGATGGCGCTCAGGATCTCGCGGGCGCGGTCGGCACGGAAATTCAGGCAGAACAGCCCATCGCCGTCGCGCATACCCGCGTAATCGCCTACCACCGTGGCGGTGATGAATTCGTCGGTCTCGCCCTGCTCATAGGCCTGATCGATAGCCGATTTGGCACTGGCCGCCCTGCGCCCCTCGCCCCGGACCATCGCCGCATAGGCCTCCGACACCCGGCCCCAGCGGTTGTCCCGATCCATCGCGAAATAGCGCCCCGTCACGGTGACGACGCGGGCGGTCTCGGGCAGATGCTCCTCCAGTTCGCGCATGTATTCAAAGGCCGATTTCGGCGCCACGTCGCGCCCGTCGGTCATAGCGTGCAGCGCCACCGGCACGCCGGAGGCGGCGATGGTCCGCGCCGCCGCCGCGATATGGTGCAGATGGCCGTGCACGCCGCCGTCCGAGACCAGCCCCATCAGATGGGCGGTGCCGCCGGTCTTCTTCAGGCTGGCGATGAAGTCCAGCAGCGCCGGGTTCTCGAAGAACGAGCCGTCCTCGATCGCCAGATCGATCTGGCCCAGATCCATCGCCACCACCCGGCCGGCGCCGATATTGGTGTGCCCCACCTCGGAGTTGCCCATCTGCCCGCTGGGCAGACCCACATCCGGCCCGTGGGTGATCAGCCGGGCGTGCGGCCCCTTGGCCATGATCGCGTCGAAATTCGGCGTCTGCGCCAGATAGGGCGCGTTGGCCGTCGTCTCATCCGACAGGCCCCAGCCGTCGAGGATGCACAGGATCACGGGTTTGGGGGCGGTCATGGGCGGGCTCCGGAACGGTTGTCTGTCCGCGCCTTCTAACGCCTGGGCGCGGCGGGGTGAACCGGTTTCGATGCCGCGCCCCCGCTTCTTCTCTGTGTCAAATACTCAAATCCGGCAGGTTGCCGCCCGCGCCGCCCTCCGCGCCGGGCGTCAGCAGACCACGCAACAGCGCCACGGGATGCGCCCTGAGGCTCAGACGCAGCGCCACGTAATCCTCGACCACCTGCTCGCCCAGGGACATCTGCGGCAGATGCGCGGCGGGCTCCTCGATCACCTCGCCGCCCAGATCCTGCGCGAACAGCGGCAGCGGCCGGTCGGCGGCCACCGCCTTGGCCGCCCAGAGCGCATCGCGCCGCGTGAACCCGCAGCCGGCAAAGGCATCGGCCTCGGCCAGCCGGGCGATCACCGCCGGCCCCAGACCGGCGCGGCGCCACAGATCGGCCACCTCGTGATAGCCATTGCCGCGCGCCGCGGTCAGCCAGGCGGCGTCCTCCTCGCCCATCCCCCTGATCTGGCGGAACCCCAGCCGCAGCGCCAACCCGCCGCGCCCGTCGGGCTCCATCGCGTTGTCCCAGTAGCTGGCGTTGACGCAGACCGGGCGCACCTCGACCCCGTGCGCCCGGGCGTCGCGCACGATCTGGGCGGGGGCATAGAACCCCATCGGCTGCGCATTCAGCAGCGCGCAGGCAAAAAGCCCCGGGTGGTGGCATTTGATCCAGGCACTGGCATAGACCAGCAGCGCGAAGCTGGCCGCGTGGCTTTCGGGAAACCCATAGCTGCCGAACCCCTCGATCTGCGAAAAACACCGCTCGGCAAAGTCGCGGTCATAGCCGTTCCGCGCCATACCGCGCAGGAACAAGCCGCGGAATTCGCTGACGTTTCCGTGTTTCTTGAAGGTGGCGAGCGAGCGGCGCAGCCGGTCAGCCTGTTCCGGCGTGAACCCCGCGCCGACGATGGCGATCTGCATCGCCTGCTCCTGAAACAGCGGCACGCCCAGCGTCTTGCCCAGCACCTCGCCCAGCGCGTCCGAGGGGAAACTCACCGCCTCCTCCCCGTTCCGCCGCCGGATATAGGGGTGCACCATGTCGCCCTGGATCGGACCGGGGCGGATGATCGCCACCTCGATCACCAGGTCGTAGAAATTGCGCGGTTTCATCCGCGGCAGAAAGTTCATCTGCGCCCGGCTCTCGACCTGGAACACGCCCACGGAATCGGCCCGGCACAGCATGTCATAGACCTTCGGATCCTCGGGCGGCAGCGTGGCCAGCGTATATTCCGCGCCGTGATGCTGGCGCAGCAACTCGAACGCCTTGCGGATGCAGGTGAGCATGCCGAGCGACAGCACATCGACCTTGAGGATGCCCAGCGTGTCGATGTCGTCCTTGTCCCAGCAGATCACCGTGCGCCCCTCCATGGTGGCGTTCTCGACCGGCACCAGTTCGTCAAGCCGCCCCTCGGTGATGACAAAGCCGCCCACATGTTGCGACAGGTGGCGGGGAAACCCCTCGATCTCCTGCACCAGATCGAGGGTCTGGCGCAGCCGGCGGTCGTCGGGGTCGAGGCCGATCTCGCGCAGCCGGGCCTCCTCCACCCCGCGGGGCGAGCCCCAGCCCCAGAGCTGGGAAGAGAGCGCGGCGACGGTATCCTCGCTCAGCCCCATGGCGCGGCCGACCTCGCGGATGGCGCGTTTGCCCCGGTAATGGATCACCGTGGCGCAGAGACCGGCGCGGTGGCGGCCGTAGCGCTCGTAGATCCACTGGATCACCTCCTCGCGGCGTTCGTGTTCGAAATCGACGTCGATGTCGGGCGGCTCGTCGCGCGCCTCGGACACGAAACGCTCAAACACCATGGTGCCGATCTCGGGGCTGACAGAGGTGATGCCGAGGCAATAGCACACCACAGAATTCGCCGCCGACCCGCGCCCCTGGCACAAGATGTTGCGGGATCTGGCAAAGGCCACGATGTCGCGCACGGTCAGGAAATAGGGCTCGTACCGCAGCTTGGCGATCAGCGTCAGCTCGTGGTCGAGCATCCTGAGCACCCGCTCCGACGCGCCGCCGGGATAGCGCCAGGCCAGCCCCTCATGCGCCAGCCGCGTCAGCCGCTGGCGCGGGGTTTCGCCGCCTTCGACCTCGCTGGGATAGTCGTAGCGCAACTCGTCGAGGGAAAAGGCGAGCCGTTGGCTGAGCGCCCCGGCGCGATCCACCGCCCCCTCATGCCCGGCGAAGAGGCGGCGCATTTCAGCCTCCGGACGCAGGCGGCGTTCGCCGTTGGCCAGCGCGGCGCGGCCCAGTTGCTCGACCCGGCGGCGCAGGCGGATGGCGGTCAGCACATCGGCGAGCCGGCGGCGGCGGCCGTGATGAAACAGTGGCGCGGCGCTGGCCAGTGTGGGCAGGTTCAGCGCCGCGGCCTGTGCCGTCAGCGCGTCGAAGCGGGCGGCGTCGACCCCGTCGTAGCGGGGGGTCAGGAGCAGGTGGATGCGGGTCTGGAAATGCGCGCGGAGGCGGGGGAGGAAGGGGCGCCAGCCGGCTTCATATTCGGAGCTTTCATCACGGCTTTTCTTTTTCATACCAGAGGGATGCGTGTCCCGGATCGCAGGCGATCCGGGAGGATCGGCAGAGGTCACATCCTGAGGCCAGAGCAAAAGGTGCAGCCCCTCGGCGTGGTCCAGAAGGTCTTGCAGCGAAAGCTCGCACGCCCCCTTCTCCGCCCGCAGCCGGCCCTTGGAAATCAGCCGGCAGAGGTTGGCCCAGCCGGTGCGGTTTTCCAGCAATGCGGTGACGGGGGGGGCGTCGGTGAAGACCAGCCGCGCCGCCGGGATCAGCCGCGGGACGAGGGTGATCGGGAACGAGGGCGGCGGCGGGATATGCGCGGGGCGCGGCGGGCCGATGGGGGAATGGGCGGCATCCCAGGCCCGCCGCTCGGCGACCCGCCGGGCAATCTCGCGCGCGGCGCTGTGGGCGCGGACGAGTCCGGCGACCGAGTTGTCGTCGGCGATGGCGATGGCGGACAGGCCCAGCGCGGCGGCGCGCGCGATGTACTCCTCGGGATGGGAGGCCCCGGTGAGGAAGGTGAAATTCGAGGTGATCGACAATTCGGCATACATGGCGAGTCGGGAGTATATTCACCTTTTGTTCTTATTGGGAGTCCCGGGATGCGGGGGCGGATCGGGGAGTTTTCGGGCGGTTTCGTACAATCCTCACCACGCCCGAAGGGGCCGGTTTTCCCGCTTTGGGGAGTTTGCGGGCGGTTGTGTACACGTTGCGTTACCGCCCCACCGTCCGGACGGCAACGCGCGGCACGGCAGGGCGACGTTAACCGTGGCGCGGCAGGGTGGGCCGATGCGCGCCGGCCCTTGCCCCGGCCCCGGGCTTGGCCCATAAACGCAGCCGACCAAACCGCCACGGCATCAAGAGGGAGCCGCACAGCCATGACCATCGAGGCGCCGGAAACCAAGATCGTCGACAGTTACCGCATCGCCTGCGACGGCGGCGAGGGGGCGCTGGGCCACCCGCGCGTCTGGCTGCAGATCCCCGAGGATCTGGGCTGGGTCGAATGCCCCTATTGCGACTGCAAATACATCCACAAGGATTTCGAAGGGAAGGTCTGAGCCAGAGGGGCCAGAGCGACCGGCCGCGCGCCCTGCGGGGACGAGCCGGATTTCGAGTATTGGGTGAGAGACGTGGGGCTTGTTGAGCCCGTCTCGCCATTCGCCGAAACGTACGGCAGAGGGCGGCGCCCGACCGCGGGTGGGCGCTGCTGACGTGTGAAACCGTCACTTTATGGTCGGCAGAACATCGAACGTGAATTCTGTGCGCCACGGTCGCAGAAGCGCCCGCCCGTCCGGGCGGTCGGGCGCTGCCCGGCGGCGCTGCGCGCCTTGTTCCGGGCAAGGCGGTTCTGCCACCTCCGCAAAAGCGCGAACGGCAGCAGGGCGTTGGGTCCGCGCCCCATTCCCCACTGGCCCCCGTTCCTTGCGCATGGCATTACGGGCGGGCATCACCGGCCAGGGGAGACGAGGCTCATGACATTCGGCAAAGGCTGCCATCTGCACCTGATCGACGGATCGGCCTTCATCTTTCGCGCCTTCCATGCGCTGCCGCCGCTGACGCGCAAATCGGACGGGCTGCCGATCGGGGCGGTCTCGGGGTTTTGCAACATGCTGCAGAAGTATGTCGAGGAGGCCACCGGCCCCGATGCGCCGACCCATGTGGCGGTGATCTTCGACAAGGGCAGCCACACCTTCCGCAACGACATGTACGACCTTTACAAGGCCAACCGCGAGGAGATGCCCGAGGCGCTGCGGCCGCAGATGCCGCTGACGCGCCGCGCCACCGAGGCCTTCAACATCGCCTGCAAGGAGCTGGAGGGCTATGAGGCCGATGACATCATCGCCACGCTGGCGGTGCAGGCGCGCGAGGCCGGCGGCCGGGTGACCATCATCAGTTCCGACAAGGATCTGATGCAGCTGGTCGGCGGAGGGGTCGAGATGCTGGACGCGATGAAGAACCGCCGCATCGACCGCGACGGCGTGCTGGAGAAATTCGGGGTCTATCCCGAACGGGTGGTGGATGTGCAGGCGCTGGCCGGGGACAGCGTCGACAATGTGCCGGGCGCGCCGGGGATCGGGATCAAGACCGCCGCGCTGCTGATCAACGAATTCGGCGATCTGGAGACGCTGCTGGAGCGCGCCGAAGAAATCAGGCAGCCCAAGCGGCGCCAGACCCTGATCGAGATGCGCGATCAGATCGAGCTGAGCAAGAAGCTGGTGCAGTTGGACGAGAACACGCCGCTGGATTTCACGCTGGACGATCTGGAGGTGCGCGAGCCGGACCCCGACGTTCTGTTGCCGTTTCTCGCCGAGATGGAATTCCGCACCCTGACCCGGCGCATCGCCGAAAAGCTGGGCGTCGACGCGCCGGTGATCGTGGAGGTGCCGGCGGCGATGCCGGGCGACGAGGGGAACGCGGCGCCGGAGGCGGTGCCGTTCGATACCGCCGCCTACGAGTGTGTGCGCGAGGTTGCCGCGCTGGAGGGGTGGGTCGCGGCGATCCGCGAGCGCGGCGTGGTGGCGGTGGATACCGAGACCACCGGCCTTGACGAGATGGTGGTCGATCTGGTCGGCATCTCGCTGAGCACCGGCGCCGGCCGGGCCTGTTACATCCCGCTGATCCACAAGGAGGCCGGGCGCGGCGACGACCTCTTTGGTTCGGACGATCTGGCCGAGGGGCAGATCGGGCTGGATCAGGCGCTGGCGCTGCTGAAGCCGGTGCTGGAGGATCCGGCGATCCTGAAGGTCGGGCAGAACATGAAATACGACGCCAAGATCTTTGCCCGCTACGGCGTGAACGTGGCGCCGATCGACGACACCATGCTGCTGTCCTATGCGATGCACGCCGGGCTGCATGGCCACGGCATGGACACGCTGAGCGAGCGCTATCTGGGTCATCAGCCGATCCCGATCAAGCCGCTGCTGGGCAGCGGCAAATCGGCGATCACCTTTGACCGGGTGCCGATCGACGAAGCCACCGCCTATGCCGCCGAGGATGCCGATATCACCTGGCGTCTGTGGGAGATGTTCAAGCCGCAGCTGCATCGGGAACAGGTGACCACGGTCTACGAGACGCTGGAGCGGCCTTTGGTCCCCGTGCTGGCCGAAATGGAGATGGCCGGCATCAAGGTGGACCGCGACGTGCTGAGCCGGATGTCGAACGCCTTTGCCCAGAAGATGGCCGGGCTGGAGGCGGAGATTCACGAGCTGGCGGGGGAGACGTTCAACGTCGGCTCGCCCAAGCAGCTGGGCGAGATCCTGTTCGACAAGATGAGCCTTGAGGGCGGCAAGCGCGGCAAGACCGGGGCCTATGCCACCGGCGCCGATGTGCTGGAGGATCTGGCCGCCGAGGGGCACGACCTGCCGGCGCGGGTGCTGGACTGGCGCCAGCTTTCCAAGCTGAAATCGACCTACACCGATGCGCTGCAGGATCACATCAACAAGGAGACCGGGCGCGTCCATACCTCCTATATCATCTCGGGGGCGGCGACCGGGCGGCTGGCGTCGACCGATCCGAACCTGCAGAACATTCCGGTACGCAGCGAAGAGGGGCGGCGCATCCGCGAGGCGTTCGTGGCCGAGGAGGGCAAGGTTCTGCTGAGCCTCGACTATTCCCAGATCGAGCTGCGCATTCTGGCCCATATCGCCGATCTGCCGGGGATGAAGGCGGCCTTTGCCGAGGGGCAGGATATTCATGCCGCCACCGCCAGCGAGATGTTCAACGTGCCCCTGGACCAGATGACGCCGGAGATCCGGCGGCAGGCCAAGGCGATCAACTTCGGCGTGATCTACGGCATTTCCGGGTTCGGGCTGGCGCGCAATCTGCGGATTCCGCGGGCCGAGGCGCAGGGATTCATCGACCGCTATTTCGAGCGGTTCCCCGGCATCCGGACCTATATGGATCAGACCAAGGCATTCGCCAAGGAACACGGCTTCGTCAAAACCCTGTTCGGGCGGCGGATCCATACTCCGGAGATCAACGCCAAGGGGCCGCGGGCGAGCTTTGCCTATCGCGCGGCGATCAACGCGCCGATCCAGGGGACGGCGGCGGATGTGATCCGCCGGGCGATGGTCCGGATGCCGGAGGCGATTGCCGGGCTGCCGGCCAAGATGCTGCTGCAGGTGCATGACGAGCTGATCTTCGAGGTGGAGAAGGACGCCACCGAAGAGGTGATCGGGCGTGCCCGCGCGGTGATGGAAGGCGCGGCGGATCCGGCGGTGCATCTGGATGTGAAGCTGACCGTGGACGCGGGGCAAGGCGCCAACTGGGCCGAGGCGCACTGAGGAACGGGAGCCTTCGGGCGATGAAACTTCTGGCCGTCTCGGGCAGCGCGCGGCGCGCCTCGACCAATACCGCCCTGCTGCGCGCGGTCGCCGCCGTGGCGCCGCAGGGGATCGAGATTTCGGTTTTCGACGGTGTCGGGCAGTTGCCGGTATTCTCGCCGGATCTGGAAGAGGGCCCGCCGCCGCCGAGCGTTCAGGCCCTCATGGAGGCCATCGCGCAGAGCGACGGGCTGATCCTGTCCAGTCCGGAATATGTGCATGCGATCCCGGGCGGGCTGAAGAACGCGATCGACTGGCTGGTCTCGGGCGAGCATATCATCGGCAAGCCGGTCGCGCTGATGCATGCGTCGCATCGCGGTGATGACATGCTGGCCGCTCTGCGTCTGGTGCTGTCGACCGTCACGGAGCGGTTCGCGCCGGAGATCTTCCTGCGGCTGCCGCTGATGAAGATGACGCCCGGGGCGATCATGGAGGTTGTCGGCGAGGGTGAGTATCGCGCGCAGGCCGTGGATTTTCTTGAGGAATTTGCGGCCTATTGCCGGACTGTGGCGGGATAACGCCCCCCTCCCTAACCCTCCGCCTGGTAGCGGAAGGGAGGGCGGGCGGTCTACCCCGCCATCCACCCCAGACTGTCCTCGGTCCGCTCGGTGCTTGGGTTGTATTCGGCGCTGATCCAGCCGTCGTAGCCGCTGGTCTCGATCACCATCAAAAGCGCGGGGAAATCGACCGGGCCGCGGTCCAGTCGCGGTTCGCTGCGGTCCGGCGGCGCGCCGAGCTGGATGTGGCGGACCAGCGCGACGTGGCGGTGCCAGGTCGCCAGCGCATCGCCGTGGATCCGGTCGGCGTGATAGCTGTCGTATTGCAGGCCGAGGTTGGGGCGGTCGACACGCGCCAGTATCCGCGCGGCGAGATCGTAGTCGGCGAGGACATATCCCGGCTGATCCCCAAGGTTCAGCGGTTCGATGGTGAATCCTTGTTCCGGGGCGCGGTCGGCGAGCCATTGCAGGTTGGCGGTGAAGCTGTCCTCGGCGCGGGGATCGCCCGAATAGCCGGCCATCACGTGGATCGCGTCGGGACGCAGGATTTGGGCGCGGGTCAGCACCTGCTCCATGGTGGCGCGGAAGGCGTCTTCGCCGTCGGGCAGCGCGGGGTACGCGGCCCCAGGGCCCGGGGGCGGGGCGTTGAAGAGCGCGAGCGCCAGCCCGTTTGCGTCCAGCGCGCTGCGGATCTCTTCCGCCGGGTGATCATAGGGATAGAGGATCTCGACCCCGTCAAACCCGGCGCGGGCGGCGGCGGCGAACCGCGCCATGAACGGCAGCTCGGTGAAGAGCAGCGAGATATTGGCGGCAAAGCGTGGCATTGGGCGGCCTCCTTCCGGCTGTGGCCGGGTTAGCCGATTTCGAAAAAGAAGCCTAGACGGACCCGGTTTTCGGGCGGTCGCCCCGGTGGCGGCTGCGGATCACCCGCTGGTGTCTGCCTGTTGTCCGAGGTGAGGGATTCCCTCCTTTCCTTTTCAGTGACGTGGGGTAAGGTTGAGACAGGATTTGGATCAGATTTTTTTGGACGGGAATTGATATGCGGACGCTGCGCGTTGTCGTGATCTGGACCATGTGCCTGCTGGCCCCGGCGGCCTGGGCGGCGGGCGATCGGGTTGCGCTGATCCTGGGGCTGGGCGCGTATCAGACGGTTCCGGCGCTGGACAACACCCGCAACGATGCCTCGGACATGGCGCGCACGCTGGAGGATATCGGGTTTGACGTGACGCTGTCGCTCGACACCACCGGCGAGCAGATGCGTCAGCTGCTGGACGATTTCGCCTTTCGCTCGGAGACCGCCGATCTGGCGCTGATCTATTTCGCAGGGCACGGGGTCGAGGTGCAGGGCGAGAATTTCATGATCCCCGTCGATGCGCAGGTTTCCAGCAATCTCGACGTGCAGCGGCAATCGGTGTCGCTGAAACAGATGCTGGCGGCGGTGGAACGGGCGCGCAAGATGCGCATCGTGATCCTGGACAGTTGCCGCGACAACCCGCTGGGCGATGCCATCGACCTGGCCCAGAGCAGGCAGAGCGCCGCGACCGAGACCGCCGATCAGGCCGCCGATCAGGCCGCCAATCAGACCACGCGGGGCGGCGGCGGGCTGGCGGCGGCGGACCCGGACCGCGGCACGCTGGTGGCCTTTGCCGCGCGCGACGGTCAGGTGGCGCTGGACGGGCGGGGTGACAACAGCCCCTTTGCCCGCGCGCTGATGGAAAAGATGGTGCAGCCGGGGCTGGAGATCAGCCTGATGTTCCGCCAGGTGCGCGACATGGTGTTGCGCGAGACCGGCAACCTGCAGGAGCCGCATACCTATGGCTCGCTCACCGGGGTTCCGTTCTACCTGGCCGGGCCGGGCGCCGGGCAGGATCCGGCAGCGGCGCCCAGCGCGCTGGATGCCTGGGCGGCGATCAAGCCGGATCAGGAAGAGCAGCTATTGGCGCTGGCCGAGCTGGGCGACACCCGGTCGATGCTGGGGCTGGCCTATATCCGGCTGAACCCGAACGAGGGGCGGTTCGATCCGGCGGCGGCGGTGGATTTCCTGACCCGTGCGGCGGAGGCCGGATCGCCCGAGGCGCAGTTCGAGCTGGCCAAGCTGTATGAGCGGGGCACCGGGGTGGTGCGCGACGATGCGCGCGCGCTGGCGCTTTACCGCGAGGCGGCGGATCAGGATTTCGCCGATGCGATCAACGACCTGGGTTTTCTGCATTATCAGGGCGGGCTGGGCCTGCCGGCCGATCCGAACAAGGCGCTGCGGTTCTTCGAGCGCGCCGCCGATCTGCGCCACCCGCAGGCCCAGTTCAATTTCGCCGCCCTGATCGACGACGGGCTGATCCCCCAGAAGGGGCCGGAGGACGCGGCGCGATACCTCTACGAGGCGCTGCGCTCGGGCAGTTCGGACGTGCTGCAACTGCTGACCGAACGGCCGACCATGTTCAAGCCGGCCACCCGCCGGGCGTTGCAGGCGCGGCTGAAAGAGCATGAGTTTTATGCCGGGGCGATCGACGGCGATTTCGGCCCCGGCACCCAGCGCGGCATCCGGCGCGCCTACGGCATCGAGGACTGAGACCGCCATTCAGGCGGCCAAAGGCAACGAAATTGGAGACCTGCATGCACCAGCCCTGTTCCCCTGTCCTGCCCGCTGCACGGCCCCCCGCACGCCGCCCTGTCCGGTTTGGGGCCGCGCCCGGCCGCGCCGCGATCAGATCCGCGCTGGCCGGTCTGGCGATCGCGATCGGGCTGGCGGCACCGGCGGCACGGGCGCAGGAGGCGGTCGGTGCCGGGCTTCCCTATTACGAGGAAGGGGCGGCGAAGAACCTGACCCTGCTCGGAATTCCCTCGGCGACGGTGGCGCCGCACGGGCTGGGGTTCGCCTCGCTCGGGCTGACCTCGAAGCGGGGCGGCGTGCTGAACGAATGGGACGGCTCGCTGGCCCTTGGCCTCGGGCTGGGCGATGCGGAGCGCGCACTGGGGTTCCAGCTGACCGCCAATCTCACCTCGCTGACCAACGCCTTCGGGGATTCGGGGTATTTCGAGGCCAAGGTCTCGCGGCTGGTCTCATCGGGCGATACCCCGCTGTACCTGGGGGCGCAGGTCGAGGGGCTGGCGAAATGGGGTCAGGCCAGCACCGTGCCCACGCGCGGGCGGATCATGGCGACCTGGTTCCCGGACCTCTCGGCCGGCGGCGATCTGTTCCCGCTGATGGTCACGGTGGGCTATGGCACGCATCTGCGCAACGCCCGGACCGATCCGGGAGTGTTCGGCGGCGTGGGGATCGGCGTGAACCGCAACCTCGGCCTCTCGGCGGCCTGGACCGGCGAGACGCTGGATCTGGGCGCGTCCTGGAAGTTCGACGATATCGACTGGATGACCGTCAGCGCCGAGATCAACGACGCCACCGACCGGCTGGGCCAGCGGCGGGTGTCGATCACCGTCAACCTCTTCAATCCCAAACTGTTCCGGAGCTGAGCCGATGTCGCTGTCCCTGCCTGCCCTCACCGCCGCCGCCGCGCTTGCCCTGACCGGCTGGACTGCCGCCCCCGACCGCCCCGGCGGCCCCGGCGGCCCCGGCGGCCCGTTGCACCTGACCGGGGGCGATGCGGTCGGCACGTCGCCGGTCTTTGTCCCCTATGGGTATGGAAAACGCGCGCCCAGCGGCGCGGCGCGCCCGAAGGAGAAGACGCCGAGCGCCTCCACCACCGCGCAGGTGGTCGCCTCGTTGCAGCAGGCGACGCGCTATTGCGGCTGGCTGAAACGCGACGGCAAGGGCGCCTATGTGATCGACTGCCTGGCCGAGCGGCTGGACGACGTGAACCGGCGGATGGCGGGCACCAGCGGCTATGAGGAGGTGCGCGCGGTGCTGGACGAGGCGACGCGCGATCTGAACCGGATCGCACGGGCGAACCGCGCCACCGCGCAGCGGCCGACGCGGTTTCGCACCCAGGATGCCGACGGCACGGTGACCCGGACCAACCGGGCGCTGGTGCCGGTCGACCCGGCCCGGCAGCAGGCTGCGGTGGCGCAGGCGCTGGCGGTGATCAGCGAGGCGGAAACCCGGCTGTTGCGCTCGGCCGACGATCCGGCGGCGCGCAGCGTGCAGTACCAGCGCATCGCCGCGGCGGTCGGCTCGAACAAGGTGCTGCTGCGGTCGCTGTAGGGGGGCAGGAGGCGGATTACCCTCCCCGGCAGGGGGGGAGGAGGGGAGACCTGGGCCCGAAAGACGGGTGGCGTGACACAGGGCTCAGAGCAGCCCGGCCTCCAGCCATTCGTCGAGCATTTCGCGGCTGACCTCGAAGTGCATACTGTCCTCGCGCCCGAAGCCGGCGCCCCAGACCCAGCCCTCGGCGCGGAAGAAATCGGCCAGGATGGTCAGGCCCAGCTGGGTCTTGCCGTCGGCGAGATTGTCGAGGTGGCCGTCGATGTTCAGGTCCAGCGCCATGCCGTAGCTGTGGTTCGAGATCGAGGTCGACGAGCCGCGCACCAGACGGGTGCAGAGCGAGCCTGAGGTGTTGATCTTGGCATAGAGGTCGGGATCGGCGCGGCGGATCTTTTCGAACACGGTGCGCAGCGATTCGGCGGCCGGTTTCAGCATCTTGACCCGGATCGGGCCGACCTCTTCCAGCACCAGCTGATCGGCCAGCCGTTCATTGGTGATCGACTGGCAGTTGTCGCTCAGATCCTCGCGCGGGCGGCCCAGCTTTTCCACCAGATAGCTGCTGGTCAACACACTCATGCCGCTATTGACGTTGCGCCGGTCGGCGATGAAGACAAGCTGCGCATAGGCGTCGACGATGTCGTTGGGGCCCGATTGGCGAAATCCCTGATCCTCGGTCCCGGGCTGCGGCGCCATCGCCCCGCTGGTGCCGACGCGGGCCAGCTCGCGCTCCAGCCCGTCGAGGCGTGTGTTGAGGCTCTCGACCTGCTGGCGCAGCCTCTCGATCTCGATCCGGGCGCCGGAATCGATGCCGGCGCCGCCCTGATACTCGTCCTGCGCCAGCAGATGATCGAGCCCGACCCAGATCACCGGCACCAACAGGAGGGCGGTGGCAATGATGATGGCCGGAACGAAACGCAGCATGAAACCCCCTGGATGCCCGACCCCATTTGAGCCCGGTTGACGGGGGCGCGTAAAGGGGGAAATGCCGCGCGTGGCGGGATTTGCGCACCTTGTAGGCGGCCCGCAAAACCGTTGCCCGAACCCCGGCGGTGGTATAGGTTTCCCGATATCTTCATTCATTTATTAAGGAGGAGGAGAGGATATGCTCCGACTCGCCTTGCTTGCCGTTTTCGCCATCCCTGCCGCCCTGGCCCTTGCCCCCGCACCGGCCGCTGCGCAAACCGAGATGACCGCCGAGGAAATCACCGAGGCCTTCAAGAAACAAAAGACCCGCGGGCTGGTGATCGTGCCCTCGGGACAGCAGTCCGAGAGCGCCGAGGCCACGACGGTCACCCCGGCGGCGGCCGATCCCGGCTATTCCGCGGTGGACAAGGACGATCAGGTCAACATCCAGATCTCCTTTGACTTCGACAGCGCCGCGCTGCGCGAGGATCAGAAGCCGAAGCTGGCGACGCTGTGCCAGGTGATGCAATCGGTCGATGTGGCGCTGTTCCAGATTATCGGCCATACCGACAGCTCGGGCGGGGCCGGGTATAATCAGCGGCTGTCGCTGCTGCGCGCGCAGGAGGTCAAGCGCCACCTGGTCAGCGAATGCGGCATTCCCGAAACCCGGCTGGAAGCGGTCGGAATGGGCGAAAAGGCCCCCTATGACAGCAGCAATCCCCGCGCCGACGTGAACCGCCGTGTCGAATTCCAGGCCCTGGGCTGAGGCCGGCGGGCGGCCGGGGGTGGCCCGATGACGGACTCGCGCCCCGGAGACATCTTTCAGCCCGGCGATCTGGTCAACAACACCTATCGGATCGAGGCGATCCTGGGGCGCGGCGGCACCTCGGACGTCTACAAGGCGCGCAGCGAGATCTCGGGGCGGCTGGTCGCGCTGAAGATGCTGAAATCGGAATTCTCGGGCAACGAGGATTACCTGACCCTGCTGACCCGCGAGGAGGAGATCCGCGAGATCCGCCATGACGCGGTGGTGCGCTATTCCGAGAATCACCGGACCGAGGACGGGCATGTCTATCTGCTGATGGATTATGTCGAGGGGCCGGGGCTGGACCGCAAGCTGAAACAGGGGCCGATGGCGGCCGAGGATCTGTTGACGGTCTGCCGCCGGGTCGCCGGGGGTCTGCAGGCAGCCCATGCGCGCGGCATCGTGCACCGCGACCTCAGCCCGGACAACATCATCCTGCGCGGCGGCGATCCGGCTCAGGCGGTGATCATCGATTTCGGCATCGCCAAGGACACCAACCCGGGCGCGCAGACCATCGTCGGCAATGAATTCGCCGGCAAATACGCCTATGCCGCGCCGGAGCAGCTGAGCGGGCAGACCGATGCGCGCTCGGACGTCTATTCGCTGGGCGCGCTGCTGCTGGCGAATTTCCGCGGCGCCGCGCCGAAACTGGGCAACTCGCCGATGGAGGTGTTGCAGCGCAAGGGCGACCGGTTGGACACGACCGGCGTGCCGGAGCCGCTGAAGACGCTGATCGACCGGATGACCGAGCCGGACCCGGCGCGGCGGATGCAGAGCGCGGCGGATGTGCTGGCCTTTCTCGACGCGCCGGAAGAGGGGGGCGCGGCAGAGGCGGCGGACGACGAGGCGGACGAGGCGACGGTGATCGCCCCAGCCCTGCGCAAGCCGGCCGCGCCGAAGCCCGAGGGTGTGCCGGAGCCCAGCGCGGCGCCCGTGCCGGAACCGGAACCGCGCAAATCGCGCGGCGGGCTGATCGCGGCGGCGCTGGCGCTGATTCTGGTCGGCGGCGGTGCCGTCGGGTATGTCGCCGGGGTATTCGACGGGTTGCTTGGCCCCGCCTATCCGCTGGCCGATCCCTATACGCTGGTGGCGCAGAAGGCCGATGGCGCGGTGCAGATGGTGGGCAACGCCCCCTCGCCCGCGGTGCGTGACGAATTGGCCAGTCTGGCCGGCGACGGCGCCGATCTGACGCTGGCCAGCGGCGCCATCGCCGAGAGCTGGGGCGCCGATGTGCTGGCCACGCTTCAGCCGCTGTCGGAGCTGGAGGACTGGCGGCTGTCGGTCAGCGGCAATCGCGGCCGGCTCAGCGGCACCACCACCGACCGCGCGGTGCAGGAGCGTCTGGCGGCGCAGTTCGCCGGCAAGCTGCCCGGCGCGCTGGAGGGGCCGGTCGAGATCGCCTATCGCGAGCTGTTTCTGGCCGCCGACGCGCTGCGCCCGATCCTGGAGGCGCAGGCCGATTGCGGCACGCTGGAGCTGAGCGATCCGCCGGCCACCGGATACGGGCCGGAGGCGGCGGTGACGGTGACCGGGCGGGTGGCCGGAACGGCGACCCGGGTGGCCCTGTTCGACGCGCTCAGGGCCCGGGCCGGGGAGCGCAAGCTGGTGCTGGATGTCGAGGTGCTGAACCCCACGCTCTGCCTGATCGAAAGCCACCTGCCGCGCGCACCGGAGAGCGGCATCGACGTGGCCTATCATGTCGGCGAGACCGGCGCGCCGAACCCCTCGGGGCGGTTCTTTGTCGGCGAGAATCCGGTGATCGACGTGACCCTGCCGGCGGATGTGGCGGACGGGTTTCTGACGGTGTCGATTCTGGACGTGTCGGGCAGCGTGTTCCACCTGCTGCCCAACATCAACCGGCAGGATAACGCGGTAGAGGCATTGCGCGACGGCGCGACGGGGCCGGTCGCGGTGCGGGTGGCGTTCAGCCTGGCGGAGGCGGCCGAGGGCGGCGGGCTGGCCTTCAGGGTGGATGACAGCACGCTGGGCAAGAGCAAGGTGGTCGTGATCCATTCCAGCGCGCCGCTGTTCGACGGGATGCGGCCGACCTCGGAATCGGCGCTGGGATATGCCGAGGCCCTGCAGGCCCATGCCCAGGGCAATGACAGCGCCATCCTGTCGCTGGACAGTCGGCTTCTGGTGACGGCGGCAAAGCCGTGATCCGGGGGATGGCGGCGGGGGCGCAATGTTCCGCGCCGCGCCCATTGTGACACTCAGCGCACTGCCGGAACCGGTTGGCCCTGCCTGTTATCGGACGCCTGTCTAGAGCACGTCCACCACGATGACCGAGATATTGTCGGCGCCGCCGCCGGCCAGCGCCACCTGCAGCAACTCCTCGCCCACGGTCTCCAGCGGCGCGCGGGCGAGCAGGCGTTGCAGCAGGCCCTGGGTGGCATATTTGGTCAGCCCGTCGGAGCAGATCAGGAAACGGTCGCCGGCGGCGACCTGGCCGCGGATCTTGTCCAGCTCCAGCACCTCGCCGACACCCACGGCGCGGGTGATTGCGTTTGACTGGGGATGCTGTTCGGCCTCGTCCCAGGTCATCTGGCCCGACAGAACCAGTTCGGCCACCGCCGAATGATCGGTGGTCAGCATCTCGATCAGCCCGGCCCGCAGCCGGTAGATGCGGCTGTCCCCGGCCCAGAGGCCGACGAAATGGCCGTTGGCCATCATCAGCGCGGCGACGGTGGCGCCGATCACGCCGCGGCCGCGCGCCTCGGCCTCGGCGCGGATGGCGCGGTGGGCGCCCTGAATCGCGTCGCGCAGGGCGTGCATCCGCGCGGTGGGGTCGAGCCCGGCGGGAATCGTGGCGACGGCGTCGGTGACCAGCCGGCTGGCCAGATCGCCGGCCTCGTGCCCGCCCATGCCGTCGGAGACGACCCAGATGTGGTGATCGGGCAGGGCAAGGACCGCATCCTCGTTCACCTTGCGCTTCAGCCCCACATGGGTCTGTACGGAATAGCGGTAGGGGTGCAGATCGGTCATATCGGGCGGGCCTCGTTCCAGACCGGCGCGTTGAGATCGAACAGGCCGCGGGCGCTGTTCTCGTCCGGCAGCCCCTCGCAGACCAGAAGGCGGGGCGCGCCGGCGACCTCGGCGCTCCAGACGCTGGGGGTGGAGTAACGGCCAGCCAGCAGACCGGCGGCCAGATCGCCCGGCAGGGCGCCGGCGGCGGACTGGGTCAGCACCAGACAACGGCCGGCCTGGCGCAGCGGGGCGGTGGCGCGCATCTGCGGCGCCTCGAGCACGGCGAGATCGGCCTCGAACCGCTCGCGCGTCATGGCGTCGCCGAGGGCGGAGAGCGCCACCTCTTCCAGCCGGGCGAACAGCGCCGCCTCGCGGAAATGGTCGAGCGGAGCCGGTCCCGGCGTGTCGAGCGCCGCCATCAGGGTCAGCGGAAAGCGCCGCCCGACCCGATCGACCGAGGGCATCAGCACGCCCAGCGCCTTGTGCCGCCCGGCCAGCCCCGGCGCCAAGGCAAAGCGCCAGATCGGGGCCGACATATAGTGCCCGTCCCAAGCCGGACCCAGCGCCGATTGCGCCGCCAGCATGGCGCCCTGCACCCAGGGATCCCAGGCCGAGACAAAGCCGGGCGGCGCCGAGATGCGAAAGAAATCGCCGACTGCGGGCATCTTGCCGAAGGCGCCGAACCCCGCCATCAGAGCGACTCGGGGCAGCTGAACTTGGTCAGCGCCGGCAGCGCGAAGGGGTTGATCACCGACCCCACCTGCAGATCGAAGATCGCCAGCCGCCCGCCGACGATGAAGTTCACCCGCTTGCGGTCGGCGACATTGAGCGAGCGGATCTCGGCCGCGTCCAGCAGCCGGAACCAGGCCCAGGGCCCGTCCCGCGACAGCACGCTTTCGGTGTTGCGCTTCTGCGGCTCGAAACTGACCCGCGCGAGGCCCACCGAGCCGGGCCAGGTCACCGCCACCGGGGTGGGCAGACCGCCGCGATGCTTGAAGCCGATCTGCTGGCCATGCACCTCGAGCAGCACCCCGCGCGCCTTGTCGTCGAGCCCGTAGGGGGTGATCTGGAACTGGATCTGCGGCTGCGGCCCGCCGGCAAAGAACGCCTCGCGGATCTGGAAGGCGTACTGGAACTGTTGCAGCACCGCGTCGGAGATGCCCAGATCGACATCGTTCACCCGTTTCCATGTCCAGGGGCGCGAGCGGGTATCGACGTATTTCACCAGATTTTCGTTGAAGAAATTGTCGATCAGCCCGCCGGGCGCGAACAGCTTGGCGAAATCCTGCACCCCGACATCGGCGCCCGCGCGGGCGTTGAACGGGTAACGGTTCGCCAGCGCCTGCTTGCAGAACGGCAGCACGCTGGCCTGCCAGCGCGCGTTCATCGAGGCGCGGGTGCCGTCGGCGGCGATCCCGGACGAGCCGTTGACGATCTGGGTGGCCCAGCGCGGCACCGGCCCCTCGACCCGGCTGGCCGCCTGCTGGAATCGCAAGATCGCCTCGCCGCCGCCCTGGGCGCCGGCGGTGACGCCGCTGAACGACATCTTGTTCAGCTCCTGATAGACCTGCGTCAGCACATCCATCAGCTGATCGAGCTGCGAGGGCTGCCCCTCGGGCCGCTCGACCAGGCGGTGCAGCCAGTCGAACCGGTCCTGGACATAGGTGCCGGGCGGTTTCGGCGGGGTGCCGTCGCCGCCGGTGGTCGAGTTGAGCAGCGCCTCCATCAGGATCTGGCCCTGGATCGAGAGGTTCGAGCGCGCCTCGAGCGAGGCCACGGCGCCGGCGCCCTCGCTGAGCGATTCTGTGTTTATCGCCGAGCGGTCCTCGGTCAGGCTGGTTTCCTTGCTGGCCTCGGTCAGGATGTTGACCAGCGGCGAGGTCGGCCCGGAGAGCACGTTCGTCACCTCGATCGCGTGGCTGAGCGATTCCATCGGGATGATGTCGATATCGGCCAGCAGCTGATCGTACTGGGTGATGAAATCGTTGTAATAGAGGTCGAGAACGTCGCGGCTGAGCGCCAGCAGCGCCGCCTCGCTCTGGGCCGCCTCGCCGCGCGGTCCGAGCACCCAGCTTTCGTTCTGGACCCGTTCGGCGACGCTGACCGCCTCGGGCAAAAAGACGGTGTTGAACCCGGCATAGGTGAAGATGCCCGGGATGCCGTCGTTGAGCGGCTTGCCCGAGGAGCGCACCAGCACGCGGGCCACCGCCGGGCCGCCGACGTCGGTGATGCGCCATTTCGGCAGCGCGGTGGCCTTTGGGCTGTTGAGGATGCCGTTATAGACCCGCTGGGCCAGCGGCATCTCGGTCAGCAGGCCCTGCACCCGTTCGACCAGCGGACCGTTGAGCGCGATCTCTTCCATCGGCTGCGACAGCAGCGCGTCGAGATGCGCGGCGAGATCTTCGCGCAGCTCTTTCCGCTGGACGCCGGGATAGGCGATCTCCCAGTCGATGGTCATCCATTCGCGGACCAGATCGGCGTTCATCGGCCCCTGAAGGCCCAGCATCAGGTAGATCTTGAGCGCCTCATAGAGAATGTCGGGGTTGTTCATGTTGCCGGTGATCTGCTCTTCGAGCCGCAGCAGCAGACGCGGCAGGAAGCGTCGGTTGAGCCCGGCGCGGTAGGTTTGCGCCGCCTGGGTGCCGATCACCTCGCCCTGATAGAGCCCGTAGCGCAGCGCGCGCGGCGGTTCGGGATCGGACAGCACCGGGTTGCCCGGCATGTCGCGCAGCTGGTTCAGCGCGATCACCACGGGGGGCAGGTCGGTATCGCCCACCGGGCTGGGCGGCAATGTCTCGGCCGCCTGCTGATAGGCGCCTGCCTGTTCGCCGGCCTGCGCGATCAGCTCGGTATTGCCGAAGTAGGAGCGCGCCCAGAGCGCGCCGGTCGCCAACGCGATCAGAACCGTGGCGGCGATGGCCGCGCGCCGGGTCCAGCGATAGCGGCGTTCGACCCTGTCGTCGGAAGAGACCAGCCCCGCCTCGGGGAAGATCACCCCCTCGAACAGCCGGGTCAGGAAGAACGACCGCCCGGTGCCGCTGCCGCTGCCGATGGCCTGACGGCCGATGCCGAAGGTCTGGGCCATGCCCAGCATCAGCCGGTCGATCGGGGTGCCCTCCTGCGTGCCGGAGGTGAAATAGATGCCCCGCAGCATGTGGCGCTTTTCGAACCGGTTGTCCTGAAACACCTCGTTCAGAAACTCGCGCGCGACGCGGCGCATCGAGGCGACCTGCGCCGGAAAACCGGCGACCAGCGCGCGGCGCTGGTGGTCGGTCTCGGTTTGCAGCCGCTCCAGAAGCTGGCCGTTGAGCCGGCCCAGCAGCGCGCCGAATTCCTCGTCGAACCCGGCGATGGGCGAAGCCTCGGCCTTGGGTTTGGCCAGCGGCAGGGTAAAGCCCCAGACCTGTTCGCGGTCCTCCTTGCCGAGATTGTCGAAATACTCGGTGAACCCGGCGATCAGGTCGGCCTTGGTGAACAGCACATAGACCGGGAAGCGCACGCCAAGCCGCTCGCGCAGTTCGTTCAGGCGCAGGCGCACGGCGCGGGCGTGGTTCTTTTGCGTCAGCTCGTCCTGCAACGACAGATCGCTGAGGCTGATGGCGATCATGGCGCCGTTGACCGGCTGGCGCTTGCGGTATTTCTTGAGCAGCCCGAGAAAGCCGAGCCAGGCGGCATTGTCGGCCTCGGCATCGCTTTCCTGGGTGGTATAGCGCCCGGCGGTGTCGATCAGAACCGCCTGATTGGTGAACCACCAGTCGCAGTTGCGGGTGCCGCCGACGCCGCCGATGGCCGATTTGCCGAGCTTTTCGGCCAGCGGGAACTGAAGCCCGGAATTGACGATCGCGGTGGTCTTGCCGGCGCCGGGGGGGCCGATCATCACGTACCAGGGCAATTCGTTCAAATGCCGGCGGCCGTTCCTAGATTTGCGCAGCTCGGCCAGCGCGGTCCTGAACTTGCCGCGCAGCTCGCCCAGCTCCTCGGAGGTGACATCGGGATCGTCCGAGGTGTCGACGGTCTCGGCCATCTCCTCGGTCATCTCCTTGTCCTTGCGGCCGCGGCGCCAGAAGATCAGGCCGATCAGCAGCAGGAAGAACAGCCACAGGCAGGCGATGGTGACCAGCCGGGCCAGCATGGTGCCGAAGGGATGCCAGCCCTCGGTGCCGATCAGCGGCGCGAAATACCAGATGCAGGCCGAGAGCACCAAGGCGGTGAGGATCAGCACCGTATAGATCGAGCGGAACAGCGGAAGGATATAGCGGCGAAGGATCATTGCCCCTCCTCCTGGACCAGAAGCACCTCGATGCGCCGGTTCTTGGCGCGGCCTTCCCTGGTGGCGTTATCGCCGATGGGTTCCTTGTCGGCGCGCCCCTCGGCGCTGAGCCGGTCGGGATCCTCGAGCACGCTGGCCATGCCGGCCATCACCGATTTGGCGCGCGCCAGCGACAGGTGCATGTTGGAGGGGAATCGCGACGAGCGGATCGGCACGTTGTCGGAATGGCCGGCCACGATCACCGGGCCCGGCTCGTCGTTGAGCGCCTCGGCGACCCGGTTGACGGGGCCGACGAACCGCTCCTGCAGATCGTCGGAGCCGGAGGCGAACATGCCCGATCCCTTGATGCGGATGATCAGCGTGTTGCCCTTGCGGAACACCTCGACGATGCCCTCGTCGATCTCGGCCTGCAAAAAGCCGGTGACCTTTTGCAGCTGCACCTCGGCGGTGGGCGGCGGCGGCGGCGGAGGCGGCGGCGGAGCGCGCCGTTCCAGCGTGGCGGTGGGGCCGGATTCGATGGTCGAAAGCTGGCCCAGAACCCGTTCGGTGGAGTTGGACAGCGCCCAGCTGAGCCCGGCGAACTGCAAGGTGAGCAGCACCGCGACCACCGCCACGGCGATCCAGACCACGCGCCAGGCCGAGAGCGGCTTGAACGGTTTTTCCACCCCCTCCCAATGGGGCGAGACATCGCGTTCCATCGGGCCGCGCTGGGCGCGGATGATGCGGGCCAGCGCGCCGCGGATGCGCAGATGCTTGTCCGAGCCGCCCTGTTCGACGCGCAGCCGCCCCTCGAAGCCCAGCGACAGGCACATGTAGAGAAATTCCAGCAGGTCGATATTGGCCGAGGGTTCCTTTTCCAGCCGCGCCAGAAGGTCATAGAACCGGTCGCCGCCGACGGTTTCGCGGTGGAAGGTGCCGACCATGGATTGCAGCCCCCAGCTGGACTGGCCGCCCCAGGGCGTATTGAGCACCACATCGTCGAGCGTGGCGCAGAGCGCATAGCGCGCCACCTTGACGGTCTGCGCCGGGATGCCGGCCTGCAGCGCACGGTTCTCGAACTCGCGCACCTCGGCGACGACGCTTTGGCGCAGCTTGTCCGGGTCCATGTGCTGGGCGCGGTTGCGGATGCGCGAGATCAGCGCAAAGAGCGTCGAGGCGCAGGCCAGAAGCTGGTTCATGCCGGTCAGGACCGGCGCGGTCTCGCGCGGGCCGGAGGCGGACGCAGGCGCGGCCGGACTCGCCGCCTGCGGCACGCCGAACGCGGCCTCTCCGCCGCTCTGGCCCCCACCACTCTGGCCACCGCCCTGCCCGCCCCCAATGGGTGCGGCGGACGCAGGCGCCGCCGGGGCCGGCTGCGACAGCCGACCGCCCGGATTGGGTCTGATCACCGTCTTTTCGGTGTCATCGGGTTCGGCAAAGGGATCGTCGTGATCGGCCATTGTTCCTACCGTTCGGTCAGCTGTTGCGGATCGCCCAAAGCTCCATCTTGAGCCCCGGGTACTGGCCCGAGACATGCACGGCGATGCCCCCGGAGGTGGTCATCTTGCTCCAATAGGGGCTGGCGGCGTCAAGTTCGAAGTAGACCACGCCGGAATGATAGGGAATCTGGCGCGGCGCCACCGGCAGCGGCCGCAGGGTGATCCCCGGCAGGGCGGAGTTGACCAGTTGCCGGATCTCCTCGACCGGACCGATCTTGGCCTGGCCGGCGAAATGGCGGCGCACGTCCTCGGACGGGATGTCGGCATCGACCGCCAGCACGAAGCCGGCGTTGCCCAGCAGCTTGCGGTCGGCGATCACGCCGACGCTGATGCCGTATTTGCGCGCCTCAAGCTTGATCGGGATCGCGGTCTGTTCCAGCACCGAGGACAGGTATTGCCGCAGCGTGCGGATCACCGGCGTGAAGCAGGCGATCAGGTTGTCATGGGTATAGGGCGGAAAATCGGGCGGCTGTTTCTCGGCGGTCATGAACACCGACAGCTCGCCCGCCAGCCCGGCGCTGGTGCGGAACAGATCCTCGGGGTGCAGGTTCTCGATCGTCCCCATGTGGCGGATCTGCGGGAGCATCCGGTTGATGATGGTCAGCAGCAGGAAATCCGACACCTCGGCCACGCCGCGGGCGGCGCCACCTTCGGAGAGCCGCCCGGCGAGCGCCTGCATCCGGTGCGACAACAGCCCCTCCAGCTCGCGCAGGAACCCGTCGAGCGGCAGCGCGGCGCGGATGTCGGTGCAGGCGGGAATGAAGGCCTGGTCGAGCACGATCTCCTTGTCCGGGCGCACCTCGATGATGCGGGCCACCGGGATCGCCAGCCGGTCGGCCAGGTCATCGACCGCGAGCGCGAATTGCAGCCGCATCTTGCCCACCCCCAGAACCACCGGCTTTTTCTCGGCGCTCATGGTGTCGGTGACCTCCTGCTCGGCCGGGCGCAGACGGCTCGCCGACATCTCGGCGCCCGACAGATCGACCTCGGCCGCGCCCTGGCGGCGCTGCGGCACGGTGAGATAGACGATGCAATCCTTGATCGTCTCCGGCACCTCGAGCGCGGGGGGATGATCGTCGGCCATCGGCGCCCGGAACACGGTGCCGTCCTGGGTGAGACCGGCGCAGGATTTCAGTGCGAACTGGCCCACTTTCAGCGCCTCTTGGTCGATTTCGAGCGCACTGAACCCCCAGGCATAGGGGCGCAGGCGGCGGGCGAGCCCCGCGACCAGCGCCTCGGTATAACGATCGGCCTGCTGGAAATGATGGGGTTGCAGAAACAACCCCTCGGTCCAAAGCACCTTGCTGTCCCAGGACACGAGGCATCCTCCTTTTTGCGCCCTGTGCGGGCGTCTTGTCATCAGTCGCCGGGCGCTCCGGCGTTATGGCTTGAGCTTGTTCATCTGGTTCTGATAGGCGCGCGCGAATTCGCGGCTGAACAAGTCGTGAAAATCGTTTTCCGCTTCGTCCGAAATATCGGCGTAAAGCTTTTCGTAAACTTCCCAATAGCGGGCTTTCTTGCCCTTGAGCAGGCTGCCGAAGGCGCCCGATGTCTCGATCCGGCCGGCCACCTCCTTGGGGTCGAGCCGGGTCAGCACGCCCTTGAGCGCGGCCTCCATGCCGGTGACCATGGCGATCTCATGCGCCTTGATGTCGTCGAGCGCCTGCTCGGCGGCGGTCTCGGGACTGAGATAGCCCTTTACCGCCGGGCGGACCATCGCCTCGATGGCCTGCTCGGGGCTGATCGAGAATTTCAGCGGGTTGTTGCCGCCTGCCCCGATCATGGTCTGTTCGATCCGGAACTCGGACTTGATCGAGGTGCGCGTCATCAGGATCTCGCGCAGGCCGGTGATCAGGGTTTTCATCACCCGGCCCATGCGGCCCATTGCGGTGACAAGCTCTTCGTCGTCGAGTTTGACCTCTGTGGCCCCTATCCCTTCGAGAAAGGCGCGGGCGGCATCGGTGCCCGAATCCTCGACCGTGGCCTCGCCCTGGGGTGTGGCGGGCGGCGCGGCCTGTGGGGTGGCCGGTGGGGTGGCCGGCGATGTTGATGTGGCCAGCTGCGGCGGCTGTTCCGGCGCGGCCGCATCGGGCGAGAGGAAATCAGGAGGGCCGGCATCGGGATCGAGATTGGGCGGGGTGCGGTGCGTCACCTCCGGGGGAGCCATCGGCGTGGGCTGGGGCGGCGCCGAGGGGGTCGGGACCGGCGCGGGGGGGATCGGGGCGGGCGCAGATGGCGCGGCGTCGGTTCCGCCGCCCAGCAGGTCGTCATCCCAATCCTCGGGAATCATCGATTGCGACGGGGACTGGAACGGGGACGGGGTTTGCGGCGCGAAACTGTCGCTGGCCGAGGGGTTGTGCGCGGGCAGGCTCGCACCCTCGCCGCCGCGGCCGTCGTCGGGCTTGGCGAAAAAGGGGTCGTCATCCTCGTCCAGCGGCGGCATCAGCTCGTCGATCGGATCGGCCGGGTTGAGCTGCGACGGGCCGGTGGGGGCGTCGGCCCCGCCCAGAAGATCGTCTAGGAAATCGCCGCCCGGCCCTGCATCGTCCAGCAGGCTGAGCGGATCGGGTGCATTCTCGGCGATCCCGTGCGAGGCTGGACCCTCGGCCGCCGGGGCGGCGATGGGGGTGTCGGCGGGCAGATCGGCGCCGATCTCGACCACAAGTTCATAGGGGCCCAGGCACAGCACGTCTCCGTCGTTCAGCGGGGTGGGCGTGCGGCCCAGCGGGATCTTGGCATAGTTCAGGAAGGTGCCGTTGGTGGACAGGTCGACCACCATCACGTTGCCGTTGTGATCCTCGATCACGAAATGGTTCTTCGACAGGATGCGGTCAGGATCGGGCAGCACCATATCGTTGGCCGGGCCGCGCCCGACCGTCAGGCTGCCGCCCTGCATCCGGACCGGCCGGGCATTGCCCGGAATGGTGCCGGAGGACTGGAATTTCAGCGTTACACCCATGTTCGCGGTCAGCCTCCGGTCAGCACGGTGAATTCGCCCTTCAGGATCGCGCCGCCGCAGGCGCCCAGATCGCCGACCCTCGCGGCAGGCAGGCTGCCGATCAGCACCGTCATCGAGCCCTTGACGATCGGGTGCGGCGGGGCCGAGGCATGCATGTCGGTTACCCGCGCCGCCGGCAGTTTGCCGATCAGAACGGTCGGCAGGCAGGGCGGCATGATCGGCATCGGCGCCGGCGGCGCCGGCGGCACGACGACAACCGGCACGTTGCACAGATGCAGATCGGTCAGTCTGGCTTGTGGCATTCCCATGTCGCGCGCTCCCCTGTCTATGCCTCGCCCAGCCTGACCTTGCCGTTGCCGCCGCGCCCGATATCGAGGGCCCGGTCGATCAGCAGCCAGCCATGCTCTTCGAACCTATCAGACAATTCCCCCAGTGCTACCATATTCATGGCAAAGGCGGCGGCCTCGGCGGCGCCGGCGGGGGCGGGATACTGCGCCAGATCGCCCGGCCCCAGGGTGCCGTCAGCATAAAGCACGGCGGTGGCGCAATGCACGGTGTCATCGTCCACATAGGCGTGGTCCAGCGTCATCCGCGCCGCGTTGCGGTTTTCCTCGGAGGGGTTGTAGACCCAGGCCTCCGAGGCGGTGAGCGCGGGCGGATCATCCTCCGAGCGCGGCCCGATGTAATCGCGCGCGGCCATGCAGGCCCACCACACCCGCTCGCGCGGGGGCAGCAGGATCGCCAGCAGGCGCAGCAGGTCGATCATCGCGCGTTTTTCAGTCAGCTCGGAGAGCACCACAGCGGCCGGGGCGCTCGCCGGGGCGTCGATCCGGGTTTTCAGGATCACGTTGCAGCGCGCCAGCAGCTTTGCCACCGGATCGCCGGGGAACTTGACCAACCCTTGGAACTTGTCGCTCATATCGGCCGCCCTAATTGATCATCGTCACGCCGCCCTTGAGGACGAGCATCGCGTCGCCCTTGACGGTCGTCATCGGGCTCTTGGCCTCTATCATGCCATCGCCCTGAATCTTGATGATCGGGCCCTTGATGGTCACGCCTGAATTGTCGATCTTGACCGAACTGCCGCCGACCTTGAGCAGGATCTCCACCGCCGCGGTCATGGTGATCTTGCCGGATTTGACATCGACGGTCATGTTGCCGGTCTTGACCGTGGTGGCGTCATTGCCGGTGATCGTCTTGGTGTGCTTGCCGTCGATCTTCTGGGTCTTGTCCTTCTTGATCTCCAGAAGCTGGCTGCCGGTCTCGATCTTGTATTCCTCGTCGCCCTTCTCGATCGTGCAGTAGTGGTTGCCCTCCTGGATGGTCTGGGTGACGTGGTTGCGCACCACCTGGCTGAGGCTGCCCTCGTCGTCATGGGCGCCGGCATCGACCGCGTCCTGGCCGATGGTGACCACCGATTTGTTCTTGATCAGCATCTGGTGGTCTTTTTGCGCCTGCACGCGCATCAGTTCGGCGTCCTTCTTGTCGTCGAACATCAGCTCGTTGTAGCCGCCGCCCCCCTTGGACGAGTTGGTCTTGATCCCGAGCTGGGTCTGATCGGCCGGATAGTCGTACGGCGGCATGGTGTCCTTGTTGTAGAGCATGCCGGTGCAGATCGGGCGGTCGGGGTCGCCCTCTTCGAACTGGATGACCACCTCCTGGTCCATGCGCGGCACCGCGACCATGCCCCAGCCCTTGCCCGACCAGGGCGTGACCACGCGAACCCAACACGAGGCGTTTTCGTCCCGTTTGCCGACGCGGTCCCAGTGGAACTGCACCTTGATGCGACCGTGTTCGTCGGTCCAGATCTCTTCGCCCGACTTGCCCACCACGGTCGCGGTGTGCATGCCGGGGATCTCCGGCCAGGGGGTGTTCAGCGGGGCGCGGAACTGTTCGTTCTTGGGGATCGCGCCGAAGACGCAGGCATAGGCGTCGCCGGACATCTCTTCGGGGAAATCGGCGTTCAGCGGTTTCAGGTCGTGGCGCAGGCCGCCCTCCTTGTAGTCGGTATCGAGCTGGAGGTAATGCACCGCGTCGGTGATGATATAGTCGGCGTTCGCCTTTCTGTCGGGGTGATCCTTGAGCTTGAAGGTAAAGCCGGTGGCCAGCGTACGCACGCTGCCGGCGCCGCGCCAGCGCTTGTGGCGCACCGCCTCGGCCTCCATCCGCACGCGGGCGCGCTTGTTGCCCAGCCCGGTGTCCTTGCGGTAATGACCGGGATAGTCATAGACCTCATAGGTGTTGTGGCTGTGGCTGCCCTTCTTGATCGCGTTGGCGACCTTGAGATCGGCGCTGGGCGACAGGAAATCATAGTCGGTCAGCGTGACCTTGCCCCGGGTCAGCTCCTCCTGCTCGGTCCACTCGGCGATGTGATCGCCGCGGCGCCGGTCGGTGTTGTCGCGGGCGTGAAAGTCGAGCGTGGCCTCGCCCGGCACCGGGGAATGGCCGTTGACCCCGTCGCTGAGCACCATCCTTTCCGAGACGGACTGGGCCTTGTCGGAGTCGAAGTAGTAATAGATCCCCTCCTCCTCCATCAGGCGGCTGATGAAATCGAAATCGCTCTCACGGTACTGCACGCAGTAGGGGCGGACCTCATAGCTGTCGCTCAGCCGTTTCTGGAAATCCGAGAACCCGTGTTCGCTGAACACCTCCTCGATGATCTGCACGGCGGTCTTTTCCTGAAAGATGCGGCAATTCAGGGTACGGGTCAGCATCCAGGCCCAGGGGCGGACCTCGGCCACGTACTGGCCATAGCCGTCGCGAAAGCCCAGGTTCTCGACCGAGATGCACAGGCCCTGGAACTGGCGTTCCTTCATCTGTTCGTCGAGCATGTGCACCCGCATCGGCTTGCCGATGAAGTCCTTGAGGTCAAGCGACTTGTTCTTTGACTGGAACTCGACCGTGGTTTCGGTCAGCGTGCTGAGCCCTTCGCGCACGATGGCGCGCTTGATCGAAAGGTCCTCAGCCTGGTAGCCGCCCGACATCCAGACGACGTCCTTTTCATGTGGTTTACTGATCGCCATGGCCTGTCCTTTCGTGACCGGGCGCGACGCGCGTTAAAATCACCTTGCGTTCGAAAATGCGGTCAAAAATCTTCATCACAAATCATCCAGCAGCGCGGCGAGATCGGCCTCCATATCGCCGCCCCCGCCGTCCTCCCCGCCCGTGTCCAGATCGTCGCCGAAGCCGGCGAGCAGATCGTCGAGATCGTCATCGCCCACAGCGTCGGCACCGGCCTGATCCCCCGCGTCGCCGGCGACGGGCGGCGACGCCGGGTTCGGCGGCGAGGGCTGCGGCGGGACGGCGCCCGACCATAGCCCGAGGATGTCGCCCCCGGCGAGCGATTGGAACGAGGCCAGTCTAACCTCATCGCGGCCCTTTATCGAGACCACCGGCATAAAGCCGCGCGCCATGGCAAATTCGACCCGCGCCTGGGTCAGGTTGCGTTCGGTGCAGGGCAGCGCCACCTGGTCGCCATAGCGGTCGGCGACATAGTGATAAGGCATCTCGCCCACCGACATAACCGAGCCCAGCCCCATCGACGGCCCGTTGCGGCGGAACGATTGCGCCAGCAGGATCGCCGTCAGCACCGCCGGGTTGGCCCAGAGCAGGCCCGAGAGCCCCTCTTCCATGGTGAATTCCTCGAACTCGAACTCATAGATCGGCTCGGTCTTCGCGCCATAGGGGCGGCGCAGCAGGACGCGCGGGGTCACCAGACCCAGATGCCCGGCCTCGGGCATGGCGCGCAAAGTGTCCCAGGCGCGGGCCACCAGCGGGTGGCGGTCCTTTTTCTCGACCTCCAGAAAGCCGGGCGAGATGGCGGCCAGAAACGGCGCGTCGACATGCGCCGCGACGCGGGCGACACGACCCAGAAGCTCAGCATGCGGCGGCGTCTCTTCGAAGGTATAGAGCCCGATCAGCGCCGAATAGCCGCCGCGCCCGTTCTCTTCGTCCAGCGGCTCCCCTGTCAGCAGGCGGGCAAAGCCGCTTTGTGACAGGTCGTCATGGCTGGCCAGATCGGCGGCGATCTCTTCTGCCGAGATGTCGTAGAGCATCACGTCGAGCGTATCGTCGGCCTCGACCGACCGCGCGATCAGATCGAGCGAGCGCCACTGGGCCTCGAGCGACTGAAACTCCGGATGGTGCAGCAGCAGGCGCATGGCGGTCGACAGCGCCTCGTCCACCGCCGCGGTCATCGCCGCCGCATCCGGGTCGGGCAGGGCCTGGATATGGGGGCCGACGATCTGGGCGATCAGATCGTCCGCCGGGCTCGCCTCGGGCGGTTTGGGCCGGGTGTCGCCGATCAGTTGCTGGAACGCGCTGAGTTTCAGGTCGGCCCGCACCGTGTTGCCGCCCGAGCGCGCGCGCGGCGGCCGCACCGGTTTGCCATAGGCCGCGCCCCAGTCGCGCAGGCGCTGCGCCGCGCGTTCGGCGGTGGCGCCGCTGGCCAGCTGGCCGCGCAGGCCCGCCAGTTCGGCGAATATCCCGACCTTTTCGTACAGCTCGTCCGGGTGCAGATCGTCAAGCCCCCGGAGCGGAACGGCGATTCCGGCGCCGTCCTTGCCGAGGGGCAGCACCAGATCGGTGGCAAAGCTTTCGATGATCTCCTCGACGGTGTCGGGATCGAGCAGGGTGGCGCGGCGGGCGGCCAGCGCATCGCCGGTCTCGATCAGCCCGCGCGCGGCCCGGCCCGAGAAATCGCCCAGGATAGCCATTCGGAAGCGCTTGCGGTTGAGCCGTTCGGGCGTGGGACGATCTGCGCTGAGCGTGCCATAGGCAAATTCAGGTTCGCCGGTGAGGGTGGCGGCAGGGGGGGCGGCGGGGGTGGTCCCGTCCGCGATCCCATCCGCGCCCGCATCCCCGCCCGCATCCTCTGTCGCGCCCAGATCGCCCAGCAGATCGTCGAGATCGTCGAGATCATCGGCGCCGACGCCCCCGGCCGCCTCCGTCTCGCCCGGCTCGTCATCCAGATCGCCGAAATCCACGCTGCTGTCCCCGGCTGGTTCGGCCTCATCCTGCTCGGGCACGTCCTGTTCGGGCGTATCGCCGCCCGCCACGTCCAGATCGCCCAGGAGGTCATCGAAATCGCCGCCGCCGGTCTCTTCGGGGGCCGTCGCCGCCGCCTGTTCCGCCGGCGTACCGCTATCCGCATCGCCGAGATCGCCCAGATCGCCCAGATCGCCCAGATCGCCGAAAAGATCGTCCAGATCGGCACTGTCCGCGTCCAGACCCGTCTCCTCGGGGGCTGCGGCGGCAAGATCGGCCAACAGATCGTCGGTGTCCTCCGCGGCCTCTTCCGGCAGGTCCAGCGCGGCGAGGCTGTCGAGCGCGGCGCCGGCGGTGTCCTCTGCCGCCGTCTCCTCGGGCGCTGTGGCGGCGAGGTCGGCCAGCAGATCGTCGGTGTCCTCCGCGGCCTCTTCCGGCAGGTCCAGCG
>NZ_SMUV01000043.1 GCF_004358185.1 Antarcticimicrobium luteum
GGCAGGCCGGGCCGGGGCCGCGGGCCGGTCCGGGCGCGCGGCGGGACGCGGCGAGCGGGTCGGCGCCAGCACCGCGGTCTGCTCGGCCTCGGTCACGATCTCTTCGGCGGCCTCTTCCGGCGCGGTGGCCTGCTGCGCCTCGCGGGCGGTATCTGCCTCGGCGTCGGGGCTCACCTGTTCGCGCTCCACCGGGTCGGGCCGGGCGTCGGGCGGCGGCGGCGCAACCGGCTCGGGCGCGATGCGTTCGGCGGGGCGCTGCGGCGGCGCGGGCACCAGAGCGGTTGTCTCGGGCGCGGACGGGGTCGGCACAGGCTCTGGCTGCGCCTCGGGCGTGGGCGGCACCGGCGCGGGCAGGGGTTCCGGCAGCCTTTCCGGCAGGGGTTCGGCGACAGGTTCCGCCGCCGGCTCCGGCTGGGTGCGGGCGGGCGGGCTGTCGGGCTGCGCCGCGGCCTGGGGTTCCGGCGCCGGCTCCGGCGGTTCCGGTTCGGGCAATGCCGCGACCGCCTCGGGCGTTTCGGGCGCCGCGCTGCGCCCGCTCATCCGGTCGAACTCCTCGGCGCTGATCACGGTCACGTCCTGCACCGCGAAGGGCAGCGGATCAGAGCGGAAGGCACCGCCCAGGAACGCCCAGCCGAGCAGAAGCCCATGCGCCAGGGCCGAGATTTTGGTGCCGGTCTGCACGCCGCCTCACCCGGCATCGTCCAGAGTGGGCCCGCCGCTGTCGGTCACCAGCCCCACATTGGAAAATCCGCCTGCGTTCAGCGCGCCCATCACCTGCATCACCAGCTCATAGGGGATCGCGCCGTCGGCGCGCAGGAACACCCGGTCGCTGTCGCGTTCGGCGGCGATGGCGCGCAGCTTGCTCACCAGCTGATCGCGCGGCACCTCGGTGGTCTGGATCTCGATCCGGCCCTCGGCGGTGATGGTGACGGTCAGCGGTTCTTCCTCATCGCCCGGCAGCGCCCCGGCGGCGGTCTTGGGCAGCTCCACCGGCACCCCCACCGTCATCAGCGGGGCCGCCACCATGAAGATGATCAGCAGCACCAGCATGACATCGACAAAGGGCGTGACGTTGATCTCGGCCATCGGCCGGGCGCGGCGGCGTCCACGCCCGCGCCGGCGCGGCCCGCCCTGATCCTGGCTTTGAACCGCTGCCCCCATGACGTCAGGAATCCAGCTGGCGGCTGAGGATGGTGGCGAACTCGTCGGCAAAGGCCTCGTAGCCTGCGAGGATCCGGTCGCTGTCCGCGCTCAGCTTGTTGTAGAAGATCACCGCCGGGATCGCCGCCAGCAGACCGAGGCCGGTGGCCAGCAGTGCCTCGGCGATGCCGGGCGCCACCACGGCAAGGTTGGTGTTCTGCTGCTCGGCGATGCCGATAAAGGCGTGCATGATGCCCCAGACCGTGCCGAACAGCCCGACAAAGGGCGCGGTGGAGCCCACCGTCGCCAGCACCGGCAGCCCCTTTTGCATCGCCTCGGCCTCTTTGGCGATGGCCACGTCCATGCTGCGGTCGATCCGCGCCTGCGCCCCGGCGATCAGCCCCCCGTCGTTGCGGTGCGAGCGGCGCCATTCGACCATACCGGCGGCGAATATCTTTTGCGCGCTGCCGCTGGGGCTCGGGCCGATCTCTTCGAACAGCCCGTCCAGCGGCTCGCCCGACCAGAAGGCCCGGTCGAACGCCGTCGCCTGGGCCCGCGCCGCGCGATAGACGATGTGTTTCTGAATGATGATCGCCCAGGCCCAGACCGAGGAGAGGATCAGGAGTCCCATCACCAGTTTCACGATCGGGGTGGCCCGCGCGAACAATGCCCACAGGGAGAAATCCATCTCCTGCGCCAGCGCCAGAGTTTGTGCGTCCATGTGCCTGCTCTTTGCCTGACGGCCGCGTTGTTGTTTCGGCCTTGTTGCCGCGAATCTAGCGCAGTTTCGCGGTAAATACCATTCCCCGCTCGATGACCGGGGCTAGCCTTTCATCAATGCGCGAATCTCCGCTGGCAACCGCACCGGCCGTCCGGCCGCGTTCATGCACACGGCGGTGACCGCGGCGGTAAAGATCGGCGTATCGCCCCGCCGGACCACCTGATCCATGGTCAGCCGCACGCCGGACAGCTCGCGCAGCGTGGTCTCGACCATCAGTTCGTCCTCGAATTTCGCGGTCGCCAGATAGTCCGCCTCGATCCTGCGAACCACCCAGACGATGCCGGCGTCGCGCATGGCGTTCTGGTCGTTGCCGAGCTGGCGCACCCAGTCGCTGCGCGCCCGCTCGATATAGCGCAGGTAATTGGCGTGATAGACGATCCCGCCCATGTCGGTGTCTTCGTAATAGACGCGAACCGGGAATTTATGGGTCATTGAGCAGCCTCCATCCGGGCGTAAAGCCGCAGCGCATGCGAGGGGTCGCGCGCCACCGGCGGCAGAACCGGGTCATAGGCGGCGCGGATCAGCCCGGCGATCCCGGGCCGCAGGATGGTCTGCCCGCCCGCCAGCGCCAGTGGCGAGCTGTCGCGAAAGGCGCGCTCGGACCACAGCAGGAACGTCTGGACCACCTGGCTCAGCGCCAGCGCCTCGGCCGGCACCTCACGCATCTCGCCGGTCATCCGCAAAAACACAAAGGCCGCCTTGATCGCGCCGCCCCCATCAAACCGGAAGGCGCGGTATTGGCTGGCATCCGCCGCCGTCAGCCTTTCGACCAGCGGACCCAGATCGGGGATCAACCGGTCCATCCCCGGCACCTGCCGCAACTCGGTCCAGTCGCGCAGAAAGAACACCATGCAATTGCTGCCCAGTTCCGGGTCGGTTTCGGCCAGCTTGTGGCCCGACAGCGCCGCCACCGCCTCGAAGGCGCCCTTGACCACGGAAAGCGTCTCGTCCTCGACGCCGAACACCACCGGCGCGATCGGCCGGCCCCAGCGGGCGAACAGAAATTCGCCGCCTTCGCGGTTGAACAGCGCCTCGATCTGCTCAGGTGTCACGCGGGGTCTCCCATGCTTCTGGTCGCCCCAGCCATAAAACCCCGCCGCCGTCGCTGCAACCGGGGCGCGACGTCGCGCCGGCGACACAGGCCGCGCTGCCTGTTTTCCGAGCCGACTCGCATTCAGCGCAAAAGACCGCCCCGCCAGCCCCGCGCCGAACCCAGTGCCAAACCCCGCGTCACCCCACCAGAGCGTTTCCGGGACGCCTGCCGCTCCGGGGCTCCGCCGGTTCGGCGCGGAAAACAGTCCATTGGACTGTCTTCCGGGCGCGCCTCACCCGAAAAGATCGCTCTGGGGTCTCGGCATCGGCAGGCCCAGATGCGCCCAGGCCCGCTGCGCCAGCATCCGGCCCCTCGGCGTGCGCTGGATCAGCCCCTGTTGCAGCAGATAGGGTTCGATCACCTCTTCCAGCGCGTCGCGGCTTTCCGACAGCGCGGCCGACAGCGTCTCGATCCCCACCGGGCCGCCGGAATAATGCTCGGCGATCAGCCGCAGATAACGCCGGTCGGCGCCGTCCAGACCCAGCCGGTCGACCCCCAGCCGGGTCAGCGCGTTGTCCGCCAGTTCCTGCGTGATCGTGCCGTCGCCCTCGACCACCGCGAAATCGACCACCCGGCGCAGCAGGCGGCCCGCGATTCTGGGCGTTCCCCGGGCGCGGCGGGCGATTTCCCGTGCGCCCTCGGCGGCGGCGGGCGCGCCCAGCTTGCGGGCATTGCGGCTGACAATCTCGAAAAGCTCGTCCTCGGTATAGAACTGCAACCGCGTGGGGATGCCGAAGCGATCGCGCAACGGTGTCGTCAGCAGGCCCATCCGGGTGGTGGCGCCGACCAGCGTGAAGGGCTGCAGCTCGATCCGCACGGTGCGCGCCGCCGGCCCCTCGCCGATCACCAGGTCCAGCTCGAAATCCTCAAGCGCGGGATAAAGCACCTCTTCCACTGCCGGGTTCAAACGATGAATCTCGTCGATGAAAAGAACGTCCCGCGCCTCCAGATTGGTCAGGATGGCCGCCAGATCGCCCGCCTTGGCCAGCACCGGACCCGAGGTCATGCGGAAATTCACCCCCAGTTCGCGCGCCATGATCTGCGCCAGCGTCGTCTTGCCCAGCCCTGGGGGACCGTGAAACAGCGTGTGATCCATCGCCTCGCCGCGCTGACGGGCGGACTGGATGAAGATCCGCAGATTGGCCCGCGCCTCGGCCTGGCCGATGAACGCATCGAGCGTCTGGGGACGCAGCGCGCGGTCGTCGCCGCTGCTGTCCTCGGGCAGCGGATCGGGGCGCAGGGTGGGATCGGGATCGCTCATCGCGCCTCTCTGCGGTCAGGTTTCGGCATCTGGACCCCCTACCCCTTCGGCGCCAGCAGCTTCAGCGCGGCGCGGATCAGGGTGGCCTCGCCCGCCTCGGGGTTCTCGCCGGCGGCTTCCGCCACGGCGGCGGCGGCCTCCGAGGGGCCATAGCCGAGATTGGAGAGTGCCGAAAGCGCATCGGCCTGGGCGCTGGCAGCGCTCGCGCGGGGTTTGGCTGCGGGTTTCCGGTGCGTCGCCCCGCCCGGTTCGATCACCTCGACCACGGGCGCGGGCGCGGGTCCCTCCATCGCCTCGGTGATGGAGCCGCCCAGCGCCATCACCCCAGGCGCCTTGTCCTTGAGGTCCAGCACGATCCGCTGCGCCGTCTTGGGGCCGACCCCCTTGGCCACCTTGACCGCGGCCCAGTCGCCCAGCGCGATGGCGCGGCCGACACCCTCGGGGCCCAGCGCGCCGAGAATGGCCAACGACACCTTTGCGCCGACGCCCTGCACGCTCATCAGCAGCCGGTGCCATTCCTTTTCCACCAGCGAGGGGAACCCGAACAGCTGCATCAGATCCTCGCGGACCACCAGATCGGTATAGAGCGAGACCGCCTCGCCCACCCCCGGCAACGCCGCCAGCGTCCGGTCCGAGCAATAGACCAGATAGCCCACCCCACCGACGTCGATCAGGATATGATCCTCGGCCCGATAGCCGATCCGCCCGGTCAGCCGCCCGATCATGCCCGCACCTCGCGCAGGCGCATGCCGCCTTCGGTGCCGCCGTAATAAGCGTGACAGATGGCGATCGCCAGCGCGTCGGCGGCGTCCGGCCCGGCCGGATCGCAGCCCGGCAATTGCAGCCTGACCATATGCAGCACCTGTTCCTTGGCCGCGTGGCCGACACCCACCACGGTCTTTTTCACCCGGTTGGGGGCGTATTCGCCCACCGGCAACCCGCCCTGCGCCAGCGTCAGCAGCGCCACGCCGCGCGCCTGGCCCAGTTTCAGCGTCGCCACCCCATCCTTGTTGACAAAGGTCTGTTCGATGGCGGCCTCGTCAGGGGCGAACTCAGCGATCACATCGGCGATCTGACGGCTCAGCGACAACAGCCGCAACGCCAGCGGGTCGGCCGCCTGCGACTTGCACAGCCCGTTGGCGACGTGGCTGAGTCGTCCGCTGCGCGATTCGATCACGCCCCAGCCAAGGGTTCTCAACCCCGGATCAATGCCCAGAATCCGCATATACCGCCCGGCCCCGACCGGAAATTGTTGCTTTTTTGATGCAGTAGCACGAAAGGCGAACACGGTCCAAGCAATTCGGGCAGGGCAGCCGCTCACAACAAAAACGACATGACCCTTTTCCAAAACCGACACAGCCTCTGAAAGCGACAAATTCATAGCCTGATTACGACAGCTTTCGGGGCCGGAACTCACAATTATTTCAGGTTTTTTTCAGTCACCCGGACCCATGCACAAACCGCATAGGAAACATGCATTTTGCACATCTTGTGCGCAAATATTGCTCAGACTACCTGCGGATCAGAAACGAACACAGCGCAACCCAGCACCATCAAGGAACACGAACAATGGCTGCATTTGATACCCCCCGCACCGTCTCGGACTCGGCCATCCTGTTTGGCCGCATCGGCGCCGCAATCTGCACCGTCATCGGCGCCATCGCCGACTGGAACGACGCCCGCATCACCCGCAATGCCCTGTCGGCGCTCAGCGACCGCGAGCTTGAGGACATCGGCCTGAGCCGCGGCGAGATCGACCTGATCGCACAGCACAAGGCCTCTTTCTGAGACCCGCTCCACCTCTCCCTCGGAGCCGACTCAAAACGCCGCGAGGGCTCTTGCCCCGCGGCGTTTCTTTTTTCCCGATCCGGTGATGTCGCACCGGGGCCACGACCCCGTCAGGGCAGGATATTCCTGATCTGCGCGGCCAGTCCCCGACTCAGCGGGTCGGCCTGCATCACCCAGGCGCCGGCGGCCTCGGCGGCGTTGCCGGCGCTCAGCCGCGTCACCCGGTCCTCATAGGTCGCGCTGCCGACCGTGGCGAGCAGCAGTGCCTTGAACACGAACAGGCCGACCGCGCACAGCAGCAGAATCCGCAGCGTCAGATGCCGACGTCGCCGCGCCGGCGCCGTGACCAGCAGCCCATCGGGACGCATCACCGTGACCGCGCCGTGCGACAAGGCCCAATGTTTTTTCGCCAAACGGTCCACACGTCGGCCGAAATCCAGATCTTGATGGGCCACGACAGCCTCCGAACGCTCTGGCCCCCACCAGATGACAGGGCAAAGTTTCGGCCGAAATGTGGCAAAAATGGGGCAGATGCCTCGAATACCCCTAAAAGCCGCCGTATTTACGCCTTTTTCCGCAAGAGCAGCGTGGTCCAGTCACCAATCTTTTCGCTTTCGACAAGATTGACGCCGGAACGTGCATAAACCTCGATCACGTCCCCGGCCTGTTCGTTGAGAATCCCCGACAGGATCGCATAGCCCTCCGGGCGCAGATGCGCTGCCAGGTCCGGGGCCAGCGCCACCAGCGGCCCTTTGAGGATATTGGCAAAGATCAGATCATAGGGCGCCAGCGCCGCCGGTTCGGGATGGGCGAAACCCGCCGCCTCGACACAGCGCACGCGGCCGGCCATGGCGTTGGCGCGCAGATTGGCTTCGGCCACGTCCACCGCCACCTGGTCGATGTCGCTGGCGATGATGGCACCGTCCCAGACCCGCGCCGCCGCCATCGCCAGAACCGCCGTGCCGCAGCCGATATCGGCGACCTTTTCACCCACGAACCCCTGCTCTATCAGCCGGTCCAGCGCCCGCAGGCAGCCCAGCGTGGTGCCGTGATGTCCGGTGCCGAATGCCATCGCCGCCTCGATCAGCAGCGGGATGCGGTCCGCCGGCACCTTGTCGGCGTCATGGCTGCCATAGACAAAGAACCGCCCCGCCTCGACCGGCGCCAGTTCGCGGCGCACATGGGCGACCCAATCGGTCTCTGGCAGTTCGGAGATGACGAAATCCCTTGCCCCGAAAGCCGCCGCCAGCAACGCCAGCGCGGCGGTATCGGGGGTTTCGGTGAAATAGCCGCCAACCTCCCACAGGCCCGAGCCGTCCTCGACCTCGAACACCCCGACGCCGGTCGGCGTGGGCTCCAGCCGCTCCATCGCCTCGCCCAGCGCCTCGGCCTGGGCTTTTCCGGTCAGCGTGGTCAGCGCGGTGAATGTGGGCATTTGGCATCTCCTGCAAAGCTGCGCTCGGCCCTAGGGCCCCGGCGCGGCAAGGTCAAGCGTGCCGCCTATTCCGCCGGCGCCGGCACAAAGCGGGCCAGCACGGTCTCGTTGCCCGGCTCCGGGTGGCGCGGGATCAGCATCGCCAGGCAAAGCGAGGTCATCGCCATGCCGGCGGCCAGTCCGAATACCGCGCCCGGCGAGATCAGCCAGAGATAGCCCAGCAGCGCGGGCAGCACCACCGCGGCGATATGGTTGATGGTAAAGGCCACCGCGGCAGTCGGCGCGATGTCGGCCGGATCGGCGATCTTCTGGAAATAGGTCTTCAGCGCCAGCGCCAGCGCAAAGAACATGTGATCCAGCACATAGAGCGTTGCGGCCAGCACCACGCCCCAGCCGAAATAATAGATGCCGCCATAGGCCAGGAACACCGCCACCAGCCCGGTGTATTCGAACACCAGCGCGCGGCGTTCGCCAAAGGCGCCCACGGCCCGGCCCACCAGCGGCGCAAAGACCATGTTGGCCACCAGGTTGATCAGAAACAGGGCGGTGACCTCATGCACGTCAAAGCCGAATTTCTCGACCATCATGAAGCCGGCGAAAACGGTAAAGATCTGCCGCCGGGCTCCGGCCATGAACTGCAGCGCGTAATAAAGCCAGTAGCGGCGGCGCAGCACCATCTTCTTGGTCTGTACGGTTTCCGCCTGAAACTGGGGATACAGGAAAAAGGCCAGCGCGGCGACCAGCGCGGTAAAGCCGCCGGCCAGCCCGTAGACGATGTTATAGGTCAGCCCCAGCGGCTCCCACAGCAGCACGATCAGCCCGTAAGAGACCAGCGTCGCCGCCGAACCCGCCGCCAGCAGCCAGCCCAGCATGCGCGGCGCGCGGTCCTTGGGCAGCCATTGCAGCTGCAGAGACTGGTTTACCGTCTCGTAATAATGAAACCCGATCGAGCTGAGCATGGTGATCACCAGGATGCCGCCCAGCGAGGGGAATTGCGCGGTCAGCGCGGTCGCCACCCCCAGCAGGATCAGCGCCACCAGCCCCAGCACCTGCTCGCGCATCAGCATCAGCACCGCGATCACCCCGATCGCAAGGAAACCCGGGATCTCGCGCACCGTGTGCAGCCAGCCGATGTCGCTGCCGTCGAACTGCGCAACCTCGATGACGAAGTTATTGAGCAGCGCCGACCAGGTGGCGAAGGCCACCGGCATGGCCACGGCCATCAGGAACAAAAGCGCCACGGGGCGGCGCCAGACCGGCAGATGACCGGCCTCGGACAGAGGAACGATACGGCTCATGCGGCTGGCTCTTACGCCGGTTTTCCGGGATTGGCGAGATGCAAAACCGGATTGCACATCTGATCTGCATCAATGCGTGACAGGCACCGCGCGACTATACATTTACCCTGACGTGAACGGGAGAATGTGCCGATGGATCTGGTGGCAGTCGTTGAACGGATTGGCGAGGCGCCGACAGCGGCGCTGTTCGGCCTGATCACCGGCGTTGTCTTCGGCATCGCCGCCCAGCGCTCGCGGTTCTGCCTGCGCGCGGCGACGGTGGAATTCGCCCGCGGCGCGATGGGTGACAAGGTGTCGGTCTGGCTGCTGACCTTTTCGACCGCCGTGGTCTGGGTGCAGGGGGCGCAGCTTCTGGGCCTGATGGACAGCGCCGATGCGCGCATGATGGCGGTGCCCGGCAGCTGGTCGGGCGCCATCATCGGCGGGCTGATGTTCGGCGCCGGCATGGTGCTGGCGCGCGGCTGCTCCGGGCGTCTGCTGGTGCTGGCGGCCACCGGTAACCTGCGCTCGGTCGTCTCCGGGCTGATCTTCGCCGTGGTGGCGCAGATGAGCCTCGTCGGCCTGCTGGCGCCGCTGCGCGACCGGCTCGCCGCGCTCTGGACCACCTCGGGCGGGCGCAACATGAACCTGCTGACCACGCTGGGGCTGCCGGAATACGGCGGGCTGGTGATCGGTGTGCTGATCGCGCTGCTGGCGCTGGTGCTGTCGCGTCGCAACCGGATCGGCGCACAGCGGCTGGTGTTCGCCTCCGGCGTCGGCTTCTCCGTCGCGCTCGGCTGGGTGCTGACCTATTCGCTGGCGCAGATCGCCTTCGAGCCCACCCAGATCGAAAGCGCCACCTTCACCGGCCCGTCGGCGCATACTCTGATGTTCTTCCTCGAACGCAACGCGGTGCTGGAATTCGACGTCGGCCTGGTGCCCGGCGTCTTTATCGGCGCGATGATCGCCGCGAGCCTCGCCGGCGAGATGCGGTTCCAGGCCTTTGACGGCCCCGTCACCATGCGCAAGGCGATGATCGGCGCGGCGCTGATGGGCTTTGGCGGCATGTTGGCCGGCGGCTGCGCCATCGGCGCCGGGGTCACCGGCGGCTCGATCTTCGCCGGCACCGCCTGGGCAGCGCTGTTCTTCATGTGGGTGGGGGCGATGATCACCGATTTCATGGTCGACCAGACCGGCAGAACGGTGGCCGCCTGAGGCCGCGCCGGTCAACGCCCCCGCTCTTTTCAGGCCAGACGTATTCCCGCCGGAGGCTCATGCCCGCGCCTAAAGAAAACTTTGCGGGTCGATATCCACGCTCAGCCGCAGATCGCCCTTCAGCCGCACCGGCGCCAGCCAGCGGGCCAGCGCCGATTGCAACGGCGCGCCCTTGGCCGCCTTGACCAGCAGCCGCACCCGGTGACGGCCACGGATCCGCGCGATCGGCGCCGGCGCCGGGCCGAAGACCTGCGCGCCGATCTCGCGCAACGCGCCGTCGTTGCGCGCCAGCGCGGTGCCCAGATCGAAGACCGGCCCGGCCTCGGGGCCCGACAGGATGATCCCCGCCATACGGCCATAGGGCGGCACACCGGCCGCCTGCCGCTCTGCCGCCTCGGCGCGCCAGAACCCCTCCTCGTCGCCGGCCAGAATCGCCCGGATCACCGGATGCTCGGGCTGGAACGTCTGCAACAGCGCCAGCCCCGGCTTGTCCGCCCGCCCGGCGCGCCCGGCCACCTGCCGCATCAGCTGAAAGGTCCGCTCCGCCGCGCGCAAATCCGATCCCTGCAACCCCAGATCGGCGTCGATCACCCCCACCAGCGTCAGCTTGGGGAAGTTATGCCCCTTGGCCACCAGCTGGGTGCCGATGATGATATCTGCCCCGCCCGAGGCGATCTCGACGATCTTTTCCTTCAGCGCCCTCGCGCTGCCGAACAGGTCCGAGCTCAGCACCGCGATCCGCGCCTCGGGGAACAGCGCGGCGGTCTCCTCGGCCAGCCGCTCGATCCCCGGCCCCACAGGGGCCAGCTTGCCCTCCGCGCCGCAGGACGGGCAGGCCTCCGGCATCGGCCTGGTCTCGCCGCATTGGTGGCAGACCAGACGCTTGAGGAACCTGTGCTCGACCATCCGCGCGTCGCAATGATCGCAGGCGATCTGATGGCCGCAGGCCCGGCAGATCGTCACCGGCGCATAGCCGCGCCGGTTTAGGAACAGCAGCGCCTGTTCGCCCCTCTCCATCCGCGCCTGAACCGCGCCGCGCAGGGTGGGCGAGATCCAGGTGCCCGGCTGCAGCTTTTCGGCGCGCATGTCGATCGCCCGCATCTCGGGCAGCACCGCATCGCCGAACCGCGCGGTCAGGTCCAGCCGGTCGTATTTGCCGGCCTCGGCATTGGCCCAGCTCTCCAGCGACGGCGTGGCGCTGGCCAGCACCACCCGGGCGCCCGCCATCGCCGCGCGCAGAACCGCCATGTCGCGGGCATTGTACAGCACCCCGTCCTCTTGTTTGTACGAGGTGTCGTGCTCCTCATCGACGATGATCAGCCCCAGATCGCGGAACGGCAGGAAGAGGGCCGACCGCGCGCCGACGACAAGCTGCGCGCCGCCCTGCCCGACCATGCGCCAGATCCGCCGCCGCTCGGTCATCGTCGCGCCCGAATGCCACTCGGCGGCCTTGGCGCCGAACCGCGCCTCGAGGCGGGTCAGAAACTCCGCCGTCAGCGCGATCTCGGGCAACAGCACCAGCGCCTGCCGCCCCATGCGAAGGCATTCCGCCACCGCCTCAAGGTAAACCTCGGTCTTGCCCGAGCCGGTGACGCCCTTCAGGAGGGTGGTGCCATACGCGCCGCTTCGCAGATGGGCGCGCAGAACATCCGCCGCCGCCGCCTGATCCCCGGTCAGCGGTTTGCCGGGCAACTCGGGGTCCATTGCCGGAAACGGCAGATCGCGCGGGCTGTCCTCTTCGCGCACCGCGCCCAGCTTGACCAGCCCCTTGACGACCGAGGGGGTGACGCCGGCCATCTCGGCCAGTTCCCTCAGGGTGAAGGCCAGCCCGCCATATTCCTCCAGCACCTCCAGCACCCGGCGGCGGGCCTCGGTCAGCCGCTCCGGCGTGCCGGTGCCGCGGCGATAGATCCTGCGCATCGAGGGCGGATCGCCCAGCCCCGGCGCCCGCATCGCCAGCCGCAGCATCGCCGGCATCGGCGTCAGCGTATAATCGGCCGCCTTGGTGAGAAAGGCGCGCATCTCCTCGCGCATCGGGGCGACGTCCAGCACCCGGATCACCGACCGGATCTTCGAGCGGTCGAAATCCCCCAGCCCCGGCCCCCAGATCACGCCCGGCACCTTGCGCGGCCCCAGCGGCACCTCGACGAAATCGCCCAGGCCGCAGCCGCCCTCGGGCGCGCGGTAATCCAGCGTGCGATCCAGCGGCTGGGTCGTCTGCACCGCCACCAGATCGCCCTCGTCGAACATCGAGGGTTCGCCGTGATCCCGCCTGCCTTGATCCCGTCTGTCTGTCATGCCGCCTTCTGTCATGCAGCCCAGGGCCGCCGTCGTCCCATGCGCCGCGAGGGGTTCCCGCGTTTCCCATCCTGAGGTAAAGGCAAGCCCGAGCCAGGCCAACCCATCAAAGGATGCCCCCATGAAATTCTTCGTAGACACCGCCGAGATCGACGCCATCGCAGACCTGAACGATCTGGGCATGGTCGACGGCGTCACCACCAACCCCTCGCTGATCATGAAATCGGGCCGCGACATCCTCGAAGTCACTAAGGAGATCTGCGATCTGATCGACGGCCCGGTCAGCGCCGAGGTGGTCGCCATGAAGGCCGATGCGATGATCGCCGAGGGCCGCAAGCTGGCCGAAATCGCCGAAAACATCGCCGTCAAGGTGCCGCTGACCTGGGACGGGCTCAAGGCCTGCAAGGTGCTCTCGGGCGAAGGCCACATGGTCAATGTCACGCTCTGCTTCTCGGCCAACCAGGCGCTGCTGGCGGCCAAGGCGGGAGCGACCTTCATCTCGCCCTTCATCGGGCGGCTCGACGACATCAACCTCGACGGGATGGAACTGATTGCCGACATCCGCACGATCTATGACAATTATGGCTTCGAGACCCAGATCCTCGCCGCCTCGATCCGCACGGTGAACCATATCACCGACGCCGCCCGTATCGGCGCCGACGTGATCACCGCACCGCCCGCCGTGATCAAGGCGATGGCGAGCCATCCGCTGACCGAGAAGGGGCTCGACGCCTTCATGAAGGATTGGGCCAAGACCGGTCAGAAGATCCTCTGACCCCGCCGGGGCGGGCGGCCGCCTGAGGGATTTTCGCGGAATGGCCGGTTTTTTCGGCCCAATTCCGCGAATCCCATGATATAAAGCGCGCAAAACCAAAAAGAGGCGGACATGAGCAGCAGCCCGAAACTGGAAGACGACCTGCGCGCGGCGATCATCGCCAAACCCGACGCGATTCTCGAAGACCGCGATGTGATGCATGCGCTGATCGCCGCCAACGAACGCTCGATGGGCGGCAATATCGTCGATCTGCGCGGTATCGCCATGGACCGGCTCGAGGCGCGACTCGACCGGCTGGAGGACACCCACCGCAGCGTCATCGCTGCCGCCTATGAGAACCTCGCAGGCACCAATCAGATCCACCGCGCCATCCTGCGCATGCTCGACCCCACCGAGTTCGAGGTGTTCCTGCGCGACCTCGGCGGCGAGGTGGCCGATATCCTGCGCGTCGACGCCATCCGTCTGGTTCTGGAAACCGCGCAGAGCGGCGAGGATCCGGCGATCCGCCGCCTCGACGGCGTGCTGGCGCTGGCCGAACCCGGCTTCGTCGACCGCTTCCTCACCCAGGGCCGCAACGGCCAGCCGCGCCAGGTGACCCTGCGCCAGTTGCAGAAGGGGTCGGAGCGGATCTATGGCAGCTCGGCCGACTACATCCGGTCCGAGGCCTGTTTGCGGCTCGATTTCGGCAACGGCCGCCTGCCGGGCCTTCTGGTGATGGGCGCCGAGGACCCGCATCAGTTCACGCCCCAGCACGGCACAGATCTGCTGGCCTTCTTCGCGGGCGTATTCGAACGCACGATGCGCCACTGGCTCAAGTGAGCGCGACGTGAGCCTGGAAATCTCAGCCGCCTGCCGCGACGCGCTGCAGGACTGGCTGGACCGACAGGGCGCGCTGGCCGATGCCTCGGACAACACGCTGACCGCCTACCGCGCCGATGTGGCGGGCTTTCTCGCCTTCATGGCCGCCCATCGCGGCGGCCCGCAGGGGCTGGCGGCGCTGGAGCGGATCACGGTGACCGAGATGCGCGCCTGGATGGCGCAGGCGCGCGGCATCGGGATCTCGTCCCGCTCGCTGGCGCGCAAGCTGTCGGCGGTGAAAAGCTTTTATCGATGGCTGGCCGAGCGCGAAGGGTTCGACGCAACCGCCGTGCTCGCCGCCCGGTCGCCGAAATTCCAGAAGAAACTGCCCCGTCCCCTCGCCCCCGACGCCGCCCGCGCGGTGATCGACACGGTGGAGCTGCAATCGCAAACCCCCTGGGTGGCGGCGCGCGACGTCGCGGTGGTCACGCTCCTTTACGGCTGCGGGCTGCGGATTTCCGAGGCGCTGGGCCTGAAAGGCGCCGACGCGCCGCTGGGCGCCAGCCTGCGCATCATCGGCAAGGGCGGCAAGGAACGCGTGGTTCCGGTTCTGCCCGCCGCGCGGGACGCGGTCGACGCCTATCTGCGGCTTTGTCCGCACCCGCAGGAGCGCGCCGCGCCGCTGTTTCGCGGGGTGCGCGGCGGCGCGCTGAGCCCGCGGCTGATCCAAGGGACGATGGCGCAGGTGCGGATGCAGCTGGGCCTGCCGGCCTCGGCCACGCCGCACGCGCTGCGCCACAGCTTCGCCACCCACCTGCTGGAGGCGGGCGGCGATCTGCGCAGCATTCAGGAGTTGCTCGGTCACGCTTCGCTCTCGACCACCCAGGCCTATACGGCCGTGGATACCGCCCGGCTGATGGAGGTCTACGCCCGCAGCCACCCCAAGGCATAAGGCGCCACCGCCCGCGGCCCCTGGCGCCGCAACATCTCACCCGCAGCAATTGCGATTTGCCGGAATTTGCGCCATGACGGGACCATGACACCCCAATTGCGCGCGCTCTCCGTCCATCTCTTTACCGCCACCGGCGCGGTCTTTGCCATGCTGGCCATGCTGGCCGCGGTCGAGGAGAAATGGAGCCTGATGTTCGTCTGGCTGGTCGTCGCCTTCTTCGTCGACGGCATCGACGGGCCGCTGGCGCGGCGCTATCACGTCAAGCGTTTCGCGCCGGATTTCGACGGTGTGCTGCTCGACCTGATCATCGACTATCTGACCTATGTCTTCATCCCGGCCTTCGCGCTCTTTAAATCCGGGCTGATGGACGGCTGGACCGGCTGGGTGGCGATCTTTGTCATCACTTTCACCAGCGCGCTCTACTTTGCCGACACCCGGATGAAGACCCTGGACAATTCGTTCAAGGGGTTTCCCGGCTGCTGGAACATGGCGGTGCTGGTCATCTTCGCGCTGGAGCCGAATTTCTGGATCATCCTCGGCTTCGTCACCGCCCTTGCGGTGGCGATGTTCCTGCCGCTGAAATTCGTCCACCCGGTGCGCACCGAGCGCTGGCGCGCGCTGACCCTGCCGATGGCCATCGCCTGGACCTTCTTCGCCGGCTGGGCCGCCTGGGTCGATTTCCACCCCGAAAGCTGGGCGCACTGGGGCCTGGTGGTGACCACCTTCTATCTGCTGCTCGCCGGCATCGTCCAGCAGATCGTCCCGGCCCGCGACAGGCAGGCCGGGTAGCGGGGCGCGCCTAAAGCACGTCCTCGATGCCGATCTCACGACCCTGGAAGTCAAAGCTTTCGCCGGCCTTCAGCCCATTCATCGCCTTGAAGATCGGGCTTTCCGGCGAGATCCCCATATAGGTCACCCCATCCACATCGAACCGCGCGGTCGAGACCGCAACCACGAGGTGACGCCCGTCAAGGGTCACGATCGCCCCGGACCGCACCGTGTCGCAGGGCGCGAAATCCAGGTTCTCGATCACGTCCACCTTCGCGTGATGGGTCATCACCGGATGGTGAAAGGCTGCGGCCAGGCCGACCTCTTCGGTCGAGGTGGCCAGATCGTCGGTGTCATGTCCTTCGCGGTCGTCCAGCACCGAGCCCTGCATATGCGCCTCGTAATGCGCGACGGCCGTCGCCAGTTCCTCGGACTCCAGTGACAAGAGCCTGTCATACACGGCTTTTTTCAGCGCGGCGCGGTCCTGCGAATTGCTCATCTTTCTTGTCCTTCCAATCGATGTCGCGCCCAAGTTGGGGTGCCGGCGCAGCAATTGCAATCGCGTTCTGCCGCGCGCCGATCCCTCGGGCCGGGCGGTTCAGATCAGAAAGCCGCCGGCGCCCTCGTGGCGCAGCAGCGCCAGCTTGGTCTCCACCCCGCCCTTGCCGGAAAACCCGGTCAGCTTGCCACCTGCCCCCATCACCCGGTGACAGGGGATCAGCACCGGGATCGGGTTGTGCCCGCAGGCCCGCCCCACCGCCTGCGCCGGGTGGTCCGTCGCGCGGGCGATGTCCCCATAGGTCCGTGTCTCGCCGAACGGGATCGCGCGCATCGCCTCGCAGACCGCGCGCTGAAAATTGCTGCCCTCGACCCGCAGCGGCAGGTCGAAGTCCTGGAGCGTCCCGGCGTCATAGGCCTCGATCTGGCGCTGCGCCTCCTGCAGCAGCGGCGTCGGCACACCCTCGGCCGTGCCGTCCCAGGTCAGGCGGGTGATTGCGCCCTCTTCCTCTGTCACGGCCAGGCGGCCGAACTGGGTATCCACTGTGATCGTCGGCATGGGGTTAGCGTGACGCAGCGCGGCAGGGCTGGCAACCCGGAACCGGCGCATCGACGCAACGAACAACAGATCAGCAGTATCGCCCCCCCCGCCACGGGCGGGAGGGGGGTGAGCGCCCTGCTCAGTCCAGCGCGTCGTTGCAGCGGTGGCAGACGCCCGGATGCGGGTGCTGGCCCACGTCCGGCAGGATCTTCCAGCAGCGCTGGCATTTTTCCCCGATGGCCTTTTCGAACACTACGCCGACGCCCGGAACCTCGGGCAGGCGGAACGCCTCGTTCGGGCTGGGATCGCCGGTCAGAACGATATCGGAGGTGATGCAGATATCGTCGAAATCGACCGAGCGCAGCGCGCCGAGCACGTCGCCGTCCTCCACATGCACCACCGGCGCGGCCTCCAGGCTCGCCCCGATCACCTTTTCCCGGCGCTGGATCTCCAGCGCCGCGGTGACCGCCCGGCGCACCTGACGGATGCCGGACCATTTCGCCGCCAGCGCCGCGTCGCGCCAGTCGGCCGGCGTGTCGGGAAAATCGACCAGATGGACCGAGCTTTGCTCGCCCGGGAACCGCTCCAGCCAGACCTCTTCCATGGTGAAGACCAGGATCGGCGCCAGCCAGGTGGTGAGCCGGTGGAACAGCGCATCCAGCACCGTCAGCGCGGCGCGGCGGCGCAGGGTGTCGCCGTCGCAATAAAGCGCGTCCTTGCGGATGTCGAAGTAGAAGGCGCTCAGCTCGACCGTGGCAAAGGTGAACACCGACTGGAACACCGACTGGAAATCGAAGGACGCATACCCTGCGCGCACCTGGTCGTCCAACTCGGACAGGCGGTGCAGCACCCAGCGCTCCAGCTCGGGCATCTCTGCCGGATCGACCCGGTCTTCTTCGGTGAAATCGCCGAGGCTGCCCAGCATGAAGCGCAGCGTGTTGCGCAGCCGGCGATAGCTGTCGGCGACCCCCTTCAGGATCTCCGGCCCAATCCGCTGGTCGGCGGAATAATCGGTCTGCGCCACCCAGAGCCGCAGGATATCGGCGCCGTATTGCTTGATCACCTCTTCCGGCACGATGGTGTTGCCGAGCGATTTGGACATCTTGTTGCCCTTCTCGTCCAGCGTGAAACCATGGGTAACCACGTTGCGGTAAGGCGCCCGCCCGATGGTGCCGCAGGCCTGCAACAGCGAGGAATGGAACCAGCCACGGTGCTGGTCGGTGCCCTCCATGTAGACATCGGCGATGCCGTCCTCCGTACCGTCGGCGCGGTCGCGCAGAACGAAGGCATGGGTGGAGCCTGAATCGAACCAAACATCCAGCACGTCAAAGACCTGCTCATAGTCTTCGGCATTGTAATCATTGCCCAGGAACTGCTCTTTCGCACCGTCGGCATACCAGCAATCGGCGCCCTCGGCCTCGAACGCCTCGGCGATGCGGGCGTTGACGGCATCGTCGCGCAGCAGGAAATCCGGATCGGTCGGCAGGGTGCCCTTTTTCACGAAACAGGTCAGCGGCACGCCCCAGGCGCGCTGGCGGCTCAGCACCCAGTCCGGGCGGCTCTCGATCATCGAATAGAGCCGGTTGCGCCCGGTCTGCGGGGTGAATTTCACCAGCTCGTCGATCGAGGTCAGCGCGCGGGTGCGGATCGTCTCGCCATAGCTGTCCTGCCCGTCGCCGACCGCGCGGTCGATGGCGGCGAACCACTGCGGCGTGTTGCGATAGATCACCGGCGCCTTCGACCGCCAGCTGTGCGGATAGGAGTGCTTGATCTTGCCCCGCGCCAGCAGCCCCCCGACCTCGGTCAGCTTGGCGATGACGGCGGCGTTGGCATCGCCTTCCCAATCGCCCTTCTTGGGCTTTTCCCGCAGAATATGCTTGCCGCCGAAGAACGGCAGATCGGCGCGGAACGAGCCGTCCTCGGTCACGTTATAGGTGATGACCTGCTCCAGCATCCCGGCATCGCGGTAAAGCTCGAATTCCTCCATCCCGTGCGAGGGCGCGCAATGGACGAAACCTGTGCCCTCGGTATCGGTGACAAAGGGCGCGGCGCGGAAATCGCGCAGATCGTCCCATTCGCCCATCGAGCCTTCGGCGCCCGCCAGCGGGTGGGTCAGGCTCAGCCCGGCCAGTTCATCGGCGGTCACGTCGCGGACACGGGTATACATCCCCGTCTCCAGCCGCGCGCGGGTCATCACATCCTCGGCCAGCTTGTCGGCAAGGATGTACTTGTCACCTACGTTGACCCAGCATTCACCCGGCGTGCCGGTGACCTCGTAGAGGCCGTAGGAAATCCCGTCGCCATAAACCACCGCCTTGTTCGACGGCATGGTCCAGGGCGTGGTGGTCCAGATAACCACATAGGCGCCGGCCAGCGGGCTGTCGGCGGGATCGGCGACCTTGAACTTCACCCAGACGGTGAAGCTTTCCTTGTCGTGATACTCCACCTCGGCCTCGGCCAGCGCGGTCTGTTCCACCGGCGACCACATGACGGGTTTGGAACCCTGATAGAGCGTGCCGGTCATCAGGAACTTCATGAATTCCTCGGCGATCACCCGCTCGGCGTGGAAATCCATCGTCAGATAGGGATCGGCCCAGTTGCCGGTGATGCCCAGCCGCTTGAACTCGTCGCGCTGGATATCGACCCACTCGGCAGCGAACTTGCGGCACTCCTGGCGGAAGTCCACCACCGGCACGTCGTCCTTGTCGAGGCCCTTGGCGCGGTACTGTTCCTCGATCTTCCATTCGATCGGCAGGCCGTGGCAGTCCCAGCCGGGAACATAACGGCTCTCGTGCCCCATCATCTGGTGGCTGCGCACGATCATGTCCTTGATCGTCTTGTTCAGCGCGTGGCCGATGTGCAGGTGCCCGTTGGCATAGGGGGGGCCGTCATGCAGGGTAAAGGGCTTGCGTCCCGCCGCCTTGTCGCGCAGCCGGTCGTAGATGCCGATCTTTTCCCAGCGCGCCAGCCACTCGGGCTCGCGCTTGGGCAGGCCCGCCCGCATCGGAAAATCGGTCTTCGGCAGGTTCAGGGTGTCTTTGTATTCGGGGGTGTCGGCGCACATTTGCGGCGTCCTTCGGAATGGTCGTATCGGGGAAAACGGTCAGGTCAGGTCGGTGCGATGGCTCAACACCTTTGCCCGGCGGCTCGTCTGGATCAGAGCGCCGGGTCCGTAATTCGAATGAGAATGACGCGCGGATGGGTCATGGCCGCCTTATAGGCGGGGGTGCGGGCGGGGTAAAGTGGGCGCAGGCAGGATGCCCGCCCTCGCGGCCCGGAGGACCGGACGGTCGGAGCGATCGCCCCCTCCCGATGGGGAAGGCGCCAAAGACGGGGCACCCTCCCTCAGACGTTGAACAAGGTCCCCACCACATAGGCCATCCCCGCCGCCACCCCGCCGATCGCCAGCGTCTCCAGCCCCGAGCGCCACCAGGGCGACAGCGACCAGCGGCTTTTCAACGCGCCGATGGTAAAGAACGACGCCCCGGTCACCCAGATCGACACCGTAAAGGCCCCCTCGACCCCCAGGATGAAGGGCATCAGCGGCACCATCCCCGCGACAAGAAAGGCGGCAAAGGTGGCGACGGCGGCGCGCATCGGATGCGGGTCCACCCCTGCCAGCCCGTATTCCCCCTCCATCATCAGCTGAATCCAGTTTTCCCGGTCGCTGCAGATCGCCTCGCTCGCCTCCTCCAGCACAGGCCCCGACAGGCCCTTCTGCGCCAGGATCTCGCGCACCTCCTGCCGCTCGCCATCGGGGTAGTGGGCGATATGGCGTTCCTCGATCTTGCGCAGCCTTTGCATATCGTCGAGCTCGGCCTTGGTGCCGGAAAAGTTGCTCGCCGCCATGGAAAACCCGTCGGCCAGCACGTTGGCCAGCCCCAGCGCCACGATGATAAAGGGCGACAGCCCCGCGCCCGCCACGCCCGCGACGATGGCGAATGTGGTGACCGAGCCATCGATGGCGCCATAGACCACGTCGCGCAGATACCCCCGCCCCGGCGGTGCGCCGATGCGGCGGGCGATCTCTTCCTTGCTGTGGCCGTGATCCTGCATGCTGGCTCCCCTGCTGGCTGCGCTCATTTTAGGGGCGGCCGTCCCACACGCCCTTGCGGCAGATCAAGCCCCGCCGCGCCGCGACAACAGCCCGGTCAGCGCCCGCCCGATCATTCCCCGGACCGAGGGGCGGTGGCGCGCCGAGAACGGCAGCGGCCGGCATACCTCCATCGCCGCCACCCCGACCCGGGCGCTCAGCGCGCCATTGACCAGCCCCTCGCCGAATCGCCGCGACAGCTTGGTCAGCAGCGAACCGCCCAGCACCGGCTCCAGCAGGTCGTCGCCCACCGCCACCGCGCCGGTGGCGACCAGATGGGTGAACACCGCCCGGGTCAGCCGCCAGCTTCCCAGCACGCCGGAGCGGCCGCCATAGATCTCGGCCACCCGGCGGATCATCCGCAGGTTGAAGATGAGCGCGGCAAAGACGTCGGCCAGCGCCAGCGGCACCAGCGCGGTGACCGCAGCCACCTGCCGCGCCGCCGCCTCCACCTCGCGGCTCGCCGCCCGGTCGAGCGGGGCGAGCAGCTCATCCTCGACCAGCGCCAGCACCGCCTCGGCGTCGAACTGCTCCTCCACCTTGCCCTCCAGCCGGGCCCGGCCCCAGCGGGTATCCTCGCGGCCCGCATAGAAGGCGATCAGCCGCCCGGCGGCGGCGCGCGCGTCCTGCAGATCGGCCCCCGCCAGCGCCGTCTCGGCGGCCCGGCGCAGCCCGTCGATCCGTTTCAGCCGCCCGATCGCCGCCAGTTCGCGCAGCGCAAGCACCGCCAGCACGGCAAGCAAGGCGGCAAACAGCACGGAGACGGCCCAGCCCAGAACCGGCGCCCGCTCCAGCAGCCGCGTCACGAAATCCCAGGCCGCGACCGAGATCACCGCGCCCAGCACCGCGCCCGCCAGCCCCCAGGCCCAGCGCGCCAGCCGCGACGGCGCCGCCGCCGCCAGCCGCGCCGCCCGGGCCATCGCCCGACCCTCAGCCGGCAGCTCCGCCGCGTCGGGCACCGGCGCTGCCTGGGCCACGTCGGGGGCGGGCTCGCCGCTGTTCTCCAGGTCGATCAGAACCGGACCATTGGTCATCGCGTCCCCTCTCTGCGCCATTCCATGGTGATAGCCGGCAGGTTTTCCTCGTTCTCGGAGCCGTCGCTGCGACCGACATCGGAAAAACCGTTGCGCCGGTAGAACCGCCGCGCCCCGGCGTTGTAGGCCATGACCCGCAGCCACAACCGCGCGCGCGTCTCTCTGGCCGCGTCCATCAGCCGCTGGCCGACCCCCGCGCCCCTCGCCCCGGGCGCGACGTAGAGCGAACAGACCTCTTCGCCGTCGCGCGCCAGAAAGCCAACGACGCGGACCCCGGTCTCGGCGCCGGCCTCTGTCCCGGTCTCTGTCCCCGCCTCTGCCGCAACCTCGGCCACGGTGACCCAGCCATTGTCGATCATCTCGCCGCAATAGGCGATGGTCTCTGCCCCCGACCACATTTTCGGGCGGCCGTACATTTCGATCTGAAATGTGTACAGAATATCCCCGAGCGCCCCGGCGTCGACCGGCCGGGCGGGGCGCAGATGCACCATCACAACCGATCTCCGATCAGGAACTGCGCGGCGCGGTCCAGCCGGATATGCGGCGGCCCGTCGCCGGGCGCCAGGCTGAGCGTCGCCGGCGCAAAGCGCATCGCCCCGTAATCTGCATCCAGCCAGGCCCCGGCCCCCTCCCGCGCCGGCCCCAGCAGGCGCGCCGGATCCTCCGGCAGCTCGCCCGGGTGGAACGCCGCCTGCCGCCCGTCCTCGAGCAGCCGCCCGCGCACGCAGAGCAGATCGCGCCCCTCGTGCCGGCGCGTCTCCTCGGTGGTGGCGCGGATCGAAGCGATCGCCATCGCCGCCGTCTGCGCCCCGGCGAACTGTGCCCGGTCGCGGGCGCCGCGGGTCAGCGCCGCCATGATCGCGGTCAGGCGGTCATGCTGCGCATGGTGCAGATGGTCGGCCTTGGTGGCGGCGAACAGGATCCGCTCCACGCGCCGGCCGCGCCAGAGCTGGCTGAGAAAGGCGTTTCGCCCGGGCCGGAAGGCGGACAGAATGTCGGTCATCGACCGCGCCAGGTCATCGACCGCGCGCGGCCCGCGATGGATCGCCCCCAGCGCATCGACCAGCACCACCTGACGGTCGATGCGGGCGAAATGATCGTGGAAGAACGGCTTGATCACCCGGGACTTGTAGGCCTCGAACCGCCGCTCCATCTCGCGGTGCAGGGTGCCGCGCCGCGCCGCCGCAGCGACCGGAACCGGCGCGAAGGTCAGCACCGGAGAGCCCTCCAGATCGCCCGGCAGCAAAAACCGCCCCGGCGGGATGCAGTCATAGGATCCCTTGTCGCGCGCGCCCGCCAGATAGGCGGTAAAGCGGCGCGCCAGATCCCGCGCCACGCCCTCGTCATGGGGCGCGTCCGGATCGGCGGCGCGGGCGTGCGCGATGAAGTCCTGCGCGTCGGCGCGGCCTTCCAGCCGGCTCAGCGTCTCCTGCGCCCAGCTCTGATAACTCCGGTCCAGAAGGCCCAGATCCAGAAGCCATTCTCCCGGGTAATCGACGATGTCCAGATGCACCGTGCGCGGCCCCTGCAGCCCCGCCAGCAACCCCGCCGGACGCACCCGCAGCGACAGCCGCAGCTCAGAGATCGTCCGCGTGCTCTCGGGCCAGTGCGGCGCCGGCGCGGTCAGGGCGGCCAGATGCGCCTCGAAATCGAAGCGCGGCACCGTCACATCCGGCTGCGGTTGCAGAAAGGCCGCCTCGATCCGCCCCTGCTGCTGCGCCACAAGGCCCGGCATCCGGCCCCGGTCCAGCAAGTTGGCCACCAGCGAGGTGATGAAGACCGTCTTGCCCGAGCGCGCCAGCCCGGTCACGCCCAGCCGGATCACCGGCTCGAACAGGGTCTCGGAAATCCGGCCGCTCACGGTTTCGACCCCGCGCGCGATCCCGTCTGCCAGTGTTGAGATGACCAAGCCGGTCTCCTGCCGTTGCCTCGCCCCAAGATAGGCATGTCGCCCGCCCGCGCCAAGCGGGACTTGCCCAGCCGGTCCGCCCGCGCTACCAGCCCGGGCATGCCGCGTTACGCATTGAAAGTCGAATATCATGGCGCCCCCTTTGCCGGCTGGCAAAGGCAGAAGGATCTGCCGTCCGTTCAGGGCGCGATAGAGGCGGCGCTGGCGCGGCTGCAGCCGGGGCCGCATACCATCGCCGCCGCCGGGCGCACCGATGCCGGCGTACATGCGCTGGGGCAGGTGGCCCATTGCGATCTGCAAAAGGACTGGGATCCGTTCCGGCTGAGCGAGGCGCTGAATTATCACCTCAAACCCGCCCCCGTCGCCATCGTCGCGGCGGCCCGCGTGGCGGACGACTGGCACGCCCGGTTCTCGGCGCTGGAACGGCAGTATCTGTTCCGCATCCTGATGCGCCGCGCACCGGCCACCCATGACCGCGGGCAGGTCTGGCAGGTCCAGCGTCCGCTCGATGTGGTGGCGATGCAGGCCGGCGCCGACATGCTGCTGGGGCGGCATGACTTCACCACCTTCCGCTCGACCATCTGCCAGGCGGCAAGCCCGGTCAAAACGCTGGACGAGCTGCGGGTGGAAGAAACCGAGGGCTTTTGCGGCCCGGAAATCCGCTTTCGCGTGCGCGCGCGATCGTTCCTGCACAATCAGGTGCGCAGCTTTGTCGGCACGCTGGAGCGGGTCGGCGCCGGCTCCTGGACGCCCGAAGATGTGCGCGCGGCACTGATGGCGCGCGACCGGGCCGCCTGCGGCCCGGTCTGCCCGCCGCAGGGGCTGTACCTGGAGCGGGTCGGCTACCCCGAGGACCCGTTCGCGCCCGCCTGAACCTCGGCGCGTCATCGTTTTTTCTGGCCGAGAACATTCCGGGGAGCGCGCGGGGCTGACCGCTCGCCCCCGACCCTCAGCGTGCCGTCATTCTACCAGGAACAGCGACAGCCGCACCTGCGCCGCCCAGCGCCCGCCGGTGCCGACAAAGATCATCCGGTTGAGCCAGTCATAGCGCGGATCGCCGGTCTCCAGCCGCGCGGTGGTGCGCATGTAATAGGCGGCGGGGTCCACGTCGGCGCCTTCCGCCAGCCGTGCCATCACCTCGGGCGGGCCGTGGCGCACGCCCCTGTTGACGATCTCGATCAGCGCGCCGTCGCCGGTCTCGAAGGCATAGCGGGTGTCGAGATCGGCCGACCCGTCGGCATGGATCGTCTGCCAGTCGGCGCCGAGGTTCAGGATGCGTCCCTCGATGCGACCTGTGACGGTGCCGCCGATAATCGGGATGATCCGCCGCAGGCCGGCGCGGCCCGGCCCCATCTCGCGGACCGGGGCCAAGTCGACGGCCAGTTCGCAGAACGGAGTCAGAACTGGCGCCGGCAGCATTTACATCAGCCCCAGCAGCCGCGCGGCGTTGTTCTTGGTGATGTCCTCGCGCAGGTGGTCCTTGATGTCGATCTTCTCGAAGTCCGACAGCCAGCGCTCCGGCGTGATCATCGGCCAGTCGGAGCCGAACAGCACCTTTTTCTTCAGGATCGAGTTGCAGTATTTCACCAGGATCGGCGGGAAGTATTTCGGCGACCAGCCGGACAGGTCGATATAGACGTTGGGCTTGTGCTGCGCGACCGACAGCGCCTCTTCCTGCCAGGGAAAGCTGGGGTGGGCGAGGATGATTTTCAGTTCGGGGAAGTCCACCGCCACATCGTCGATCACCATCGGGTTGGAGTATTTCAGCCGCATCCCGTTGCCGCCAGGCATGCCCGACCCGACGCCGGTCTGCCCGGTGTGAAACAGCGCGATGCCGCCCTCCTCCTCGATCGCCTCATAGAGCGGATAGGCCATCCGGTCGTTGGGCCAGAATCCCTGCATGGTGGGGTGAAACTTGAACCCCTTGATGCCGAAATCACGGATCAGGCGGCGCGCCTCGCGCACGCCCATCTTGCCCTTCCACGGGTCGATGGAGGCAAACGGGATCAGCACGTCGGAGTTTTCGGCGGCCAGTTCCGCCACCTCTTCGTTCTTGTAGCGGCGATAGCCGGTCTCGCGTTCGGCATCGACCGGAAAGATCACCGCGGCGATGTTCTGTTCGCGGTAATGCGCGGCGGTCTGCGGCACCGTGGGCGGGTGGCTCCAGGGGGCGCCGAAATAGCTGGCCATGGTCGATTGCAGGCCGTCGTAACCGTCATCGGAATGGCAGCCGCAGGGTTCCTCGGCATGGGTGTGGATGTCGATGGCGCGGATTTTGGTCAGGTCGATCATTTGGATTCCTTTGTCCGGTCGAATGGCGGCCCTGCCGCCTCTTTAGCACCTCTCGCACGGGGCCGCGCAGCGTCCCGGGCTTCGCCCCCCGCCCTCGGGCGGTCGCAGCCCTCCGTGTCGCATCAGATCCGCGTCACGCATGGATCGCTTTCGGCATAGAGCCGCTCCAGCAGGTCGGCGCGCCGGGTCAGTACCCTGCGGAAATTCAGGTTGCCCTTGGCGGTCATCTCGGCCTCGGGCATCGACGGCGGCTCGGCCAGCGCGATGGCGCGGGCCACCCGGGTCGAGCTGCCGGAAATATCGCGCGCCCGCTCGGCCAGGCGGCGGTGGATGTCCGACAGCAAATGCGGATCGGCCAGCGCGCCCTCCTGTGCGTCGGTGCTATAGCCCTCGGCCTCCAGCTCGGCCATGTTGGGAAAGATCATCACGCCGATCTCGTCGCGGTCGGCGCCGGTGATCACCAGATCGGCGGCCAGCGGCGCCAGGCAGGCCAGCATGTCGAGCCGGAGCTGCGCCGCGCGCACCCAGGTGCCCGAGGTCAGCTTGAAATCCTCGGAGATCCTTCCGTCGAACCGCATCCCCTTGTTCTCATCCCCCGGCGAGACGAAACACATCGCGTCGCCGGTGACGAAGAACCCCTCCTCGTCAAAGGCTTCCGCCGTTTTCTGCGGGTCGCGGAAATAGCCGGGCATGATGTTGGGCCCCTTGGCACGCACCTCGCAGCGGCCGTCCGCGTCGGGAATCAGCTTGAGCGTGACGCCGGTCATCGGCACCCCCACCACGCCGGAGCGATCGGTCGGCTCCTGCTGGATCATGGTGGCCGGCGCGGTCTCGGTCAGCCCCCAGGAGGAGGTCATCAGCGGCACCGCGCCGCGCGCCTCCAGTGCCATGCTCTCGAACCCGGCCCAGACATCCTGCGGCAGCGAGGCGCCGGCGTAGAACACCATGTCGAGATCGGAAAACACCATCCGGCGCAGATGCTCGTCCTTGCGCAGCGCCGCCAGCATCATCGAAAAGCCGACCGGCACGTTGAACAGCGCGGTGCCCGCCACCATGCCAAGGTTCTCGAGGGTGCGGTCGAACAGCCCCTTCACCGGCTTGCCGTCGTCGATGTAAAGGCTGCCGCCATTGGCAAGCATCATGTTGAAATTATGCGAACCGCCGAACACGTGGTTCCAGGGCAGCCAATCGACGATCACCGGCGGCCGGTCGCGCAGGAAGGGCAGCGAATCCGCGATCATGGTCTGGTTGGCGCACATCATCCGATGCGTGGTCATCACCCCCTTGGGGTTGGAGGTGGAGCCGGAGGTCATCAGGATCTTGACCACCGTATCCGGCGTGACAGCGGCAAAGGCCACGTCCACATCGGCGCTGCCGTCGCCCTTCAGCAGGTCGGAGAACGGCGTCGCCCCCGAAGCGCCCGTCCGGGTCGCCACCACCTCGACGCCGTCGAAGACATCCAGCGCCAGCGCCTCGGCGTATTGATCCGCATCGACCGTATAGACCAGGCGCGGCTCGATCAGCTCCATCGCGTGGCGCAGCCGTCCGTGGGCTCCATGGATCAAGGAATATTGCTCGGCCACCGGCACCACCGGAATGCCGGCGTACTGACCCGCCAGCGACAGCAGCCCGTGATCGACCCCGTTGCCCGACAGCACCATGATCGGGGTATCCGGCCCCAGCCCGCGCGCCAGCAGCGCGGCGGCCACCGCGCGCACCTGCTCCAGCGCGGCGGCATAGGTCAGTTCGCGCCAGCCCGCGCCGCTGCGCTCGGCCAGGAACACCCGGTCCGGCGCCGCGCCGGCCCATTGGTGCAGCCAGTCGCCGGTACGATCCGCGACCGGGCCGATCTCATAACCCGAGCGCAACAGGATCGTCCCGTCGGCCCGGTCCTCGCGCAGAACCTTATGCGGCCGGAACCGTGTTGTGCGTTGCATGTCTCATCCTCCCTCAGAACCGCGCCGGATCACGGACATCGCCCGGATCACCGCCTGTTTTGCCTCCTCGTCCATCCCGTTCAGGATGCGTCGTTCGTGTCCGCGCACCGCCTCCAGCGCCCGATCATACAGCCGCCGCCCCGCCAGCGTCGGGTTCAGCGCATAGGCGCGCCGGTCGGTCGGCACCCGGTCGCGGGTGATCAGATCCCGTCCCTCAAGCTCGTCGATGATCACCACCAGATTGGCGCGCTCCACATCCAGTGCCTCGGCCAGTTGCGACTGGCGCAGGCCGGGATTGTCGACGATCAGCACCAGCGCCGAATAGGTCACCATGCGCAGGTCCAGCGGCTTCAGCGTCTGATTCAGATCGGCCTGAACCACGTTGAAGGCCCGCTTCATGTGATAGCCGATGAAGCCGCAGAGCGTGGCGTCGGACACCCGCGTGACCTCGGCCTCCGCGGCGGCCCGGCCCTTTGCGGCCGGTCGGCTCACCGGCCCCGCCCGAAGCTGGGCGCGCGTTTCTCCAGGAACGCCGCCAGTCCCTCGACCGCGTCGGGGCTGGTTTGGGTCAGCGCCGCGCAGAGGCTCTCGGTGAACAGGCCGCCGGGCTTGTCCATGTCCTCGATCCGGCTCAGCGCCTGGATCATCACATAATTCGACAGGGGCGCGTTGTCGGCGATCTTGCGCGCCAGCTCCATTGCCCGGGGCAGCGCCTCGCCCGCGCCCACGGCGTAGTGCGCCAGGCCCAGCGCGACCCCCTCCTCGGCGCCGAACTTGCGCCCGGTCAGCATCATCTCGATCATCCGGTCGGCGCCCAGGATGCGGCCCACCCGTACACTGGCGCCGCCGCCGACATAGATACCGCGCCGCCCCTCGGGCAACTGGAAGATGGTCGACGGCTCGGCGATCCGCACATGGGTCGCGGTGGCCAGTTCCAGCCCGCCGCCGATCACCGCGCCCATCATCGCCGAGACCACCGGCAGACCGCCGTACTGGATCTTGTCCATCACCCCATGCCAGTGGCGCGAATGGCGCATCGTCCCCTCGGCGTCGCGCGCCACATGTTCGCTGAGGTCGAGGCCCGAGCAATAGTGCCCGGCGGTGCCGGTCAGCACCGCCACCCTGACCCCCGCCGGCGGTTTGGAGAAAAAGGCGTCGATCTCCTCCAGAAGCTGGTCGCACATGGCGTTGCGCTTCTCCGGGCGGTCCATGGTGAGTACGGCGATATCGCCCTGAATGTCGATCTTGAGCATGTCTTGGGTCATGGCGCGGTCCCCGGTTCCGTCCCGCCCGAAAGCGGATGTGATTAATAATTGTTGTGATGAATAACTAAATTTTCAGAGATTCGCAACGCCCGCGTGCCAGACCCGGAACGCCCAAGCATCCCACCGTCCCCAAGCATCCCACCGTCCCACCGTCCGCCCCACAGAACAAGCCGCGCGAGCGCCGGACCGTGGGGCGGCGCTCGCGCGGCGGCCTGCGGCCTTGATTCCGCGCAGGGACACTTGGCTCGGAGCTTCCCTTTGCTGATGTCCGGGACTGCGCCCCAAAGAAAAACGGCCGGAAAATCCCCGGCCGCGATCCTTCGTCCCCGAAACCCTCAGAGCGTCTCGTTCGAGACCGCCCCGTCCAGCCCGGTCGAGCCATAGAGCCAGGCCACCGTGTCGTACCATTCATCCGGCGACTTGGCGCTCATCACCGCGTTGCGGAGCTGCGCGTGCGCCCCATCGGGGTGATAGATATGGGTGCCGATCTCGCGCGACTGCAATTGCACCCGCGCGGTGCGCAGCCGGCGCATCCGCTGGTAGCTTTGCAGCACCGCCGGCACATCGCCCTGCAGGGTCGCCATCTGGTGCGCCAGCGCGACGGCATCCTCCATCGCCATGCAGGCGCCCTGCGCCAGGTATTGCAGCGTCGGATGCGCCGCGTCGCCCAGCAGCGCCACGCGCCCGTCGACCCAGTTCATCGCCGGATCGCGGTCGCAGAGCACCCAGAGCTTCCAGTCCCGCCCCTTGTCGATCACCTGCCGCGCCACCGGGGCGACATGCTCGAACCCCTTGCGCACCTCGTCATGGCTGACCGGCAGGCCCGCCACCGGCTCCGGCGCGTCGTTGTGATAGGTGACCACCAGGTTGAAGGTCTTCCAGCCCTGCAGCGGGTAATGCACGATATGGCATTTCGGCCCGGCCCAGAGCGTGGCGGCGTTCCAGCGCAGATCCTCGGGCATATCCTCGATCGGGATCACACTGCGATAGGTGGTATGGCCCGACACGCGCGGCGCGCCGTCGCCGATCAGCCGCTTGCGGATGTTGGACCAGAGCCCGTCGGCCCCGATCACCGCAGAGCCTCTGATCCGGCTGCCGTCGGCGAGGATCGCGGTGGCGCTGTCGGCGTCCTGATCGTAATCCACGACCTCGGCGCTGGTCCGCAGCTCCACCAGCTCATGCGCCTCGCAGGCGCGCAGGAAGACGCCGTGCAGATCGCCGCGATGCACCACCGCATAGGGGTTGCGGAACCGGGCGCGGAACCGGTCGTCCAGCGGAACCCGGGTGATCTCCTCGCCCGACATGGCATCCATCAGGCGCAGATTGTCGATATAGACCGCCATGGCCCGCGCCGCGTCACCGACGCCCAGATAATCAAAGGCGTGAAAGGCGTTGGGGCCAAGCTGGATGCCGGCGCCGATCTCGCCCAGTTGCGGCGCCTTTTCCAGCACGATGGAGCGGACCCCCTTCTGCGCCAACCCGATGGCCAGCGCCAGTCCGCCGATGCCGCCGCCGGCGATGACGATACGATCTTCACTCATGGCAATACTCCTCCGCCCGGCGCCGCCCGGCCGGGGAGGCAATCCGCAAAATCAAGATGCTGTGCGCCGGTCCCCGCTCGGGGGGCGCGGCGTGTTCTCAGGTTACTCGGCAGGCCCGATCTTCAGCTCGATCGGGTCCAGCCCGTCGATGCCGCCCGTGATCACGTCGCCCGCCACCACCGGGCCGACGCCCGCCGGCGTACCGGTCATGATCAGATCGCCCGGCATCAGGTGGTAATATTTCGACAGATCGGCGACGACCTCGGTCACGCTGTGGATCAGATCGCGCAGATGCGCGTCCTGCTTGACCTCGCCGTTCACCTCCAGATGGATGCGCTGCGGGCCGATCTCGCCGACCTCGCCCGCTTTGGTCAGGGGCGCGAACACCGCCGAGCCCTCGACATCCTTGCCCAGATCCCAGGGCCGCTGTTTCTCGCGCGCCTTGAGCTGCAGGTCGCGCCGGGTCATGTCCAGCGCGCAGCCATAGGCATAGATGGCACCCGCCGCCGCATCGGCGCTGACCCGGAACACCGGCTTGCCGATCGCCAGCACCAGTTCCATCTCGTAATGGAAGTTCTCGGTGCCCGGCGGATAGGGCAGGGTTTCGCCGCTCGCCAGCGTCGCCAGCGGCGATTTGGTGAAATAGAATGGCGCCTCGCGATCCGGCTCCACGCCCATTTCGGCGGCATGGGCGACATAGTTGCGCCCGACGCAGAAGATGCGGCCCACCGGGTATTCCGCCGCCTCGCCGTTGACGGGCACGGAGTACACCTTGGACGGCTCAAAGAGATATTGGGTCATTTCGCGCGTTCCTCGTAATATCCTAGTTTTTCCTGCAGCGGGCGGTCGTGGACCCGAACCAGAAAGGCCTCTTCGCCCGCCTCATGCCGGATATCGGCAAAGACCGGGGCCGAGAAGGTATCTTTCGGCCCCCATTCGAACCGCTCGCCATTGATCGTGGTCACCCCGCGCCCCCTGATCACGTGAAAGGCCGATGAGGCCGAGCGCAGCGGCGGCTCGTCCACCTGGCCTGCGGCCAGCATCATCGCGGTGAAGCCCATGGTGGGCAGCACATCCTCGCCGGTCTCGGGGTTGATGTAATCCAGCTCGGCGATGCCGTCACCGCCAAAGGCCGCCATCTCGCGCAGCGCCGCCTCGGTCCGGGCCCAGGGATAGCGCATCATCGGATAGCGCCGCGCGCGCGACCGGGTGCGGCTGGGCGCGAGACCGGAGGAAAGATACTCCACCTGGCTCGCATCGGGGCGGTTGCGCTGCGATTGCAGCGGCCCCTCGTTGGCATAAGAGCCTTCGAGATAGACGAAGACCGGCAGATCAAGCGCGTCGAGCCAGATCACCGGCTCGTCGCCGTCATGGCCGTGATCGTGCCATTCGCCACCCGGCGTCAGCACCAGATCGCCCTCGTCCATCGGCAGCTTTTCCCCGTCGACGACGGTAAAGGCGCCCTTGCCCTCGACCATGATACGCACCGCGCTGGGCGTGTGGACATGCGCCGGCGCGGTCTCGCCCGGCAGCAGCAGCTGGAGGCCGAGATAGATCGAGGCGGTGGCCTGCATCGCCCCGTTGCCGCGGCCCGGATCGGAGAGCACCAGCACCCGCCGTTCGGCCTTTTCCACCGGCGTCAGCTCCCCCGCCCGCATCAGCAGCGGCCGCACCGCCTGGTAATTCCAGTAGCCGGCTTTGGTCTGCGGGTTGGGCGCCCCATGCGGCAGCACGTTGCGCATCATCGGCCAGAGCGGCGCGACGCCGGCCGCGCTCATCGCGTCGCGATACTCCTGCGGCAACTCTTCCAGCGTTCCAAGTTTCTCCGCCATCGCGGCCTCCTCCATCTTCGATTTAATAGAATGCATACTTATCGTAAGCATGCATGTCAATTCCTTCCGGCCGCTTTGCCCGCCTCAGCCCAGCAGTACCGCCATCCGGCGCAGCGCCAGATCGTACCCCTGCACCCCGCACCCGGCGATAACCCCTTCGGCGCGCAGTGAAACATAGGAATGATGCCGAAAACTCTCGCGCCGGTGCACGTTGGAGATATGCACCTCCAGCACCGGCCCCTCGAAGGTATTGAGCGCATCGAGAATCGCCACCGAGGTATGGGTATAGGCCGCCGGATTGATGATGATCCCCGCAGCCGCCGCGCGGGCACGGTGGATCATCTCGACGATCTCGCCCTCATGATTCGACTGGTAAAACGCGGTCTCCAGCGCCAGCTCCCGGCCCAGCACGGCGCAACGCTGCGCCACATCCTCGAGCGTGTCGGCGCCATAGATCTCAGGCTCCCGCTTGCCCAGCAGGTTGAGGTTGGGTCCGTTCAGGATATGGATCATCCGGGCCATGGCTGGGTCCTGTCATATGGGTCGTGCCGCAGCCTAGGCAGGCCGGACCAAAGGCGCAACCGCAAGCCTACCCGACCAGCGCCTGAACCAGATCGCTGTCGGGGCGGGCGAGCTCTCCCGCCACGGTGAAATGATTGTGCCCGGGGTCGTAATGGTCGCGCACCCGGGCCCCGCCCTCGCCCCAGACCTCGGCGATCAGTCGGGTCTGGCGCAGGAACTCCGGCCGCTCCGCCGCGCCGACCCAGAACAGCGTGTCCAGATCCATGCGCGGTGTCAGCAGCGCAGCGCTCTCCGCCGCCGCCTCCTCTGGCGTGAGGCCCAGGATGTCGTTCATCCGGGTGCCAAGCAGCGGCCGCAGATCGTGCAACCCGCTCAGCGAGATCACCCGGTCCAGCCGCGCCGTCATCTCCTGCGTCAGCGGCGCATTCGCGCAGGCCATGCGCGATACCAGATGCCCGCCCGCCGAATGCCCGATGAGCCGGATCGGCCCGGCGACACGGGCCGCGGCCGCCGCGATGGCCTGGCCCACCTCGCCCGTCATCTGCGAAACCCGCCCTTCGGGCGCCAGCGTATAGCTCGGCATCGCCACCGCCCAGCCCGCCGCCAGCGGCCCGGCCGCCAGATGCGACCAGTGCGACTTGTCGAACTTGTGCCAGTAGCCGCCATGGACAAAGACGATCAGGCCCGCGACCGCGCCCTCCGGGCGGAACAGATCGAACCGGTTGCGCGCGCCGGGGCCATACCCCAGATCCAGATCGGCCCGTGCCGCATCGCGGAACGCCGCCGCCGCACCGGTCCAGCGTGCGGCCAGATCCGCCGCCCCCGGCACATGGCCGGCATTGTCAAAGGCCTCGTCCCAATCTATCGGCCAGGCCGTCTGCGCTTGCGTCGCCATTCATCCCCTCCCCGAACTTCGGCGGACACCCTAGGCACGGACCTAGGATTGCACAAGGCGCGGGCGCGCGCAGGCAGGCCATGGTCGCACTGCGCTCATCCGGATCGCCCTCCCGTCACGGCTTCGGCCTGACGAACAGACACCGTTACCAGGAGGTGCAGGCCAAGGCGGCGCGAAGGCCCGCGGTCACCCCCATCAGCGAGACCGGAAAGCTCAGCCTGCGGGCCCCCGGCACCGGCACGAAGGCAAGCTCGATAGCCCGCCCCGCCCGCAACCGACCGATTTCCTCTTCGGTGACATGGACCTGAGCCAGACAGGTTTGCCGGTTGCAGGTCTGCCAGATCAGTGGCACGGCGCGACCCGCCCCAAGGTGGCGATAGACGGCGCGGTCTGCGATCGACGCGCCGACCGGCACCCGAACCGACAGGATCGCGCCGCCCTCGGCAACCGGACTCAGATAGAGATCGGCCAGCACCAGCCCCGAGCCCGGTGCAACCGCGCGATACTGCAGCACACAGCCCTGCCCCGGCACCTCCAACAGCGTCCAGTCCGCGAACCTTCGGGCGTCCGGTGCGGCGGCGCAGGCAGCGCCAGCAATCATCAGGCCGGCAGCAAGCGCGGCAATTCTCATTCAGAGGCCGCCACCCGGGCACCGGCCAAGGCGTCGAGCCCGGCAGTCATGCCCGCCGCAGACATCGAAAAGATGACCGGATCGGCGGTCAGCCCGGGCCGATACCCGGCAACCATCCCCTTTTCGCTCGCCTCGAAGGAGGCCGCGGCCTCGGGCGCAATCTCGATCAGGGCCTCGCAAAGCTTTGCGCTGCACGATTGCCAGATGAACCGGGTCTCTTCGGTTACCTCTGCCGGACGCATGGCGAATCCGGCCGGAAAATAGACCCCGTTCGGCACCCGGGCGGCGAGATAGCGTTTGCTGTCGTCCGCATTCGAAAAGGCCAGCACCTCGGCCAGAAAACCGCCGTCACCGCTGCGCACCAGCCGTTGCGTCAGCACGCAGGAGGTCTTGTTGACGCCCAGCGCCTGGCAATTCACGGTCCAGGCTCCGAACCGGCTTCCGTTCGTCACCTCCTTGGCGTCCCCATCGGCGGATTGCGCCATCGCGGCGGGTTGTCCCAGCGCCACCAGCGCCGCCAGAAAGGCCGTCCCCGTTGCTCGTGTCAGAAATCTTGTCATGCTGTCTTCCTTCTTTTCATGCCTTGCTTAGAACGCGAGCGAAAACGCCGCCCGCACCGACCACGACCCGTCGCCACCCCGGCCCAGAACCGGTGTCAGCGATCGGGCCAGTTGCACATCGAACGACCCGCGCCGACCGATCCGCCCGGACTGCCCGATCCCGACCGACGAGGCGAATCCCTGCCCGCTCCATGTCCCGCCTGCCCGGTCAAAAGCCTCGCCCAGGGCGACAAATGCATAGGGGTGGATAGCGGTGCCCGAAATCGGCAGCGGTTTGGCGGCCTCAACCTGGAACCGGGTCCAGTAGCCGCCCGCGCCCTCGGACAGGCCGCTGGCGTAACCCGGAACCGCAAAGGGCGAGGTCACGGCGAATTTGCCGCGTGACGGGGTGTCGTCGGTCAGCGGCAGTTGCGCCGCCCCCATGAGGATCGCGTGCCCCCAGTCTCCCAGCGCCCATTGCAGCCGCCCCGACGCGGTGACCGCGCCGTAGGACAGATCGCCCAGCCCCAACACCCTGTCGGTGAACCGTCCCGCCGTCAGCCCCACTGACCAGACCACCTGGCGCAGCGCCCTGTCAAAGCTGCGCGCGCCATTCGCCCCCAGCGTCAGCGCCCAGCCCGACTGATCCGCCGTGGTTACGCCTGCGGTCCTGGTGGTTTCGTCATAGCGATCCAGTCCGAGCGAAACCCAGAAGCTGCGATCGGCGGCCAGGATCAGAGGGTGAGCATAGATCAGTCCGGCGCTCAGCGTCTCCGATGCCACCACCGGCGCGCTCAACGTTTCACTGCGCTGACCGGAGACCGAGGCGGCGAGCTGTCCGCCCCCCGGGGTGAGCGTGCGACTGTAGGACAGCGTCGCGCTACGGGCGCCTTCGGAGGTCATCAGATCCAGCGCCAGCGGATCGCCCCAGCCGGTCAGGCTATTGATCCGCACACTGGCGCTGGCGCGCGCCTCTCCGGTGGCGATCTCACCATAGTTGTCAAACCGCAGCGAGGCGGTGACCGGCGGCGGGTCGTCGAACGACACCGTCAGATTGGTGCGCCCCGGCATCGCCCCCGGAGAGAAATCGGCGTTGGCGCGCAGGCGGTCGGTCAGCCACAATCGCTCCAGCCGCTCGGCGATCACCCGTGTGTCAGCCAGATCGCCCGCCTCTACTCCAAGACGGAACCGCAGATAGGCGGGCCGGGTACGCCCCGACCTATAATCGACCCGGCCAAGACGAGCCTCGAACAGATCTATGGTCACAGTCCCTTGCCCAGGATCAATTCCGGCGACCTGCGCGATGGCAAGGTCGATCCCCTCCGCGCGGTAGAGCGCGTTGACCGCATCGGCGATGGCCTGTGCCCCGCCCGGCCCCAACCGGTGGCCAAGGAGGGGCGCAGTCGCGGCGTCCAGTTCGGCCCGGGAGAAATAGGCCGAGGCACCGGCAAAGGCGACCCGGCGCAAGACGAAGCGCGTCGGTCGAGGGACCGCCTGCTGAGGCGCCTGCGGGCTGCGCGCGGCCAGCTCTGCCAGCGCCGTGGCGGCGTCAGACGGGGGAAGACCCTGGGCGCTGGCAGTCGGGGCGGCTAACGCCGACAGAACTCCGATAGAGAAAAGAGCCCGGGCAACAGTTCTGGCGATCATGTTCCTCCGTCCTCGCCATCCTCGCCGTCGTCGTCTTCTTCGTCCTCGCCGCCCGGTGTCCATTGGAAGACGAAGCCGCTGCCGCCACCGTCATCCCCGCCGGCGAACCCGCCGGGCATATGGGTCAAAGGCGCGCTGCCCGGCCCGGTCGGCCCGGCCAAGCCACCCAGGAGGGGGCTGCCACCTCCCGTCCCATCGTCGCCGGTGCCATCGTCGCCGGTACCGTCATCGCCGGTGCCATCATCGCCGGTGCCGTCGTCGCCGGTGCCATCGTCGCCAGTACCGTCATCGCCGGTGCCATCGTCGCCAGTGCCATCGTCGCCGGTGCCATCGTCGCCAGTGCCGTCATCGCCGGTGCCATCGTCGCCAGTGCCGTCATCGCCCGTGCCATCGTCGCCGGTGCCGTCGTCGCCGGTGCCATCGTCGCCGGTGCCGTCGTCGCCAGTACCGTCATCGCCCGTGCCATCGTCGCCGGTGCCATCGTCGCCGGTGCCATC
>NZ_SMUV01000073.1 GCF_004358185.1 Antarcticimicrobium luteum
ACCCGGCCCCGGCGCGCGCGCCGCGTCCGGCGGCGGGCGCGGCGCCGGTTGCCCCGCCGGCGGGCAACGGGCCGCAGGCGCAGATCGCGGCGATCTGGGGCCGTATCCTGGGCCTCGACCCCGCCGGGATCGGGGCGGGGGACAATTTCTTTGCCCTCGGCGGCCATTCCCTGCTGGCGGTGCAGGCCCATCGCGAGATCCGCAGCACGCTGGGCCGGCCGGATCTGTCGATCACCGACATCTTCCGCTTTCCCACGCTGGGCGGGCTGGCCGGGCATCTGGATGCCGGCGGCACCGAGCCGGAACCGCCCGTGGTCCCCGATCAGGACCGCAGCGAGACGATCTCGAAACGCCGCGCCATGCGCGACCGGCGGCGGATGCGCGCGGGATGAGCATGGCGGCGGCCCCCTCCCTCCATGAGGCCGACGCCTGGACGCTGGCCCGCCCCTTGCTGCCCGCGGCGGTGGTGCTGGCGGCCAGCGATCCCCGGGCGCCGCAGCCGCCGGCCCTGCCGGAAGAACGTGCCGCCCTGGCTCATGCGCGGCCCCGGCGTTTGCGCGAATTCGATGCCGGACGCGCCGCGGCACGCCGGGCGATGGCGCAGCTGGGCGTCCCCCCTGCCCCGGTCCTGCATGGCCCAGACCGCGCACCGGTCTGGCCCGGGGGACTGGCCGGGACGATCACCCATTGCGATACCGCCTGCCTTGCGGCGGTGGCCCGCGCCGAGAATTTCCGCGCCCTGGGCCTGGACCTGGAGGACGACAACCCGCTTGCCCCCGACCTGTTGGCCACCATCTGCACCCCGTCGGAGCTGGACCGCCTCGCCGCCGTGCCGCCGGGCCGGCGCGGCCAGATCGCCAAGCTGATCTTTTCCGCCAAGGAGGCCGCCTATAAGGCGCAATATCCGTTGAGCCGGACGCTGTTCGATTTCCAGACGCTGGAGATCGAATTGGATGCCGGGGGGGCCGGCCACTTCACCGCCCGGTTCCTGCGCGCCGTCGCCCCCTTTGCCGCCGGCAGCCGCCTTTCGGGCCGCTATGCCATCGGCGGCGGGCGGATCGTGACAGCGGTGGTGCTTGCGGCGTGAAACCCGACCCGATCCGCACTAGATCACAGGGACCGATACGTTCCAACCGCCAGAGGCCGCCCGCCCGATGACCCTCCGCCTGCTCGTTGTCCTCATCGCCGCCGCGCTGCTGCTTGCCGGGTCGGTCTGGTGGTACATGTCCAAACCCCGGACACCCGGCGCGGCTTCCGTCGCCGCCGCCTATGACACGCCGCTGACACCGCCGCCGGGACCGATCACCGTCTATCACCTGGGCCACAGCCTGGTTGGCCGCGACATGCCCGCGATGCTGGCGCAACTGGCCGGACCGGGCCACCGCTATGCGCTGCAACTGGGCTGGGGCACCACGCTGAAACAGCATTGGGAGCCGGATCTGGAGATCAACGGCTTCGAGGCCGAGAACGACACGCCACAATTCCGCCCCGCGCGCGTGGCCATCGGCTCGGGCGAGTACGATGCCGTGGTGCTGACCGAGATGGTCGAGTTGCGCGATGCGATCAAATACCACGACAGCGCGCGCTACCTGTCACAATGGGCCGATCTGGCCCGGCAGGCGGCGCCGGAAACCCGTGTCTATCTCTACGAGACCTGGCACCGGCTGGACGATCCGGAGGGCTGGCTCGACCGGCTCGACCGCGATCTGGAAGACTTGTGGGAAAACAAGGTTCTGCTGCCCGATCTGGCCGGTGGCGGCGCCGCGCGTCCGATCCACGTGATCCCGGCCGGTCAGGTCATGGCCGCTTTCGTGCGCGCGGTCGAGGCGGCGGGAGGCCTCGACAATATCGCCAGCCGCGACGACCTCTTCCGCCGCGACGAGGCCGGAAAGCGCGACGACATCCACCTCAACGACCTTGGCCATTACCTGGTGGCGCTGACCCACTACGCGGTCCTCTATGGCCGCAACCCGCAGGGCCTGCCGCGCCAGCTCGTCCGCGCCGACGGCACCGCCGCCACGGCGCCCGGCGCCGACTCCGCCCGGCTGATGCAACGGATCGTCTGGCAGGTCGTCACCACCTATCCCAAGACCGGAGTTGCCCCATGACCGGCCCGTTTCGTTTCGCCCTTCTCCTGCTTGCCACCTGCCTGACGCTCGCCACCGCCGCGCCGGCGCGGGAGAGCCGGACCGCCCCGCTGCTGCAACCCGACGACGGCACCCCGCCGCGCCCCGTGGGTCCGGTGCCGCTGGCCATCGGGCTGGCCACGGTCGCCGACTGGAGCGCCGAGCAACCCTTTGTCGACGTGATGAAGACGGCCCGGCCCTGGATCGGGCATCTGCCCGGCCAATGGGGCGGCGCCGGCCATGACGACCTGGCGCAGGCGGGCTATCTGGACGACAACGGCTGGCCGCTGGAAATCCCGCCCGAGCTGGGCTCGATCGGCACCGTGGTGCTGACCGACCTGCCGCAGGAGGCGACCAGCCTTGCCGGGCGCTATGTGCTGCGCTTCGAGGGCGACGGCATCCTCGAGGTGGGCGGCCGGGCGCGGAACGTCCGCTATGGCGCGAATGAGGTGCGATTTGACTATGCCCCCGGCTCCGGCCCGGTCGACATCCGCATCCAGCGCACCGACCGCAAGAAAACCGGCGACTACCTGCGCAACATCACCGTCGTGAAAGAGGACAATCTGCGCGTCTTCGAGGCCGGCGCGGTCTTCAACCCCGATTTCCTGCAGGTGCTCGAGGGGTTCGGCACGCTGCGCTTCATGGACTGGATGCAGACCAACGGGTCCGAACAGGCGCATTGGGCCGACCGGCCTCGGGTCGACGACTATACCTATGCCCTGCGCGGCGTGCCGGTCGAGGTGATGGTCGATCTGGCCAACCTGCTGGGGGTGAACCCCTGGTTCAACATGCCGCATCTGGCCGACGACGACTATGTCCGCCGCTTTGCGACGCTGGTGCAGGGCACCCTCTGGCCCGATCTGGCGGCCTATGTGGAGTTTTCCAACGAGGTCTGGAACTGGCAGTTCGAACAGGCCCAATGGGCCGACCGCATGGCGCGGGCGCGCTGGGGCAAGGACAACGGCTGGGTGCAGTACTATGCCCTGCGCGCCAGCGAGGTGGCGGCGATCTGGTCCGGGGTCTACGGCGCCGATGCGGAGACGCGGCTGGTCAACGTGATCTCGACCCAGACCGGCTGGATGGGGCTGGAGGACAACATCCTCACCCCCTCGCGCCTGATGCGCGAACAGCCGGACCGGGCGCCCATCGCCAGCTATTTCGACGCCTATGCGATCACCGGCTATTTCGGTCATTCGCTGGGCCGGAACAGCCGCGCGCCGATGGTGCGCGAATGGATCGAGGACAGCCGCGCGCTGGCCGAGCGGGCGGCCGAACAGCAGGGGCTGACCGAGGCGGCACGCGCGGCCTATGTCGCGGCGCATCAATACGACGTGGCCACCGCCCTCGCCTGGGCCGAACTGCGCGACGGGCTGAGCAGCGGCGAACAAGAGAGCACACTGGCGCAACTGGTGAACACGCTGTTCCCCTATCACGCCGGGGTGGCGGCAGCGCACCGGCTCGACCTCATCATGTACGAGGGGGGCACCCATCTGCTTGGCCAGGGCGAGGCGATGGAGGACGAAACCCTCACAGATTTCTTCATTCACATCAATTACAGCGCCGAGATGGGCGCACTTTATACCGAGCTGATCAATGGCTGGCAGGCGACGGGCGGCAAGCTGTTCAACGTCTTTCTGGACGTCGCCGCACCCAGCAAATGGGGCAGCTGGGGCACGCTGCGGCACCTGTCCGACGACAATCCGCGCTGGGACGCGGTCAGGGCGTTTCAGTAACCGCGCAGACAGCCGCAATATGGGCGGCGAGCCGCGCCGCCTCGGTCTCGGCATCGTGGCGAGCCAGCACCCGGGCGCGGCCCGCCTGCCCCATCGCCGTCAGCGCCGCGGGCGGGGTCGCGGCCATCTCTGCCACGGAATCGGTCAGCGCCTGCGCATCGCCCGCCGGCACCAGCCAGCCGGTTTCGCCCGGACGCACCAGCTCGGGTATGCCGGCGATATAGGTGGCGATCACCGGCCGCGCGGCGGCCATCGCCTCCATCACCACCATCGGCAGCCCCTCGGCGAAACTGGGCAGGATCAGCGCATGCGCCGCCGCCAGCTCGCGGCGCACGCCGGCCTCGTCGAGCCAGCCGGTGAGGGTGACCGCATCATCCAGCCCATGGGCGGCAATGGCGCGCTCCAGCGCGCCGCGCAGCTCGCCGTCGCCCACCAGCGTCAGGTGCAGACCGGGATGCGCCGCGTGCAGCGCCGCCATCGCCTCGATCAGCAGCACCTGCCCCTTCTGTTCGGAAAACCGTCCGATGTTGACCAGCCGCAGCGGCCCGCCCGGCAGTGGCGTGGGATCGGCGAAGGCGCCCGGCTCGATGCCGCAATGGACCACCTTTATCCGCTCCCAGGTCTCGAACGCGGCCCAGCGGCACAGCTGGCTGCGGCCGAACTGGCTGATCGCCACGGCAAAGGCGGAACGGTCCAGCTTGTCGCCCAGCGACAGCGCGGCGGGCGCGTCGAACTCTTCGGGGCCATGGGTGGTGAAACTGTAGCCCGGCCCGCCCAACGCATGGGCCAGCATCGCAACCGTGGTGGCGTTGGTGCCGAAATGGGCGTGCATATGCGCCACCCCTTCGGCGGCGCAGCGGTTGGCCACCTCTGCCGCCTCGGCCAGATAGATCAGATGGCGCAGCACCCCCACCTGCGAGGCGCGCCCGGCGCGGATCGCCTGCCGCAGCGCCGCCCAGGTGCGCCCCGGATGGCGCAGGGCGCGGCCCGCCAGCGCCAACAGAAGCCGGCCGGCGCCACGCTCCAGCACATATTGCGTCTGCGCCTCCTCCTCGCGGTCCTGGGCGTCGACCAGCGGCAGCGCGCTGCGCCGCATCGCCAGCCGCAGCACCTGCGAACCGCCCCGCTCCAGCGCCCGCACCTCACGGCGGATGAAGCTGTGCGAGGGCAAGGGATAGGTGTTCAGCACATATGCGATCTTCACGGGGCGCGACCTTTGCGGCGGAGTGTAACCTTCCTAACCGCTGGCGGCGCATGAGGAAAGCCGCGCGCGCCGTGCCGCCGCCCGGGCCGCCCGATTGTTTCGCCCCGCTTCGGAATGGCGGGCCCCGCCCCGATCTTCCGCCGCAAGCGCAACAGATGCGCCGCCGTTTCCGGGCCGGACCGTTGGCCGATTGACCCCCCCGCAACCGCGCCCTAGCCTGCGGCCGGACCCAGCAAGAGATCGGCCCCGCGTGACCCGAGTCATTTCCGCATTCAAAGGCACCGGACTGATGGCGCGCGCGCTGCGCAGCATGGCTTGGCTGATGATGAAATACGGCGGCGCGCAGGGGCTGCGGCTGCTCTCGAACCTGGTCCTGACCCGGCTGCTCTATCCCGAGGCGTTCGGTCTGATGGCGCTGGTCTCGGTGGTGACGGTGGGGCTGGCGCTGTTTTCCGACATCGGGCTGGGCCCCGCGATCCAGCAGAACCCGCGCGGCGACGATCCGGAGTTTCTCGATACCGCCTGGGTGTTGCAGATCACCCGTGGAATCGGGCTGTGGCTGGGCACCTGCGCCCTGGCGCTGCCCGCGGCGCAGTTCTATGGCGAGCCGTCGCTGGCCTATTTCCTGCCGCTGGCCGGGCTGGCCTCGATCTTCAACGGGTTCGCCCCGACCAAGATCGAAACCGCCCACCGCCACCTGCTGCTGGGCCGGCTGACCGCGCTCGAGCTGGCCTCGCAGGCGATCGGCATCGGCGCCATGGTGGTGCTGGCGCTGATCACCCAATCGGTGACCGCGCTGGTTCTGGGCGGGGTGTTGCAGGCCGCCGCCCGGGTGGTGCTGACCAACCTGTTCCTGCCCGGACGCGGCAACCGCCTGCGCTGGAACCGCGAGATCGCGGGCGAACTGATGCGGTTCGGCAAGTGGATCTTTCTCAGCACCGCGCTGTGGTTCTTCACCAGCCAGGGCGACCGGGTGGTGCTGGGCCGTTACCTGTCGCTGGAGATGCTGGGGCTGTACAATATCGGCTTCTTTCTGGCCAGTTTCCCCACCATGTTGGGCCATTCGGTGACCGGCGGACTGATGATCCCGATCTACCGCGACCGCCCCGCACACGCCTCGCTGGAAAATTTCCGCAAGCAGCGGCTGCTGCGCGCCGGTCTGGCCGGCGGCATCGCCGGACTGTCGATCGTGATGGCGCTGATCGGTCCCGCGCTGGTCGAGTTTCTGTATGACGACCGCTATCTCGCCTCGGCGCAGATCGTGACGCTGATGGCCTGCGCGATGGCCCCCTCAGCGCTGGCCATGACCTATGAGCAGGCGCCGCTGGCGGCGGGCGACAGCCGGTCGTATTTCATCTTTTCCACCGCCCGCGCGGTGACGCAGATCGGGCTGATCCTGACCGGGGTGATCTGGTACGGGCTGTTCGGCGCGATTCTGGCGATGGGGCTGACCAGCCTGCTTACCTATCCGGTGCTGGTCTGGCTGGCGCGGCGGCACCGGGTGTGGGATCCGCTGCTGGACCTGGTGTTCGCAATCGTGACCGGCACGCTCTGCGGGCTGGCGCTCTGGCTGCACTGGGACGAGGTGGCGGGGCTGATCGGGGTGATTTCCTGAACCGTCCATGCCCCGGATCCGGCCTCAGACCGCGTCGCGGGACCGGCGACGCCGTGTGGACCGGCGGCCGAAAATCCTCGCCAGCAGGCCGCGCCGGTGGATCCGCGTGTTCATCCGCGGCACCGAGACCACCGGCTTGATGCCCAGATCCCGCTCCATATGCGCGGCGGTGCGCATAACCGGGTTCCTCAACTCGGCCAGAAAGGCCACCCCCAGCGCCACGATAACGCTGACGAACGCACCGGCGATGGCCAGTTTCCGGCGGCTGCGGGTAAAGGGATAATCCGGCACCGTCGCCGGTTCGATCACCGTCAGTTGCTCGCCCTGGCCCTCGGTTTCCAGCCGATAGCCGACCTCGGCCTCGGTGCGGGCGGAGATAGCCGCGTTCAGTTCGGCCCGAACCTGTTCCAGCTCGCGCTCATAGGCGCCGATCTGCCGTTCGACCTGCGGCGAGGTCTGGATCGAGCTTTCCAGTTCGGCCTTGCGCGCCTCCAGCAGCCGCGTCTGCGCGTCGAGCGTGCCCAGTTCCTCTTCGAAATCGGCAATCTTGCGGTCCGCGGTGGCCTTGCGCGCGGTCTGCCGGACCTGATCCGCGGCGCGCTGAATCCGGATACGCTCGCGCGCGATGCTCAGCAGTTCCTGATTGATCGAGGCGATCTCGTCGCGGCGGAAATTCAGCGTTCCGGGAAGCGCCAGATCGTTGGCCTTGCGAAAGGCGGCCATGTCCTCGTCGATCCGGGCGACGCGCGCGCGCAATGTCTCTTCGCGCGCGGTGAAGAAGGCGAGCGTTTCGCGCGCCTGCTGAAGCCGGCCCTCGCGGCTGAGGTCGATGGTCTGGCGGGCGAATTCATGGGCGATCCGCTGCGCCAGCAACGCGCTGCGCATCTCGGCCTTGACGGTGAGGATCGACAGCGCGCCATCGCCGCTGCGGCCCTCACCCGCCGCCGCCTTGCTCTTGATCTGGACCGCGGTCCGCAGAACGTCGACCTTTTCATTGTCCGTCATCGACGGGTCGTCGGTGAAAAGGCCGTATCGCGAGATCACCTCCAGCACATTGTCGCGGGCCATCACGCGCTGCTCGATCGATTGCAGGCGCCGCGCCGCCGACCCCTCGACCGTGGTGCGCGCCAGATCGCCGGCGACCTTGGGCTGAACCACCTGGATCACCTCGACCGAGCGATAGAGGTGGCTTTGCGCCCCTGCCACCAGAACCGACAGCCCGCAGCCCAGTATCACCAGCAGCAAGATCAGACCCGCGCGCCGCCGCACCATGTCGAGAAAATCCGCAAAAGAAAGAATCGGACCCATGCACCCTACCTCAAATCCGCGCGGGGCTGCGCGCGCCCGCGTGCCGCCCGTTGTCCGCCCGTAATCCGGGCCGTTGCCCGGCACAACACCATAGCAAACAGGCGAAACTAAGGCGATTCCGGGATCGCCGCGCCAAAGACAGGGCGGTGGCGGCAACGGCAGCGGGCGGGCCAAAGGCGGTCAAAGGCGGGCCGAGACTGGCCTAGGCTGGCCGGCGCGCGCTCAGCGCGCCTGGTTCAGGACCACCCCCAGCAGCTCGGCCTGATCGCCCAGCAGCTCTTCGCAGGCGCGGATCTGGGCGGCGGTGGTCCGGGTGCCGTCGGCGACCAGCAGCAGCGCATCGACCTGCGGCAGGAACGCGGCGGCATCGTCAAAGGACAGAACCGGCGGCAGATCGTACAGAACCACATCCGGGTCCATCGTCAGGATCATGTCGTCCAGCGCCCGGGCGCAGCTGGGATCGTGCAGGGTTTCGGCCGCGTTGCGGTCAGGGCCGGCGGCAAGGCCCAGCGCCAGCCCGTTGGAGCAGCGCACCAAATGGTCTCCGGCGGGGCACTCCCCGCGCAGGAACGCCTCCATGTCCCCTTCCACCGGCAGCTCCAGCATCCGCGCAACCCCGGGGTCGCGGCGGTTCATGTCCATCAGGACGGTCCGGGTATCCGGCACGCGCGCCAGGCTGAGCGCGAGGTTCACCGCCGTGAAGGTCGCCCCGCACCCCGCGGTGGGCGCGGCGATCGCCACCCGGCGCCAGCCGTTGCTGCGCAGGGTGTGCATCAGCCGCGTGCGCAGCAGGTCAAAGGCACGGGCGGCGGGATCCTCGCGGAACAGGCTGACCAGCGGCTTGGGCTGAGCCTTTGCGTCGCGCAGGCCCGGCTTGACCCGGCGCAGCCGGTCCCAGGCATCCGGCAGCGTGGCCGGCAGATTGTGGACCGACGGTTGCACGTGAAGCGCCTCCTCGGCCTGACGGCGGGCCGCCTTGCGCCGGAAAATTTTTCGCTTTTCGCGGGCCATCCGTTCCGTTTCGCTCATCCCCGCCAGCGGCAGAACCATGCCTTCGCCAGTGGCCATTTCCGTATCAAGATAGTCTCGCATGCCCTGTCCTCCAAACCTGCGTTGCGGCGGAAAGCGCCTGTCAAATTCCGGTACGACGGGCCACCACGGCCAGCGTGCGAACCATCAGCTTCAGGTCGCGTCCCAGCGACAGCGAGCGGCAATAGGCGGCATCGATCCGGGCACGGTAGGTGAATTCCTTGTCGTTGCGCATCGAGACCTGCCAAAGCCCGGTGATGCCGGGGCGCAGCGCCTCGTAGAAGGCGGCATCGCCGTAAAGGCGCCGTTGTTCCGGCAGCATCGGGCGCGGGCCAACCAGGCTCATCTCGCCCTTGAGCACGTTCCACAGCTGCGGCAGCTCGTCGAAAGAGGTCGCGCGCAGAATCCGGCCCATCGGCGTGATGCGCGGATCGTTGCGCAGCTTTTGCGCGTGGTTCCACTCGTCGCGGATCGCCGGGTCCGTGGCCAGCAGATGGGCCAGCCGGGCATCGGCATCGCGCACCATCGTGCGCAGCTTGGCGATCGAGAACCGGCGTCCACGCTGCCCCACGCGGTCCTGCCAGTAGAACGGCTGGCCGCCTTCCATCCACAGCGCCAGCGCACAGAGCGCGATCAGCGGCAGGGTCAGCGGCAGGGTCAGCAGGACCAGAACGATATCCAGCGCCCGCTTGCCGGCGCGCGCATACCATCCCTCGGTGGACCGCGACGCGATCGCTTCCGCATAGCCGGGAAACGGGCGGTCGAGGTTGGCGGGCGCCGAAATCATGAACCGCATCCTGTGGCGCCGGGGCGCGGGGGGGAAACGCAGTGCAGCGCCTTGCGAAAAATAGACTCTTTCCATTACCGTGCTCTCCTGACAGATGGCCGCACACCGCATGCTGCGGACAGCCCGGCCTGTCGCACTCAATTCACACTCAATGTTCTGGTACCCGTCCAAGCAGCTCGGCCGGGCCTTCAGGTGCGGATCTCAGACCCCGGTGCCCCCCACAGACAAACCGGTTGATCCGCTGGCAAAATCAGGTCTGGTTGTTGCCCTGTTTTTGCCATGATTGAATTTACCACTGACATATAGACTTTTAACAACTACGGCGGAAACAGTCTGTTTCCACCCTGAAACGGCCACAAAGTTGCCTAATTCTCAGTAATCTAGGTCACCATTCCCTCTGTTTCCAGATGATTGTTCAGATTTTGGAAACCTTGACGGCCTCAGAATCGGTTAACAGGTTTTCGAATGTGGCGGCCTTGCCTTGGGGTCGGACCCCGCGCCGAACTGTGGCACAATAAGGGCGGCGCCGGTCGGCGTGGCCGCGCTCCTGATCCTGACCCTTGCCCGGATGGCGGCGGATGTGACATGCAAAGGTCAGTCTTCGCGGCATCGGGCCGCGGCACAGGAGAGGAACCGCCATGTCTCTTTCGCTTCAGGTCATCTACCCGATCTCGGACGGCACGCATTTCGACTATGACTATTACCTCGGCACGCATATGCCGCTGGTCGCCGAGCACATGGGTCCGCATATCGAACGGACGCTGGTGACGCGGGGCGTTTCCGGCGGGCCGGACACACCGCCGGGCTTTTACGCGGTTGCGACCATCGTCTTCGCCGACAAGGAGGCGATGGGCGCGGCGATGCGGGCCTCGGCCCCGGTGATGCAGGATGTGGCCAATTTCACCGATGTTCAGCCGCAGGTTCTGGTCGGCGACGTGATCGCATAGGCGCCGGCGATGACGGCAGGTTCAGACAGTGCGGCCTGGTGCGCCGTCGACCTGACCCCGGGGCGTGCGCGGGCCTGGCATCTGCTGGGCGAAACCGTCACCGGAACCCGTCAGATCGAGATGCCGGACGAGGGCCCGGGCGGGCAGAGCGCGGTGGATCTTCTGCGCCGGCTCTGCGACGGGATGCCGGCCATGGTCTGCGGGCCGGGCCTCGGCGCGGCTGCCGTCGCGGTGCCCGCGAAACCGGGAATGATCGTGCCGGTGCCGCTGGCCGATGGGCTGGTCCATGCCCTGCCCGGTCTGCGCCAGGACAGCCCGCCGGCGCTGATGGACGCGGACGCGGCGCGCATCGCCGGCTTTCTCGCGCTCAATCCGCGCTGGGACGGGGTGATCTGCCTGCCGGGTCAGGTGACACACTGGGCTCAGATCAGCGCCGATGAGGTGGTAAGTTTTCAAAGTTTCCTGACCGGCGAGACGGCGACCGCGCTGGCTGCGGCCCCTTCGCTGCGCGCCGCCGGTGCCGGCGAGGGCTGGGACAACGCCGCCTTTGGCGCGGCGCTGGAGACGGCGATGTCGCGGCCCGAGCGGCTGGCCGCCGGGCTGGCGGCGATCGCCGCCGAGGCGGTGCTGGACCGGCTCGGGCCGGGACAGGCGCGGGCGCGCCTTTACGGCCTGCTCACCGGTGCGGAACTGACTGCGGCGCGGCCCTACTGGCTGGGTCAGCAGGTGGCGCTGATCGGACCGGACGCGGCGGCGCGCCCCTATGCAGAGGCATTGCAGCGGCAGGGCGTGCCGACCACCCTCGCGGATGAGGCGCGGATGACGCTGGCCGGCCTTGTCGCCGCGCGGCGCCGGATTGCCGGGGCGGGCTGAGGCCGCCCTAGCTCTTGCGCCGCAGACCGATCGGCGCGCCGAGTTGGGCGGGCGGCTCCAGCCCGGCGTGGTCCTGTTTCATCCGGGCAAACCGTTGCACCGCCCAGTCGGGATAGTCGGTGGCGCGTCGGGCCGCGTGATCGACATTCATCGACACGGTTTCCTGGGTGGCGCAGACCGCGCCATCGGCGTCGCGGACCATCTCGGCAAAGACATGCAGCCGCTTGCGGTCGTGATCGATCAGCCGGAAGCGGACGGAAAACCCCTCGCCCTCGCGCAACTCGTCGAGAAAATGGGTATGGGCCTGCAGCACGAAGGAGCCCTGCCCGCTGCGCGCGACATAGTCCCAGCCGACGCCCAGATGCTCCTCGAACATCATGTCGGCGGCCAGATCGAAGGCGATCCCGTAATAGCCCACGTTCATGTGGCCGTTGGCATCGATCCAGTCGGGCTCGACCCTGCGGTCGGAAACCAGGATGGGGGCGGGATAGGGGCCGTCGTGGCCACTTTGCGGCGGGTGGGTCATATGCGTCATCATCTTCCTGTCTGAAACCGGCGGCACCTTGCCCCGGGGGCGCACGGGGGCCAACCCCCGCGGTTGCCTTTTTCCATCAAGCCGCCGAGGATGCCGGAAAACCAAGCTGTGCAGCACGAGGAGTGCCCGACGATGAAAGAGACCTATCTGCGGCAGGACGGCACCGGATTGGCCGGAATGGTAAGCAGCGGCGAGGCGACGGCAGAGGAGCTGCTGGATATCGCGCTGGAGCTGACCGAGGCGCTGAACCCGGCGCTGAACGCGGTGGTGATGCGGCGCGAGGAGGTGGCGCGCCAGGCGATCCGCGACGGGCTGCCCGAGGGGCCGTTTCGCGGCGTGCCCTTTCTGATCAAGGATCTGGGCGCCGAGGCGCGCGCCTATCCCACCAACAACGGCTCACGGCTGATGCGGGGGATGGAGTGGAGCTATGACTCCGAGATCTTCCTGCGGATGCAGGCGACCGGCGTGGTGACCTATGCGCGCACCGCCTCGCCCGAACTGGGGGTCGGGCCGGTGACCGAGGCGGGCGTCTATGACGGCCCCACCCGCAACCCATGGAACACCGGGCATACCTCCGGCGGCTCCTCCGGCGGGTCGGGGGCGGCGGTGGCGGCCGGCATCGTGCCGATGGCGCATGGCTCGGACGGCGGCGGATCGGTGCGCATCCCGGCCTCCTCCTGCGGGCTGGTGGGGTTCAAGCCGACCCGCGCGCGGCTGCCCGACGGGCCGGCCTCGGGCGAGGGCTGGGCCGGCATGGCGATCGACGGGGTGCTGACGCGCAGCCTGCGCGACAGCGCCGCGATGCTGGATGCCTGCGCCGGGCCGGATCTGGGCGCGCCCTATTGGGCGCCGCCGATGCAGGGCAGCTATATGGAGGCGATGCAACGCGATCCGGGCCAGCTGCGGGTGCGGTTCAGCCACGAGACTCTGAGCGGCGATCCGCTGCATCCCGACTGCGTCGCGGCGGTCGAGAAGACCGCGCGCCTGCTGCAGGATCTGGGCCACGAGGTCGCCGAGTTCCGCCCCGCCGCCGATCTGGATGTCGAGGCGATGATGCTGGCCTGGACCCGGATCGTCGCCTGCGGCACCGCGCTGAGCGTCGAAAAGGTGCTGAAGGGGCGGCCGCTCGACCCCGAAATGGTCGACGGGGTGACGCGCGGCGCAATCGCCTATGCGCGCGAGATTTCCGGCGCCGATTACCTCGACGCGGTGGGCGAGGTGCATGCCTTTGGCCGGCGCATGGCGCATGTGTTCCTGGACTGCGACGTACTGCTGACGCCGACGCTGGCCACGCCGCCGGCACGGGTCGGCCAGCTTGCCCCGGTGAACGAGGATTTCGTCGCCTATCGCAACGGGCCGGGCGGTGTGTTCGAATATTCGCCCTTCACCGCGATCTTCAACGCCAGCGGCCAGCCGGCGGTGTCGCTGCCACTGCACTGGAGCGCCGAGGATCTGCCGGTGGGGGTGCATCTGGCCATGGCCTTTGGTGAGGACGAGCGGCTGATATCGCTGTGCGGCCAGATCGAGCGCGCGGCGCCCTGGACCGACAAGCAGCTCAGCCTGATCCTGGGCGGTATCCGCCCGTCCTGATCCCGGGCAGCGCTGACAAAGGAGGCCCCGGTGCCCGACAGCACCTATACCACGCGCAACCTGCGCAAGATCTACGGCGAGGGACCGGCGGCCGTGCAGGCGCTGCGCGGCGTCTCGCTGGAGATCCCCGAGGGCGAGATCGTGGTGCTGCTGGGCCCCTCGGGCAGCGGCAAGTCCACCCTGCTGAACATTCTTGGCGGGCTGGATCGTGGCACCGACGGCGAGGTGTTCTTTCGCGACCGCGACCTCGCGGCGATGAGCGACAAGGAACTCACCCGCTATCGCCGGGATCATGTCGGGTTCGTCTTTCAGTTCTACAACCTGATGCCCAGCCTGACCGCGCGCGAAAATGTCGAGCTGGTGACCGAGATCTCCCGCGACCCGATGGACCCGGGCGCGGCGTTGGCGCTGGTCGGACTGGATAAGCGCGCCGATCACTTTCCCGCCCAGCTTTCGGGCGGCGAGCAGCAGCGCGTCGCCATTGCGCGGGCGCTGGCCAAGCAGCCGGACGTGTTGTTCTGCGACGAGCCCACAGGCGCGCTGGACAGCACCACCGGCCGCGCGGTGCTGCATGTGCTCAGGGAGGTGAACGAGAAGATGGGCACCACGGTGCTGATCGTGACCCATGCCGCCGCCCAGGCCGGCATGGCCGACCGGGTGATCCATTTCGCCGATGGCGATGTCCGTGAGGTCGTCGTCAACACGGCGAAATGTTCGCCCGACGATATCGAGTGGTAGGCGATGATGGTTCATCCCGGCCCCCTCACCCGCAAGCTGATACGCGATCTGTGGCGAATCAAGGGCCAGGCCGCGGCGATCGGCGCGGTGATCGCGGTGGGCGTGATGATGCTGGTGATGATGACCGGGCTGGTCGCCTCGCTGGGCGAGACGCGGCGCGCCTATTACGAACGCTACCGGCTGGCGGATGTCTTTGCGCCGGTGGCCCGCGCGCCTCAGGCGGTCGCCGCCGGACTGCGCCAGCTTCCCGGCGTAGCGGCGATCCAGACCCGGGTGGCGGGCAGCGCCCTGATCGATCTGGACGGCACCGCGCTGCCGATCCAGGCCCGCGCGCTGTCGCTGCCCGATTACCGCAGCCCCGCGCTCAACACCGTGTATCTGACCGATGGGCGCATGTTCGACGGCGAGCGCGCGGGCGAGGTGGTGATCCTGCGCAGTTTCGCCCTGGCGCACGGGCTGCGGCCCGGCGACCGCATCTCGGCGACGATGAACGGGTTCCGCCGTGAGCTGACCGTGGTGGGCTTTGCCCAGTCGCCTGAATTCCTCTATTCCACCGCCCCGGGAGAGCTGGTGCCGGACGATGCCCGCTTTGCCGTGCTGTGGATGAGCCGCACCGCGCTCGCCGCCGCATACGACATGCAGGGCGCGTTCAACGAGGTTCTGTTCGCGCTCGCGCGCGGCGCCGAACCCGAGGCGGTGATCGCCGCCGCCGACCGGCTGCTGGACCGTTACGGCGCCACCGGGGCCTATGCGCTGTCCAATCTGGAATCAGACCGGTTCATCAGCGAAGAGATCGGCGGGCTGAGGCGCAGCGCCGGCAGCGTGCCGCCGGTGTTCCTCGCCGTGGCGGCGTTCCTTCTCTACATCGTGATCTCGCGCATGGTGCAGTCCGAGCGCGAGGAAATCGGCCTGATGAAGGCCTTCGGCTATACCAACATGGAGGTGGGCGGCCATTACTTTCGCATGATCCTCGCCATTGCGGCGGGCGGCGCGCTGGCCGGGTGCCTGCTGGGGATCGCGGTGGGGCGGTGGATGGTCGATCTATACCTGATCTACTACAAGTTTCCCTTTCTGGTGTTCCGGCTCGACCCGGCCTCGTTCCTGGTGGGGTTCGGCGTCAGCATCCTGGCCGCGTCGGCCGGCGGGCTGCTGGTGCTGCGGCGGGTCTTTGCGCTGACGCCGGCGGTGGCGATGCGCGCGGCGCAGCCGCCCGACTACAGCGGCAGCGGAAGGTTCGGCGCAGCGCTGGACCGGGTGCTCGACCAACCGACGCGCATGGTGCTGCGCCGCCTCACCCGGCAGCCGCTGCGCATGGGCGGCGCCGTCCTGGGGGTGGCGGCGGGGCTGTCGGTTTCGGTGTCCATGGCCTCGATCCTGAACAGTTTCGACGCCATGCAGGCGCTGACATTTGACGTGATCGACCGCAGCGACCTGAATGTGAGCTTCACCCAGCCGCTGGAGATGCACAGCATCCATGAGCTGAAACGCCTGCGCGGCGTGATCGAGGTGGAGCCGGTGCGCACCGTGCCGGCGATCCTGCGCAACGGGCGGGAGCGGTATCACGGCGCCATCTTCGGCCTGACCGCGCAGCCGCGCCTGAACCGGGCGGTGGACGCCGACGAACAGCCCATAGACATGCGCCCGGGCGGCGTGTTCCTGTCGGTCGGGCTGGCGCGCACGCTGGACATCAGCGCCGGAGAGATGCTCAGCGTCGATGTGCGCGAGGGGCGGCGGCCGCGGCTCGATCTGCCGGTGATCGCGGTGGCCGAAAGCCTTCTGGGCTCGCCCGCCTATATGGAAATGGAGGGGCTGAACCGGGCGCTGAAGGAGCCGCTGCGCGTCTCGGGCGCCTATCTGCGGGTGGACGCGGCGCAGGCCGAAAAGCTCTACCAGACGCTCAAGGACATGCCGATGGTCGCCGGCGTCAGCGTGAAATCGGACAGCCTGGCGGCGCTGCAACGGGTGATGGATCAGGGCGCCGGCGCGATGCGCTATGTGATGGCGCTGATCGCCGCCGTGATCACCTTTGGCGTGATCTACAACGCCGCCCGCGTCGCCCAGGCGGAACGCGCCCGCGACCTGGCCAGCCTGCGCGTGCTGGGCTTTACCAGTGGCGAGGTCGGATTTGTGCTGCTGGGCGAGCTGGCGGCAGTGACCCTGCTGGCGCTGCCGCTGGGTGCGGCGCTGGGATACGGGCTGACCTTTGCGATCGCGGCGGGGTTCAGCACCGACATCTATCAGATCCGCCCGGTGTTCAGCCCGGAGAGCTATGGACAGGCGATGGGCGTGGTTCTGGCCGCCGCGCTGATCTCGGGCTGGCTTGTCAAACGCGACATCGACCGTGCAGACATGGTAACGGCGCTGAAAACGAGGGAATGACCGGTGGCTCAGAAACGTAAACACTCCCGTCTGGTCCTGACGCTGGCCGCGCTGGCGCTGATCGGCGCGGCGATGGCGGCGGCGTTCTGGCCGCGCCCGGTGCTGGTCGACATGGACGAGGTGCGCCGCGGCGCGATGCGGGTGACCATCGACGAGGAGGGCCGCACCCAGGTGCATGAGCCCTATGTCGTCTCCTCCCCCGTCGCGGGCGAGTTGCAGCGGGTCACCGTACAGCCGGGCGACACCGTGGTCGGCAATGAAACCGTGGTGGCGCGGATGCATCCGATCAACCCCTCGGCACTGGACCTGCGCACCCGCGAGCAGGCGCAGGCGGCGGTCACCGCCGCCGAGGCCGCGGTGCAGGTGGCCCATGCCGACCTCAACGCCGCCATGGCCAACCTGGAATTCGCCGACAGCGAGCTGGAGCGCATGCGCCGGCTGGTCGAACGCCAGATCACCAGCAAGGTGGCGCTGGAGCGCGCCGAGCAGGAGTCCCGCGTCGCCCATGCCGCCGTCACCACCGCCCGCGCCGCCATCGCCATGCGGGTTGCCGAGCTGAACAGCGCCAGCGCCCAAATGATCAGCTTCGATGACAAGGGGCTGGCCAAGGCGCTCGAAGAGGACCGCCCGTCCGAACCGGGCATCCCGATCCTCGCCCCCATCGACGGCACCATCCTCAAGGTGATCCGCAAGAGCGAGACCACCCTGCCCGCCGGCGAGGCCCTGCTGGAGATCGGCGATGTGGAACGCGATCTTGAGATCGAGGCCGAGCTTTTGTCCTCGGACGCGGTGCAGGTCCGTATCGGCGATCCGGTGATTGTCACCAACTGGGGCGGGCCGGAGGATCTGGAGGGCCGGATCACCCGGATCGACCCCTACGGCTATACCAAATATTCGGCCCTGGGCGTCGAGGAACAGCGGGTCAGGGTGACCATCCGCTTCACCGGCGGCAGCGCCGCCCGCGCCGGGCTGGGCCATGGCTACCGGGTCGAGGTGCGGATCGTGGTCTGGCAAAGCGAGGACGCGGTTCTGGTCCCCTCCAGCGCGCTGTTCCGCGATCGGGAGGACTGGGCGGTGTTCCGCGCCGAGGACGGCGTCGCGCGGCTGCAACAGGTGCGGATCGGCCACGACAACGGCATTGTCGCAGAGGTGCTGGACGGGCTTTCCCCCGGCCATCTGGTGGTGCTGTTCCCCTCGGCCAGCCTGATCGACGGGCAGCGGGTGGCGCAGCGCCAGATCGAATAACCCGATGCGATCCCCGCCGGTCCCCCGTTCATGACGATGGGCTGCGGGTTTACTGCAATGCGGCCCAACCCGCCCCGGCGGTTGTCAGAGTTTGCGCGCGTCTGCTTTGCCCCCTGAACACAGCCACCTCGTGAACCAGGCCTCCAGGCGGCGCCGGGCACCGGCCTTACGATGGCCGGTTAAGCATGCAGTCGCCGGAAATTTACCGGCCCTTCCGCCTCACCCCGCCCCGCTGTCCCGGCCGCCCTGCCGTCGACCGGCCGCGCGATTGCACCGCCGCCTCGCTGGCCGCCTCCACCGCCGATTGCCGCGCCAGCGGGTCGTCGGAGATCGCCAGGTCGACCGCCTCCAGCCGTTTGATCTCGTCGCGCAGGCGGGCGGCCTCCTCGAATTCCAGGTTCTCGGCGGCCTTGCGCATCTCGGTGCGCAGCCCGTCCAGATGCGCCTCGAGGTTGGCGCCGTGCAGCGGCCTGTCGACCTTGGCGGTCACCCGGTTCATGTCCACGTCGCCCTTGTAGAGGCCCGACAGGATGTCCTCGACGTTCTTCTTGATCGTCGCCGGGGTGATGTCGTGCTCCTCGTTATAGGCGATCTGCTTTGCCCGCCGCCGGTCGGTCTCGGCCAGCGCGCGTTCCATCGAGCCGGTGATCCGGTCGGCATACATGATCACCCGCCCCTCGACGTTGCGCGCCGCCCGCCCGATGGTCTGGATCAGCGAGGTTTCCGAGCGCAGGAACCCCTCCTTGTCGGCGTCCAGGATCGCCACCAGCCCGCATTCGGGAATATCCAGCCCCTCGCGCAGCAGGTTGATGCCGATCAGCACGTCGAAAGCGCCGAGGCGCAGGTCGCGCAGGATCTCGATCCGCTCGATGGTGTCGATGTCCGAATGCATGTAGCGGACCCTGATCCCCTGCTCGTGCATGTATTCGGTCAGATCCTCGGCCATCCGCTTGGTCAGCGTGGTGACCAGCGTGCGGAACCCTTTCTCCGCCACCCGGCGCACCTCGTCCAGCAGATCGTCCACCTGCATCTGTACCGGGCGAATCTCGATCTGCGGGTCGAGCAGGCCGGTGGGCCGGATCACCTGTTCGGTGAAAACGCCGCCCGTCTGCTCCATCTCCCACCTGGCCGGCGTGGCGCTGACGAACACCGATTGCGGCCGCATCGCGTCCCATTCCTCGAACTTCAGCGGGCGGTTGTCCATGCAACTGGGCAGGCGGAACCCATGTTCGGCCAGGGTGAACTTGCGCCGGTAGTCGCCCTTGTACATGGCCCCGATCTGCGGCACCGAGACATGGGATTCATCGGCGAAAACAATGGCATGATCTGGAATGAACTCGAACAGCGTCGGCGGCGGCTCGCCCGGCGCGCGCCCCGTCAGATAGCGCGAATAGTTCTCGATCCCGTTGCACACGCCGGTCGCCTCGAGCATTTCCAGATCGAAATTGGTGCGCTGCTCCAGCCGCTGCGCCTCCAGCAGCTTGCCCTCGCCGACCAGTTGATCCAGCCGCTGGCGCAGCTCTTTCTTGATGCCCAGGATGGCCTGCTGCATGGTCGGCTTCGGCGTGACATAGTGTGAATTGGCATAGACCCGGATGCGCTCGAACGTATCGGTCTTCTCGCCGGTCAGCGGATCGAACTCGGTGATCGCCTCCAGTTCCTCGCCGAAGAACGACAGTTTCCAGGCGCGGTCCTCAAGGTGGGCGGGAAAGATCTCCAGCACGTCGCCGCGCACCCGGAAACTGCCGCGCTGAAAGGCATGGTCGTTGCGGCGGTACTGCTGGGTCACCAGATCGCCGATCACCGCGCGCTGGTCGTATTCCTTGCCCACCTCCAGATCCTGGGTCATCGCGCCATAGGTCTCGACGCTGCCGATGCCATAGATGCAGGAGACCGAGGCGACGATGATCACGTCGTCGCGTTCCAGCAGCGCCCGCGTGGCCGAGTGGCGCATGCGGTCGATCTGCTCGTTGATCTGGGATTCCTTCTCGATGTAGGTGTCCGAGCGCGCCACATAGGCCTCGGGCTGGTAGTAGTCATAGTAGGACACGAAATACTCGACCGCGTTGTCCGGGAAGAACCCCTTGAATTCGCCGTAGAGCTGCGCCGCCAGCGTCTTGTTCGGCGCCAGGATGATCGCCGGGCGCTGGGTCTCTTCGATCACCTTGGCCATGGTAAAGGTCTTGCCGGTCCCGGTCGCGCCCAGCAGCACCTGGTTCTGCTCGCCCTCCTGCACCCCCCGGCTCAGTTCCACGATCGCCGTCGGCTGGTCGCCGGCCGGCTGAAACTCGGTCTGCATGACGAACCGCTTGCCGCCCTCCAGCTTGGGGCGTGATTTCACGTCCGGCGCGGGCGCGTGCATCATCGGCTGGGACTTGTCGGAGTGGGCGTAGGCCATGGGGGGGGAATCCTTTTCTTCCCCTGATTTTGGTCACTTTTTGTTCCAGTTCAAGGGCACCGCGCCCCGGCAGGTTCAATTCCCTCTGCCGGCAAGCTGTCCTGCCGCGCCAATGGCGGGGGAAAGACCATCGGTCACCGGCCCGGACGGACACCGCATCTCCCGCGCCAGGCCGTCCTCGGCAGGCGTGCCGATCATGATCCATACCGGGCCCGCGCTCGGCTTCGGGCGGCCCCTGGCCGGCACCGCGCCTGAGGCAAAAACGAGCCTTGCCGCGCCACGCCGGCTGTCGCATATAGGGACCAGCTAGACAGGACGGAGACGACCATGCGCGCGCGGATATACCGACCGGCCCGAAACGCCATGACCTCGGGCATGGCCAAGACACGCAACTGGGTGCTGGATTATGCCCCCGCCTCGGCCCGCGACGTCGATCCGCTGATGGGCTGGACCTCCTCGTCGGACACCCAGACGCAGGTGCGGCTGCGGTTCGAAAGCAAAGAGGCCGCGCTCGACTATGCCGAGGCCCACGGCATCGACGCCCAGGTGATCGAGCCGCATCGGCGCAAGGCCATTGTCCGCCCGCGCGGCTATGGCGAGAACTTCGCCACCGACCGCCGCACGCCCTGGACCCACTGACCCTGTCAAGTCCATGCATGTGATCGCCGAGGCGCGCGGACGCGGCGCCGGGGCCGCCATGCTCGAGCATCTGCTGGCCCAGGCCGCCGACATGGGCCTGTCGCGGGTCAGCCTCGAAACCGGCAGCGGGCCGGATTTCGCCCCCGCACGTCGCCTCTACGGGCAGCGCGGCTTCGTCGAATGCCCGCCCTTCGGGGATTACCTCCCCGACCCCCACAGCACCTTCATGACCCGCCCGTGCCCGGGGCCCGCCTGAACCCGGGTCGCGAAGACCGCCAAGGTCACGTTCCCGGCGGCCCCGGTGTGCGCCCCCGATCGAGCCGCCGAGACCTCACCGGCGGGGTCCGGGCCATCGCCCTTTTGGGGGCGCCCTGCCGCCCTGGGTAAGGGCAGGCCAAACCAATCGACTTTTTCGATTGAATGCAGAAAAACAATCCGTTGGATTGATTGATTAAAGATGCGGATGGTCTGGCGGAACCACGAAAGGACCGCCAGATGCAACCTCTCGCCACACACCCCGACAGCAGCGGCCCCGGCGTTCGGGCCTCTCTCGCCACCGGCCCGGGCAGCGTCCTGCCCGGTCTGGCCCTGGCGGCGGCGATCGCGGCAGCCGCCTTTGCAATGCGGCAATTGCCCGGCGTCGGGGTGCTCAGCCCGCTGATCCTTGCCATCCTCATCGGCATGGCGTTCCACAATCTGGTCGGCACCCCCGCCCGCGCCAAACCGGGCGTGGCCTTCAGCCTCCGGCAGCTGTTGCGCGCCGGCATCATCCTGCTGGGCCTGCAACTGACCGTGCAACAGGTGGCCGCCGTCGGCGCCGGCGGCGTCGCGCTGATCGCCGCGACCCTGCTGGCCACCTTTGCCTTTACCACCTGGCTGGGGCGGGTGATGCGCGTCGATCCGGCGCTGACCCAGCTGATCGCGGCGGGCAGTTCGATCTGCGGCGCCTCTGCCGTCATCGCCACCAACACCGTGACCCGCGCGCGGGACGAGGATGTCGCCTATGCCATCGCCTGCGTCACCGTCTTCGGCACGGTATCGATGATCGTGATGCCGCTGGCCGCCGGCGGGCTGGCACTGGGCCCGCACGCCTTCGGCCTGTGGGCCGGCGCCTCGATCCATGAGGTGGCCCAGGTCATCGCCGCCGCCTATGCACGCGGTCAGGAGGCCGGCGAATTCGGCACCATCGCCAAGCTGACCCGGGTGATGATGCTGGCGCCGGTGGTGCTGACGCTTGGCGCGATCGCCGCGCGCCGGCTGCGCCGCAACGGCGGCGAGGTCCGCCGCTGCGGCGCGCCGGTGCCGTGGTTCGTGTTCGGGTTCATCGCCATGGTCTGCCTGGCCAGCACCGGCTGGATCCCCGAGGCGACCAGACCGGCCACCACGACGCTGACCCAGTTCCTGCTGGCGACCGCGCTGGCCGCGATGGGGCTGGAAACCGGCGTCCGCAAACTGGCCGCCGAGGGGCTTCGCCCGGCGCTGCTTGGGGCAGGAGCGTGGGTTTTCATTTCTCTTTTCAGTCTGGGTCTGATTTTGATCGTCGCATGACGCTCGACCAACTCCGCATCTTCATCGCCGTCGCCGAGCGGGAACATATCACCCGCGCGGCGGCGGCGCTGAACCTGACCCAAAGCGCCGTGAGCGCCGCCGTCGCCGCGCTGGAGGAGCGTCACGCCGTGCGCCTGTTCGACCGGGTCGGGCGGCGCATCTTGCTGACCGACCCCGGCCGGCTGTTTCTGGACGAGGCACGCTCGGTCCTGGCCCGCGCCGAACAGGCCGAGCGCGTTCTGGGCGATCTGGCCGGGCTCCGGCGCGGCACGCTGCGGCTGGCCGCCAGCCAGACCGTGGCGAACTACTGGCTGCCGCCGCTGATGCACCGGTTCCACGCCGCCCACCCCGGTTTCACCCTGGACCTGACCACCGGCAACACCGAAGATGTCGCGCGGATGGTGCAGGCGGCAACCGTCGATCTGGGCTTTGTCGAGGGCGACATCGACGATCCTGCCCTGTCTGTCCATTCCTTCCCCGGCGACGAACTGGCGCTGGTCGTCGCGCCCGGCCATGACTGGGCCGAACAGCTGCCGATCACCCGCGCCGCGCTGCAGGCCGGGCCCTGGGTGCTGCGCGAGCCCGGCTCCGGCACCCGTGCGGTCTGCGCCGCGGCGCTGTCCCTGCACGGGCTGGCCACCGACGATATCGAGATCGCCCTTGAACTGCCCTCGAACGAGGCGGTGCGCTCTGCGGTCGAGGCCGGAGCCGGCGCGACGGTCCTGTCGACGCTGGTGGTGGCGCCCTCGCTCAGGACAGGGCAGCTTGTCCGGGTGCCCTTCGACCTGCCGCCGCGCCACTTCCACGCGCTGCGCCACAAGGCGCGGCATCTTTCCCAGGCCGAACAGCGGTTTCTCGACCTCGCTGGCCGGGCTTGAGCGGACCTGGTCCCACCGGCACACTGGCGGACAAGGTTTCACTTGAACCCGCGCGCCAAAGCCCGCAAAAGTCACCGCAAGCGGTCCCATAGCTCAACTGGATAGAGCAGCTGACTTCTAATCAGCAGGTTGAGGGTTCGAGTCCTTCTGGGATCGCCATTGCCCCAAGACGCGAAAGCGACGGAACCGGGGGCGCCTTGCAGCGCCCCCTGCGTCCTATTCGGTGACCGTCAGGCCCAGCATCCGCCACACCTGCATGCCGCCGCGATAGTAATGGATCTTCTCGGCTGGATAGCCGGCCTCGATCATCCGCCGGGCGGCGGCCGGCGACTGGCCGCACCACGGCCCGTTGCAGAACAGCGCCACCGGCCTGGCATTCTCGCAATCGAAGCCGTCGAAATCGATCTCGCAGCCCAGCTCGCCCAGCCGGTCGGCGGCCTCGGTATAGGGAATGCTGATCGCCCCCGGGATCGAGCCGCCCTCGAAATTGCTTCGCACGCGGCCGTCCACGACCACCGCGTTCGGATCCTTGAGCATCTCGATCAGCTCCAGCTCGCCAATGGTGGTCACCCCCTCGGCGGGCGCATGGGGCTGGATGCAGAACGGCGGGCAGGCGCGCGAGGTCAGCGCCCAGTCGCCCGTCACCTTGTTGTCGTTGTCCTGGATGCGCGAGATCGTGGCGCTGCCGCCCTCGGGCAGCGGCACCGCCACCTCCATCATCTCCTTGGTGATCCCCACCGGATCGGCCAGCGCCGGCACCGCCAGTGCCAAAGCCGCCAGCATGGACAAAGCGGTTTTCATGACAGTTTCCCTTTCTTGCCAGATCCGTGACTCAGCTCAGCGCACCACATGCACCGCGCATTGCGCATGGCGCACCACCTGCGCCGCGGTCGAGCCGAGCAGCAGATCCGACATCCCCGGGCGGTGCGAGGCGATGATAATCAGGTCGGGCTTGTTGATCTCGGCCCATTCCAGGATCGACCGGCCCGAATGTCCCTCGATCACCACGGCCCTCGCGTTGGGCAGCTTGGCCGCCATATCCTCCAGTTCCTGCTGGATCGCCTGACGCGCCTCGGCCAGGTAATCCTCGGGCATGTAGGAAATCGCATAGCCCGGAATATGCTCGACCACATGCAGCAGGGTCACCTGCGCCTCCGGCGTGGCCAGAACCTCGGCCAGTTTCATCGGCGCGGTCACGTCGCGGTCGGAGTCGAAGGACACCGGAATCAGGATATTGTGATACATTATTTAACCTCCTCTTGGGTTCGCCGCCATTCTGCGCCGCAGAGCGCCGGCCCGGCCTTGATCCATATCATGCCTCTCCACCCGCGCAGCGCGGCGCAGGTGGGATCATGTTGCGGTTCAGACTATTGATAATTTGCGAAATTGAAACGGGTTTTCCGGCGGCCCGGCCCGGAACCGCGCTGCCGATGCCCCCCGGAACGCCACCGGGTCTGGCAGGGGGCGGCGCGCCTGACCTTGCGCCGGTCAGGCGCGGCCCCGTCACCCGAAACTCGCCGCCACGTCGTACATCACCGGCTCGAAGCTTTTGCACAGCTCGTTGATTTCGCGGTTGCGCCGGCGCATCTCCGGGGTGCGCAGCATGGCCTGGAAATCCTCGCGCCGCTCCCATTGTGAATAATTGGCTATCCGCGTCTGCGCGTCGTTCACATGCAGCCCGGCGGCGATGAATCCCGGCTGTTTCGAGATGAACTCGGAATAGGCGTCTGTCAGGGCGTCCAGCAGGTCCTGGCAGGTGCCCGGCGTCATCTCGAAGGTGGTGATCACGGTCTGTACGCGGGCATCCTTGGAAATTCTCGGCATCGACTCCTCCTTTTGCGGAGACAAGCCTATCACAGCCGGTCCAGCGCCGTCTGCACCTCCTGCACCAGCCGCGTCACCTCGTCGTGCGCCGGCCCCTTCGGCGCCTCCAGCGCCGCGCGCCCCTGCCCCAACGTCTCGGCATAGGTCACCCGGTTGGCCATCGTCGTCACGGCGACCTCGGCGTCCAGTTCCGCGGCCTTGCCGGCCACGTCCGCGGCCAGCCGGGTGCCCGGACGCGCCCGCGTCATCACGATCATGGCCGGCACCTCCTCGCGCCCGGCCAGATAGAGCACCATCTCGACCGCCCAGAGATCCAGATGCGACGAGGCCACCGGAACCAGCACCAGATCGCTGGCGCGCAGCGCCGGACGCAGATCGCTGTCGGCCTTGGGCGGGGTGTCGATGATCACGATGTCATGGGACTGGGAGAGCTTGCGCAGCTCATAGCTCACCCCCCAGGCCGAGGCGGTGGAGAAATTGATCTCCGGCGTCGCGGCCAGCGCGCCGCCGGCCCCCGAGTCCAGCGCCTCCAGCCGGGTCATGAACCAGCGCCCGGCGCTGCCCTGCGGGTCCGTGTCCATCAACGCCACCGACCTGCCGGCGCGGGCGAATCCCACCGCCAGGTTGACCGCCAGCGTGGTCTTGCCCGACCCGCCCTTTTGCTGCGCGACGGTGATCACATGTGCCATCCGGGGCCTCCGCAATATGCTGCATTGCAGCATAGACCACCTGCGGACCGGCGCAACGGAAATCCGCCCGGCCGGGGATAACCGTTCATTAACCATCTCCCTCGACCCTGCCGTGAAAGGAGCCCCCGCATGCGCCGCCTGGTCCCGTTGCTGATCGCGCTGTCCTGCGCCGCCCCGCCCGCCGGGGCCGGGGCCTGGCAGCGCGAGACCGGCCGCGGCTTTGTCTCGACCACCGGCACGCTGCGGCAGGGCGACCCGGACGCCCGGCAGGAACTCTCGGTCTATGCCGATTACGGGCTTGCCCCGCGCCTGACGATCGGGGCCGATGTCAACGAACGCCCCGGCATCGCCGGGCACGCGGTGCTCTTCGCCCGCCTGCCGCTGTCCCGCCCCGGCGCCCGCGCCCGACTGGCCGCCGAGGCGGCCTTTGGCGGCCACCACTGGCGCGGCGCCTGGGATCCGATGTACCGGCTGACGCTCTCCTACGGCCGCGGCTCCACCACCCGTTCCGGCGCGACCGGCTGGCTCGCGCTGGACGCCGCCTATGAGCGGCGGCTGGGCATGAACGTTCCGATCTACAAGCTCGACGCCACCCTGGGCCTTTCGGCGCCCGGCCGCCTGCGCCCGATCCTTCAGGTCGAGACCGCCCATATCCCGGGCCAGCCGCTGATCTGGGCGGTGACGCCCGGCGTCCTGATCGACAGCCGCCGCAACGCCACCTGGCTGATTGGGCTGGAGCGTAAATCCGCCGGCCGCGACACCGTCGGCCTCAAGATCGCCCTGTGGCGCTGGTTCTGACCGGTCCGGTTGCGCCCCCCGTCCACCGGCCCTAGACAGACGGCCATGACCGATCCGATCCGCCCCGCCCAGACCATTCGCCCCACCGACGACGAGGCCCGCGGGATGGCCCGCGACCTGCTGACGCGCGCCCGCTTCGCCGCGCTGGCGGTGGGGCTGGCGGATGGCACGCCGATGGTCACCCGCGTCGCCTTCGGCCTCTCGCCCGAGGGTGCCCCCCTGACCCTGGTCTCCGACCTGTCGGCCCATACCGGGGCGCTGCGCGCCAGCCCCGCCTGCTCGCTGCTGCTGGGCGAACCGGGGCCGAAGGGCGATCCGCTGACCCACCCGCGCCTGACGCTACAGGCAACCGCCCGCTTTGTCGGAAAGGGCGAACAGGGCCACGACACGCTGGCCGCGCACTATCTGACCGATCACCCCAAGGCCCGGATCTACATCGGCTTTGCCGATTTCGGCTTTGCGCTGTTCTCCGTGCGGGCCGGCCACCTCAACGGCGGCTTCGGCAAGGCCTTTCGCCTGACCGCCGCCGATATGGGCCTGCCCGGCTGAGCCTGTCCAGGAACCGGGTCAGGTGTCGATCCGCAGGCTCAGCGCCACCTCGCCCTTGACCGCCTCGGACCAGACCAGCTTGACCTTGTCGCCGTTCGATCCCTGCTCCAGCATGACATAGGGCAGATCGTGCACGGTGGCGCCGCCCCCGGTCTTGACCGGGTCCAGCGTCACGATCCCGTCCACCCCCCGCGCCCGGCCGCCGAACGGCAGCTCGCCGCCGGCCTCGATGGTCCAGCTCGCCGCCGCGCTGCCCTCGCTGTGGCGCACCCGCAGCGGGTTCATCACCTGATAGGTCACCGCGTGATAGGTGTTGCCGGCAAAGGTCACGTTCTTGAACCGGGCATAATCCAGATCGGCAAAACTGGTATCCACCCGCTCGGCCCGGTCGATGGTGCCGTTGATGCTGCGGAACATGTTGCCGGTCACATTCACCCCGTTCAGGAAATTCCCGGTCCCATGCGGTTTGATCACCACATAGCTGAACCAGGGCGCCACATCGCCGGACAGAAAGATGTTGTCGGCGATGCTCAGCGCGCTGAAGGAAAAGCCCGAGACGAAATCGGGCTTGGAGTCATGCTCGTTGGTCCATTCGATGAAACAGTTGTCCACGTAATTGCTGGTGATGGTCGAACTGCTGTAGCTGGCGGTCAGCACCAGTCCACCGGTGCGCACCCCGCCCGACACCCCGTCGCCCTGAAAGAAATGGTTTCCGGTCACCACGTTGTTGCTGCCGGCCAGCACCGCAAAGTGCCGGAACTTCTCGGCCCGGTTGTTGCGCAGCTTGACGTCATTGGCATTGGCATTAAGCGCGATGGAGCTGCGATCGGCGACATCCCCGGCGTTCTCGTCCGACAGAAACTGACAGCGGTCGATCAGCATCCCCTGACAGCCGGTCCCGATCGAGGTGACGCCGCGATCCCTGGGCCGGCTGACGAAACAGTCGCGCAGCTGAAAGGCGGTGCCGGTCACCGCCAGGCGGATGCCGCTGCACAGCCCCTCGCACTGCACCTCGACATCCGACAGCGCGAACTTGCTCAGGTTGGAAAAACCGCTGAAATCCAACATGTACTTGAAATCGCGAAAGGTGAAATTCTGCGTGCCCACCGCATCGTAAAGCGGCCGGCTCAGCGTGATCTCCTGCGCGCCGACCCGCTTGTCGGTGACATAGACCTCACGCCCCACGCCGGTGCCCCCGACCAGCGCCCCCACCGGCACATTCGCCACATTGGTCACATTGCTCAGCGTCTTCGAATCCGACACCGAATAGGTCGCCTGCGAGGTCACCACATCGGTGTCCCAGGCCGCGCCGGCGCTGGCCTCCAGCTGACCGTTGCGGACCACCCTGCGGGTGGAATAGCTGCTCTTGTTGGGCACCGCCGCCTGCATGTCGATCGGGCCGGTGACCGTCACCTTGCGCCCGCCCATGTCCAGGCTCTCGTGATCGGCATTGTTCAACAGCGCCTGAAACGCCTTTTTAAAGGCCAGCTCCTCATCGTCAAAGGCGGCGATGTAATGCGGCAGATCGAAACTCTTGGTCAGCAGCAGCATCTTGTCGTCGGGCATCGTGACGGTGCCCTCAAAGGCGACCTCGGCATCCAGCGTCACCGACTCGGCCAGGAAATAGCTGCCCGCCGGCACGAACACCCGCCGCCCGTCGGCATCGGCATCGGCGGCGGCAAAGGCGGCGCTGTCGTCGCTCACCCCGTCGCCCAGCGCGCCATAATCGCGCACATCGACCTGGCTCAGCATATCGCGCAGGAACACCCCGGTCACGTCGGCGATCTCGATGTCATCGACCCGGACCACGCCGCCGTTGGCGCCGGTCAGGTCGATGCCGAAATACCCGTACTGGGCGGCCATGCCCCAGACCATATCGACCCCGCCGCGGGCGCCGGTGCCCACGATGGCGCTCAGCTCGACCACCTGGCCATAGGTGGTCAGCGTGACGGCGGCCGCGGTCTCGGTCAGCCCGGCCACATGGCCGCCGGACCCGCCCGGCCAGCCAGCGATCCGCACCGTCGGCAGCGCCCCGCTCAACGCCTTCACCCGCACCCGGATCTGCAGGTAGCAGCCCGGAATCAGCGGCGTCTGCCCCATGTAGCGCAGCTGCTGGGTGATGTCGGTCTTCTGCAACTCCAGACAGCCGCCGAAATCCTGATCGGCGGCCACCAGCGCCGCGTTCACCGCCCCGTCATAGGTGTCCGAGCCGGGCGTTCCATTGCCGCTCGACCAGACATCCAGCCCCTCCGCAAACGCCGGCGGCATCAACACCAGAGCCTCGGTAATCGCCTTGTTCATGAAACATCCCTTTCCCAGGCCCCCCGCAGGGCCGTTCCGGTCGGCGCAAACGGGTATCGGCAAGGGGTTAACACCGGCTGAGACCACCGTTACGGTGCCCCCCGGGAGCAGCCCCGGGAACCGAGCATTTGGCCTATCGCATCACCCGCAAAGATCGCAGCCTGCAAAAGGCATTCCGCCGCATCGCGTGCGAACAGATCGACGCCGCCCTGGCCGAGCTGACAGCGCCGCAGGCCGATCCGAACGAGGCGATCCACCAGACCCGCAAGCATTTCAAGAAACTGCGCGGGCTGCTGCGGCTGGTGCGCCCCGGCTTTGACGACTACGACAGGGAAAACGCCGCGATCCGCGATCTGGCCGCCACCCTCTCGGGTCTGCGCGACACCGGCGCGCTGGTGGAAACCCATGACCGGCTGATGGTGACCGCCGCCGATGGCACCCGGTTCGATCCCGTGCGCGCGCATCTAGTGGCGCGGGCGCCCGGCGGCAAGGCCCCCCTCCCCCTGCCCGAGGGCTTTTGCGATGCGCTGCGGGCGCTGCGCGATCGCGCCTCGGCCTGGACACTCAGGGGCAAGGACGGGGCGATCCTGCGCGCAGGGCTGGCCCTGACCTGGGCCCGCGCTGCCGCCGGCTACCGCGCCGCGAGCAAGGATTCCAGCCCCGCCAATATCCACGAATGGCGCAAGCGGGTGAAATACAACTGGTATCACAGCCGCCTGCTGCGCGACATCAACAAGCGCCGGGTGCAGCCCCACCGCGAGGCGGCCAAACGATTGGCCGGCCTGCTGGGCGAGCATCACGACATCGCCGTCTATCTGGACGAACTCGACCGGCTGGCGCAAAACGCCCTGCCCGCGATCACGCCTGCGCTGATCGCGGATCTGAAATCCCGCGCCCTCGACCGCAAATCCCGGCTTGAGGCCGATGCCCTCGCGATCGGCGCCGCGATGACGTACGAAAAGCCAGGAAAACTCCCCAAACTCTGGATCCGCTGGTGGAAAGACTGGCGCAGGGGCTGACCCCTCAGCCCAGCTCCCCGGCCAGCGCCTTGTCGATCAGCGCCACGGTCTCGGCAACGCCGTAAAGCGCGATGAACCCGCCGAACCGCGGCCCCTGACTGGCGCCCAGCAGCACCTCGTAGAGGGCCTTGAACCAGTCGCGCAGCGGGTCGAACCGATCCCGCCCGACCGCGTAGACGATCGATTGCAGCGCCTCGTCCTCGACCGGCCCGTCATACCCGGCCAGCACGTCCCGCAACTCCACCAGCGCCTCGCGCTCAAGCTCGGTCGGCGCGCGGTAAACCCGGTGCGGCTGCACAAAGTCCTCGAAATACTTCACCGCGAACCCGGCGGCGGCATCCAGGTCGGGATGGGTCTCGGGGCTGGCCTCGGGCGCATAGCGGCGGATGAATCCCCACAGCGTGTCCTTGTCATGCGCCGAGGCCACCGAGGCCAGGTTCAGCAGCATGGCAAAGGGCACCACCATATAGCTCTCGGGCACCTCGCCGCCATGAATGTGATAGACCGGGTTGTTCAGCCGCGCCTTGACGTCCTGCCCGGCATAGGCCCGAAGCTGCTGGTGATACTCGTCCACCGCCTTGGGGATCACGTCGAAATACAGCCGCTTGGCCGTCTTCGGCTTGAGATACATGAAATAGCTCAGGCTCTCGGTGCTGGCATAGGTCAGCCATTCGTCGATGCTGATGCCGTTGCCCGACGACTTGGAGATCTTCTGCCCGTTCTCGTCCAGGAACAGCTCATAGGTGAAATGCTCGGGCTTGCGCTGACCCAGGATCTCGCAGATCCGGTCATAGATCGGCGTGTTGGTCGAATGGTCCTTGCCGTACATCTCGAAATCCACGCCCAGCGCCGCCCAGCGGGCGCCGAAATCGGGCTTCCACTGCAGCTTGACGTTGCCGCCGGTGACCGGCAGCGTCCATTCCCGCCCGTCCTCGTCGTCGAAGGTGATTGTGTAATCCTGCGCGTTCACCTCCTTCATCGGCACGTAAAGCACGCGGCCGGTTTCCGGATGGATCGGCAGAAAGATCGAATAGGTCTGCCGGCGCTCCTCGCGCAGGCTCTTCAGCATCACCTGCATGATGTCGTCGTATTTCTCGACCGCGCGTTTCAGCACCTCGTCGAACTGACCGGATTTGTAGAAATCGGTCGCCGAATAGAACTCGTACTCGAACCCGAAGGTATCGAGGAACCGGCGCAGCATGGCGTTGTTGTGGTCGCCAAAGCTGTCATGCGTGCCGAACGGGTCGGGCACGCTGGTCAGCGGCTTTTGCAGATGCTCCTTCAGCATCTCCTGATCGGGCACGTTGCCCGGCACCTTGCGCATCCCGTCCAGATCGTCGGAAAAACAGATCATCCGGGTGGGAATGTCGCTGATCACCTCAAAGGCGTGGCGGATCATCGTGGTGCGCAACACCTCGCCAAAGGTGCCGATATGCGGCAGCCCCGACGGCCCATAGCCGGTCTCGAACAGGACATGGCCCTTTTCCGGCGGCGTCTTCTGATACCGTTTGAGCACGCGGCGCGCTTCTTCAAAAGGCCAGGCTTTCGATTGCAGGGCGGCTTCGCGCAATTCCGACATCACATTCTCCGAAGAATTTGGGCCACGCAATGGCGCGCGACCATGCGCCGCTACCTATTGTGCTGGCGCTGGCGCGTCAATATTCTGCACTGCAACATGCGCAAACCAAAGGAGCGCCCCCCGTGACCAGCACCAACCAACATGTGCTCAGCGCACAGGACTGTCTCGTCGCGCTGATGATCGCCGTTTCCGCCTCGGACGAGAACATCCGCACTGCCGAACTGGTCAAGATCCAGGCGGCGGTCAATCACCTGCCGGTCTTTGCCGGCTACGACATCGACCGCATGAACACCATGTCGCAGATGGTGTTCGACCTGTTCGAGCAGGAGGATGGGCTGGACGCCCTCTTCGGCCTTATCCGTGACGACCTGCCCGAGCGGCTGTTCGAAACCGCCTATGCGCTGGCCTGCGACGTGGCTGCCGCCGACGGCAAGCTGGCGGCGGCGGAACTGCGCCTGCTCGAAGAGATCCGCTATGAGCTGGACATCGACCGGCTGCACGCCGCCGCCATCGAACGCGGCGCCCGGGCCCGGCACCTGACCTGAGCGGGATGAACGGGCGGCGCAGACACCTGTTACGCCCGGTCCTGTGGCTCGGGGCGGCGCTGTGCGCCGTCCTCGCGCTTTGCGGCCAGACCTTCGCCGACCCGCTGGAGGCCTGGATCGACAAGTCCGCCCAAACGATGACGGTCTATATCGACCATCGACCGGCCTATCTCTGGGCGGTCTCGACCGGCAGGCCGGGCAAGGAAACCCCAAGCGGAACCTTTCAGCCGCAGTCGCTGGCGCGGATGCATTACTCGACCCTATACGACAATGCGCCGATGCCATTTTCCATATTCTTTTCCGGTGATTACGCCATCCACGGCACCACCGAGACCGCCCGGCTCGGCCGCCCTGCCTCGGCCGGTTGCATCCGCCTGCATCCAGAATACGCCCGGATCCTGTTCGGCCTTGTCCGGGCCATCGGCCCCGAGCGGACCCTGATCGTCATCCGCGACTGAGCGGCAGGCCCCGCGCGCCCTGCGCGGGGCCTGCCATCGCCTCACTGCGCGGTCCAGCCGCCGTCGACAGGGATCGCGGTGCCGGTAACGTTATGGGCGATCGGGTTGCACAGCCACAGCGCCAGCTCGCCGATCTCGGACGGGTCGGACATCCGGCGGGAGGGTTGCTTCTCCGACAGCAGATCGGCGATGCCGGCCTCCCGGTCGCCGCCGAACTGCGCCGCGCGCGCCTCGATCTGCGGATCGAGGATGGCGGTTTCGGTCCAGCCGGGGCAGATGCAGTTCACCGTCACCCCGCCCTTGGCCCGATCCCCCGTCGCGGCATATTCCAGCGCCGCCACGCGGGAGAGGCCGACCAGACCGAACTTGGCCGCCACATAGGGCGCCTTGTCGCGGCTGGCGACCAGCCCGTGCACGCTGGCGATGTTGATCACCCTGCCATAGCCGCGCGCGGCCATGCCCGGCATCGCCGCGCGCATGGTGTCGAAGGCGGCGCTGAGGTTGACCGACAGAATCGCATCCCAGGTCTCGCGCGGCATCTCGGCCAGCGGCGCGGTGTGCTGGATGCCGGCGTTGTTGACCAGAATATCCGGCCCGCCCCAGGCCGAGACCGCCGCCATCAGATCGGTGTTGCGGTCGGGATTGCGCAGATCGCCGTCGAAGAACTCTGCCTGCGGCGCACCAAGATCGCGCAGATGAGCGCAGACCTCGTCGATCTGGGCATCCCCCGCGATGCCGTGAACGGCGATGCGCGCGCCGGCCCTGGCCAGCACCTCGGCGATCGCCAGCCCGATGCCCTGTACCGAGCCGGTGATCAGCGCCGTCTTTCCCGTCAGATCCGTCATGTGTCTTCCTCCAGCATCTTGCGCAGCTCGGTCTTGAGGACCTTACCATAGTTGTTCTTGGGCAGTTCGAGGGCGAAAATGTACGCTTTCGGCCGCTTGAACCGCGCGATGTTGTCGTTGCATAGCGCGTCGAGCTCGGCCTCGGGGGCCGCGCCGACGACAAAGGCGACCACCTCCTCGCCCCAGTCGGGATGCGGCCGCCCCACCACCGAGGCCTCACTCACCGCCGGATGGGTCAACAGCACCTCCTCGACCTCACGCGGATAGACGTTGGTGCCACCGGTGATGATCATGTCCTTGGAGCGGTCCTGCATGGTGACGAAGCCGTCCGCGTCCATGAAGCCCATGTCGCCGGTCATCAACCAGCCGTTCACCAACGTCTTGGCGTTGGCCTCGGGGTTGTTCCAGTATCCCGGCATCACGATGTCGCCCTTGACCATGATCTCGCCATGCGCGCCCGGCGGCACCGGGTTGCCGTTCGCATCGCCGATCCTCACCTGCACCGGGGATTGCGCCCGGCCGACGCTGAGCAGCCGTTCGCGCCAGCGCGGGTGGTCGCGGTCGGCGACCAGATCGCGGGGCAGCGCGGTGATCCCCATCGGGCATTCGCCCTGACCGTAGATCTGTACAAAAATCGGCCCGAAATGTTCAACCGCCTCGGTGATATCGGCCAGGTACATCGGACCGCCGCCATAGACGATGGTGCGCAGCCCCTCGCCACTCTCGCCCGCGGCCTTGGCGGCGGCGGTCATGCGGTGAACCATGGTCGGGGCGGCGAACATCTGGATATTGCGGTGCTGACGGGCGAGCGCGAAGATCTCCGCCGGGTCGAACCCGCCCGAGGCCGGGCAGACATGGCGCGCGCCGAGCAGCACGTGGACCATGTTGTAAAGGCCCGCCCCATGGCTCATCGGCGCGGCGTAGAGGATCGCATCCGCAGCGGTCGCCTGATCCACATCCGTTTGATAGCACAGCGACACCGCCATCAGCATCCGGTGGGTGATCTGCACCCCCTTGGGCCGCCCGGTGGTGCCGGAGGTATAGAACAGCCACGCGAGGTCGTCCGGGTCGCGCGGTGCGGGGTCCGCCACCGGGTCGTGATCCAGCGCCGCGGCGAAATCCGCACCGGAAATGTCGACCCGCAGTCCCGGTGCGCCGGCCTCCTCCAGCGCCTCGGCGAGCCCCGGCGAGGTGAAGCAGAGCCCGGTTCCGGAGTTCTCCAGAATGAAGGCCGCCTCGCGCCCGTGCAGCTTGGCATTGATCGGCACCGCCACCGCGCCCGCGTACCAGATTCCGTAGAAGGCGATCAGGTAGTCGGGGCAGTTCTTCATGAAGATCCCGACGCGGTCACCGGGGGAGATGCCCTGCGACCGCAGCCAGCCGGCCACATGGGCCGCGCCCGCGTCAAAGCAGCGATAATCGGCGATCTCCTCCTCCCCCAGAAACAGCGCCGGCCGGTTCGGGGAAAGCTGCGCCGTCCGGCGCAGCCAGTTTCCCAGGTTCATCCCTTCACGCCTTCGAGGATACTGGCATAGTTGGCCACGCCCGAGCCGCCCATGTTGAACACCAGCCCCAGTTCGGCGCCCGGATGCTGCATCGCGTCAGCCTGCCCCAGAACCTGCCGGGCGATCAGCGCATGCATCGACACGCCGGTGGCCCCCACCGGGTGCCCCTTGGCCTTGAGCCCGCCGGAAAGGTTCACCGGCAGCCGTCCGCCCGCATGGACCACGCCGCCTTCGAGCAGATCGGCGGCATGGCCGTGGGCGGCCAGCCCCATCGCCTCGTAGATCAGCAGCTCGGCGATGGTGAAGCAATCGTGCACCTCGGCCACATCGACATCATCGACGGTGATCCCGGCGCGGGCATAGGCCGAGTGGATCGCCTTGCGCGGCCCCTCGAAGGCCAGCAGATCGCGCTGCGACATCGCCATCACGTCGTTGACCTGCGCCACGCCGCGCATCTTCACCGCCTTCTGAACGCTGCCCAGCACGTCGTCGGCGACCAGAACGATGGCGGCGGCGCCGTCGGAGACCAGCGAACAGTCGGTCTTTTTCAGCGGCGCGGCGATCATCGGGTTGCGGTCGGAGACGGTGGCGCAGAACTCCTCATCCATCGGCTTTTGCAGCTGCGCCAGCGGGTTGTTGACCGAATTGCCGTGGTTCTTGGCGGCGATCCGGGCCAGCGCCCGGCTGTGATCGCCGTATTTGTCGAAATAGGCCTGCGCGAACTGCGCGAAGATGCCGGGAAAGGACACTCCGGCCTCTTCCTTCTGGTACGAGGCATGGCCGAGCGCGGCGGTGACATCGGCGCCGGGCAGGTGGGTCATTTTTTCGACCCCGATCACCAGCGCGACCTTGGCCTCGCCCGCCATAATCGCCTGACGCGCGGCAAAGACCGCCGCCGAGCCGGAGGCGCAGGCATTTTCCAGCCGGTTGGCGGGCTTGTAGCGCAGCCCAGGGTCGATCCCCATTGCCAGCGACGAGGGGAAGCCGTCGGGCACCATGCCGGCATTGAAATGCCCCATCCAGATGCCGTCGACGTCCGCGCCCGCGATCCCGGCATCGGCCAGCGCCTGGCCACCGGCCTCGATCACCAGATCCTCAAGGCTCTGGTCAGTCAGTTTGCCGAATTTCGTGTGGCCCCAGCCTGCGATATAGACCATGGTACTTCTCCTATTTCATGTCGGGCGAAGAGTAGACCCCGATGCGCGCCCTCTTCAATTCCGTAGAAATACCCGGCACTCTCACGCATATGAGCGACATCGCCTTTCAAAACGCCCCGATCGGTCTGGTCGAGCTGGAAAACCGGGTGATCCGGCGCGCCAATCTTTGCTTTGTCCGCATTTTTCGCGGGGCGCCGGCGGATTACGAGGACCGGCCGCTGCGCGATTTCTACCCCTCGGAGGCCGAGTTCGAGCGGATCGGCGCGCGCGGGCTGGCGGCGATGCGCGAAACCGGCGAGTACCACGACGAGCGCATCATGCGCCGTGCCGATGGCGATCTGTTCTGGTGCCGGGTCCGTGGTCAGTCGCTGACCCCCGAGAATCCGTTCCGGCACGGCATCTGGTCCTTTGCCGACATCTCGGACGAACGGCCGGTGGTCCATCTGACCCCGCGCGAGCGCGAGGTGGCGATTCTGACCTGCCGCGGACTCTCGGCCAAGGAGATCGGCGTCGATCTGGCGCTGTCCTATCGCACGGTCGAGGCGCATCGCGCCCGGCTGCTGGAAAAGTTCGGCGCCCGCAAGTTGCCGGAACTGGTGGCCAAACTGTCGGGAATGCCGCTTTAGGCCGCGCGCGGACCGGTTCGCCCTTGCCTCGGCAGGGCAGGATCGGGTAACGGCGCTTTTCACATCAGGCGCCATGGCCTATAAGCGCGAAGGATTTGCATGCCGGCGCGGGCGAGCGGCGCGGGCGAAACCGGTCGAGGACACAGATGACAGAGAAGACTACCGACGCGGACGTGGCATTCATCAAGGCGCTGGCCGAGCTTCTGCGCGAGAACGATCTGACAGAGTTGGAGGTCAAACGCGAATTCGGCGAGGATGACAGCCTGAATGTCCGGGTAAGCCGCGCGGCCCCCGCCGCCGCCCCCGCCGCCTATGCACCGGCCCCGGCGGCCATGGCCGCAGCGCCGGCCGCTGCCGCCCCCGCCCCCCAGGCGGAAGCCGCAGCCGTTGCCGAGGATCCCGCCAGCCATCCCGGCGCGGTCACCTCGCCGATGGTGGGCACGATCTATCTGCAGCCCGAGCCGGGCGCGCCCGCCTTTATCAAGGTGGGCAGCACCGTGGACGAGGGCGACACGCTGCTGATCGTCGAGGCGATGAAGACGATGAACCACATCCACGCGCCCAAGGCCGGCACGGTCAAGCGCATCCTGGTCGATGACGGCGCAGCGGTCGAGTTCGGCACGCCGCTGGTCATCCTCGAGTAAGGGGCACAGATGTTCGACAAGATCCTGATTGCCAACCGGGGCGAGATCGCCCTGCGCGTGGTACGCGCCGCACGCGAGATGGGCATCGCCAGCGTAGCGGTGCATTCCACCGCCGACAGCGACGCGATGCATGTGCGCATGGCCGACGAATCGATCTGCATCGGCCCGCCCCCCGGCACCGAAAGCTATCTCAAGATCCCGGCGATCATCTCGGCCTGCGAGATTACCGGCGCGCAGGCGATTCACCCCGGCTATGGGTTTCTGTCCGAGAACGCCAATTTCGTGCAGATCGTCGAGGATCACGGCATCACCTTCATCGGGCCGACCGCCGAGCACATCCGCCTGATGGGCGACAAGATCACCGCCAAGGACACGATGAAGGCGCTGGGGGTTCCCTGCGTGCCCGGCTCGGACGGCGGCGTCCCGGACGTGGAGACCGCCAGACGTCTGGGGGCCGAGATCGGCTATCCCGTCATCATCAAGGCCACCGCCGGCGGCGGCGGCCGCGGCATGAAGGTGGCCCACACCGAGGCCGATATCGAGCGCGCCTTTCAGACCGCGCGGGCCGAGGCCAAGGCGGCCTTTGGCAACGACGAGGTCTATATCGAGAAATACCTGACCACGCCGCGTCACATCGAGATCCAGGTGTTCGGCGACGGCAAGGGCAAGGCGGTGCATCTGGCCGAGCGCGACTGTTCGCTGCAGCGCCGTCACCAGAAGGTTCTGGAAGAAGCGCCGGGTCCGGTCATCACGCCGCAGGAGCGCGCACGGATCGGCAAGGTCTGTGCCGATGCGGTGGCCAGGATCAACTATATCGGCGCCGGCACGATCGAGTTCCTTTATGAGAACGGCGAGTTCTATTTCATCGAGATGAACACCCGGCTGCAGGTGGAACACCCGGTGACCGAGGCGATCTTTGGCGTCGATCTGGTGCGCGAGCAGATCCGCGTCGCGGCGGGCGAGCCGCTGTCGTTCAGCCAGGAGGATCTGCGGCTGAAAGGGCACGCGATCGAGGTTCGGATCAACGCCGAGAAACTGCCGAATTTCTCGCCCTGCCCCGGGACGATCAGCCATTTCCACGCCCCCGGCGGCCTGGGTGTGCGGATGGACAGCGCGCTGTACGACGGCTATGTGATCCCGCCCTACTACGACAGCCTGATCGGCAAGCTGATCGTGCATGGCCGCGATCGCCCCGAGGCGCTGGCGCGGCTCAACCGGGCGCTGGGCGAGCTGATCGTGGACGGCGTGGATACCACCGTGCCGCTGTTCAGCGCGCTGCTGCAGGAGCCCGCCATTCAAAGCGGGCAGTACAATATCCACTGGCTGGAAAAGTGGCTTGAGGAAAATCTCGGCGGGTGAACGGATGATGCCGTCGGGCGTGCGGACGCGCTGATGTCGATCAGCCCAGAACTGCTGCTGCACGGCTATTCCATCGGTGTGTTTCCGATGGCCGAGCACAGGGACGACCCGGAGATCTTCTGGGTCGATCCCAAGCGGCGCGGAGTGGTCCCGCTGGACGGGTTCCACATCTCGCGCTCGCTGGCCCGCCGGATGCGGCGAGGCGGCTACAGCGTCACCATCGACCGCGATTTCGCCGGCGTGCTGGACGGCTGCGCCGACCGCGCCGAGACCTGGATCAGCGCCGAGATCCGGGCGTTGTATCTGGAGCTGCACGCGCGTGGCCTAGCCCATTCCCTGGAAGTCTGGGAGGGCGACGCGCTGATCGGCGGCGTCTATGGCGTGGTACTGGGGGCGGCCTTTTTCGGTGAAAGCATGTTCTCGCGCCGTACCGATGCGTCAAAGATCGCGCTGGCCTATCTGGTCGACCGGCTGCGGCAGGGGGGCTTTCAGCTGTTCGATACGCAGTTCCTGACCAAGCATCTGGCCAGCCTTGGCGCGGTGGAGATCCCGCGTGCCGAGTACCACCGGCAACTGCGCCGCGCGATCCGGATGGAGGCCGATTTCACCGGCCCGCCGCCCCCCACCGCTCAGGGGGTGATACAGCGCAACACCCAGATGTCGTAACGGCTGTGATCGAGCGCGTTGAGCGCGGGCGACGAGGCGATCATCCAGCCATCGAACATCGCCTGCTCCGTGCCATGCTCCCATATGGTCAGATAGGCAAAGGCATCGCCGGTGGGGTTCTCGGCCGGATAGCGGCAATCGGCCAGCGCAAGGTCCAGTCCGAAAACAGATCCGGTTTCGCCCCGTGCGATATCGATGTCGCGGGTTTCGCCATTGACCTTGTCGAGCCCGCGCAGAACCGCGCCGCTGCCCGACTTCGCCTCGTTATTCTGCGCGGCAAGGGGGGCGGCCAGGACCAGGGTCAGGATCGCAGCGGGAATCGCAGCCGCGAGCCGGCGTCTCAATTGGTCGCCCCGCTGTCGGCCCCGCTGCCCGAGCCGCTGCCGCCAGAGACGAATTTCAACAGAAGCGACACCAGGCTGACCGCGCCCTGAGTGTCGATAATCTCGGAGCCGGGCACGAAATACCCGGGCGAACCGCCTGGCATGATCTCGACGAAATTGCCGCCCAGAAGGCCCTCGGACGAGACCACGGCAGAGCTGTCATCGGGGATCACGACCCCCTCCTGCACCGAAAGCATGGTGTCGGCGCGGTATGTCTCGGGGTTGAGGATGACGCCGGTGACGGTGCCGATCTTGACCCCGGCAAGCCGCACGTCGGTGCCGACGGTCACCCCTTCGAGCGAGCGGAATGAGGCCGTAAGCTCATACCCGCGGCTGCTGGTGCTGAAGCCGGTGGTCTGGCCGGCATAGACTGCAAAGACGATCGCGGCGGCCAGAACGGCGCCCCCGACAAGAACCTCGGTCGTGTTGTGCGACATCGCGCGCGCTCCGTTCAATCGGGGCCGGTCATTCCGGGCTCCAGGCCTCGTAATCGCTACGCTCGACCGGGTGCGGTTTGCGAATCGACCCCGCCGGGGCATAGGCCATCGCCGTGCCCGTCAGGTTTTCGTGATGCGGTTTTTCCCAGGGCTTGTGCGCCAGCGGCCGTTCGGTGGGCGGCTCGTCCCAGGTGCGGTGGAGCCAGCCGTGCCAGTCGGGATCAACCCGGCTCGCTTCGATCTCGCCGTTGAAGATCACCCAGCGGCGGCTGTCATCGGCGGTGCGGTAGAACACGTTGCCCTGATTGTCCTCACCGACCCTGACGCCATGTCGGGCGGTCCAGATCTGGGTATTCAGGGTCTGCCCGTTCCACCAGGTCACGGCGCGCAGAAGAGTGTTGAGGATTCCCATTGGTATCTCCGGCCTTTCGCTGAGCGCAGGTATGGACCAAGCGCGCGCCAAGGTCCAGTGCCCAAGGACCGATCGGCCGCGCCCTGCCGCCTATGCGGGCAGCAGGGCGGTCACTTCGATTTCGATGCGGAATTTCGGGTCGATCAGGTTGCATTCGATCATCGTCGCCGCCGGCGGGTTGTCCCCGAACGCCGCCCGCAACAGCGGCCAGCAGGGTTCGAACTCCGCCGCGTCGGGCAGGTAGTAATTCACCCGCACGACATCCGCGAACCCGGCGCCCGCCTCGGTCAGCGCCTTGCCTATGATTTCCAGCGCCGCATCGCATTGCGCGACCACGTCCGTGCCCTGCCCGACGGTGCCTGCCACATGCACGAAACCACCGGCGACGACCGCGCGGCAATAGCCGATTTTCGCCTCGAACTCCCCCCCGGATGAGATGCGCCTGACTGTCATGATACCCCCTTGAAAGAAGAAACGGCGCGGGAAGGCCCCGCGCCGCGATTACGTCACACCGGTCACCGAGATCAGCCCGCCGTCGCGGATTCCTTATCGGCGTCGGCATAGATCTTCAGCGGTTGCGCGTCCGAGATGACCGCCTCTTCGTTCACCACCACCTTGGTCACGTTCTCCATGCTGGGCAGGTCGAACATCGTGTCGAGCAGGATGTCCTCGAGGATCGAGCGCAGCCCGCGCGCGCCGGTCTTGCGCTGGATGGCGCGTTTCGCGATCGCCTTGAGCGCGTCGTCGGTGAACTGAAGCTCGGTATCCTCCAGCTCGAACAGGCGCTGGTATTGCTTGACCAGGGCGTTCTTGGGCTGGGTCAGGATGGTCACCAGCGCCTCCTCGTCCAGATCCTCCAGAGTCGCCAGAACCGGCAAGCGGCCGACGAATTCGGGAATCAGGCCGAATTTCAGCAGATCCTCAGGCTCCAGATCCTGGAATATCTCGCCCACGCCCCGCTCGTCATTGTCGCGCACATCGGCGCCAAAGCCCATTGCGCTGCCCTTGCCGCGCTGCGCGATGATCTTGTCGAGCCCGGCAAAGGCGCCGCCGCAGATGAACAGGATGTTGGTGGTGTCCACCTGCAGGAATTCCTGCTGCGGATGCTTGCGCCCGCCCTGCGGCGGGACCGAGGCAACGGTTCCCTCCATCAGTTTCAGCAGCGCCTGCTGCACCCCCTCGCCCGAGACGTCGCGGGTGATCGAGGGGTTTTCCGACTTGCGGGTGATCTTGTCGACCTCGTCGATATAGACGATGCCGCGCTGCGCCCGTTCGACGTTGTATTCGCTCGATTGCAGCAGCTTGAGGATGATGTTCTCAACATCCTCGCCCACGTAACCGGCCTCGGTCAGCGTGGTGGCGTCGGCCATGGTGAAGGGCACGTCGAGAATGCGCGCCAGCGTCTGCGCCAGCAGCGTCTTGCCGCAGCCGGTGGGGCCGATCAGCAGGATGTTGGACTTCGCCAGTTCGATATCGTTGCCGGCCTTCTGGGCGTGGTTCAGACGCTTGTAATGATTGTGCACAGCGACCGAGAGCACCCGCTTGGCCATTGCCTGACCGATCACATAATCGTCCAGCACCTTGCAGATGTCCTTGGGCGTGGGCACGCCGTCGGTGGCTTTCAGCCCGCTGGCCTTGGTTTCCTCGCGGATGATGTCCATGCACAGTTCAACGCATTCATCACAGATGAACACGGTCGGACCTGCGATGAGTTTGCGCACCTCGTGCTGACTCTTGCCGCAGAAGCTGCAGTAAAGCGTATTCTTGCTGTCGCCGCTTGAGTTCGTTGCCATGATTTACCTTTCGGCTTCGAGTTCCGCGTTGCCCCTGCTGCCGGGCGGATTCCCCCGGATTCCGGTCAGCTTAAGACAGCGATCCGGGCACCACAATCGCAAATTGCCAAGGCCGCCGGCACCGGTTTGCGGTGCGGCGAGCCCCGCACAATCAGCCATCTTCGCCCGGTTTGACACGGCTTTCGACGATTTCGTCGATGTGGCCCCAGTCCTTGGCCTCTTCCGGAGACATGAAGTTGTCCCGGTCGAGCGCCTTTTCCACGGCCTTTTTCGACTGGCCGGTATGCTTGACATAGATTTCGTACAGCCGGTCTTTCAGTTTCTGGGTTTCGGCCGCGTGGATCATGATGTCGCTGGCCTGGCCCTGATAGCCGCCGGAGGGCTGGTGCACCATGATGCGGCTGTTGGGCAGGGAAAAGCGCATCCCCGGCTCGCCGCCCACCAACAGCAGCGATCCCATCGAGGCCGCCTGCCCGATCACCAGGGTCGAGCATTTCGGCTTGATGTACTGCATGGTGTCGTAGATCGACAGGCCAGAGGTCACCACACCGCCGGGCGAGTTGATGTAGATGCTGATTTCCTTGTTCGGATTCTCCGCTTCCAGATGCAGCAGCTGCGCCACGATCAGGTGGCTCATGCCGTCATGGATCGGGCCGTTGATGAAAATGATACGCTCCTTGAGCAGGCGCGAGAAGATGTCATAGGCCCGCTCGCCGCGGCTGGTCTGTTCGACAACCATCGGGACCAGGGTGTTCATGTAGGTTTCTTTCGGATCGAACATGTAAACTGCCTGTCTTCTGAAGGATCGGGACCATACCCGATGCTGCGTTACATGAGTCTTAGTGTCGCCCGGTGGGGGCTGCAAGGGGGCGTGGCGCCGGGGCCCTCCCGCAAGGGTCCCAGACGCCACCGGCCCTCGGCCGCGCGACAGCCAACGGAAAACCCCGGCGCCACAGGGCACCGGGGCGGGCGTGCCACGGGGGCACGCGGGAGGAGTCCGCTCAGTTGAAGGACTTCAGATAGGCGATGACCGCCTGAACGTCATCTTCCTTTTTCAGGCCCGCAAAGGACATCTTGGTCTTTTTCATATAGGCCTTGGGCTTGGTCAGGAACGCGGCCAGCTCTTCCTCGGTCCAGATCAGACCGTCCTGGCCGGCCTGCGCCATGTCCTTGGAATACTTGAAGCCCTCGGCGACGCCGGCGCCATGACCGACGATGCCGGTCAGGATCGGCCCGGTGCGGTGCTTGGCCCCGTCACCGATCTGGTGGCAGGCCTTGCATTTCTTGAACACCTTTTCGCCCTCGGCGACCAGCGCCGGATCCACCGATGCGGTCTCCTCGGCGGCCGGTTCCGCTGCCGCGGCCTCGTCCGCCGCCGCCGGCTCTTCGGTTTTGGCCTCAGCATCGCCAGCCTTGTTGGCGGGGTTGGTGGCGTCCATCATCTCCTGGACCTTGCGCGCCTTGGTCTCTTCCGGCGTCACGTCCAGAACCGCAGCCTGCATGGTGATTTCGACGGTCTCCTTGCAGTCGGTCATGCAAGGCTCGTCTTTCCAGAAATGCGCCTCGGCGGACTCCCGGTCGTCGATGATGAACCCGTCCTTGTTGGGCATCTCGACATCCAGGAAATTGTCCTTGGACAGCACGAAGTCATCCTCGACCAGATCGTTGGAATAGAGGATATAGGCGACGATGGCATAGACCTCGTCCGGCGCCAGCGTCTGCGCGTTGCCGAAGGGCATCGACCGATGCACATAGTCCCAGGTGGTCGACAGATAGGGCCAGTAGGACCCCACGGTCTTGAGCGGATCCTTGTCGGCCAGCGTGCCGGCGCCGCCCGCCAGTTTCGGCCAGTTGTCCACGCCTTCGGCAAAGTCGCCATGGCAGACGGCGCAATAGTCGGCGAACAGCGCATCGCCCTCCTCGACCGAGCCCGAGCCATCCGGCAGTCCGGTGCCGTCGGGGCTGACATCGAGGTTCCAGGCGGCGACCTCTTCGGGCAGGGCGGGACGGCCCAGACCCAGTTTCTCGGCCAGCGCCGGGCCGGCTGTCAGGGTTGCCGCCAGCGCCGTGGTGACGATCAGCTTACGATACTTCGACATTCTCGGCCTCTCCGTTCGGCTTGACCCACCAGGTCTGGATGCAGTTGTTGTGATAGATCGAGTTCTCGCCGCGCACGTCGCGCAGCTCGGCCTTGGTGGGCTGGACATAGCCGGTCTCGTCCATGGCGCGCGATTGCAGCAGCATCTCCTCGCCGTTCCATTCGGTATCCAGATAGAAGCGCGTCAGCGCCATCTTTTCGCCCGGGGCGGCCAGACGGGCGGTTTCCCAGGTCGTGCCGCCATCCTTGGAGACATCGACACGCTTGATCGCACCGCGGCCCGACCAGGCCAGACCGGTGATGACCAGCGGCCCGTTGCCATGTTTGATCGGCGCCTGCGGGCTGGGGCTGGTGACCACCGACTTGGCGTCCATCGCCCAGGTCCATTTGCGGCTGGTGCCGTTGGCCAGGGTGTCGGTGTACTTGCTGGTTTCCTCGCGGCTTTGCACCGGCTGGTCGGTCACCTCGATGCGGCGCAGCCATTTGACCCACATGTTGCCTTCCCAGCCGGGAACGACCAGGCGCACCGGATAGCCGTGCTCCTTGCGCAGGGCCTCGCCGTTGGCCTTGAAGGCCACCAGCACATCGTCCAGCGCCTTTTCCATCGGGATCGAGCGGCCGTTCGACGAGGCGTCGGCGCCCTCGACATAAACCCATTTGTCCTTGAGATCGCCCGCCGCATCCAGTCCGGCCTCTTCCAGCAGGGTGCGCAGCGACACGCCGGAATACTCCATGTTGTGGATCATGCCATGGGTGAACTGCGCGCCGTTGAGCTGGGCACCAGCCCATTCCATGCCGGTATTTGCCGCGCACTCGCAGAAATAGACGCGGTTTTCGCGCGGGAACCGCTCCAGATCCTCATAGGTGAAGACCAGTGGCGTATCGACCAGCCCGTTGATCATCAGCCGGTAGTCCTGCTTGCGCATCTCGATCGCACCGGAGTGGTGACGCTCAAAGGCGCAGCCCTGCGGCGTGATGGTCCCGTCCAGCGCATGGATCGGGGTAAAGTTGATCGAACTGATGGTGTCGGCGGTCAGCCATTCCACGTTGCGGCGGCGCACATCGGTCTCAAAACGGATCGGCATGCCGTAGGGGGTGGCGTCCACGCCCTCGCCGGTGCCCGATGCCCAGGACTGAACCTCGGTGATCAGAGGATCGGCGGTAGCGCCGCGGGCAGCGCCCGCCGCGACCGCGCCGGCGCCCGCTGCCGCCGCCCCGGTCAGGAACTGGCGGCGAGAGGGCGACTTTGCATTGGAGCTGTCACTCATCTGGATTTGCCTCCTTTGAGATTTCGTCATCAGGTCGGGCCGGGGACGCTCAGGCGCCCACGACCTTGACCGAATTGTTGGGGGCGACCGTCACGGTGCCCTGCTTGCGGATGTGGTTTTCCACCACGTCCCAGATCTGCGGCCCTTCGGTGCCTTCGTTGACCGAGGCCCAGCCGGCGACGACATATGTCTTCGCCGGATCGATCATTTCGCCGGTCTTGAGCAGGGTCATCTCGGAAATCCGTTCGCCCTGCGGCTTGGAAATATCCATCCTGAAGCCCATGCCGCCGACGCGGACCATGTCGCCGCCCTGCTGGTAATAGGGATCGGGATTGAACAGGTTGTCACCGACATCCTCCAGCACCACCTTGATGAACTCGCCGGTCATCTCGGTGCGATAGGCCTTGCCGTAGGTCATCGAGGTGACGTTGAAGATATCCTCGCGGGTGATGTCCTGGCCGGGCAGGATCGACGGCCCCCAGCGCACACCGGGCGACATGGCGATATCCGCCTCGCGCTCGGCCAGCAGCGCGTCGCAGATCAGATCGTCCCAGGTGCCGTTGAAGTTGCCGCGGCGGTAGAGCAGGCTGTCGGTCTTGCCGATCACCTCTTCCAGCTCGGCCTTGAAGGGCGCGCGCTGCTCGTCGATCAGCCTGGTGATCACGGGATCGGGCGCGATCACGTCCGAGAAGATCGGGATCAGCTTGTGCCGCAGCCCCATCATCCGACCGTCGCGCACGTCAAGATCGACGCGGCTGACGAATTTGCCGTTGGAGCCGGACGCGATGATGAAGGTCTGGCCCACCTGCACCGGCTCGGGCAGCGCGTCATGGGTGTGGCCCGACAGGATCACGTCGATGCCCGAAACCACGCTTGCCATCTTCTTGTCGACGTCGAAACCGTTGTGGCTGAGCAGGACGACAACATCGGCGCCAGCGGCGCGGACCTCGTCCACCATCTCCTGCATGTGCTCGTCGCGGATGCCGAAGGAGTATTCCGGGAACATCCAGCCCGGGTTGGCGATCGGCATATAGGGGAAGGCCTGACCGATCACCGCCACCTTGGCGCCGCCGCGTTCGAAGAACTTGTAGGGCTTGAACAGCTCGGCCGGCTCGTCCCATTCGGCATCGAAGATGTTCTGGCCAAGGGCGGCGAAGGGCAGCCCTTCGACGATCTCGTTCACCCGGTCGCTGCCCAGCGTGAACTCCCAGTGGAAGGTCATCGCGTCAGGCTTGAGTGCGTTCATCACGTTGACCATGTCCTGGCCGGCGGTCTTGTAGCAGGTCATCGAGCCATGCCAGGTGTCGCCGCCGTCCAGCAGCAGCGCGTCGGGGCGGTCGGCGCGGATCGCGTTGATCACGGTGGACACCCGGTCCAGCCCGCCGACGCGGCCATAGGTCCCGGCCAGCGAGGAGAAATCGTCATAGGTCAGCGCATAGGCCGAGGGCGAGCCGTCGGCGATGCCGTAGGCCTTGCGGAAATCGGCGCCGGTGATGTGCGGCACCTGCCCTTTGTTGGCGCCGACGCCCAGGTTGATCGAGGGCTCGCGGAAATAGATCGGTTTCAGCTGCGCATGAATGTCGGTGACGTGGATCAGGCTGATATTGCCGAACGTATCGAATTGCAGCAGCTGGTCCTGGCTCAGCGATTGCTGCGCCGCCAGGCGCGCCCAGTTGCCAAACCCCGACGCCCCGACCAAAGACGAGGCCGCCATCGAAACCTGAAGAAAATCACGACGAGAAATCATGGAAAACAGCTTTCCGTTCCTGCGGCACACACATTCGCATATGTGAATACCTATTGCGAAAACGACCCCGCGCTCCGGAATTCGAAGCGCGGGGTCGGGTTGACTTAGTTGCGGACCGAGGGTCCTTCGACCGACAGGCCGTTGCCACGGCTGGCGACATAAAGCTCCAGCGCGACGAACTCGGACGAGCCGGGCTTGTAGGTCTCGGCGCGGGTGTCGCGGACACAGCCCTTGAAGCGGGCATGCACGGTGTTCAGCTTGGCGTTCTTGAGCCGGTAGGTCGGGAACGCGTTGATCTGGCCCTGGCTCAGATGGTCAGCGCGGATCATGTTGCCATAGTTCTGCTCGTGGCAGGAGGCGCAGGACAGATCAAGCTGACCGGTCCGGGTGTAGTACAGATCCTTGCCTTGCTCCCAGACTGCCTGGACCGGGCCGTCGATCGCGACATTCACCGGCATGCCGCGCGATTGCAGCGTGATCAGCGCTTCCATCGCGGCCATATCGTCACCGTCGTACTTCCAGGTCTCGGCGCCCATACGGGTCTTGCGGCAGTCATTGACCTGCGCCGCGATGGTCCGCACCTCGCCGGCCTCTTCGTTCCACTTGGGATAGACCGCGCGAACGCCCTTCATGCTGGACGGATCGTCATGGCAGCTTGCACAGGACTTACCTGCGCTGCCCTCGACCGCGTTCCAGGTATCGATCGCCTTGTCGACGAAGATCATGCCCGGGTTGTCGAAATCGTCCATCTCCAGCGCCTGGGTCTCGTCCGAACGAAAATGCCAGCCCGACATGATGGTGTCGATGCCGGTCTCTTCCATATGCGCAGGAGCGGCGGCCTTGGTGGTGATCTCAAGATCGCCGTTGATCACCAGCTGGTCGTCATCCGGATCGGCCAGCGACATCACGGGCATCGCAACAATAAGTGCTGCCGCTGCCGTCAGTGCCTTGAACTTCATGAAACATCCTCCCTTTGGATCACCCTGCCCCGGACGGACCGGAAGCAGGGCGCCGTATTATGTTGTTATCTCAGCCCACCTGGATCGACTTGGAATCTTCGTAGACGGAGCCGTCGTCGTCGTACCAGGTGAACTTCATGTCACCGGCTTCGGGGATCGTGGCTTCGAACTCGAAGTACGGGTTGGTCGAGATCGCCGGGAACAGTTCCACGTCGATCACGTTCTGCCCGTTGAAGTCGCAGGTGAAGCGGTTGATGATCGAACGCGGGATGAGGTTGCCCTCTTTGTCCTTGCGCTGACCGCTTTCCATCTTGTGGCTGATGAGGGTCTTGATCGTCACCACTTCGCCCGCTGCGGCGCTTTTCGGGGCTTTGACGCGGGGTTTAACACCAGATGCCATATTCAGATTCTCCTTGTCTCGGGTTTGGATGACCAGGCGGGCTTAGCCGCCACAGCCCCCGATGGTGACTTTCACGGTGGACGAGGCGCGGGCAAAGCTGCCGTCGGCCATCTTGGCGATCGCAACGACGTCCTGCGTGCCGGCCAGACGGATCCGGGTGGATGCGCTCTGGCTGCCGGACAGCGGGCCGAAGTTGAAGGTGGCCACGCCCGGGGTCGGGTTGCCGGCCGCCAGCACCATGATCGCGGTTGCGCCCGGCGCGTTGACCGCGATCGGCACGGTGTTGCCGTTCTCGGCGATCTCCGGTGCGGTCAGCTCCACCCCGGTATCGGCCATTGCGGCACCGCCGGTGAAGGCTTCGACAGCGGCATCCACCGCGGCCGAGGCCCGGAACGGAACCAGGGTCAGAACCGCAGCGCCCAGACCCATGGCCAGGGTATCGCGACGTGTGAACTCCATTTACTCTCTCCTTTGCGTTTCGATCCGCCCGGGCTGCCCCGTGCGGTATTTTATTCGTCTTTGAGCGTCGTCAGGAAGGCGACGACATCCTCGATTTCCTGCGCCGTCAGGATCGGCGGCAGCGGCTCCGTGCCGGCCTTGCCGGTATAGCCGTCGCCAGGGCGGGTGAATCCGTCGACCCGATAAAAGGCCGGCATCACGCTTCCCTCGAACATCATCTTGGCGTTCACCACCAGACCGCGCAGCTCTCCCGCGCTCCAGCGATCGCTGGCGCCGTCCAGACTCGGACCCACGTTGCCCTGGAAGGGCGCGCTCAGCGCGGTGATCTGGTGACAGGCAACGCAGTTGCCCTTCGATCTGGTGGCCATGATCACAGCCCCGTTGGCCGCATCCCCGGCCACGCCGGTCAGGGACATCTCAATGGCGCTGTCGTCATTGAACTTGACCTCTTTGGGACCAACCTCGGCCGCGAAGGCTGCGCTTCCGATCAGGGCCGCCGCCAATGTCACAGATGTAAGTTTCATGTTTCCTCCCGATTGCTGCCGCCCTGCCGGAACGGCCTGCTATTTTATCTCACTGCATACCGTAGGCTACCGAAAGCAGCGTCGCAACAACAAATTCACGATTGTGAATTGTTAGAAAGTTTTGCCGCAAGGGGTCGATATTTTCGGAATATTTTCCTGCCCCCTCGCCGTCTCATCCGCCTCCGAGACGCCCCGGAGACCGCCTCCCTACTCGGTGCTTCCGTCCGAACGCTCTCGAATCATCCGCGCGTGATAGCGCTGGAAATCCTCCTCCGACTGGTCCAGATACCGCTCCTCGGCGACCCAGGTCAGCATGTCGAAAGTTGTGCCCGGACCAAAGGCGCCGGGCATGATCGACACCGCCTGTGCGGCGGCCGGCCTGCTCTCGTCCAGCTCCGGCGGCAGAAAGACCATCGTCGGCGTGAACATCACGTTCCATTTCCGCGCCGCGGCCTTTTCCGACAGCGACTCGCCATCGGTATCGACGATCTCGGTGTCGCCATGCAGGTTCAGCTGCACGACGAAATAGGTCTCGTGCATGAGCTTGCGGATGCGCGGGTCGGGAAAGGTTTTCTCGTGCATCTCCTTGCAGTAGATGCAGCCGCGCTGTTCGACGATCAGAAGCAGGCGCTTGCCCTCGGCGCTTGCCTCGGCAAAGTCCTCGCGCAGATCCTTGAAGGTATCGCGCATCCAGTCTTCCTTGTGCAGCCCGTCGTCGCCGACCTCGGCCGCCGCAACCGGCAGCGCCAGCATCGCCACGGCGGCCAGCATTGCAAACATGCGTTTCATGGGTAGTCCTCCAATACTCGTTGACATCAGACGACGCTGGCAAAGCCCGGGATCCACCGGATCATCGCGTCGGCGATCAAATTCACGCCCCCCGTGGCGATCAGGATAGCAAAAACGATCAGCATTGCCCCCATGCCTTTTTCCACCCAGGCAAAGGCGGTGCGATGTCGCTGAACCCAGGCCAGAAAGGGCCGGGCGAAGAACGCCGCCACGATGAAGGGCGCCGTCATCCCGACGCCATAGACGAACAGCAGCAGCGCCCCGCGCCAAATATCGCCCATGCCGCTGGCGATCATCAGGATCGACGCCAGCGCCGGACCGACGCAGGGCGTCCAGCCGAATCCAAAGGCCAGCCCCATCAGATAGGCGCCCAGGATCGTGCTGGCCTCGGCGCTGCTTTCCATCCGCGCCTCGCGATACAGCAGCGGCACCCGGATCACGCCGAGGAAATGCAGACCGAACACCAGCAGGATCGCCGCCGCAACATAGGCAAGCGTATCCAGGTATTGGCCGAACATGGAGCCGAGCGCGGTGGCGCCCATGCCCAGCAGCATGAAGATCGTGGTAACCCCCAGCGCAAAGAACACCGCCGAGGTGATCAGCCGCCTTTGGGCCCCCGGCGCAATCTCGCCGTCGCCGCGCAGTTCCGCCATGCTCAGCCCGCCCATGTAGGACAGATAGAAGGGGACCATCGGCAGGATGCAGGGCGTGAAAAAGCTCAGCAAACCGGCCGCCAAGGCGCCGAACAACGAAATTTCCAGCATTTAAACCCCTCCCAGGGCCTCAGCCGCCGCGTCAGACGGGCTTTGGCTTGATCTATTCAAATATTCAAATTATCTTGTGTAACGATTTAAGGTCAATGGGTGGTTTGATGTTGCGCGACAAAGTTTTCGGGGGCCTGCTTGCCGTGCTGATGCTCGCCGCTCCCGCGCATGCCACCGATCTGGTGATGGTCGAGCAGACCGGCTGCGCCTGGTGCGCGCGCTGGAACGAAGAGATCGCGCCGGCCTACCCCAAGACCGACGAGGGTAAATTCGCGCCGCTGCGCCGGGTCGATCTGCGCAACATGCCGGACGATCTGGAAATTGCCCGCCGCGTCACTTTTACCCCCACCTTCCTGCTGGTCGAGGACAACCGCGAGATCGCCCGCATGGAGGGCTATCCGGGAGAGGATTTCTTCTGGCCGCTGCTCGATCAGATGCTGACCCGATACACCGATTACGCCCCGGCCGGGACGGAGGGCAACGGGTAACAATAAAATGAACGACGCCCCGACGGCACGGCTGACAAGACCATGATCACCCTGTAAGGGCCTGAACCGCGACAAGTACGAGGACCGAACCCATGGCGCTCCCGCAATTCTCCACGGACATGTCCGAGGACGAACTGGACAAGATGGTCGAAAACGCCACCGATGCGTCCAACTTCCTCAAGGCGATCAGCCACGAAGGCCGGATGATGATCCTGTGCCACCTTGTGACGGGCGAAAAATCGGTGACCGAGCTGGAAGAGCTGCTTGCGGCGCGTCAGGCTGCGGTGTCGCAGCAGCTGTCGCGGCTGCGGCTCGAGGGGCTGGTGGTGCCCCGGCGCGAGGGCAAGGCGATCTACTACCGGCTGGCGGATGACAAGCCGCGCCGCATCCTCGAGGTGGTCTACGACCTGTTCTGCGACGCCGACTAACCTCCGCGCCCCCTTGCGGGTCGCCGCGATTTCCAACAAGCTGAACCCGGCGCAACGCGCGCCGATGGGAGGAGCCGCATGCCTGATTGGCTGACGGAGAGCCAGGCCGTGGCCCTTGTCGGGGTCTTCGGCGGACTGTTGCTGGGGCTGGCCGCCCGGCTGGGGCGGTTCTGCACGCTGGGCGCGATCGAGGATCTGCTCTACGGCGGCAGCGACACCCGGATGCGCATGTGGGCCCTGGCCATCGGCACGGCGGTCACAGGCACCTTTGCCCTGACCGGCGCCGGACTGCTCGACGAATCCCGGAGCTTCTATCTCTCCATCCGCTGGATGCCGGTCGCCTCGGTTCTCGGCGGGCTGATGTTCGGTTATGGCATGGCGCTGGCCGGCAATTGCGGATTTGGCACCATTGCCCGTCTGGGCGGCGGCGATCTTCGCTCATTCGTGATCGTGCTGGTGATGGGGGTCTCCACCTATGTGGTGCTGGCCGGCCCGCTGGCCCCGATCCGCAATTTCTTTTTCGAACAGGTCGACGTCACCTCGGATATTCCGCCCGGGCTGGCCCACCACGCCGCCGCGCTGACCGGCCTGCCGGTGCATGTGATCGGCATTGCGGTGGGGCTGGCGATCGCCGCCGCGGCCCTTTGGGCTCCGGCGCTGCGGCGCGATCCCAAGGCGATGTTCTGGTCCGTCATGGTCGGGCTCGCCATCGTTTCGGGCTGGGGCGGGACGCAATACATCTCGTCTCACGGCTTCGAGGCGCTGCCGGTGGTGTCGCACAGCTTTTCCGCCCCGGTGGGCGAATCCATCCTCTGGGCGATGACCGGCAGCCTGCGCCCGGTCAGCTTCGCGGTGGGCTCGGTCGCCGGGGTCTGGCTGGGGGCCTTCATCGGGTCGCTGATCAAGGGGCATTTCCGCTGGGAGGCCTGCGAAGACCCGCGCGAGCTGCGCCGCCAGATCATCGGCGCGGCGGTGATGGGGGCCGGCGCTGTGATCGCCATGGGCTGCACCGTCGGTCAGGGTATGTCCGCCTTTTCGGTGCTGGCGATCAGCGCCCCGGTCACCTTCCTGTCGATCTTCGCCGGCGCTGCCCTTGGCCTGCGACAACTGATCGAGGGGTTCAATCCCGCCGAATAGGAGGGGCCGGGACCGGATGCCTCCGCCCCGCCTGCCTGAGCCTGGGCCGTCAGTTGCCTGCGCAGGCCGCAAACCCCGCACCCAGATCGCGGATCAGCGCGGGATAGAGATCCTTGCCCAGCTCATGCGCGCGCCCCAGCGGGTCCAGTTCCAGGATCGGAATATCGCGCCCGGCCACCGCCGCCTGCAACAGCCGGGTGTCGAACTGCGGCTCGGCAAAGGCGCAGCGCACCTCCAGATCCTCCAGCCGGTCACGCAGCCGGGCCAGCTGCGCCGGGCTGGGATTGGTGGCATCGCCCGGCGTGACCGTTCCGGCCAGCGTCAGGCCGAACCGGGCCTCGAAATACTGGAACGCGTCGTGATAGGAAACAAAGGCCACCCCCTGCATCGGGCGGAGCATCCCGGCCACCTCGTTCATGGCGGCGGCGATCCCGGCCTGTCCCCTGGCCGCGTTGGCGCGATAGATCCCGGCGTGCTCGGGGTCGAGCGCGGCCAGCCTGCCGGCGATCAGGTCCAGCCAGACCGAACCGTTCCGCGGGTCGAGCCAGGCATGCGGATCATCGCCGCCGTGGCCGTGATGATGCCCGGCCTCCTCATGATCGGCTTCCCCTCCATGGGTGCCGTCCCGGGCCTCGCCGTCATCGGCGGCGTGCTCGCCGTGGCCGCCGTGGTCGTCCTGCCCATCGTGGCGCTGCGCCGCCTCGGCCGCCGCCAGAATATCCTCGGCGCCGCGATAGGGCAGCTTTACCGTGCCTTCGGCCGCCATCAGCTCCAGAATTTCCCCCTGTGCGGCAAGCGAGGTCAGCGGTTTTTCCAGCCAGGGCGTAAGCCCCTCGCCGACCCAGATCACCAGATCGGCCTGCTGCAGGGCGCGGGCCTGCGACGGGCGAAGCGCATAACTGTGGGGCGACTGGCCCGGGCGCACCAGCAGCTCCGGTGTGCCGACGCCGTCCATCACCTGCGCGGTCAGCGCATGGACTGGTGCGATATCGGTGACCACCTGCGGCACTTCGGCTCGAAGCGGTCCGGCCAACAGGGACAGGCAGGCTGCGAAAAGGGGGAGTTTCGACATTGACGTCCTCGGTCCTTTTTGTTTGGTATGTTCGTTATGTTATAACAATCGAGGCCGGTTGATATAGGCAATGTTATACTATATCAACCCCTGACCGACAGGATTGCGATCCATCCTGAACCCGCCCCATGATCAGACGATGACCCAAACCATGCCCAACCCCTCGCCCACCTCTGCGCCCGACTCTGTGCCCAACTCTGCGCCCGCCATCGGCTTTGACGCGCATGATCACAGCCATTGCATCGCCGACGCCATGCAGGCCGCCGAGGATCTCTGCGCGGCGCAAAAGCTGCAGTTCACCCCGGTCCGTCGCCGGGTGCTCGAGATTCTGCTGGAGCGGCACCGGGCCATGGGCGCCTATGAGATCCTCGAGATCCTCGCCGCCGAGGGCATGGGCTCACAGCCGCCGGTTGTCTACCGAGCGCTGGATTTCCTCACCGGCCACGGGCTGGCGCATCGGATCGAGCGAATGAACGCCTATGCCGCCTGCACCCATCCGGGCGCCGACCACGTTCCCGCCTTTCTGATCTGCCGCGCCTGCAAATCGGTGGCCGAGGCCGAGACCGGGCTGGACAACGGCCGGTTGGGCGACGCGGCGCGGGCCACCGGCTTTACCATCGAAAAGGTGGTGGTCGAGGCCGAGGGGCTTTGCCCCGGCTGCGCGGACCACGCCGCATGAGCGCGCCGCTGATCGCCACACGTGACCTGTCCGTTCGGCTAGGCGGGCGGGTGATCCTCGAAAAGGTGAATGTCGAGATCACGCCGGGCGAGATCGTCACCATCGTCGGGCCCAACGGGTCGGGAAAATCCACCTTTCTGCGTGCTCTGATCGGCGCGGTGTCCGCCGCCTCCGGCCGGATCGAACGGGCGCCGGGACTGCGCATCGGCTATGTGCCGCAAAAGCTCGCCATCGACCGCTCGATGCCGATGACGGTGCGCCGCTTTCTCGGCCTGCCGCGCCGGATCGGACGCACGGCGGCCGATCGCGTGCTGGAGCATGCCGGCGCGGCTGGGCTGGGCGAGCGGCAGATGACCGACCTCTCCGGCGGCCAGTTGCAGCGCGTCCTGCTGGCCCGCGCCCTGCTGGAACAGCCGCAATTGCTGTTGCTGGACGAAGCCACCCAGGGGCTGGACCAGCCCGGCGCGGCGGCCTTCTATCGCCGGATCGAGGAGGTCCGGCAGGAACTGGGCTGCGCCGTGGTGATGGTCAGCCACGATCTGCATGTGGTGATGGCGGCCTCGGACCGGGTGATCTGCCTCAACGGCCATATCTGCTGTCAGGGTACGCCGGAGATCGTCGCCGACGCGCCGGAGTACCGGGCGCTGTTCGGCAGCGGCACCAAGGGGGCGCTGGCGCTCTACCGGCACGAGCACACCCATGATCACGACCATGCCCATGACCATGAGGATGCCCACGAATGACCCTGCTGGACGATTTCCTGATGCGCGCGGCGCTGGCCGGGCTGGGTGTGGCGCTGGCGGCCGCGCCCTTGGGCTGTTTCGTGGTCTGGCGGCGGATGGCCTATTTCGGCGAGGCGACGGCGCATGCGGCCATCCTCGGCGTCGCCTTCGCGCTGGGGCTGGGGCTGGCGGTGCTGCCGGCGGTTCTGGCTGCGGCGCTGATCATGGCGCTGGCGGTCTCGGCGATGACCGGCCGGGGGTTCGCCATGGACACCGCGCTGGGGGTGATGTCGCATACCGCGCTGGCCGCCGGGCTGGTGGCGGTGACGCTTCTGGCCGATGTGCGGCTGGATCTCATGGCCTTTCTCTTTGGTGACATCCTGGCGGTAACCCGCTGGGATCTGGCCACGATCTGGGGTGGCGCGGTGCTGGTCGTGGCGCTTACCGCCTGGCGCTGGCCGGCGCTGCTGCTGTCGACGCTGAACCCGGATCTGGCCCGTGCCGGCGGCATCGATCCGCGCCGGGAGGAGCTGGTCCTGACCCTCGCGCTGGCGGTTGTGGTGGCGGTTGCGATCAAGGTTGTCGGCGTTTTACTGATCGCGGCGCTGCTGGTGATCCCGCCGGCGGCGGCGCGGCCCCTGGCGGCGACGCCGGAGGGAATGGCGGCGGGCGCGGCCGGGCTGGGGGCGATCTCGGCGCTGGGGGGGCTTTGGGCGGCCCTAGTCTTTGACACCCCGACCGGACCCAGCATCGTCTGCACCGCCGCGTTGCTTTTCGCGCTGACGAGCCTTGCGGGCGGGCTGCTGAAACGGGGTTGAGCCGTCAGAAAGCTTCCGGCAATTCCATTCGCCTACTCGCCGCCTATGGCACGGGCGACGGCGCGGGCGATGGGGAAGGCGGCGACGAACCCGACCGCCACGGCGGCGGCAAGCGCCCAAGCCCCGCCGAGTCCGGCGACCAGCAGAACGACGATACCGACGCCGGCGAGGGTGGCGCCGATGAACAGGTGCAGGATCAGGACGAGGTGGCTCATGCCCCGGCTTCTAGGCGGCGGGGGCCGGGCGCACCTTGATCTGCGTCAGCCCGGATCGGGGAGTTTTCCCGCTGTTTCGTACAGCCCGCCCGCCGCCGCGACATCCTGAAACAGGCCGATTGGGGAGATTTCGGGCGGTATCGTACAAAGAGGGACGAACAGCCGATAGGCGGGGCAAAGACACCGGCGAGGGTGCCGCAGGGGTGACGAGGGGGCACCGGGAAACGGCGCGCGCCCCGATCCGCCTAGCCGGGTCGTTTCATCCGCGCCATGATCCCGGTCTTGAGCACGAATTGCTGATAGAGCGCGCCGGCCACATGCAGCGCCACCAGCGCCAGCAGCAGCAGGCGCAGCAGCCCGTGCGCGCCGGCCGCCGGGCCGATGCCGCCGAACCAGGCCAGCGCGCCGGTCACCGGCATCAGCAGCATCAGACCGTAGAGGCCGAGGTGGGTGCCGTGGGCGACGCGTTTCAGCGCCGCCGGCTCCTCCTCGGGCAGCGGCGGGGTGCCGCGGGTCAGGCGCAGCGCGATGCGCCAGACCACCAGCGCCAGGATCAGCAGCCCGCCAAAGACATGGCCCGCGACCAGCGGCGAAAAGGCGATCTCGGCCCCCTCGCGCAGCCGGTCCCAGGCGGCGACGATGGGTTCGTGAAACAGGTATTGCAGCGCGATCAGCAGAAAGATGCCCCAGTGCAGGGCGATCTGGGCGCGGGTGTAATGGGTTTGCATGGAATCCTCGGACCAATTCCGGTTGTCGAACCCAGATTACACGCCCGCGCGCGCGACGTCCGTCGAAAGATCCGGAGCAAAACGGACCGCGCCGCGAAAAAGAGAGCCGGAGCGCGTGGGGACGCCCCGGCCCGGACGGGATCAGCGGCAGGCCTCAGGGCCGGACGTAGGCAAACCCCTGCTCTTGCAGTTCGACCAGGCGGACCACGCCCGAGGGCACCATCCCCGCCTCCTCGAGCAGGGGAACCTCATGGCCCACCTTCTCGCTCATCTTGCGGTGGGTATTGCCGCAGGCGGAAAAGGACAGGTTGTCGATCTCGAGGCTCATGGCCGAGATGCGGTCGGCGACCGGGCTTTTTCCGACCACATACATGTTGAGGCCGGGACCATAGGCCACCACCTCGATCACCACATCGTCGCCCTGTTCCTTGTAGAACTGGGTGACGTTGGCGACGTTGTTCAGTGTCATGTTCATCACCTGCGGGTCGTTCTGATCGACGTGGAACGCGATGTGATGGGTTTGCCCCTCGGCCCAGGCGGCGCCGGCGGCAGTGGTCACGCCGACCGCGAGTGCGGCGGCGGTCATCAGGTGTTTCATGCGGTTTCCTCCCTTATCGGTACTGGCGAGGATAGGACATAATGCCGCAATCGTATAGTCTGTTACGAATATTTGAATATGGAGGGCGGGCGGCGGCATCGCAGGCGGCCGCGTCGCGGCAATCGGGTCGGCAACCGGGCGGTGCCGGCGATGGGCGGCGCGGCGCCGACGCGCCGGCTGACACCCCTTGCCGGACCCGGGGCGCGGGGCCTATATCCCACGGCAAGCGAGCAGATGGAGAGATGCGATGACGCGGATGTTTGTTTTTGGCCTGGCGCTGCTGGCGCTGGCGGCCTGCGAGACCACCAAGGGCGCCGGGCGCGACCTGCGCAAGGCGGGCGATGCGATCGAGAACGTGGCCGGGGACGTCCAGAAAAAGCTCTGAACGCCCTCGCGGGCCCCTGCCCCGGGCCTTAGCGTTTCTTGACGAACTCGGTCAGGATGACGATGCGCTGGCCCTCGACCCGGCCCTCGATATGGGCGGGGTTGTCCTGAACCAGCGAGATGCCGCGCACCGCCGTGCCGCGCTTGGCGGTGAAGCCGCCGCCTTTCACGGGAAGATCCTTGATCAGAACCACGGTGTCGCCCTGCGCCAGCGGGACGCCGTTGCTGTCCTTGTGCCCGGTCTCCTGCGGCACGTTCTCGGCCCAGGCGCGGGTGTCGTCATCGAGCCAGAGCTGATCGGCCAGATCGCGCGCCCAATCCTCATCCGACAGACGCTTGAGCATCCGCGCGGCCAGCACCTGGACCGCCGGCTCCTCGGACCACATCGAGGACGACAGGCAGCGCCAGTGGTTGGGATCGGGCTCCCCTTCGATCTGGGCGATGCAGGTCTCGCAAAGATCGACGCTGGCATCCGCAGGCCCGCCGGTGACGGCATAGGCGGTGAGGGGCGCATCGGCGGAACAGAGGGCGCAGGGCATGGGTAAGGCTCCGGGTGGGTTGGGTATGGGAGCGCTATAGGGGGTTGGGGGGCGGAGGGGAAGACCCGGAGGCTGCGGCGGAGTGGCCCTACCGGTTTCCACCAAGGACGGAGGGCAGCGCCCGCCGTCACGCCGGAGGCGTGCCGATCTTAGGCGGCGCACCTTCGGTGCAACGGGGCGGGTCGGGCTCTGCCCGGCGTGAACGCCGGGCAGAGCGGGTGTTGGGGGAGGGTCCCGGGAGGCGGGTGTTTGGCGGGAGGGTGGCCCGGGGTTGGAGACGGGCTGACGCCCGCCCTACGGGGGCGGGGGGCTTTGGGATATTCAGCGCTTAACTGGCCAGGGTGTGGGCACGCAGTTGGCTTTGCCAACCGCTTTCGCCCACTGGCCCTGAAAATGGCCAGCCTTAGCTGTCCATTTTCAGGGCCGAAATAAACGCCTCTTGCGGGATGTCGACCTTGCCGAACTGGCGCATCTTCTTCTTGCCCGCCTTCTGCTTGTCCAGCAGCTTGCGCTTGCGGGTGGCGTCGCCGCCGTAGCATTTGGCGGTCACGTCCTTGCGCAGCGCAGACAGGGTTTCGCGCGCGATCACCTTGCCGCCGATGGCGGCCTGGATCGGGATCTTGAACATGTGGCGCGGGATCAGGTCCTTGAGCTTTTCCACCATCGCCCGGCCGCGCATCTCGGCGCGGTCGCGGTGCACCATGGTCGAGAGCGCATCGACCGGCTCGTCATTCACCAGGATCTGCATCTTGACCAGCACATCCTCGCGGTAGCCGGTCATCTGGTAGTCGAAGCTGGCATAGCCCTTGGTCACCGATTTCAGCCGGTCGTAGAAATCGAACACCACCTCGTTCAGCGGCAGGTCATAGACCACCATGGCGCGGGAGCCGGCATAGGTCAGCTCCTCCTGGATCCCCCGCCGGTCCTGGCAGAGTTTCAGCACGTCGCCGAGGAATTCATCGGGCACCAGGATGGTGGCCTTGATGCGCGGCTCCTCGATATGGTCCACATGGGTCAGGTCGGGCATGTCGGCGGGGTTGTGCAGCTCTCGCATCGTGCCGTCGCGCATGTAGATGTGATAGACCACCGAGGGGGCGGTGGTGATCAGGTCGATATCGTATTCGCGTTCGATCCGGTCGCGGATCACCTCGAGGTGCAGAAGCCCGAGAAAGCCGCAGCGAAAGCCGAAGCCGAGCGCGGCGGAGGTTTCCATCTCGTAGCTGAAGGAGGCGTCGTTCAGCGCCAGTTTCTCGATCGCGTCGCGCAGATCCTCGAATTCCGACGAATCCACCGGGAAGAGGCCGCAGAACACCACCGGGACCGAGGGTTTGAAGCCCGGCAGCGGCCTCTCGCAGCCCTTCTTCTCGTGCGTGATGGTGTCGCCGACGCGGGTGTCGCGCACCTGTTTGATCGATGCGGTGAGAAAGCCGATCTCGCCCGGGCCAAGCTCGTCCACCGCCTCCATCTGCGGGCGGAACACGCCGATGCGGTCGACATGGTGGATCGAGCCGTTCTGCATCATCTTGATGCGCTCGCCCTTTTTCAGCACGCCGTCCATGATCCGCACCAGCACGATCACGCCGAGATAGGCGTCGTACCAGCTGTCCACCAGCATCGCCTTGAGCGGCGCGTCGCGGGTGCCCTTGGGCGCGGGCAGGTGATGGACGATGGATTCCAGCACCTCATGGATGCCCTGCCCGGTCTTGGCCGAAACCGCGATGGCGCCGGAGGCGTCGATGCCGATCACATCCTCGACCTGTTCGGCGACGCGGCTGACGTCGGAGGCGGGCAGGTCGATCTTGTTGAAGACCGGGACGATCTCGTGATCCGCGTCGATCGCCTGATAGACATTGGCCAGTGTCTGCGCCTCGACCCCTTGCGTGCTGTCGACCACCAGAAGCGAGCCCTCGACCGCGCGCATGGAGCGGGAGACCTCATAGGCGAAGTCGACATGACCGGGGGTGTCGATCAGGTTGAGGATGTAGGTCTCGCCATCGTCGGCCTTGTATTCAAGGCGCACGGTGTTGGCCTTGATGGTGATACCGCGCTCGCGCTCGATATCCATGGCGTCGAGCATCTGCTCTTTCATGTCGCGGTCCTGCACTGTTCCGGTCTCCTGGATCAGGCGGTCGGCGAGCGTGGATTTCCCGTGGTCGATATGGGCGACGATGGAGAAATTTCGGATATGTGCAAGATCGGTCATGAGGAGCGATATGTATGGGAAAACTAACCCCGTCAAGCGGGCAGAGAGGGGCGTGGTCCGGGGTGCCGGAGGGGGAGTGGACCGCTCGGCGGGCGGCGCCGGACGCATTCCTTATTTCCGCCACAATCTATGGATATTGTTTCCAGTGTCGAAACAACCGCACGTCAGAGGCGGGATGAGGCAAGAGCAGTGACTGACCCGGCAGGCCGGTGCAGAAACAAACCACCCGAGAGGGGGCGGGGACTGACCCCGCCCTTTTTCGGGTTTGGTGTGTCCTGCCCTGTGCTCTGGCCCTGTGCTCCGGCACCCGGCGCGGGCAGCGAAAGGGCCGATCCCAGCTTTTACTGGTCTTTGAGCCAATTGCTCACCACAGGGGCGCGGCCCGGCGGCGCGCCGCGCCTTTGTTCCGGGCAAGGTGCGCTTCAATCCGACCGCCGCGCTGTCCCGCAGTGCCGCCTTTGAAAATCCCGCTCGGCTTTGCCGCGGCCTGGCGCCGCAAATCCGCGTCGCCGGCCTCCGCGCCCTTGCCCCCAGGCTGCGCAATAGGACATAGTATGGCGCAATTCGCACCGGACCGGCTCTGGCGGCGGGGGTATTCAGGACGCGGGATGTTTGGGACGGGGAACAGGATGAAACATATTCTCATCATCGCGCTGGCAGCCGGGGCACTGGGCTGGGCCGCTCCTGCACAGGCGGGGGTGATCGAACGGGCCTGCATGCAGGCGAACCGCAAGGCCGCGCCGTCGCTGTGCCGCTGCATCCAGAAGGTGGCCAATCACAGCCTGAACGCGCTGGAACGGCGCAAGGTGGCGCGCTGGTTCGGCGATCCGCATCAGGCGCAGGAGGTGCGCCAGTCGGAGAGCGCCGCCGATGTGAAGCTGTGGGAACGCTATCAGGCATTCGGCGAGCAAGCCGCAAAGACCTGCCGCTAGGCCCCCGGGTCGGCGGTCCCCTCGCCCGCCCCTGCGTCTGTCCGTGCGTCTGTCCCTCCGTCTGTCCCTGCGCCCGACCGAGCCCGGCGCACGATCTCTGACACCAGACAATCGAGGCTGTCGATCCAGGGCAGGTCCGAGGGCAGGCCGGGGGTAAGCAGAGACAATTCGGTACAGGCGATGAGCACGCGGTCGCAGCCCGTCCGCATCAGCGCGCGGGCCACGTCCGCCAGCGCCGGGGCGCCGCCGCGCTCCCCGGTTTTCACCGCGCGGATCAGGGCAAGGATCGGGGCCTCGTCCGCCGGGTAATGCGCGCTGAGGCCGCGGGCGGCAAAGGCGGCGTCGAACACCCCCGTGAGCCGCACCGCGGGCGAGGCCAGCAGGCCGACCCGCCGCGCGCCGGTCGCGGCGAGCCGCCCGGCGGCAAGTTCGGGCATGTTCAGGAACGGCAGGCGGCAGGCGGCCCGGATCGCCGCGACGTAGTGGTGGGCGGTGTTGCAGGGCATCGCCAGCGCCCGGGCGCCGGCGGCCTGCAGATCGCGCGCCATCGCTTGCAGCGCCGGGGCAGGGTCGCCCCCCTGCCCCTCGATCAGCGCCGCGATGCGGCTGGGCACCTGCGGGTTCTGGTGCACGATCAGCGGGATGTGGTCGGCATCGTCGCGGGCCGGGACGGCATCGAGCACCTTTTGCATCAGCAGGATCGTCGCCTCCGGCCCCATGCCGCCGAGGATGCCGATGGGGATCATTTTGTATCCCCCAGTCTGACAAAGGGCTGCGCCTGCCCGAGGGGGGCGCAGAATGCGCCCGCCAAGCTCATGCCTTCGCCGCCACGTCGAAGACATGGGAATAGCCGGTCAGACCGATGGCGCCGCCGGTGTGCAGAAAGACCACCTTTTCACCCTTTGCGAAATGTCCCTTGCGGATCAGATCGATCAGCCCCGCCGCGCCCTTGGCGGAATAGACCGGGTCGAGCAGGACCGCCTCGGTCCGGGCGAAGATGTCGATCGCCTCCAGCGTGCTTTCGGCGGGCAGGCCATAGCCCTCGCCGACGTAATCGCAGTTGGCGACAACGTCGTCACGGGCGACAACGCCGGGGCAGCCGAGCTTCTCGGCCGTCTTGACGGCGAGGTTGTAGACGTTTTCCTCCTGCTTGTCCTTCGGCGCGCGCACGCCGATGCCCAGCAGCGGAATGTCCGCGTTCATCGCGCTGAGACCGGTGATCAGCCCGGCCTGGGTGCCGGCGCTGCCGGTGGCGTGGACGATATGATCCACGTTCAGACCGAGGTCGACGAACTGGCCCAACATCTCCAGCGCGCAATTGACGTAACCGAGCGCGCCGGTGGGGTTGGAGCCGCCGCCGGGGATGGTATAGGCGATGCGCCCCTCGGCGCGGAATTTCTCGGCCACCGCCTCCATCTCGGCGTTCATGTCGAGGCCGGGGCCGCGATGCTCGATGCTCGCCCCGTGGAGCACGTCGAGCAGCACGTTGCCGTTATACTTGTAGTTCTCGTGGTTATAGCCGGTGCGGTCCTCCAAGAGGAGGTGACAGTCGATCCCCAGCTTGGCCGCGGCGGCGGCGGTCTGGCGGGCGTGGTTGGACTGGGTCGCGCCCTGGGTCAGCACGATGTCGGCGCCCTGCTGCTGCGCCTCGGCCATCAGGAATTCAAGTTTGCGGGTCTTGTTGCCGCCGGTGCTGAGGCCGGTGCAGTCGTCGCGCTTGATCCAGATCTCGGGCCCGCCCAGCGCCGCGCTGAGCCGCGGCAACGGCTCCAGCGGGGTGGGCAGATGGGCAAGGCGGGTGCGGGGAAACTTGGCGAGGTTCATCTGTCATCCTTCCTGATGTGCGGCAAGTTTGACCGGCGCGAGCGAATTGGCAAGCCGGCGTTCGGCGCTGCGGGCATGGCCCTCCATCCCCTCGGCGCGGCTGATGGTGGCGGTGGCCTGGGCCAGCGCGGCCAGGGCCGGGTCGGCGGCGCGTTGCCAGGTGACCGTCTTAAGAAACTTGTGCACGCTGAGGCCCCCGGTGTAGCGGGCGGCGCGGCCGGTGGGCAGCACGTGGTTGGGGCCGGCGGCCTTGTCGCCGAAGGCCACCGTGGTCTCGGCCCCCAGAAACAGTGAGCCATAGGCGGTGAGGCGCGCGCGCCACCAGCCCGGATCGCGGGCCTGCACATGCAGATGTTCGGGGGCGTAGCTGTCGGCCAGCGCCGCCATCGCCTCGCGGCTGTCGCAGAGGATCACCTCGCCCAGATCCTCCCAGGCGGTGCGGGCGGCGGCGGCGTTGGGCTCGGGCAGCTCGGCCAGGCAGGCGGGGACCAGTCGCAGCACCTCGCGCGCCAGCGCGCGGTCGTCGGTGGCGAACCACACCGGCGAGGTTGCCCCATGCTCGGCCTGCGCCGTCAGATCCCAGGCGAGCGTCAGCGGATCGGCGGAATTGTCGGCCAGCAGCATCAGATCGGTGGGACCGGCGACCATGTCGATGCCGACCGGGCCGAACAGCTGCCGCTTGGCCTCGGCCACATAGGCGTTGCCGGGGCCGACGAGGATGTCGGCGGGGGGCGTGCCGAACAATCCCTGCGCCATCGCCGCGACGCCCTGCACCCCGCCCAGCACCAGGATGCGGTCGGCCCCGGCCAGCGCCATGGCGTAGAGCAGCGCGGGGGGAATCCCCGCTGCCCCGCGCGGCGGCGAGCAGGCGGTGATATGGGGCACACCGGCGGCCCGCGCGGTGGCGATCGACATCAGCGCCGAGGCGATATGCGCATAACGCCCGCCGGGCACGTAGCAGCCCACCGCGTTCACCGGGATCTGCCGCTGACCCAGGGTGAGGCCGGGGCGCAGCTCGATCTCGAAATCCAGCGCGGTGGCGCGCTGTGCCTCGGCAAAGCGGCGGATGTTCTCATGCGCGTAGCCGATCGCCTGTTTCAGGTCCGGCGGCACCTGTGCGCCAGTGGCGCGGAGGGCGGCGGCGGGCACGGCGACCGGCCCCGACCAGCCGTCGAGCCGGCAGGCATAATCGCGCGCGGCCGCCTCGCCGCCCCCGGCCAGGCGGGCCAGCATCAGGCGCACGGTATCGGAAATGTCGGCGCCGCCCCGGGCCGCGGCCGGGCGGGCGGATTTGAGAAATTCAACGGTCACGGCGGGCACCTCGCAACTTCGGGACCAGAATGAAGGCTTGACCCAGCGGAAGGGTATATTCACAAAAGGCGAAACTAACGGGGAGCGATACATGCTCATGAAAGGCGTGACCCTGCGCGGGCTCGAGGTCTTCGCGGCACTGGCGACGACCGGATCGGTGGCGCAGGCGGCCGAGATCACCGGGCTGAGCCTGCCGGCGGTCAGCCAGCAGCTGCGCAACCTGGAAAAGGCGCTGGGGGCCGCGCTGGTCGATCACGGTCGGCGACCGATGGTGCTGACGCCCGCCGGGCGCAGCTTTCTGGCCCGAACCGAGGCGGTGCTGTCCGAGCTGCGGCTGGCGCAGAGCGAGCTGACGGTGATGGACCTGAGCGAGCTGACCACGCTGTCGTTCGGGCTGATCGACGACTTCGACAACGACCTGACGCCGCGGCTGGTGACCATTCTGGCCGAGAGCCTGACCCGCTGCCGGTTCAAGATGATCACCGCGCCCAGCTTGGAGATCAGCGAGGCGATGGAGGCGCGGCGGCTGCATATCGCGGTGGCGGCCAGCACCGGAGAGCTGCGCGAGGGGATCGTCGAATACCCGCTGGTGCGCGACCCGTTCATCCTGGTGGCGCCACGCGGCACGGTCTCGGATCGCCAGAATATCATGGCCGATCTGAGTGATCTTCCGCTGCTGCGCTATGCCCGCGAACAATTGATCAGCCGCCAGATCGAGGCGCAGCTGGCCCGCCATAAGCTGCAGTTCGAGGAGCGGTTCGAGATCGGCAGCCATCTGGCGCTGATGGCGATGGTGGCGCGGCGGATCGGCTGGACGGTGACGACGCCGCTGGGCTATATGCGCGCCGGTCGCTTTCACGACGATCTGGAGGCCTTTCCGCTGCCCTTTGCCGCCTTTTCGCGCACCATTTCGCTGTTCGCAGCGGCCGACTGGGCCGACCGGGTGCCGCGTGACGTCGCCCAGACCATCCGCCGGCTGGTGGACAGCCAGATGATCGGCCCGGCGACGGCCCGGCTGCCCTGGCTGGCGGGGCAGCTGCGGGTGATCGACGGCTGAGCGGGCCACTGAACGGGCGGCGGCCCGGCAAGGGAGGGCGCGGATCGGCGGCATCGGAACCTGCGTCGCGGTGAAGGGTGGCCCCATTCCTCCGCAGCCGGCACCGCCGGTGCAAGTGAGCCCGCGCGAGATTTCGCATCACGATCCCGCAGTTTCGATTTCACTTAAGAACGGGGATCAGGCGCCGGGATACAGCGCCCGTTTCAGCCCGGCCGCCGCGGCCTCGACCAGATCGAGCGCGCCGTCGAAATCGCGGCTGTAATAGGGATCGGGCACGTGATCGGCGCCGGTTTCCGGCGCGTAGTCGGTGAACAGCCGCACCGACGTTTCGCTGCCCTCCGGGCGCAGCGCCTCGATCCTGTGCAGATTGTCGCCGTCCATCGCCAGGATCAGGTCGAAGCGGTGGAAATCGCACGGCTCGAATTGCCGCGCGCGCAAGCCGGCAAGGTCGATGCCGCGGGACCGGGCGGCGGCCTGCATCGGGCCATATGGCGGCTCGCTCAGGTGCCAGTCGGAGGTGCCGGCGCTGTCGATCACCAGCTCTGGCATCAGCGCGCGGGCGATCCCCTCGGCGGCGGGAGAGCGGCAGATGTTGCCGAGGCAGACGAACAGGATTCGGGTGGTCATGGACGGCTCCTTTCGGCACTCTGATAGGGCAATGAGGGGGCATGGAAAAGAAGATGGAGAAGATCGTCATCCTGACCGGCGCCGGGATCTCGGCCGAGAGCGGGCTGGGCACCTTTCGCGACGCGGGCGGGCTGTGGGCGCAACACCGGATCGAGGACGTGGCCACGCCCGAGGGGTTCGCGCGCGACCCCGGGCTGGTGCAGCGGTTCTACAACGCGCGCCGCGTTCAGGCCGCCGGCGCCCGGCCCAATGCCGCGCATGAGGCGCTGGCGCGGCTGCAGGCGGATTGGCCCGGCGAGGTGGTGATCGTGACCCAGAATGTCGACAACCTGCACGAGCGGGGCGGCGCGCGGGGCGTGCTGCACATGCACGGACGGCTGGCGGGCGCGCTCTGCACCGCCTGCGGCCACCGCTGGACGGCCCCGATGGAGATGCGCGCGGGCGAGCCCTGCCCCGCCTGCCGCGCCGCCGCCGCGCGGCCCGATATCGTGTGGTTCGGTGAGATGCCCTATTACATGGACGAGATTTTCGGACATCTGGAAACCGCCGGCCTCTTTGCCGCGATCGGCACGTCGGGCCAGGTCTATCCGGCGGCGGGCTTCGTGCAGGAGGCCACCGCAGCCGGGGCGCATACGGTCGAGCTGAACCTGGAGCCGTCGGCCACGGTGTCGCGGTTCGCGGAAACCCGGTTCGGCCCGGCGACACGGACGGTGCCGGAGTGGGTGGCGGAGCTGCTGGCGGGATAAGGGAACGCCCCGTGCCATCGGTAAGCGCCGGCTCGCACAGGGCCGCGCCCTGACATCCCGGGCCCCGGTCCGGGGCGGCCGCTGCGGCGGCGGGTCCATGAAAAAGGCCGCACCGGAGGCCCGGCGCGGCCTTTGGCCGAATCGATGCGGGTGGCTCAGTTCTTTTTCATCTGACCATGCTGCATGGTCATACCACCCATCGGCTTGCGCTCCAGATCGACCGGCACCTCGATGGTCATGTCGCCCGCCTTTTCGAAGGTCAGGGTCAGGGTGACGATGTCGCCCTGCGCCAGCGTGCGGTTCAGGCCCATGAACATGACGTGATCGCCGCCACGGGCCAGCGCGTGCATGCCGCCGGCGGGGACCGGAAAGCCCTCTTTGACCTCGAGCATCTGCATGACGCCGTTGGCGTCCTCCTTGTGGGTGTGCAGCTCGACCCGCTGGGCCACGTCGGAACTGGCCGAGACCAGGCGATCATCCTCGGCGCCGTGGTTCATCAGCACCATGAAGGCGGCGCCCGATTTCGACATCATCGTCGAGGTGCGGGCATAGGGATCCTGGACCATAATGTCGCCGGCAAAGGCGGGGATGGCAAAGCTCAGGGCGGCGGCGGCGGCGGCGGCGAACAGGGTGGATTTGAAGGACATCTGGTGTCTCCTCTTGCGTTGACTGTCTGAAATTCTGAAAAATCTGTGGATCAGACAGCGGCAGGAGGGCCGCGCGCCGAACGGACGCAGGCGCGCGAGGAGACGCGCAGGGCGGCGGCGGCGAACACCTGCCGGCGCGCGGAAATCTCGAGCGGCGCAGGCGCGATGTCAGGCGCGGCGACCGCAGCAAGCAGATGCAGCGCGCAATCGGGGCAGATATGCGGCGGACCGGTGGGCTGGCCGTCCTCGTCGACATAGACGGCGACCGGGCCGGTTCCGGTGCAAAGCACGATCTGGCCGGTCGGGTCGGTGGCGCCGCGGGCCACGGCCATGCTCTGGCTGGTGAGCGCCATAATGGCGGCCAGCGTCAGGGCCAGATATATGCGCATGAACCGGGTCATTGTCCGGGCATATAGGCGCGGGGCCGCCCAAGACGCAAGCAAAACGCAAAACCCCGCGCCTGCGGCGCGGGGTCGCGGAATTGCCGACGGGATCGCGGGATCAGGAGGCGGCTGCCGCCTTGGCGATCTCTTTCTTGACCTTCAGCGCGTTGGCCGAAAGCTCATCGTCCTTGGCCTTGGCCAGGAAGGCGTCCAGCCCGCCACGGTGATCGACGCTGCGCAGCGCCGAGGCCGAGATGCGCAGCTTGACGCCGCGACCCAGGGTTTCGGACTGAAGCGTCACATCGTTCAGGTTCGGCAGGAACCGGCGACGGGTTCTGTTCTTGGCGTGGCTGACATTGTTGCCAGTCATCGGGCCTTTTCCGGTCAGTTCGCAACGGCGCGACATGGGTACATCCTCGTCTTTTCTCGGGCTCAGAAGCCGAAGGCGTGATGCCCCCGCGTGCCCTGCAAATAACAGAGGCGCCGCTTTGGCAGCGCCCGGAATCTCGTTCGGTGGCTATTACGCGTGGCGGGGAGAGTCGTCAAGCCCCGGCACAGGGGTTTCGCCGCGGTTTCGTGGCCGGGCCGCGATCAGCCGCCCAGATGCTTTTCCAGCATCTCTGCCGCGGCGCCCGCCGGAGCAATCTCGCCCGCCGCCACGCGATCCGAAAGCGCCGCCATCGCGGCCCGCGCCCGCGGCGTTTCCAGCCGCGCCAGCAGCGCCTGGCGCACCTCCTGATCGAACCAGTAGAGCGCCTGTTCGGCGCGGCGCCGGTCCCAGTGGCCGTTCTCGCGCCGCCAATCGACCAGCGCCTGCATCTGCGTCCAGGCCTCGGCCAGGCCGCTGCCCTCATGGGCCGAGACCATCATCGCCCTGGGAAAGCCGTCGGGATCCTGCGGGCGTTTGCGCAGCAGCCGCAGCGCGCCGGTATAGTCCGAACAGGTGCGCATCGCGGCCGGTTTCAGATCGCCGTCGGCCTTGTTGACCAGAATCAGGTCGGCCATCTCCATGATGCCGCGCTTGACCCCCTGCAACTCGTCGCCGCCGGCCGGCGCCAGCAGCAGCACGAAGAGATCCGACATCTCGGCCACCACGGTTTCGGACTGGCCCACGCCCACCGTCTCGATCAGCACCACGTCGAAGCCGGCCGCCTCGCACAGGCTGACCGCCTCGCGGGTGCGGCGGGCGACGCCGCCCAGGTGGGTCTGGCTGGGCGAGGGACGGATAAAGGCATTGCGCTCGCGGCTGAGCCGCTCCATCCGGGTCTTGTCGCCCAGGATCGAGCCGCCCGAGCGCGCCGAAGAGGGATCGACCGCCAGCACCGCCACCCGCAGCCCCTGGTCGATCAGCATCATGCCGAAGGCCTCGATGAAGGTGGATTTTCCCACCCCCGGGGTGCCGGAGAGGCCGATGCGCACGGCCTGCCGCCCGATCCGGCGCAGATGGTCGAGCAATTGCGCCGCCTGCGCCCGGTGATCGGCGCGCGCGCTTTCCACCAGCGTGATGGCGCGGGCGAGCGCGCGGCGGTCGCCGGCCAGAATCTTGTCACCAAGACTTTCCATGTCCATCGTCTCTTCCTGCTGCCCGGCGCCCTTTCTGCCTTGGGCGGGCGCGGAATGTCCAGTGCCGAGCCGAGGCCGGCGCGGGACGGCGGCGGTGGACAGCGGCGGTGGATTGGCCGAAAAGACGGGCCATGTGTGTCGCCCCCGCCCCTGCCCTGCCCATCGACGCCGCCTTGCCCGAGCTTCTGGAGGCTCTGCGCAGGCATGGCCGCGCGGTTCTGCAGGCGCCGCCGGGCGCGGGCAAGACCACGCGGGTGCCGCTGGCGATGCTGGAGGCCGGGCTGATGGACGGCAGATCGGGCGGCCGCATCGTGATGCTGGAGCCGCGGCGGCTGGCGGCGCGGGCCGCCGCCGAACGGATGGCCGAGACCCTGGGCGAGACCCCGGGGCAAACCGTGGGCTATCGCATCCGGGGCGAGGCGAAGGTGTCGAAGGCGACGCGGATCGAGGTGGTGACCGAGGGCATCCTGACGCGGATGCTGCAAAGGGAGCCGGACCTGCCCGGCGTCGGCGCGGTGATCTTCGACGAGTTTCACGAACGTTCGCTGAATGCCGATCTGGGGCTGGCGCTGTGTCTGGAGGTGGCGGGCGCCCTGCGCGACGATCTGATCCTGCTGGCGATGTCGGCAACGCTGGATGCCGAACCGGTGGGCGCGCTGATGGGCGCGCCGGTGGTGACCTCGCAGGGGCGCAGTTACCCGGTGGAAACGCGTTGGCTGGACAGGCCGCTGGGACCGAAGGCGCGGCGCGGCGATGCGCTGGCCGATCTGGTGGTGCAGGCCGAGGCGGAGACGCGGAAAGAGGGCGGCGGTATCCTGGTGTTCCTGCCCGGCGAGCGGGAGATCCGGCAGGCGGAGGCAGCGCTGGCGCGGCGCCTGCCCGGCAATTGTCAGATCCGGCCGCTGTACGGTGCCCTGCCCTTTGCCGCCCAGCGCGCCGCCATCGCACCGGCGAACGAGGGGCGCAAACTGGTGCTGGCCACCTCGATCGCCGAAACCTCGCTGACCATTCAGGACGTGCGGGTGGTGGTCGACATGGGGCTGGCCCGGCGGGCGCGGTTCGATCCCGGCTCGGGCATGTCGCGGCTGGTGACCGAAAAGGTGACCCGCGCCGAGGCCACCCAGCGGGCGGGTCGCGCCGGGCGCGTGGCCGAGGGGACATGCTATCGGCTCTGGACGCGCGGCGAGGACGGCGCACTGGCCGCCTTCCCCCCGGCAGAGATCGAGGCGGCGGATCTGACCGGGCTGGCGCTGGAACTGGCGCTCTGGGGTGCGTCGGAGAGCGATCTGGCCTTTCTCACCCCGCCGCCCGTGGGAGCCTTGGCCGAAGCGCGGGGACTGCTGAGGATGCTGGGCGCGCTCGACGGCAAGGGGTTGATCACCGATCACGGCCGGGCGCTCTCGGCGCTGCCGCTGCATCCGCGGGTGGCGCATATGCTTGTGCTGGCCGGGCCGGAGGCGGCGCCGCTGGCGGCGCTGATCGAGGCGCGCGATCCGCTGCGCGGCGCGCCCTGCGACCTCACGCTGCGGCTGGAGGCGCTGCGCGATCCGGGCCGCTTCAGCCGCGAGCGGCCCTATGAGGTGCTGCGCCCGGCGCTGGAGCAGATCAAATCGGAAGCGAAGCGGCTGCGGCCGCAGATCAGGCGCGCCGGGATGTCGGGGCTGGGGGCGGCGGCCATGGCCGCGCTCGCCTATCCCGACCGGGTCGGCCAGCGCCGCAAGGGCGACGCGCCGCGCTACGTGCTCTCGGGCGGCAAGGGGGCGGTGATGGCGCCCGGCGACGGGCTGGCGGGCGCCCCCTTTATCGTGGCGACCGATCTGGACGGCGACCCGCGCGAGGCGCGGATTCGCATGGCGGCGCAGATCGCCGAGCGGGAGATACGGGAGCTGTTCGCCGATCAGATCGGCTGGATCGACCTTTGCGAATGGTCGAAGCGCGAGCGCCGGGTGGTGGCGCGCCGGCAGGAACGGTTCGGCGCCATCACGCTGGACGACCGGGTCTGGAAGGACGCACCGCCCGAGGCGGTGGCGCGCGCCATGCTCGACGGGGTGCGCGATCTGGGGCTGCGGCTGGAGGGGGCGGCGGCGCGGCTGGCGGCCCGGGTGGAGCTGGTGCGCGCCGCCGGCGGCGATCTGCCGGATTTCTCCGAAGCCGGGCTGATGGCGCGCCTTGATGGCTGGCTGTTGCCGATGCTGGGCAAGGTGCGCACCGGCGAGGAGTGGAAACGCTTTGATCCCCTGCCCGCGCTCAAGGCGGCGCTGAGCTGGGAGCAGCAACAGGAGCTCGACCGCCGCGCGCCGCCGGCCTTTACCACGCCGCTGGGGCGCAAGGTGCCCATCGACTATAGCGGCGAGGGGCCGGAGATTTCGGTGCGGTTGCAGGAGCTGTTCGGGGTCACCCGGCATCCGACAAGCGGCGGCGTGCCGCTGAAGATCACGCTGCTGTCCCCCGCCCGCCGCCCGGTGCAGGTGACCCGCGATCTGCCGGGGTTCTGGGCGGGCTCCTATGCCGACGTGCGCAAGGACATGCGCGCGCAATATCCCAGGCACCCCTGGCCCGAAGATCCAACCCAGGCCGACCCGACCCTGCGGGCGAAGCCGCGGGGATGAGGCGGCCTGCCGATCAAGGCGTGGCGGGCAGCGCCCGCCGAGGGGGCCGGCAGGCGCGGCGCGGCGTAAACGCCGGGCCGCGCGTTTGATCAGGGGCGCAGCGCATCCGGCCTCAGATGCGGATCAGTGGTGCCAGTCTCGGTGACGGAACGCACCAGTCCGGCGACCTTTGCACAGATCGGGGCGGAAAGCCCCCGCTCGGCCGCCATCGCCACGATCAGCCCCTGCAACTGGTCGATCTCGGTCGCCCGGCCTGCCCGTACGTCATAGGCCATAGAGGTGCGCGCGCTGGGGTCGATGGTCAGCATCTGCGCCGCGATGCGCGCGAAAAGCGGCGTCGGCAGCCGCAGGATATGCGGCCCCATCCAGGCCGGCAGCGGGGTGGTGGATTTCACCGCGATGCCGCTGGCCCTGAGCACGCCCAGCGCCTCGGCCATCTGATCGGCCATCAGCCGCCGCCAGCCGCGCGACATCAGTTGATCGCGCAGAGCCAGACCGGAGAGCGCGTTGAGCGCGTTGTTGAGGTTCAGCAGCAGCTTGCCCCATTGGATCGCGGTAATATCCGCATCCTCGGTTACCGCGAGGCCGGGGACGGAGAGCATATTCGCCAGATCGCCCGGCCCCGCCCCGATCACGATCCCGCCGCTGCTGGCGCGGTGCCAGTGGCCCGGCCCGGCGGGCACCACGTTGAAGGGCACCATGCCGGCGCGCAGATCCCGCCCGGGCAAGGCGGCGCGCAGGGTTCCGGCGTTACCGATGCCGTTCTGCAGGCTGATCACCGGGGCGTTTGCGGGGGCATGGGCGGCGATCCGGGCCGCCATGTCCGCCGTGGCGCCGCCCTTGACGGTGACCAGTACCAGCGCGGCTCCGGCGAGGCAGTCGGCGGTTTCGCTCAGTTCCAGCGCCCCCGGCGCGACGCGGAGGTCGAGCCCGGCGAAATCGGTCAGCCGCAGGCCGCCGTCGCGGATCGGGTCCAGCATGCGGGGGCGGCCCAGCAGGGTGACGGGGTGGCCGGCGGCCGCCAGCAGCCCGCCGACGAAACAGCCAACGGCCCCGGCCCCGGCGATCACGATCCGTCCTCGGGTCATGTTGTCCGCCTCCTTCGTCTGTTTCGTGACAGACATATCGCGGGGATGGGGGCGGGACCAACCCCTGCGGGCAGATTGCCCCGGGGGCGCTGCCGTTCGGAGCGTGGCGCCGGTCAATTGCAGCACGCACCAGAGGGCAGCGCCCGACCGCGGGTGGGCGCTCCGACGCTGTGAAAGCGTGTCCCTTTATGGTCGCCAGAACATCGGGCGTGAGTTCTGAGCGCTGAGGGTAAGGAGCGCCCGCCCATGAGGGCGGTCGGGCGCTGCCCGGCGGCGCTTCGCGCCTTGATTCCGGGCTGGATTTTGCCACAACGTTTGGCTGGTTCGGGAGGGGTAACAGCCCGGATTGGGAAAAGGAAAAAGCGCCCCGGCCTTGCGGGCGGGGCGCCTCATCTGTCTGAAATATTCCCCTCATGAGGGGAGGGTGGCGCTCACACGCCGAGGCACCAGCGCATCACCGCCTTTTGCGCATGCAGCCGGTTTTCGGCCTCGTCCCAGATCACCGAATGCGGCCCGTCCATCACCTCGGAGGTGACCTCCTCCTCGCGGTGCGCGGGCAGGCAGTGCATGAACAGCGCGTCGGGCTTGGCGTGTTTCATCAGTTCGGCATTGACCTGATAGGGGCGCAGCATGTTGTGGCGGCGTTCCTTGGAGCTCTGGCTGTCGTGCATCGAGACCCAGGTGTCGGCGACCACCAGATCGGCGCCCTCGACGGCCTTGGCCGCGTCGCGCTCGATCACCACGGTGCTGCCGGCCTTGCGCGCCAGGCCCACGAACTCGTCCTCCGGATCCAGCTGCGCCGGGCCGGTGAAGGTCAGATCGAAACCGAATTGCCCGGCGGCATGAAGGAACGAGGCGCAGACGTTGTTGCCGTCGCCGGCCCAGACCACCTTTTTGCCCGCGATCGGGCCGCGATGCTCTTCATAGGTCAGGATATCGGCCATGATCTGACAGGGGTGGGTGCGGTCGGTCAGCCCGTTGATCACCGGCACATCGGCATATTCGGCCATCTCGTGCAGCACGCTTTCGTCGAAGGTGCGGATCATGATCAGGTCGACATAACGCGACAGGACGCGGGCGGTGTCGGCGATGGTCTCGCCATGGCCCAGCTGCATGTCGCTGCCCGACAGCACCATGCTCTGCCCGCCCATCTGGCGCACGCCGACGTCGAAGGAGACCCTGGTCCGGGTCGAGGGTTTCTCGAAGATCAGCGCGACCATGCGCCCGGCCAGCGGCTGGTCGTCATCGGGGGCGCCCTTGGGCCGGCCATCGCGGGCGTGCTTGATCTCGGCCGCCTTGTCGATCATCCCCCGCAGCGCGGCGGGGTCGGTTGTGTGAATATCAAGGAAGTGATTCATGGTTTTTTCTTTTCTCGGGCCGGCCCCTGGGGATAACCTCGAAGGCCGGCGCAGGATTTGTAAAGGGCGGATCAGGCGGTTTCGACCTGAGTTGCGGCGGCCTCGAGGCGGGTCAGCGCCTCGGCGATCTCCTCCTCGCTGAGGGTCAGCGGCGGCAACAGACGGATCACGTTGTCGCCCGCCGGCACGGTGATGACCAGGTTGTCATAGCCCGCCGCGACCACATCCATGTTCGGCGCCTTGCACCTGAGGCCCAGCATCAGGCCCGATCCGCGCACCTCTTCGAAGACCTCCGGGTGGGCGGCGACCAGCCCCTCGAGCTTTTGCCGCAGCATCCCGGACTTGCGGTTCACCGCGTCCAGAAACTCGGGCGTGTCGATCTCGTCCATCACCGCGCAGCCCACCGCGCAGCCCAGCGGGTTGCCGCCGTAGGTGGAGCCGTGGGTGCCCGCGGTCATGCCGCTGGCCGCCTCTTCGCTGGCCAGCACCGCGCCGAGGGGGAAGCCGCCGCCGATGCCCTTGGCCACCATCATGATGTCCGGGGTGATCCCCGCCCATTCATGGGCGAAGAGCCGCCCGGAGCGGCCCATGCCGCACTGCACCTCGTCGAGGATCAGCAGGCAGCCGGTGGCATCGCACAGCGCGCGGATCGCCTTGAGTTCGTCATCCGGCAGCGGGCGGATGCCGCCCTCGCCCTGCACCGGCTCCAGCAGCACGGCGGCGGTATTGTCGTCGATCGCCGCCTCCAGCGCATCGAAATCGCGCCATTCCAGATGCTTGAACCCCGGCAGCAGCGGGCCGAAGCCCTTGGTCATCTTTTCCGATCCGGCGGCGGCGATGCCGGCGGAGGAGCGGCCGTGGAACGAGCCGGAGAAGGCGATGATGTCGGTGCGGTCGGGCTGACCCTTATCGTACCAGTACTTGCGCGCCATCTTGACCGCCAGTTCGCAGGCCTCGGTGCCCGAGTTGGTGAAGAAGACGGTATCGGCGAAGGTGGCCTCGACCAGCCTGTCGGCCAGCGCCTGCTGCTGCGGGATCTGGTAGAGGTTGGAGACATGCCAGAGGTTTTGCGCCTGATCGGTCAGCGCCTTGACCAGCGCCGGATGCGCATGGCCCAGCGCGTTGACCGCGATGCCGGCCCCGAGATCGAGAAAGCGTCGGCCATCCGCCTCGATCAGCCAGGAGCCTTCGCCTTTGACAAAGCTCAGCGGCGCACGGTTATAGGTCGGCAAGACGGACGGGATCATCGGATCCTCCTTTCAGGGTATCACAAGCCCAAGGGAGTGCCCCAGCTTGGGCGGTTTCGTCAACGATGTGAGAGAGAAAGGCGCCGGATTTGTGGCGCAAAGATCGAACGGGGCCGTTACGCGAAGGTGCGTCGGCGTCGCAGTGCGGCGATATGGCGGCGTTTGATCATGGATCATGCCCTTAGCGCGGCGCGCGGCGAAAGGGAAGCGGAAATCGCGGCACGGCGCGGCCCCGGCGGCGTGGCGTTGCCGGCGCGCGCGCCCGCAACGCCGGTGGTCCCGGCGCCCGGCCGGGCGCCCTCACCCGGGCAACCGGCGAACCAACTGCTCGCCCGGCAGAACCGATTCGCGAATCGCCGACGGCTTGTATATCGGACGCCAGTGACTAGAATACTGTTGGTAGGGAATTCTAGAGGCGGCCGCGGCAGCGCGGGCCGCTTTTCAGCTTTGAAAGGCAGACCATGTCCTGGACAGACGAGCGCGTTGAACTGCTCAAGAAAATGTGGGGCGAGGGCCAGTCGGCCAGCCAGATCGCCAAGGAACTGGGCGGGGTGACGCGCAACGCGGTGATCGGCAAGGTGCACCGTCTGGGCCTGTCCAACCGCAGCACCGGCGCCGCGCCGGCCAAGGCCGAGGCAAAGGCGAAACCGGTCGAGGCGGCCAGGCCGCAACCCGCCGCCAAGCCCAAACCCGAACCCAAGCCGGAGCCGGCACCCGAGGCCAAGCCGGCCGCCGAGGCGCGCCCGTCCCTGCCCGCCCGCAAGCAGATCATCCCGGCCGGCCAGCCGCTGCCGCCGCAGCCCTCGGCCAACGAGATCAGCCCCGAGGCGCTGGCCAAGGTCAGCGAGATCGAGAAGAAGGCCAAGAAGCTGACGCTGATGGAACTGACCGAGCGCACCTGCAAATGGCCGGTGGGCGACCCGGCGACCGAGGATTTCTGGTTCTGCGGCCTGCCGGTGCAGCCCGGGAAACCCTATTGCGAGGCGCATGTGGGCGTTGCGTTCCAGCCGATGAGCGCGCGGCGCGACCGCCGCCGCTGAGGCCCGCTGGGGCCATTCCCGCGCCTGTGCGGACGGGCACAGCCCGGTCTGCGCTGGCGCGTCTTGGCATCCGGCGCGTGCGCGCGTACCTCTTTGCGGTATCCCGTTTTGCGACGGCCAGAGACACCACAGCAAGGAACGCGCGCCATGACCACCCCCTATACCCCGCCCGAGATCTGGACCTGGGACAGCGAGAGCGGCGGCCGTTTCGCCAGCATCAACCGCCCGATCGCCGGCCTCACCCATGACAAGGAGTTGCCGGTCGGCAAGCATCCGTTCCAGCTGTATTCGCTGGCCACGCCCAACGGCGTCAAGGTCACGGTGCTGTTCGAGGAGCTGCTGGCGGCGGGCCACGCGGACGCCGAATACGACGCCTGGCTGATCCATATCGGCGACGGCGACCAGTTCGGCTCGGGGTTTGTCGAGGTCAACCCGAATTCCAAGATCCCGGCGCTGATGGACCGCAGCGGCGAGACGCCGGTTCGGGTCTTTGAATCCGGGGCGATCCTGCTGCATCTGGCGGAGAAGTTCGGCGCCTTTCTCGGCGCCCCCGGGGACCGGCCCGAGATGCTGTCCTGGCTGTTCTGGCAGATGGGCAGCGCCCCCTATCTGGGCGGCGGCTTTGGCCATTTCTACGCCTATGCGCCGGAAAAGTGGCAATACCCGATCGACCGTTTCGCTATGGAGACCAAGCGCCAGCTTGACGTTCTGAACCGCAACCTGTCCGAACGGCAGTTCATGACCGGCGCGGATTACACCATCGCCGACATGGCGATCTGGGCCTGGTACGGGCAGCTGGCGCTGGGGCGGCTCTATAGCGCGGGCACGTTCCTCGATGTGGACTCCTATGAGCACGTGCAGCGCTGGGCCAGGGAGATCGACGCGCGCCCGGCGGTGCAGCGTGGGCGGATGGTGAACCGCGCCTTTGGCGAGCCGGAGACGCAGTTGCACGAGCGTCACGACGCCGCCGACTTCGACACCAGGACACAGGACAAGCTGGCGCCGGACGCCTCCTGACCCTGGGCTGACCCCGGGCCGGGGCGCGGCGCGGCTCAGCCGCGGTGCACCGCGCCCCAATGCTCGATCAGCTTCTGTTGCAGTTGTTTGGCCTTGCGGTTCCACGGGCGCGCGCCCTGCGGCACCTCCTCCGGCGAGCGCTTGCTGCGCGCGCGGCTTGGCAGATCTGCGGCAAAGATCGCAAAGGCCAGCTCGGTTCCGTCCGGCGCGGTCAGAAAGCCGCCCAGACCCGAGACGAAATTCAGCGTGCCGGTCTTGGCGTCCACCCGGATCGGGTGGTTCTTGATCGGCGTGCCGCGCGCATCGCGCATCGGAAACGGTTTCAGCAGCGGTTTCAGGACGCCCTGCCGCCGCACCTGCACCAGCGCCGTGACCAGATCCTGCGGCGTCATGCGCGAGGCATCGGACAGCCCCGAATGATCCTTCATTCGGGTCTCGGTCATGCCGAGGCTGCGGGCGGCCCAGCGGCTCATCTCTCCGGCCGAGTCGCTGAGCGAGGCGGGCGGCGCCCCGCCGGCGGCGCTGGCGCCCATCCCGACCATCTCGGCGGTGAGGTTGTTGGAATATTTCAGCATCATGCGCAGAATCTCATGCAGCGGCGCGCTGGTCTGGCGGGCCAGCTCGGTGCCACCGGACAGCCGCTGCGTCACCTCCGGCTTGCGCAGGGTGATGCCATGGGCGCCGGCCAGGGTGTGGAAAACATCGCCGGCATAAAGGCCCGGCTTGCGCACCGGCAGCCAGCGCGAGCCGCCCTTGCCCAGCGCCGTGCCGGCCACGGTCCAGTCGTCGATGCCGTTCTGATCGCGGTAGGTATAGACCGGCATCCGCCGGTCGGCGACGCGCATGCGGGCCATCGCCACCTCGGGCCGGAACCGGTCGCTGCGCGCGTCCATCGCCACCGCATAGCCCTTGGCGCCCTGCGTCCACTGGAAATGCACCCGGTTGAAGTTCAGCGCGATCCCCGACACCGCCGGCGAATAGCCCAGATGCTCGGGCTGGCTCTCGTCGATGGAGTGCACATAGGGCAGCGCGCCGTCATAGACCAAAAAGCGCCCGCGCACCTCGCGCAGGCCGGCGCGTTTCATCCGCGCCGCCAGATCGGCGAGCGCATTGGTGTCGAGCGTCGGATCGCCGCCCCCGGCCAGCACCAGATCGCCCTGCAGCACGCCATTCTGCACCGGGCCCGTGGCGATCACCCGGGTGATGAACCGGTGATTGGCCCCGAGCCGGTCGAGCGCATAGAGCGAGGTGACGATCTTGGCCACGCTGGCGGGGGGCAGGCCGCTGGCGCCCGCGACCGAATCGAGCCGCTCGCCGCTGGCCACATCGGCCACCGCGCAGGCCACCTGACCCGGCAGGCCGAACCGGGCGATCACCGCCTCGGCGCCGCCGCGGGCGCGCGCGGCGAAATCGGCGCTGCGCATCCTCGGCCGCAGCGAGACCGCCGGCGACCCGGACAGCGCCGCGCCCGTGCCCAGCCCCGGAACCGCCGCCGCCGCGCCGAGACCCGCCAAAATCCAACGTCGTGAAACCCTGATGCTCATGGCAGCATAAGATCCCAGGTCAATCCGGCAGACAAGCGGGGGAATTCGGGAAATTCAGCGACCATACGGCGCGGCAACGCCACAATTCGCGCTCACGCCCCCCCGCCAGCCGCCGCTGGCGCGGATCGCGGTGGAGCTGACGTCCACCATCGGCACGTTGACGAAACACCAGGCCGGCGCCTCGGCGCGGGCCAGCAGGTGGCTGGCCTGCGCCGGCAGCCGGGCGTGGCGATAGATCCGCGCCGCCGGCGACATCCGCGCCGAGATCCGCTCGCCCGGCCGCGCCAGCACGCCCAGCGGCACCGTCTCCATGATCGACCGCCAGTTCTGCCAGCGGTGGAACTGGGCCAGATTGTCGGCGCCCATCAGCCAGACAAAGCGGACGCCGGGATAGGCGGCGCGCAGGGCGGACAGCGTGTCGGCCGTGGCCCGCGTGCCCAGCCGCGCCTCGATATCCGTGACCGTCACCCTGGGGTGGCGCATGATCGCCTGCGCCCGCGCCATCCGTTCCGCCAGCGGCGCCGGGCCGCGATCCTTCAGCGGATTGCCGGGGGTGACCAGCCACCACAGCCAGTCGAGCCCGAACCGCCGCAGCGCCTCGTGGGTGATATGCACATGGCCCGAATGGGCCGGATCGAACGACCCGCCCAGAAGCCCCACAGACTGGCCCGCGCGCACATATGGCATCCCGAATTTCATCGCGCATATCTCACGTCCGGAGACGCGACTGTCAACGCATCCGCTGACCACCCGGGTCCGATTGCGCCACGGCGGACCGGTTGATCAGTCGTCCCGCTCAACCGGTGGTAGATTGTGCGCAATGCCCTTGTGGCAATCGATACAGGTCTTGCCCTGGGAGAAATCGGTCCCCAGCGCCACCGGCTCCATTTTCTCGCGGGCTCGGCGCGCCTGATGTTCGAACGCCATCGCCTCGAAACTGTGGCAATTGCGGCATTCACGGGAATCGTTGGCCTGCATCGTTTCCCAAACATGGGTCGCCAATTCCAACCGCTTGGCCTTGAACTTTTCGGGCGTGTCGACCGTTCCCATCACCTTATGCCACAACTCGTTGGAGGCCTGGATCTTGCGCAGCATCTTGGGCCCCCAATCATGCGGCACATGACAATCCGAACAGATCGCGCGAACGCCGGACGCGTTTTTGTAGTGAACCGAAGTCTTGTATTCCTCATAAACCGTATCGCGCATCTCGTGGCACGAAATGCAGAATTCCATCGTGTTCGTCGCTTCCATCGCGGTATTGAAACCGCCCCAGAAAACAATCCCGCCCACCGTTCCGATAACGAGCAGAACCCCCTGCCCGACCATGACGCTTGGCCTGAGGAACCAGCCCCAAACCCCTTTGACCCACCGAAGCATCGGCCCGCTTTCCTTTTCATAAGACATAACGATCCCGGGGCCCGAATGGGCCCCGCGACATTTCTTTCCCGGTCTTCGCTCGGGGTCTTATTCCTTGGGCAGGGTCACCAGATAGGCCAGCACGTCGGCCGAGACCTGATGGTCAATGGCCCGAAGCGCAGGCATCGCCTCTTTCGGCTGACCATTGAGGACCTTATGCATCACCTCCCACGGGTTGCCCATCAGCGATCCCAGCGGCGGCATTTCCTTCGGCAGTTTTCCGTCAGCCCCGTGGCAATTGGCGCAAATCGTATTGTAGACCTGCGCGCCCCGCGCGGCATCGCCCTTGGACATCTTGGTGCCCGCATCCACATAAGCGGCCCAGTCGATCTGCCCGTAGACGACGAAATTCGCCAGGTCCGTCAGATCATCTCCCGACATCTTGTCGCCATAGCCATGCGCGTCACCGCTCAGGATCGCCACGACGGCGGCGGGATCACCCCCGGCATAGCCATCGATCCCTTTAATGCCGGTGGCGTGCTTGCCACTGGAATAGGCCCCCGCGGCACCGCGGCCGTCCCATCCATGGCATTCCTTGCACCGCCAGTTATTCTTGGGATCGTCGGCGTATTTCTCGTTGCTCGCCGGATACAAAGGGTGCGATGCCTTGGGCACCTCGGCATTAATCACCTTGTACCATTTGTCATAAAGCTTGCCGCCCCGCGCGACCGATCCCTGATCGACCTCCTGCGCGAAAGCGCCGCTGGACAGCCCCCCTCCAACAGCCACTGCAATGGCCAATCCGGCCATTCTCTTGAACCTGCGCATAACATCTCCTCCCCGTTCCTAAAATTTGCCGATGGCATATTTTACAGAGTTCACAATATCCGCACTTTGATCCGGATCAATTGTAAATTATTTTACAACCAAAGAGATAGATCCGCGTCCGGGGCGGATTCCGACACGTTGCGCTCGGCCGAATGCGCAGCTAGATGGAGGCAACAGCGGAACGCAGAGGGCTTCACAATGGCTTCCTATCAATACGTCTATCACATGAGCGGAGTGTCCAAGACCTACCCCGGGGGCAAGAAGTGTTTCGAGAACATCCATCTCAACTTCCTGCCAGGGGTGAAGATCGGCGTGGTCGGCGTCAACGGCTCGGGCAAATCCACCCTGATGCGCATCATGGCCGGGATCGACACCGATTTCTCGGGCGAGGCCTGGGCCGCCGAGGGCGCCAAGGTCGGCTATCTGCCGCAGGAGCCGCAGCTCGACGAAACCCTGACGGTGCGCGAGAACGTGATGCTGGGCGTGGCCGAAAAAAAGGCCATCCTCGACCGCTACAATGAACTGGCGATGAACTACTCGGACGAGACGGCCGATGAAATGGCCCAGCTTCAGGACGAGATCGACAGCCAGAACCTGTGGGATCTCGACAGCCAGATCGACGTTTCGATGGAGGCGCTGCGCTGCCCGCCGGACGACGCCGATGTCACCACCCTGTCAGGCGGCGAGAAACGCCGCGTCGCGCTGTGCAAGCTGCTGCTGGAAGCGCCCGACATGCTGCTGCTGGACGAACCGACCAACCACCTGGACGCCGAGACCATCGCCTGGCTGCAACAGCACCTGATGGAGTACAAGGGCACCATCCTGATCGTTACCCACGACCGCTATTTCCTCGACGACATCACCTCATGGATCCTTGAGCTCGACCGTGGTCGCGGCATCCCCTACGAGGGCAACTATTCCGCCTGGCTGGAGCAGAAGACCAAGCGGCTGGCGCATGAGGCGCGCGAGGACAAGGCGCGGCAGAAGACGCTGGAGCGCGAGCTGGACTGGATGCGCCAGGGCGCCAAGGCGCGGCAGGCCAAATCCAAGGCCCGGATTCAGGCCTATAACGAGATGGCCGGCCAGTCGGAGCGGGAAAAGATCGCCCGCGCCCAGATCGTCATCCCCAACGGCCCGCGCCTGGGCAGCAAGGTGATCGAGGTCGATCATCTGTCGAAGCACCTGGGCGACAAGCAGCTGATCGAGGATCTGTCGTTCAGCCTGCCGCCGGGCGGCATCGTCGGCGTGATCGGCCCCAACGGCGCCGGCAAATCGACGCTGTTCAGGATGCTGACAGGCCAGTTGGCGCCCGACACGGGCACGGTGGAATACGGCGACACGGTCAAGCTGTCCTATGTCGACCAGTCGCGCGACGATCTGAACGCCGATGACAATGTGTGGGAGGCGATCACCGGCGGTGCCGAGGTGATCGAACTGGGCGATGCGCAGATGAATTCCCGCGCCTATTGCTCGGCCTTCAACTTCAAGGGCGGCGATCAGCAGAAGAAGGTCGGCCTGCTGTCAGGCGGCGAGCGCAACCGTGTGCATATGGCGCGGCTGCTGAAAGAGGGCGGCAACGTCATCCTGCTGGACGAACCGACCAACGATCTTGACGTCGAAACCCTGCGGGCGCTGGAGGATGCGCTGGTCGATTTCGCCGGCTGCGCGGTGGTGATCAGCCACGACCGTTTCTTCCTCGACCGGATCTGCACCCATATCCTCGCCTTCGAGGGCGAGGCCCATGTGGAATGGTTCGAGGGCGATTTCACCTCTTACGAAGAGGATAAGAAACGCCGCCTGGGACCGGACGCGCTGGAACCGAAGCGGTTGAAGTACAAAAAGTTTTCGCGGTAGGCTGCGGAGACGCTGCAAAGAAATCGCCGCCGTTTGGATCGGCACACGGCGGCGATACGATACCCGGGGCGCCTGGTCCGGCAGAGAATTGATCCGGGGGAATGTCTCTTCGCGGCAAACACATTGCGACACATCCGATTTGGGAAGAAAAGATGTCTACAGCTGACCTGCCGGAAATGGACAAAGACGCGTGGAAAGACCGCGCAAAGAACGAAGCGCAGTTCTGGCGCCACTGGGTTCGATCCTCCGGAGGAAAATGGCCCGAGGATTTCGAGAACCGGACCAATCCGAATGCGCCGCTGATCAACGAGATAACGACCTTTCTCGACGATCTGGGCACCGACCGGAACGCGCCGGTCGAAATCCTGGACATCGGATCGGGACCGTTGAGCATTCTGGGCTACGTCAGCCCCGAGCGTGAAGCCCGCCTGACCCTCATCGACCCGTTGGCAGACGTCTATAACCAAATTCTGGACAACGCCGGTGTCGAAGGTGTCCCGCGACCGCGTACCGGCTTTTTTGAGACCGCGCCCGGCGCGTTGGGTGAGAACAAATTCGATATCGTCTGGTGTCGGAATTCACTGGACCATTCGATTGATCCGTTGCTTGGCCTGCACAACCTGATTGCGATGTGCAAGGTTGGTGGGGGCATCATCCTGCGGTTTCACCCGAACGAGGCAGAGGGCGGCGGCTACGAAGGTCTGCACCAGTGGAATCTGGACAAGCGGGACGACAGGATGGTCCTGTCGCAGAAGGGCCTCATGCTTGACCTGACCCCGCTGATCGAGGCGCAAAAGATTCTGTCGTTCACCCAGATCATTGGCGCGGACGGGCAAAAGGGAATGGTTACGGTCAAGCTGCAGAAGCTCCGCGATCCCAACCTTTCACAGGCCGTCATGCGCGCGCGCGCATTGTAGCCATTGTAGCACCGCCGCCGCGCCATCGGCATAAGGCGGCGGCCTACAGTGTCCGGCTCAGACGCCGATCCAGCTGACGATCTGCGGCTCTCGCATCGCGCCCGACTGCCGCTTGACCTCGCGCCCGCCGGCGAATTCCACCATCGTGGGAATGCCGCGGATGCCGTATTTCATGCCGGCCGCCTGATGCTCTTCGGTATTGAGCTTGACCAGCCGGGCGCGGCCCTGAAGCGTCTGCGCCGCGCGGGAGAACTCGGGCGCCATCATCCGGCAGGGGCCGCACCAGGGGGCCCAGAAATCGGCCACCAGCGGCACATCGTCGTTCTGCGCCGCCTTGGCCAGCGTCGCGGCATCGACCTCGACCGCCTTGCCCGACATCAGCGGCGCGCCGCAGGTGCCGCATTTCGGCCCTGCCGCCAGCTTTTCCTCCGGCACCCGGTTCAGTTGCCCGCAGTCCAAACAGGTCAGTTTCTTGCCCGCCATCTGAGCGTCCTTTCGAAAAAACACATTCGGTAAATCATATGGGAAAACCCGCCCCCGGCCGCAAGGGTGCGCGTCGTTCGGCGCTTGCCCAGACGGCCGGTCCTGCGGCAGGATGACGGCATGGGATACCTCATCGTCAAGGCCCTGATTTCCGGCCTCCTCGTCGTCGCCGTCTCCGAGGTCGCCAAGCGCGCGCCGGGGATCGGCGCGCTGATCGCCTCGCTGCCGCTGATCTCGGTTCTGGGGATGATCTGGCTCTGGCGCGACAAGCCGGACGCGCAGAACATGGCCGATCATGCCCAGGCGACCTTCTGGTATGTGATCCCGTCGCTGCCGATGTTCCTGCTGATCCCGGCCCTGCTGACGCGCGGCTGGGGGTTCTGGGCGGCGCTGACCGCCGGCTGCCTGCTGACCGTGGTGCTTTATGTGGCGGTGACGCTGTCCGCCGCGCGGCTCGGGGTCCGGCTGTGAGCAGGCCGCCGCGGTGATGGTGCCAACCCTTCTGCTCCTCCTGGCGCTGAGTCTGGAGCCGCTGCCGGCCTACACCCCGCCCGATCCCGGCGAGGTGGCGATGCTCAAGGCCCGGCTGGCGCCGATCCAGCACCTCAGTTTCGTGGCGCGCTACGAGTATTGCGGATACCTGGGCCGGAGCGCCGACCACAGGCCGGGCTTTACCGAGATCGTGCGCGGCCACCACAACGGCTGCACCCCGGTGATGCCGGGGGCCGGGTTCGACCTGATCGCCTCGCTGCACACCCACGGCGCCTACGATCCCTCGGTTCCGGCCGAGTTTCCGACCGCGCTGGACATGCGCAGCGACCACGCCGAGGGGGTGAACGGCTATGTCGCGACGCCGGGCGGGCGGCTGTGGTACATCGACAGCCAGGCGATGCTGGCGGTGCAGATATGCGGGCCGGGCTGCCTGCCGCAGGACCCCGGATTCCACCCCGGAGACGACGGGGCGATCGCGCCTGTGCTGTCCTATGGCCAGCTTCTGGCGCTGGATGCCTGGGAGTGACAGGGGGAAATATTCGCTGCATGGCCTCTTGCACCGAATCTCGCAAACCGCCATGTATGGCGGGCAACGTTACGCTATCGACCCCACTGCTCCTCTACCAAGGCTCAGTCTTCGATCTTGCTACGACCGAGCCGACCTGCCGCATTCCGCGGGCAGACATGTAAAGGAGAAACGACGATGGCTAATGGCACCGTCAAATGGTTCAACACCACCAAAGGCTACGGCTTCATCGCACCGGAATCCGGCGGCAAAGATGTGTTCGTGCACATCTCGGCTGTCGAGCGTTCGGGCCTGACCGGCCTGGCCGACAACCAGAAAGTGACCTTCGATATCGAAGCCGGCCGTGACGGCCGCGAATCGGCGATCAATCTGGCCCTGGCCTGAACCTGACGTCCGGCCCTCGGGCCGGAGACAGGAATTTCCGCCCCCTTCCGGCCCTGGCCGGGAGGGGGTTTTCGTTTGTGGCGAGCCTATTGCTTTGGCCAAGAGCGCAGCAGAGGGCAGCGGCCACATCGGGCATGAGTTCTGTGCGCCAGGGTTGCACAAGCGCCCGCCCGGAGGGGCGGCCCGGCGCGGCCCTGCGGCCTCGGCGCTGTTCGGGCTAGATCAGGGGCAGCAGATGGCCCCTCACTCCCGCTCCGCCCGCGCCACCAGCTCCAGCACGGTCGGTCCCAGCGCCGCGACGATCCTGGCCACGCCCTCGGCGCTGGGATGGATGCCGTCGGGCTGCATGTAGCGGGTCAGCGCGGCCGGATCGTCGCGCAACCCGTCCAGCCCGGCAAAGAAGCTTTGCGCGTAGAGTGTGCCGTACTGCGCCGCCAGATCGGGATAGATCGCGTCAAACTCTGTCTTGTAGTCGGGGCCGTAGTTGCCCGGCGCCTGCATCCCCACCAGCAGCACCGCGATCCCGGCCTCCCGCGCCGCCTGCAGGATGCTCTCCAGATTGCCGCGCGCCACCTCCGGCGCAATTCCGCGCAACAGGTCATTGCCGCCCAGCGTCACGATCATCGCGTCCACCTCGGGCGTCAGCGTCCAGCCCACCCGCGCGGCGCCGCCGGCGGTGGTGTCGCCCGAAACCCCGGCATTGAGCAGCGCCACATCGGCGCCCTGCGCGCGCAGCCAGTCCTGCAATTGCGGCACGAAGCCCTGTTCGGCCGGCAGCCCGTAGCCCTGCGTCAGGCTGTCACCCAGCGCGGCGATGGTCACCTGCGCCGCCGCGGCCCAGGGGGCACAGAGACAAAACATCAATCCGACGAAGAACTTGCGCATGTCGTCCGGCGCTCCATATCCGTTAGGACAGTTTCGACAGGATGGCCCATGACCGACCCCGTACTCACGCTCAAAGATGCTGCTTTGTCGCTGAATGGCAATGCCGGGCGGGTCGATATCCTGCATGGCATCACGCTGGAGGTGCGCAGGGGCGAGACGCTGGGGCTGGTTGGCCCCTCGGGGTCGGGCAAATCCTCGCTGCTGATGCTGATGGGCGGGCTGGAGCGCGCCACCGGCGGCAGCGTCATGGCGCTGGGCCATGACCTGACCGCGATGGACGAGGATGCGCTGGCCCGGTTCCGGCGCGACCACATGGGGGTGGTGTTCCAGTCGTTTCACCTGATCCCGACCATGACCGCACTGGAGAACGTGGCCACCCCGCTGGAGCTGGCCGGTCACCGCGACGCCTTTGCCCGCGCCGAGGCCGAGCTCCAGGCGGTGGGGCTGGGGCCGCGCGCCGGGCACTATCCCTCGGAGCTGTCGGGCGGCGAACAGCAGCGCGTGGCGCTGGCCCGCGCCGCCGCGCCGCGGCCGCAGATCCTGCTGGCGGACGAGCCGACCGGCAATCTCGACGAGACCAACGGGCGGGCGATCATGGACATGCTGTTCGATCTGCGCGACCGCCACGGCGCGACGCTGGTGCTGGTCACCCACGCGCCGGATCTGGCCGCCCGCTGCGACCGGGTGATCGGTCTGCGCGACGGGCGCATTGCCACGGATGCCGCCCGGGACGCCGCGGAATGAGCCTGCGTCTGGCCGCCCGCTTTGCCCGGCGCGAGCTGCGCGGCGGCCTGCGCGGGTTCGGCATCTTTCTGGCCTGCCTGACGCTGGGGGTGGCGGCGATCGCCGCTGTCGGCTCGGTCCGTGCCGCAATCGAGGCCGGGCTGACGCGGGAGGGCGCGGCGCTGCTCGGCGGCGATGCCGAGTTGGATTTCACCTATCGTTTCGCCAGTGAGGCGGAACGCGCCTGGATGGAGCAGAGCGCGCTGCGGGTCTCGGAGATCGTCGATTTCCGCTCGATGGCGGTGGTGGAGCGCGGCGCTCAGACCGATCGCGCCCTGACCCAGGTGAAGGCGGTGGACGATGCCTATCCGCTGATCGGGGCCGTGGCGCTGTCGCCCGGAATACCGCTGGAGGCGGCGCTTGCGGGCCAGGACGGCCTGCCCGGCGCGGTGATGGAGCGGGTGCTGATCGACCGGCTGGGGCTGGCCCCCGGCGACCGCTTCAACCTCGGCACGCAGGCCTTCGTGCTGATGGCCGCGCTGGAGCGCGAGCCGGACAGCGCGGCGGCGGGGTTTTCGCTGGGGCCGCGCACCCTGGTCGCCACCCCGGCGCTGGCCGGGTCCGGCCTGCTGGCGCCCGGAACGATCTATACCAGCAAATACCGGCTGGACCTGCCCGAAGGGGCCGATCTGCCGGCGCTGGAGGCCGCCGCCAGGGCGCAGCTGGAAACTTCGGGCCTGCGTTGGCGTGATGCCCGCAACGGCGCCCCGGGCGTGGCGCGCTTCGTCGAGCGGCTGGGCGCCTTTCTGGTCCTGGTGGGTCTCTCGGGGCTGGCCGTTGGGGGCGTCGGCGTCTCGGCGGCGGTGCGCGCCTATCTGGCCGGCAAGACGCAGGTGATCGCCACCCTGCGCACGCTGGGGGCGGATCGCGCCACCATCTTTCAGACCTATTTCCTGCAGATCGGCGCGCTGGCGCTGCTTGGCATCGCGCTGGGGCTGGCGCTGGGCGGCGGGCTGCCGGTGCTGATGGGGCCGCTGATCGGGGCGCAATTGCCGGTGCCGGCGATCTTTACCCTCTATCCGCGGCCGCTGGGCGAGGCGGCGCTCTACGGGGTGCTCACCGCGCTGGTCTTTACCCTCTGGCCGCTGGCCCGCACCGAAGACGTCCGCGCTGCCACCCTGTTCCGCGAGGCGCTCTCGGGGGCGCGGCTGCTGCCGGCGCCGCGCTATCTGGCGGTGATCGCCGCCGCGCTGGCGCTGCTGATCGGGCTTGCCGCCTGGTTCAGCGGTACGCTGCGTCTGACGCTGTGGACCGCGGGCGGGATCGCCGGGGCGCTGGCGCTGCTGGCGCTGGCGGCGCAGCTGATGCGGTATCTGGCCCGGCGGGCCGGACCGGCGGCGCGCGGCCGCCCGGCGCTGCGCTGGGCGCTGGCGGCCATCGGCGCGCGGCAGGAGGGTGCGGCCTCGGTTGTGCTGTCGCTGGGTCTCGGGCTCTCGGTGCTCTCCGCCGTGGGGCAGATCGACGGCAACCTGCGCAACGCCATCTCGGGCAATCTGCCCGATGTGGCGCCGTCCTATTTCTTTGTCGACATCCAGAAGGATCAGATGCCCGGTTTCCTGGACCGGCTGGAGGGCGACCCGGCGGTCTCGCGGATCGAAAGCGCGCCGATGCTGCGCGGCGTGATCACCCGGATCAACGGGCAGCCCGCGCGCGAGGTGGCGGGCGAACACTGGGTGCTGCGCGGCGACCGCGGCGTGACCTATGCCCAAAGTCCCGGCGACCGGACCCGGATTACCGCCGGCACATGGTGGCCCGAGGCATATTCCGGCCCGCCGCAGATCAGCTTTGCCGCCGAGGAGGCCGCTGAGATGGGGCTGAAGCTGGGCGACACGATGACGGTCAACGTGCTGGGCCGCGACATCACCGCCACCATCACCAGCTTCCGCGAGGTGGATTTCTCGACCGCCGGGATGGGTTTCATCCTGACCCTGAACCCCGCCGCCCTCGCCGCGGCGCCGCATACCTTCATCGCCACCGTCTACGCCGCACCGCAGGCCGAGGCGGCGATCCTGCGCGATCTGGCGGAGCTGTTTCCAAATATCACCGCGATCCGCGTGCGCGACGCCATCGACCGGGTGTCCGAGGTTCTGGCGGGGATCGCCGCCGCCACCTCCTGGGGCGCGGGGATCTCGCTTGTGACCGGGTTCCTGGTGCTGATCGGTGCGGCGGCGGCCGGGGTCGGCGCGCGCACCTATGAGGCCGCGGTGCTGAAGACGCTGGGCGCCGCGCGGCGGCGCATCCTGCTGAGCTTTGCCCTGCGCAGCGCGCTGATGGGCGCGGCGGCCGGATCGGTCGCGCTCGGGGCCGGCATCGCCGGGGCCTGGGCGGTCAGCCGCGGCGTTCTGGACACCGATTTCGTGGTGATCTGGCCCGCGGCCATCGCCATCGTTCTGGGCGGCGTTCTGGCCACGCTTCTCGCCGGTCTGCTGTTTGCCTGGCGCCCGCTGGCGGCGCGCCCCGCGCAGGTGCTGCGCGGCCGGGAGTAAGCGCTCAGCGCCCGCAGGTGACCGGCTGCAACAGTTTCTCGAGATCGAGATTGTCGCAGATCAGCGCGTCGAGCGTGACCTCGTCCAGCGAGGCGTAAAAGGCCTGCGCCGCGTCCGACAGCGCCACCCGCAGCCGGCAGGCCGAGACCAGCGGGCAGGTGTTGTCGGCATCCGCGAAACATTCAGCAAGCGGCAGACCTCCCTCGATCAGGCGGAACACCTCACCGATCCGGATCTTCCGGGCTGGTATCGCCAGGCTCATGCCGCCATTGCGCCCACGCTGGGTGCGCAGATAGCTGAGTTGGCTGAGCTGGTTGATCACCTGCGCCAGATGGTTCTCGGACACGTTGCAGGTTTCGGCAATCTCGGCTTTCGTGACCAGCCTGTCCTTGTGCGTGGCACAATACATCAGCAGGCGAATGGCGATATTGGTCCGTTTCGTGATTCGCACGTGCTTTCCCCTCTCATGCTCCCTGGCTCGCTTATTGCACTTCTGCGAAAAAAGCGGTTTGACATATATCAATTGTCAAATCACAGCAACCCGGACCGCACCCAGATGGCAGACCCCTATTTCTTTGGCTACGGCAGCCTGGTGAACGCCGCCACCCATGATTTCTCGGACCCGCGCCCGGCGCGGCTGTCGGGCTGGCGGCGGGCCTGGCGGCATACCGATCTGCGCGAGGTCGCCTTTCTGACCGCGATCCCCGATCCGGCGAGCGAGATCGACGGCATGATCGCCCATGTGCCCGGCGGCGACTGGGACAAGCTGGACCAGCGCGAATGGGCCTATGACCGGGTGCCCGCGACGGCGGATGTCACCCATTTCCTGCGCCACGAGATCGAGATCGCGGTCTATGCCGTGCCCGAGCATCGCCATCACAGCCCGACCCGCGCCTATCCGATCCTGATGAGTTATCTTGACGTGGTGGTGCAGGGGTATCTGCGCGAATTCGGCACCGAGGGCGCCGAGCGTTTCTTTGCCACCACCGACGGTTGGGACGCGCCGATCCTCGACGACCGCGCCGCGCCGCGGTATCCGCGTCACCAGCCCCTGAAACCCGGGGAAACCGCCTTTGTCGACAACCGGCTCAGGGCGATCGGCGCGCGGGTGATCGAGGGGGACTGACCCGCCCCCGCCCGCTTCCTTTCACTGCAAATATCCGCGCCGGAGGCTGCCGCCGGCGTCGCCATCGCCCGAAACCCGGGCGCGGTTATCCCCGCGCCCGCACCTGTTGCAGCAGCGGCATCAGCGCCGCCATTTCCGGCCCGCGCTCCATGCCCGTCAGCGCCTTGCGCAGCGGCATGAAAAGGCCCTTGCCCTTGCGCCCGGTCGCCTCTTTGACGGCGGCGGTCCATGCGCCCCAGGTCGTGCTGTCGAACGGCCCCTCGGGCAGCAGCGTCATCGCCTCGGCGATGAATTCCTTGTCTTCCTCCGCGATCAGCGGTTCGGCGCCGTCGCGGCACAGGGTCCACCAGCCGCCCAGATCGTCCAGCGTGGTGATATTCTCCCGCGCCATCAGCCAGAACGGCTCGGCCAGATCCGCCGGTACGCCCAGCGCATCAATCCGCTCCTTCACCGCCGAGAGCGGCAGCGATTGCAGATACCGCGCGGTCAGCGGAAAGAGGTCGTTCACGTCGAACTTGGTTGGCGCCGCGCCGAAGCGGGAAATGTCGAAGCCCTCGATCAGCTCGTCGATCCCGGCGCGCAGTTCCACCGGATCGGAGGACCCCAGCCGCGCCATCAGCGACAGCAGCGCCATCGGCTGCACCCCCTGTGCACGCAGGTCGCGCAGCGACAGCGTGCCGAGCCGTTTCGACAGCGCCTCGCCCTGCGGGCCGGTCAGCAGCGAATGGTGCGCAAAGCGCGGCGCGGTGCCGCCCAGCGCCTCGATGATCTGGATCTGGGTGGCGGTGTTGGTCACGTGGTCGGCGCCGCGCACGACGTCGGTCACCCCCATCTCGGTATCGTCCACAACGGAGGCCAGAGTGTACAGAACCTGGCCGTCGCCGCGGATCAGCACCGGGTCGCTGACGCTGGCGGCGTCGATCGAGATATTGCCCAGGATGCCGTCGGCCCATTCGATCCGCTGCTGGTCCAGCTTGAATCGCCACACGCCGCTGCCGCGCTCGGCGCGCAGTGCGTCCTTCTCCGCCTCGGAAAGCGTGAGGGCGGCGCGGTCATAGACCGGCGGCTTGCCCATGTTGAGCTGTTTCTTGCGCTTGAGATCCAGCTCGGTCGGCGTCTCGAACGCCTCGTAGAAGCGGCCCATCTCGCGCAGGCGATCAGCGGCCTCGGCATAGCGGTCAAGCCGTTTGGACTGGTATTCGATCCGGTCCCAGGTGATCCCCAGCCATTCCAGATCCTCCTGGATTCCGTCGATGTACTCCTGTTTCGAGCGTTCCTGATCGGTGTCGTCGATGCGCAGGATGAAGGTGCCGCCGGCCTTGCGGGCGATCAGGTAGTTCATCAGCGCCGTGCGCAGGTTTCCGACATGGATGTAACCGGTGGGCGAGGGGGCGAAACGGGTGGTGGTCATGGGGGCACTCCTGTTGCCGCGCCGTTTGTCACACAGCCCGGGAATTGTCCAGTTGCCAGCACCATGGCAAGCTCGGCCTAAACGGAGACCGCCCATGCCGATGCCGCACAGCTATCGCCACGCCACCCGCGAGTGGCGCGCCTTTCTAACGGATGCGCGCGAGCGGATGGAGCTGATGTCCGACAACAACACCTATACCGCCATTCAGGGCGTCTTTCTGGTGTTCCGCCGCCGGGTGAGTGTGCAGCAGGGGCTGATCTTTGCCTCGATGCTGCCCTGCGTGCCGCGGGCGATCTTCGTGGCCGACTGGGACATTTCCGAGCCGATCCGCGCCTTTGGCACCCGCGAAGAGATGACGCGGGAGGCGCAGGCGCTGCGCCCGCATCACAACCTGACACCGCAAAACGCCATCGAGGCCACCGCCTGGGCGGTGCGACGGGCGGTGCTGCCGGCCGATTTCGAGCGCGCGCTGGGGCAATGCCCGCCGCAGGCGGCGGATTTCTGGTCGGTCGATGCCGCCCCCGCGGAGCTGGGTCCGCGCATCGTCTGAGCCCGGGCGCGCGGCGGCCGCAAGACCTCATCCGAACCTGCGCGAAAAGCACTGTTCGCAAACCGCCGCTGCACTAGGTTTCCGGTCAGTCGTTCAACGAGGAGCATAATCATGACGATTTCCCTGACCCGCCGCGCCGCCCTGACCGGGGCCGCAGCCCTGCCCCTGGCCGCCGCCACCGCAATCCCGGCCGCGGCCGCCTCCCACGGCGGCAAGCCCGCGCTGCCCCACGCCCACGCCTTTTCGCTGGGCGAGATGTCGGTGACCACCCTGCTGGACGGCAGCCTGCCGCGCGAGGGCGCTCAGGCGATCTTTGGCGGCGGCGCCAGTGACGCGGAGTTCGCCCGCGTCTCGGCGGAGAACTTCATCCCCGCCGACACCGCGCAGTTCTATTTCACCCCGACCCTGGTGAACAGCGGCGGGCAGAGGATCCTGTTCGACACCGGGCTGGGACAGGGCGGGATCGCGCGGGCGCTGGCCGAGGCCGGGGTTTCCCCCGATCAGATCGACCTGGTGGTTCTGACCCATATGCACCCCGACCACATCGGCGGCCTGATGACGGATGGCGCGCCGACCTTTCCCAACGCGCGCTATGTCACCGGCCGGGTGGAATACGATTTCTGGTCCAAGATGGAGCCGGGCAACCGGGTCGGCGATCTGGTGGCCGCCAACGTGACGCCGCTGGCAGAGAAGCTGACGTTCGTCGAGGACGGGGCCGAGGTGGCGCCGGGCATCACCGCGCTGGCCAGCTTCGGCCATACGCCGGGGCACATGTCGTATCATCTGGACAGCGCCGGCGAGCGGCTGGTGCTGGCCGGCGATCTGGCCAACCACTATGTCTGGTCCTTCGCCCATCCCGAATGGGAGGTGCGCTTCGATATGGACAAAGCGGCGGCCACCGCGGCGCGCCGGCAGGTGCTGGGGATGCTGGCGGCTGACCGGGTGCCGATGATCGGCTATCACATGCCCTTCCCCGCCGCCGGGTTCGTGGAGACGCGGGGCGATGGGTTCCGCTTCGTGCCGGTGAGCTATCAGATGATGTGAGGCGGAGCCTGCCCGGCTCAGGCGTTTTCCGAACACCCCCGCGCCGATCCTTTGAGCAACGCCCCCTGCGCGGACCAAGGCCGCAGGCCGCAGGGCAAGCGCCGGACCGTCCCCACGGTCCGGCGCTTGCGCGGGGTGTTCTGATGGTCAGATGTGGCAAAATCGGCGGGTTTGAAACGCCGGGCGGGACCTTTTTTCAGCGCCGCTCTCAGAAGCCCTTGTCGAGATGGATCTTGCTGCCGTCGCTGAACCGCGACAGCCGGAACTCCTTCGGGTCCACCACCGGCGCCGCCCCCGTCACGATGTCGGCCATCAGCCGCCCCGCCCCCGGCCCGATGCCGAAACCGTGGCCGGAGAAGCCGGTGGCGACATGCAGCCCGGGCAGGTCGTCGACGCCGGAGATCACCGGAATCGCATCCGGCGTCACATCGATCATCCCGCCCCAGCTTTGCAGCATCTCGGCCCCTTGCAGGATCGGAAAGGCCCGCTGCGCATCCGCCCAGCATTGCCGCAGCGCCCGCGCCGAGGGCGCCGGATCGAGGATGCGGCAGGTCTCGAACGGGGTGACATCGCCGGGGCCCCAGCGACGCGGCTGGCGCGCCTCCTCGCCCCAGCGGGATGAGAGGCGGAATTTCAGGCTCGACCATTCGTGGACCAGCGCGGGCAGGAAGGCCCGCGCGAGGCGGAAGGAATCGGGGACCAGATCGACGGTGTTCTCGGTGCCGGACGCGACGGTATAGCCGCCATCGGCCCGCTTGCGCAGCGCGAAGCGGTCGGCCCAGACCGAGGCCTCCGGCCCGCCCTCGACCGGCGAGGTGCGCATCACCGTGTTCAGCACCTTGAGCTGCGGCAGCGAAATGCCCGCGTTGCCGGCGAAGAGCCGCGACCAGGCGCCGCCCGCCAGCACCACCGCATCGCAGGCCACCCGGCCCAGTTCGGTCACCACGCCCGCCACACGACCCGCCGCCACGTCCAGCGTGCGCACCGCGCAGCCGGTCATCACCGTGGCGCCGGCATCGCGGGCGGCGGCGGCGACGGCGGGGGCGGCCCACTGCGGCTCCGCCCGTCCGTCCAAAGGCGTGTGGAGCGCGCCCTTCAGGTCCATCCGATGGCCCGGCAGCAGCGCGCCGAGGTCGGCACCGGAGATCATCCGCGCCTCGATCTGATAGGGGGTCAGGTTCTCGGCCCAGCGGGCGTGTTCGTCATAGGATTTCGCGCTGTCGGCGGTAAACAGGATGCCGGCGCGGCGATAACCGGTGGCGCGCCCGGTGCGCGCGTCCAGCCCCTCCCAGATCTTCAGCGCCTCGATCATCAGCGGGATCTCGCGCGGATCTCGCATCGACAGGCGCACCCAGCCCCAGTTGCGGCTGGACTGCTCGCCGCCAATCACGCCCTTTTCGCACAGCAGGACGGAGAGGCCGCGCTCGGCCAGCTCCAGCGCGGTGGAGGCGCCGACGATGCCGCCGCCGATCACCACCACATCGGCGCGATCGGGAAGCTGGCTGTCGGAGACGACGGGGGTGAGCTGAGGGCCGGGCATGGCGCGACTATACTCAGGCCGGTGCCGCCCGCATCACATTTTTGCCGGTCCCTGCGGCACCGGCGCCGGTGCCGCGACGGCAGCGCCTTTCGGTCGCTTGGGCTGGACCAGCGCCAGACCCAGGACCAGCACCCCCAGCGCCGCCCAGACCCAGATCGAATGGCGTTCGCCGAACAGCGCCACGCCCAGCAGCACCCCGGTGCCGGTGACCACATAGCCCACCTGCGCCGCGAACACCGGCCCGGCATGGCCGATCAGCCAGATATAGCCCGCATAGGCCACCATGTTCAGCACGGTGATGGCGAGCACCGCCTGCTCCGGCGGGCCGAACCGGGCGATGTCGACCCAGCTGTCCGTCACCAGCATCACCGGGGTCAGCAGCACCAGCGCGCCCCAGCTCAGCCCGCACAGCGTGGTGAAGGGGCCCAGATCGCGCATCTGCGATCTGGCGATGACGATATTCTCGCCGGAATAGGAGAACGCCACCGCCAGCGGCGCGAGGATCCAGATCGCCTGAGCAGGGTCGGGCAGGCTGCTGCCCGGCAGCACGATCAGCGCCACCCCCATCGCCCCCAGCAGAAGGCCCAGAATGCGGCGGCCCGACGGGCTCTCCAGCCCCAGCGGCCAGGCGACCAGCAGGGTGACCATCGGGATCAGCGACAGCAGCATCACGGTGATGCCGATCGGCAAATGCGCATAGGCGGTATAGGACAGGCCGCTGGGCAGCGCGGTGCCGAGCAGGCCGCAGATCAGGTAGAAGCGGACATGCCGCGCGCCGAGCGGCAGCCGCCGCCCGCGCAGGGTCTGGATCAGGGTGGCGGCCAGCGCCGCCAGCAGGGTGTTCCAGAAGGCGATGCCGATCGCGCTGTGCCCGGTGGAGACCGCCAGTTTCGACAGCGGCCCGGTCGCCCCCCAGCTCAACCCGACGCCAAGCACGACAAGCCAGAGCCGCAGCACGGTGGGCGGCGCGATCTGCAATGCGGGGGGATGCGCCACGCACGAACACTCCTCTGCCGTCGATGGGCGCCCCTTGACCGGTGCCGCTCGACCCGTCACGGCGGTCGCCTCTGGATGCCCCTCCGGCGGCCGCCCTGTCAAGCGCGGCGGCCGGTTCCGTGGTGGCTCAGGACGGATCGCGCCAGCGGTTGACGATGGGATAGCGGCGGTCGAGCCAGAATGCCCGCCTGGTCAGCCGCGCGCCCGGCGCCGACTGGAAGCGTTTGTATTCGCTGATATAAAGCAGATGCTCGACCTTCTTCGCCGTGGCCCGGTCGAACCCGGCAGCGACGCAATCGGCGATGGAGCCGTCACGGTCGACAAGGATATCGAGGATCGCGTCCAGCTCGTCATACTCGGGCAGGCTATTGCTGTCCTTCTGGTCCGGGCGCAGCTCGGCGCTGGGCGGTTTGGTGATGATCCGCTGCGGGATCACCTCGCCCGCCGGGCCCTTCATCCAGTCGCGGTGGTTCTCGTTGCGCCAGCGGCAGGTCTCGAACACCCGGGTCTTGTACAGATCCTTGATCGGATTGTACCCCCCGGCCATGTCGCCGTAGATGGTGGCATAGCCGACCGCGACCTCGGATTTGTTGCCGGTGGTCAGCAGCATCTCGCCGAACTTGTTGGACATCGCCATCAGCAGCAGGCCGCGCAGGCGCGACTGGATGTTTTCCTCGGTGGTATCCGCCGCGCGCCCTTCGAACAGCGGCGCCAGCGTGTTGGTGATCGCCGCCCGCCCCTCGGAGATCGGGACATAGTCGTAATGGCAGCCCAGCGCCTTGGCCACCGCCTCGGCATCCTCAAGGCTCTCGCGGCTGGTGTATTCCGAGGGCAGCATGACGCAGCGGACGTTTTCCGGTCCCAGCGCATCGGCGGCAATGGCGGCGACGATGGCCGAGTCGATGCCGCCCGACAGGCCCAGCAGCACCTTTTTGAAACCGCTCTTGGCCAGGTAATCGCGCAGGGCGATCACCATCACCTGATAGTCCTGCTCCCATTCGGAGGCATGGACATGCTCCTCGCCGGGCAGGATGCGCCAGCCCTCGGGGGTGCGTTCAAGGTCCACATGGGCGATCGCCTCGTCGAACTGCGGCATCTGAAAGGCCAGTTGCCCCCCCGGATTGAGGCCGAAGCTGGCGCCGTCGAAGACCTGATCGTCCTGCCCGCCCACCATGTTGAGATAGATAACAGGCAGGCCGGTATCGACCACCCGCGCGACCATGTGGTTGAGCCGCGTGTCGTGCTTGCCGCGGTAATAGGGCGAGCCGTTGGGCACGATCAGGAACTCGGCCCCGGTCTCGGCCAGGGTCTCGGCGACCTCCTCGTGCCAGGCATCCTCGCAGATCGGGCTGCCGATGCGGGTATTGCCCACCGAATAGGGTCCGCCCAACGGTCCGGCGTCAAAGATCCGCACCTCGTCAAAGACCAGTTCGTTGGGCAGGTTGTGCTTGAGAACGGTGTTGGCGATCCGGCCGTCCCTGAGGATGAAATAGGCGTTGAACAGCTGTGCCCCCTCGATCCAGGGTCCGCCAATGGCCAGCGCCGGGCCGTCGGCGCAGTCCGCCGCCAGCTGGCGCACCGCCTCGACCGCGGCGGTCTGAAAGGCGGGCTTCAACAGCAGATCCTGCGGATTGTAGCCGACGATGAACATCTCGGGCAGCGCCACCAGATCGGCGCCGGCCGCGCGGCCCTGCTCCCAGGCCGCGCGCGCCTTGGCCGCATTGCCCTCCAGGTCGCCCATGACGGGGTTCAGCTGCGCCAGCGTCACGCGGAAACGGTCGGTCATCCTGCCCTCGGTGCAAATCCTCTTTCCAGCCATTTATCAGATCGGGTGCCGAGGGAAAGCCATCAGGCGCAAAAGACGTTGCTTGAACCCGCCCCCTCGCCTAGTTTCTAATGGCTTCGCGGGGGCGCCGCGGCACATGAGGCACATGAGGCGAGCGCATGAGGCACATGGGGCAAGGCACATGGGGCAGGCACATGGGGCAGGCAGGACATCCGATGAGACATCTTGGAACCGTATTGGCGATCGCAACCGCTCTGGCGCTGGTCGGACCGGCCCCGGTACAGGCGCAGGACGGTCAGGTTCTGACCACCGAGGACGACATCGGCGGCGTCTACGAGGGCACCTTTCGCGGCGGGCTTCAGCACGGCACCGGAACCTACCGGCTGCCCAACGGCTATGAGTATACCGGCGACTGGGTCGATGGCGAGATCAAGGGTCAGGGCGTGGCGCGGTTTCCCAATGGCTCGGTCTACGAGGGCGAGTTCGCCAAGGGCAAGCCGAACGGGCTGGGCAAGATCACCTTTTCCGACGGCGGCACCTATGAGGGCGACTGGGTCGACGGGGTGATCGACGGCCAGGGCGTGGCGACCTATGCCAACGGCGTGCGCTACGAGGGCGGATTTCAGAACGCCCAGCACCACGGCTTTGGCGTGATGACCAGCCCGGGCGGATATGAGTATCGCGGCGACTGGGTGAACGGCGAGAAACAGGGCAAGGGCGTGATCACCTATCCCGACGGCGCCGTCTACGACGGCGAGATCGTCGACGGCCAGCGCCACGGCGAGGGTACGCTGACGATGCCCGACGGGCTGACCTATGTCGGCACCTGGGCCGATGGGCAGATCAGCGGCACCGGCACGCTGACCCAGCCCAACGGCGACGTCTACGAGGGCACGCTGGTGGCCGGGCGGCGCGAGGGCAGCGGCAAGGTGACCTATGCCAATGGCGATGTCTATCAGGGCGAGTTTGCCGATGACCGCCGCCATGGCCAGGGCAGTTTCACCGGCGCCGACGGCTATGTCTACACCGGCTCCTGGGTGGCCGGACAGATCGAGGGCGAGGGCCGCGTCACCTATCCCGACGGCTCGGTCTATGAGGGGCAGTTCCGCGCCGATCTGGCCGACGGCACCGGCAAGATCACCTATCCCGACGGATCCACCTACGAGGGCGACTGGAAGGCCGGCGTGATCGACGGCGAGGGCACCGCCACCTATGCCAACGGCATCGTCTACAAGGGCGGGTTCAGGAACGCCAGGAACCATGGGTTCGGCGTGATGACCTATGCCGACGGCTACCGCTACGAGGGCGAATGGCGGGACGGCCAGCGCCATGGGCAGGGCACCGCCACCTATGCCGACGGCTCGGTTTATACCGGGCAATTCGTCGATGGCCAGCGCCACGGCGAGGGCGAAATCGTGATGGCCGACGGCTTCCGCTACAAGGGCGCCTGGTCCGGCGGCGAGATCAGCGGCCAGGGCGTGGCCACCTATGCCAACGGCGATGTCTACGAGGGCACCTTCAAGAACGGCAAGCGGCAGGGTCAGGGCACCATGCGCTATGCCACCGGGCAGGAGGCCAGCGGCACCTGGGACAATGGCGCGCTGAAGGACGGCGGGTGAGGCCCGGCGCGCACCCCGAGGCACAAGCAGGGACGCTGGGGGGCTTCCAATGCGGCTTTCTGAACCAACGCCCGCAATGCGGACGAAGAGGTCGCACGGCGTCACTGCCCAAATGTCTGGTTTCGCGGTATGATGCGTGACTATGAACCAGCGTGCCTGCGCGGTTTGACAAAGGCCAGTTTGCGTTGATCTCCATCGCATAGCCTCCAATCAACGGGTATTGCCACGACGGACAGCGAAGAGCATCGGCAGCAGATATGCGTTTCAGCCTTCTTAGAGCAATGGGATACTTCGCCGGCGGGCTTTGGACAGGCTGGGACGGACGGAAGCGTATTGAAGCGAGGCAACTTCGCAAACTAAGGCGCCTTGTGGAAAAGGCGCGGCGCGACTCTCCCTTGTTCCGCAGGCTCTACGCAGATCTGCGACCATCAAGCGAGATCGAGCTCCGCGACTTGCCGGTGACGCGCAAACCCGATCTCATGAGGGAATTCGATGAATGGCTGACGATCCGTTCTCTTCCCCTCGAAAGGGTCCGCGAGCATCTCCGGGACATCGGGAATGCGGGTGTGCCGATCGACGATGTCGCCGTATTCCAGACCTCCGGGACATCCGGCGAGCCCGCGGTCATCGTCTTGCCCTCATCGTTCGTCGAATATGCCTATGGAATTATGATGGCACGCTTCGAATGGTACCATTGGAAGCTCATCCGAGACGTCCGCAAGCTCGGCGTGCGGGTGACGATCACCGGCGGGAACGGTCACTTCGCCGGTAACGGGTTCAACAAGCTGGTGCAACGGCTCAACCCGGCCTTGGCAAGGGGACTGGGGTTGACCTTCATCGAGGCCGAGCAGCCGATCGACCGGCTCGTCGACAGGCTCAATGCGATCCCGAACGTCGCCTGGATCGTGACCTACCCCAGCATGCTGACCATCCTTGTCCGGGAAAAGGAGGCCGGACGGCTGCGGATCGCGCCTGCGCTCTTCACGACGGGAGGCGAGACGCTCACGGATGATCTCCGCGAGCGGGTCGTGCGGGCCTTCCCCTCGCTGAAATACGGCATTGCCGATCCCTATGGGTGCACCGAGTGCCTGGCGCTGTCGTTTGAGTGCAGCCACGGGCGGAAGCACGTAAACGAAGACTGGGTCATCCTCGAAGCGGTCGACGAGGCGATGCAGCCCGTTCCAGATGGCACGTTGTCAGCGAACGCGCTCCTGACGGTGCTTGCCAACGAGGTTCAACCCTTCATCCGATATGTTCTCGGCGACTGTGTGCGATACTACGAAGACCCCTGCGCCTGTGGCTCGCCGTTTCGCAGTTTTGAGGTGGAGGGACGCCAGGCGACTCTCATTCGTGTGGGTGAGGTGACGCTGTCGCCGCTCGTCTTCGATCTGGAGCACGACCATGCCCAGCGTGTCCAGCTGGTCCAGACCAGCGAGAGAGATTTCGAAGTGCGCGCGCAAGTTGCCAACGAGGCTGCGGCAGGGCTTGTCTTTGAGGAGGTCATCGCGTCGGTGAAACGGGTGTTTCGCGATAACGGTTTGGAACACGTCGTGGTGCGAGAAAGCCAGGAGGCGCTGGAATTCACTTCGAGCGGAAAGTTTCACGAAGTTTTGCCCTTGCGAGATGCCGATACACGAAACATGGCATGACCCGACATTCGGTGGTTGGCTTCCGGGTGAGCAGGTGAGCGCCTCCCAACTCCGCCCACCAAGGATTTTCCGCCTTTCTTAACGCCGACATCCGCACGCCATGCGGCATCAGGAACTTTGGGCTCGAAGCTGACCATGACCAAAAGGGAGTGATTGCAAAGCGGACCAGCTCCCGGCACACGCGCAACGCGGCATGCCGGAATTCGCTTTTCCGCCGCCTTACACCGCCGCGAGCGGGCCGGGCCTCAGCCCTTGCCTTCCTTCAGCTTGGTGATCTTCATGAACCGCATGATGAACTTCTCGTAGAACGGCTCGCTCACGCCGCGGCGCACCTTGCGCATGAAATACCACTCAAAGGCCAGCTTGGCCCAGTGGACCCAGCGCCCCTTGGCGGCCCAGTTGACGTTGCGCGGCGGGTTCTGCGGCATTGCCAGGAAGGCGGCGCCGCCGTCGCCGAAATCGGCCAGGCACAGCGCGTTCCAGGTGGCCACCTCGCGCGGCTCCTCGCCCTTGAGGATCAGCGGAATGTTGTGCGCCGTGGCGGTGACCATGGATTCGATCATGAAGCCGGTCTTCGGCACGCCGGTGGGCACCGGGGTCGGCTCCTTCGGCGCGATGGCGATGCAGACGCCGATACCGAAGATATTGGGATAGGCCGGGTTGCGCTGATGCTCGTCGACGATGACGAAGCCGCGCGGATTGACCAGCCCCTCGATCCCCATCAGCGCCGGGATGCCGCGGAAGGCGGGCAGCAGCATCGAATAGGTGAAGGGGATCTCGTGTTGCTTCTTCGGGTTTCCGTCCTCGTCACATTCCGTGACATGCACCTTGTCGGCCTCGAACCTGTCGGTCTTGGCGTTGGTGATCCAGCGGATCGACCGCTCGCGCATGATGCTTTCCAGCATCCCCTTGGTGTCGCCCACCCCGCCGAGGCCGAGATGGCCGATGTAGGGTTCCGGGGTAACGAAGGTCATCGGCACCTTGTCGCGGATCTTGCGCCGGCGCAGGTCGGTGTCGATGGTCATGGCGTATTCATAGGCCGGCCCGAAACAGGACGCGCCCTGCACCGCGCCCACCACAATGGGGCCGGGATTGGCGCAGAACGCCTCCCACTTGTCGCCCGACGCCGCCGCATGTTCGATATGGCAGACCGAATGGGTGTGGTGGTCGGGGCCGAACCCCTCGATCTCGTCAAAGGCCAGATCGGGGCCGGTGGCGATGACCAGATAGTCGTAACTGACCGCGCGGCCGCTTTCGAGCTGGATGGTATTGGCCTTGGGGTCCAGCCTGACCGCCCCATCGCAGATGAACTCGATCCCCCGCCGCTCCATCACCGGGGCGAGGTCGATGGTGATATCGTCCTTCTTGCGCCAGCCGACCCCGGCCCAGGGGTTGGATGGCGTGAACTGGAAGTAGGGCTTGTTCGAGATCACCGTGACCTTGTCATCCCGGCCCAGAGTCTCCTTGAGTTCATAGGCCTGGATCGTGCCGCCCAAACCGGCACCCAGAACAACCACATGCGCCATATCTGTCTTTCCTCCTGAGTGGTGGCCCCGGCTCCCCCACCGCAGCCTGCATGTCACGCCCTGCGGATCGGAGCGCGCCTCTCCCCATGCGGGCCGCCCGGTCAGGACCGGAACGACCGCACACGGGAAAGATGCCTTAGGGATTAACATAATCGAATGACGTGCAATCTGACTTGGATCAAAAAGGGCAATTCGGCCAATCGGGACCAAAACCCGCCCCCCAACGGACAATCCGGGTGACCAATGCCTACCCGTTCAGGACGGCAAGCAGCTCATCAAGCCGCTCCAGCGTGGAGGTCAGCCCCGCCTCCATGCCCATGGCGACGACCGTTTCGAGATCTTCGGCCGAGGCATAGGTGACCACTGTCCGCACGATGGAATGCCCTGACGCATCGGTGAAGCATACATCCCACCGCGACCTCGGCAGATCCGGGTTCAGCGCGCCGGTTTCGTCGCTGAACCCGTCGAGCGCGGAATAGCTGTCGATTGGAACGATCGTCCGATAGTCCAGCCGCGCCCAGTATTCCAGCCCTTCCGGATCGACCATGGCATAGTGCCAGTGTCCGCCCTCGCGGAACTCCATGTATTTGGTTTTCGTGGTGAAGGGTTTGGGCGCGAACCACCGGTCGAGCAGTTCGCTTTTCGTATAGCAGTCCCAGACCAATTGCCGTTTCGCGGCAAATTCCCGGGTAATGGTCATGGTGTGGTTTTCCTCGTCCACAAGGAAATCAAATTGCAGATCAGCTTTCATTTTCTCCTCCGTTCAAAGTCTCGAGCAGGTTGTCCAGATTGTCGTAGCGGCCCGCCCAGAGCGCCCGCTGCTCTTCGAACCATCGCTCCGCCGCCGCCAGCCTCCGGCGCTTGAGCCTGCAGGTGCGCACCCGGCCCGATTTCTCCGACCCGATCAGGCCCGACGCCTCGAGCACGCCGATGTGCTTCAGGAAGGACGGCAGGGCCATGTCGAACGGCCTGGCCAGCTCGCTCACCGATGCGGGTCCGCGCGCGAGCTGCTGGACGACGGCCCGGCGGGTCGGATCGGCAAGTGCATGAAAGACGGAATCGAGGGCGGCAATATTGTTATCCATACGACTAAGTATAAACACTCCTCAATAGTTACATCAATGGCTAACTATTTTCGAACGGCACCGGTGCCTGCCCCTGCCGCATGGGCGCGTGCAGGAAATCCGCGCGGACGGTCATTTTGGGTTTTCAATCGCCGGCATCCGGGTATAGATTGCGCCGCATGACCAGCCAGGCACATATCCCGACCGCTCCCGCGTTTTGCGGCGCGTCGCTGCGTGGCCTACTGATCCTAATCCGCCTCTGAGCGTGCCATTCGGCGCGCCCGCTCAGAGGAGGATGCCTGCGCGCCATAGGCTTTAGGACAGATACGAAAGATACCAGAATGACGAACGTACCCGAACAAGACCGCGTCTTGATCTTCGATACCACTTTGCGTGATGGCGAACAGAGCCCCGGCGCCACCATGACCCATGACGAGAAGCTGGAGATCGCCGGCCTGCTCGACGAGATGGGCGTGGACATCATCGAGGCCGGCTTTCCGATCGCCTCTGAGGGCGATTTCAAGGCGGTCAGCGAGATCGCGGCCAATTCGCGCAATTCGGTGATCTGCGGGCTGGCCCGCGCCAACCTGACCGATATCGACCGCTGCTGGGAGGCGGTGAAACACGCCGCCCAGCCGCGTATCCACACCTTTATCGGCACTTCGCCGCTGCACCGCGCCATCCCGAACCTGACCATGGACGAGATGGCCGGGAAGATCCACGAAACGGTCAGCCACGCCCGCAACCTCTGCGACAACGTGCAATGGTCGCCGATGGACGCCACCCGGACCGAATGGGAGTATCTCTGCCGCGTGGTCGAGATCGCCATCAAGGCCGGTGCGACCACCATCAACATCCCCGATACCGTGGGTTACACCGCCCCGGAGGAAAGCGCCTCGCTGATCCGGCGTCTGATCGAGACGGTGCCCGGCGCCGATGACGTGATCTTTGCCACCCATTGCCACAACGATCTGGGCATGGCGACCGCCAACGCGCTGGCCGCCGTCGCAGGCGGCGCGCGGCAGATCGAATGCACCGTCAACGGGCTGGGCGAACGCGCCGGCAACACCGCGCTGGAAGAGGTGGTGATGGCGCTGAAGGTGCGCCACGACATCCTGCCCTGGACCACCGGCGTCGACACCACCAAGATCATGCACATCTCGCGCCGGGTCTCGACCGTTTCCGGCTTTCCGGTGCAGTACAACAAGGCGATCGTCGGCAAGAACGCCTTTGCCCATGAGAGCGGCATCCACCAGGACGGCATGCTGAAGAACGCCGAAACCTTCGAGATCATGCGCCCCGAGGATGTCGGCCTGACCGCGTCCAACCTGGTGATGGGCAAGCATTCCGGGCGCGCCGCGCTGCGCGACAAGCTCAAGCAACTCGGCCATGAGGTCGGTGACAACCAACTCAAGGACATCTTCGTGCGGTTCAAGGAATTGGCCGACCGCAAGAAGGAGGTCTATGACGAGGACATCATCGCGCTGGTCGGCACCACGGCGGACCAGACCGACGACCGGCTGCAGATCGTGTCGCTCAAGGTGCTCTGCGGCACCGGCGGGCCGGCCGAGGCGACGCTGGAGATGGAGATCGACGGCAAGGAGGCGATCGCCACCGAGCATGGCGACGGCCCTGTCGACGCCACCTTCAAGGCGGTGCGCGCGCTCTATCCCAACGAGGCGCGGCTGCAACTCTATCAGGTGCACGCCGTGACCGAGGGCACCGATGCCCAGGCCACCGTCAGCGTGCGGCTGGAAGAGGACGGCGTGATCGCCACCGGACAGTCGGCCGATACCGACACCGTGGTGGCCTCGGCCCGCGCCTATGTGAATGCGCTGAACCGGCTTCTGGTGCGCCGGGAAAAGACCGGCCCGGGCACCGATGCGCGCGAAGTGTCCTACAAGGACGTGAGTTAACCGCCCCGTGCCGGCGCGAATCAAACCGAGGATCGCGCCGGTTCGATTCACGGCCCCCGTTCCCCTCTGCGCGGGGATGACGGGGGTGACGGGGAACCGGAGTTTCCCCTTTGTCCAGCCTGCGGCGCAGGCGGAAACGCGCTGCTGTCGCCGAATCCATCCCCGACGCCTGAATCCGCCCTTTCGCGCATGTCCGCAGCCGCCTATAAGGCAAGGGTCCGGCTCCTCCGGGAGTCGTGGACCAACGCGCAGTACTCTACAGGATCGCACATAAATGTCGGTGTTTGGAAATTTCGGCGGCTTGTTCACCTCGGACATGGCGATCGACCTCGGTACGGCGAACACCCTTGTCTACGTCAAGGGACGCGGCATCATCCTGTCAGAGCCGTCTGTGGTCGCCTATCACATCAAGGATGGCGTCAAGAAGGTGCTGGCGGTCGGCGAGGACGCCAAGCTGATGCTGGGCCGCACGCCCGGCTCGATCCAGGCGATCCGGCCGATGCGCGAAGGCGTGATCGCCGATTTCGACACCGCCGAGGAGATGATCAAGCATTTCATCCGCAAGGTGCACAAACGCTCGACCTTCTCGAAACCCAAGATCATCGTCTGCGTGCCCCATGGCGCCACCCCGGTTGAAAAGCGCGCGATCCGCCAGTCGGTATTGTCGGCCGGCGCCCGCCGCGCGGGCCTGATCGCCGAACCGATCGCCGCGGCGATCGGCGCCGGCATGCCGATCACCGATCCCACCGGCAACATGGTCGTGGATATCGGCGGCGGCACCACCGAGGTTGCGGTGCTGTCGCTGGGCGACATCGTCTATGCCCGCTCGGTCCGGGTCGGCGGCGACCGCATGGACGAGGCGATCATCGCCTATCTGCGGCGCCAGCAGAACCTGCTGATCGGCGAAAGCACCGCCGAGCGCATCAAGACCACAATCGGCACCGCGCGGATGCCCGATGACGGCCGCGGCACCTCGATGCAGATCCGTGGCCGCGACCTGCTGAACGGCGTGCCGAAGGAGATCGAGGTCAGCCAGGCGCAGATTGCCGAGGCGCTGGCCGAACCGGTGCAGCAGATCTGCGAGGCGGTGATGACCGCGCTGGAAACCACGCCGCCGGACCTGGCCGCCGACATCGTGGACCGCGGCGTGATGCTGACCGGCGGCGGCGCCCTGCTGGGCGATCTGGACCTGGCGCTGCGCGAGCAGACCGGGCTGGCCGTCTCCATCGCCGACGAAAGCCTCAACTGCGTGGCCCTGGGCACCGGCAAGGCGCTGGAATACGAAAAGCAGCTCCGCCACGCGATTGACTACGACAGCTAGGGGGCGCACCCTTTGTCCGGCCGCCGCGCGTGGCTGCGACTTGTGACGGAAGGACGCCATTGGCCAGGGACCGCTCACAGCGCGACGATTACACAGGCCCCCTGCGCCGGCTGGTGCTGGGGATCATTGTTCTGTGTCTGCTGGGTATCTTTCTGGTCTGGCGGATCGACAGCCCGCGGGTGGAACGGTTTCGCGCACAGGTGGTCGACCGCGTGGTGCCGTCGATGGACTGGGCGATGGCGCCGGTCACCGGCACGATCAACCTGATCCGCGATTTCCAGAGCTACCAGCGGCTGGCCGAACAGAACCAGGAACTGCGCCGCGAGTTGCGCCAGATGAAGGCCTGGAAAGAGGCGGCGCTGCAGCTCGAACAGGAAAACGCCCGGCTGCTTGATCTCAACAACGTGCGGCTCGATCCGCGTCTGACCTTCATCACCGGGGTGGTGCTGGCCGACAGCGGCTCTCCGTTCCGGCAGTCGGTGCTGCTGAACGTGGGCGCCCGCGACGGCATCCGCGACGGCTGGGCGGCGATGGACGGGATCGGCCTGGTCGGACGCATCTCGGGAACCGGCCGCAACACCGCCCGGGTGATCCTGCTGACCGACGCCTCCAGCTCGATCCCGGCGACCATACAGCCGTCGGGGCAGAGCGCGCTGGTCACCGGCAACAACACCGCGGCGCCGCTGATCGATTTCCTCGAAAACCCCGATCTGGTCCGCCCCGGTGACCGGGTGATCACCTCGGGCGATGGCGGGGTGTTTCCCGCCGGGCTGCTGATCGGCCAGGTCGCCGCCGACCCCACCGGGCGGCTGAGGGTGCGGCTGGCCGCCGATTACGAACGGCTGGAGTTCCTGCGCGTGCTGCGCCACCACGGCGCCGAGACCGTCTCTGACCCCGGCGGGCTGGTCCTGCCGGCGACCGGGGCGGCGGCCGAGGCGGCGACGCCCGGCACCCCGGAGGGCACCGGCGGGAGGGGCAGCGATGGATAGCATGTCGCCCTCGCGTCTGTGGCTGATGCGCGCGGCCTTTCTGGGGCTGGCGCTGTTGATCATGTTTTTTCACCTGATCCCGCTCGACACCCTGCCGCGCCGCTGGGCGCCGCCGGATCTGCTGATCGCGGCGGCCTTTGCCTGGTGCCTGCGGCGGCCCGATTACGCCCCCGCCGTCAGCATCGCGGCGGTGATGCTTATGGCCGACCTGCTGTTCCAGCGCCCGCCGGGGCTGATGGCGCTGCTGGCGGTGCTGGGCAGCGAATACCTCAAGACCCGCGCCGGCGGGCTGCGCGAGGCAAGCTTTGCCGGCGAATGGCTGGCGGTCTGCCTGACGCTGCTGGCGATCACCGTCCTGAACCGCCTGGTGCTGGGGGTGCTGTCGGTTGAACAGGCTCAGCTCAGCCTCAGCCTGATCCAGATGGCGATGACCATGCTGGCCTATCCGCTGGTGGTGCTGGTGACCCAGTCGCTGATGGGCGTGCGCAAGCTGGCGCACGGCGATGCCGAGGCGATGGGGGGACGGGCATGAGGCGCAATCCCCGCGAACTGGACCTGCTGAACCGGGTCTCCGGCCGCCGGGCGCTGTTGCTGGGCGGGCTGCAACTGGCCTTTGCCGGCGGGCTGGCGATGCGGATGCGCTATCTTCAGGTCGAGCAGGCCGATCAGTTTCGCCTGCTGGCCGAGGAGAACCGGATCAATATTCGGCTGATCCCGCCAGCCCGCGGCAAGATCTTCGACCGCAACGGCAATGTGCTGGCCCAAAACGTGCAGAGCTATCGCATCGTCATCGTGCGCGAGGATGCCGGCGACGTGGATCAGGTGCTGGACAAGCTCTCCGGGCTGATCACGCTCGATCCGGAGGATCTGGAGCGCGCCCGCGCCGAGATGCAGCGCAGCCCGCCGTTCCTGCCGGTCACCCTGGCCGACCGGATCGACTGGGCGGAAATCTCCAGGGTCGCGGTCAACACCCCCGCCCTGCCCGGCATCACCCCCGAGGTCGGGCTGACCCGCGTTTATCCGCGGGGGGCGGATTTTGCCCATGTGATCGGCTATGTCGGCCCGGTCTCGGATTACGATCTCAGCAGGATCGAGGATCCCGAACCGGTGCTGCGGATTCCGCGCTTCCAGATTGGCAAGGTCGGGCTGGAGGCCCGGCGCGAGGACATGCTGCGCGGCAAGGCCGGCGCCAAGCGGGTCGAGGTCAACGCCACTGGCCGGGTGATGCGCGAGCTCGACCGGCGCGAGGGACAGCCGGGCGCCGATCTGCAACTGAGCGTCGACGCCGAACTTCAGGGATATGTCCAGGCCCGGCTGGGCGATGAGAGCGCCAGCGCCGTCGTGATCGATTGCGAGACCGGCGATCTGCGCGCCATCGCCTCCGCGCCCAGCTTCGATCCCAACCTTTTCGTGCGGGGCATCTCGGTCGCCGATTACCGCGCGCTGACCGAGGATCTGCATCGCCCGTTGGCGTCGAAATCCGTGCAGGGGGTCTATCCGCCCGGCTCGACCTTCAAGATGATCACCGCCATGGCCGCGCTGGAAGAGGGGCTGATCGGCCCCGACGACACCGTCTGGTGCCCCGGCTACCTGGAGGTGTCGGGCCGCCGATTTCACTGCTGGCGCCGGGGCGGGCATGGCCATGTGGACCTGCAGAACTCGCTCAAGCAAAGCTGCGACGTCTATTACTACGATCTCGCTCTCAAGGTGGGGATCGACAAGATCTCGGCCATGGCGCGGCGCTTCGGCCTGGGCGAGCGGCATGATATCCCGATGTCGGCTGTGGCCGCCGGCCTCGCCCCGGACCGGGCGTGGAAACAACGCGTGCACGGCAAGGAATGGCTGATCGGCGACACCGCCAACGCCGCAATCGGCCAGGGCTATACGCTGGCCTCGCCGCTGCAACTGGCGGTGATGACCGCGCGGCTGGCCACCGGGCGCAACATCATGCCCCGCCTGATCAAGTCGATCGACGGGATCGAACAGCCCGGCGGCGAAGGCGAGCCGCTGGGGGTGAACGAAAACAATCTGCGGACCCTGCGCCGGGCGATGTACGCGGTTTCGAACGACCGGCGCGGCACCGCCTACGGCAGCCGCATCATCGAGGACACCTTCCGCATGGCCGGCAAGACCGGCACCAGCCAGGTCCGCAACATCACCGCGGCCGAACGCGCCGCCGGGGTGACCAGCAATGCCGATCTGCCCTGGGACCGGCGGGACCATGCGCTCTTTGTCTGCTTCGCCCCCTATGACAAGCCGAAATACGCCGTCACGGTGGTGATCGAACATGGCGGCGGCGGCTCGTCGGCGGCGGCACCGGTCGCGCGCGACGTGATGCTGCAGGCGCTCTACGGCGACACCCCGCCGCTTGCCGCCTACCCGTCCAAGGACCGCAACCGGATCAAGGCGCAGCAGGAGCGGCTGCACCGCGAGCGGCTGCGCGCCCAACAGGAACAGAGCGGCCGCGCATGAGCTATCTGGAATACCGGGTCAAATCCACGCCCTCGGGGCTGCGCAAGGTGCTCTACCTGAACTGGCCGCTGGCGCTGTTGCTGATCTCGGTCGCCGGTGTCGGCGTGCTGATGCTCTATTCGGTTGCCGGCGGCTCCTTCTCGCCCTGGGCCGAGCCGCAGATCAAGCGCTTTGCGCTGGGATTCGCGGTGATGCTGACGGTCGCCATGGTGCCGATCTGGTTCTGGCGCAACATGGCGGCGCTGGCCTATGGGCTGTCGGTGATACTGCTGATCGGGGTCGAACTGTTCGGATCGGTCGGCATGGGGGCGCAGCGCTGGATCGACCTGGGCTTCATGCGCCTGCAACCTTCGGAACTGACCAAGATCACGCTGGTGATGCTGCTGGCGGCCTATTACGACTGGCTGCCGGCGGAACGTACCTCGCGCCCGCTCTGGGTGCTGCTGCCGGTGCTGTTCATCCTCATTCCCACCGCGCTGGTTCTCAAGCAACCGGATCTGGGCACCTCGATCCTGCTGCTGGCGGCGGGCGGCGCGGTGATGTTCTTGGCCGGGGTGCACTGGGCCTATTTCGCCGCCGTGATCGCCGCCGGCATCGGGCTGGTGACGGCGGTGTTCGAGTCGCGCGGCACCCCCTGGCAGATGCTCAAGGATTACCAGTACCGCCGCATCGACACCTTTCTCGACCCCGGCAGCGACCCGCTCGGCGCCGGCTATCACATCACGCAGTCCAAGATCGCACTGGGCTCGGGCGGCTGGGCCGGGCGCGGGTTCATGCAGGGCACGCAATCGCGGCTCAACTTCCTGCCCGAGAAACATACCGACTTCATCTTCACAACGCTGGCCGAAGAGTTCGGTTTCATCGGCGGCATATCGCTGCTGACGCTCTACGCGCTGATCATCCTGTTCTGCATCGCCTCGGCGCTGGGCGCGCGCGACCGGTTCTCGTCGCTGGTCACGCTGGGCATCGCCGTCACCTTCTTTCTGTTCTTCGCCGTGAACATGTCGATGGTGATGGGGCTGGCGCCGGTGGTCGGGGTGCCGCTGCCGATGGTCAGCTATGGCGGCTCTGCCATGCTGGTGCTGATGGCCGCCTTCGGCATCGTGCAGAGCGCGCATGTCCACCGCCCCCGCGGTTCCCACTGATACGGAAAGCCCTATGACCACCAATGTTCTCTTTCTCTCCACCCCGAAACGCTGGTCCGAATATCAGGCGCCGCTGAGCCGCGCGCTGGAGGCCACCGGCCTCGATTTCCGGCTGGGCGAGGATCTGCCGGCAGAGAAGGTCGAGTACATCGTCTATGCCCCCGGCGGCGCCACCGACCACGATTTCATCCAGTTCCCGCGACTGAAGGCAGTGCTGAGCCTCTGGGCCGGGATCGAGACGGTGATCGGCAACCCCACCCTGACCGTGCCGCTGGCCCGGATGGTCGATCACGGGCTGACCCAGGGCATGGTGGAGTGGGTCACCGGTCATGTGCTGCGCCATCATCTGGGCATGGACGCGCATATCCTCGGCCAGAACGGGGTGTGGACCCCCGCCGCCCCGCCGCTGGCACAGGACCGGCGGGTGAGCATCCTGGGCCTCGGCACGCTCGGCTGCGCCTGCGGTCAGGCGCTGGCGGGTCTGGGCTTTCCCGTCACCGGCTGGAGCCGCAGCGCCAAGTCGGTCGAGGGGATCACCTGCCTGTCCGGCGACGAGGGGCTGACACAGGCGCTCTCCACCGCCGACATTCTGGTGCTGCTGCTGCCCGACACGCCGGCGACGCAGAACGTGCTGAACGCCGCCACCATCGCGCAGATGCCACGGGGCGCCGTGGTGCTGAACCCCGGCCGCGGCCCGCTGATCGACGACGACGCGCTGCTCGCCGCCCTCGACAGCGGCCATCTGGGCCATGCCACGCTCGACACCTTCCGCACCGAACCGCTGCCGCCCGAGCACCCGTTCTGGGCCCACCCGAAGGTGACGGTCACCCCGCATATCGCCTCGGAAACCCGGCCCGCCACCGCCTCGGAAGTCATTGCCGAGAACGTCCGCCGCGGCGAGGTGGGCGCGCCGCTGCTGCATCTGGTGAACCGGTCCCTGGGCTACTGAGGCGAGCGGTCCCCGCCGCCTGCCGCGCTCAGAGCCCGAGCTCGGCCCGTTTCTTCCGCGTGAGGCCGGCCACGATCATCTCATGCGAGGCAGCGATATGGCGCTCCAGCTCGGCATCCGGCAGACCGGGGTCACCGTAAAGCTGCACCCATTTCAGCCCGCGCGACGCCAGATAGGGCGCCGGGCGCAACCCCGGCATACCCGTCAACACCTCGAACCCCAGCTCGGTCACCTTGAAGGTGAAGGCGGCGCGCCCGCCCTCGCCCCAGCCGCAGATGGCGAAGACCTTGCCACCCACCTTCCACACGTCCGAGCCGCCCCATTGCACCACATGGGTGCTGGCGGGCAGCCCGCCGCAGAAGACATTATACTCCTCCCGGGTCACGCCGCCGCGAGGCCACGGCCCCGGAGCAGGGCCTCCACCCCCGGCAGACGGCCGCGGAAGGCGATGTAGAGCTCTTCAGGCTCCTGCGAGCCGCCGGCAGAAAGGATGAAGCGTTCCAGCGCCTCGGCGCGGGCCGGGTCGAAGGCATCCTCGTCCTCCTCGAAGGCGGCGAAGGCGTCGGCGTCCATCACCTCGGACCACATGTAGCTGTAGTACCCCGAGCTGTAGCCGTCGCCGGAAAAGACATGGGCGAATTGCGGCGTGGCATGGCGCATCCCGATAGCGTGCGGCATGCCGATGTCGGCCAGCACCTCGGCCTGTTTCGCCATCGGATCGGCGGGGGCCGCCCCCTCGTGAAAGGCCAGATCGACCAGGGCCGAGGCGACATATTCCACGGTCTGGAACCCCATGTCGAAATTCCCGGCCTTCAGCAGCTTGTCGCGCATCGCATCCGGCATCGGCGCGCCGGTCTCCACATGGGTGGCGAATTCGGACAGCACTTCGGGGACTTCGAGCCAGTGTTCGTACAGTTGGCTCGGCAGTTCGACGAAATCGCGCGCAACCGATGTGCCCGAGATGCTCTCATAGGTCACATCCGACAAAAGCTGGTGCAGCGCGTGGCCGAACTCGTGGAACAGTGTGCGCGCATCGTCATGGGACAGCAGTGCCGGATCGCCCTTGGCAAAGTTGCACACGTTGATCACCACCGGCGCCTGCGCCTCGGGGAATTTCGCCTGGGACCGCATGGCGCTGCACCAGGCGCCCGAGCGTTTCGCGCCGCGGGCGAAATAGTCGCCGATGAAGACACCCACATGCGCGCCCTGCCGCGTCACCTCCCAGGCCCGGCAATCGGGGTGATAGAGGGGCACGTCGAGCGGCGCGAACTCCAGCCCGAACAGCCGCGTCGCGCAGGCGAAGGCCGCCTCGATCATCCGGTCGAGCTGGAAATAGGGTTTCAACGCCGCCTCATCGAGATCGTGCTCGGCCCGGCGCCGTTTCTCGGCGTAATAACGCCAGTCCCAGGGTTCCAGATCGCCGTTGAGGCCATCCTCGCGCATCATGCCGGTCAATATCCGGGCATCGGCCTCGGCCTGCGCCTTGGCGGGCTGCCAGACCTGCATCAGCAGATCCCTGACCGCCTCGGGCGTCTTGGCCATCTCGGTTTCCAGCTTGTAGGCGGCGAAATTGTCGTAGCCCAGCAGCCACGCCCGCTCTTCGCGCAGCTTGAGGATCTCGGCGGCGACCTCCCGGTTGTCGGTCTCGCCGCCACCGGCGCCGCGCGCGGCCCAGGCGCGCCAGGCGGTTTCCCGCAGGTCGCGGCGGGGCGAGAATTGCAGGAACGGCACGATCAGCGAGCGTGACAGCGTGATCACCGGCCCACCCAGGCTGTTTTCCTCGCCCGCCATGCGGGCGGTCCGGATCACGAAATCGGGCAGCCCCTCGAGATCGTCTTCGGAGAGGTGCATCCGCCAGCCGCGTTCGTCAGCCAGCAGGTTCTGGGTGAACCGCGTGCCCAGCGTCGCCAGCCGGGCCTTGATCTGTTTCATCCGATCGGCCGCCTCGCCCTCCAGCGCGGCGCCGGCGCGGACGAAACCGCGATGGGTGAGCATCAGCACCCGCGCCTGTTCCGGGCTCAGCCCCAGCGCATTGCGCCGCGCCCAGAGATCGGCGACACGGGCGAACAGCGCGGTGTTCGCGGAAATCTCGGAATAATGCGCGGCCAGCTTGGGGGAGAAGTCGCGTTGCAAGGCCTCGCGCGCCGGGTTGCTGTCCGCCCCCGTCACGGTGAAGAACACCGACAGCACCTTGTCCAGCGCCTTGCCCGCCGCCTCCAGCGCCTCGATGGTATTGGCGAATGTGGGCGGCTCGGGGTTTTCCGTGATCGCCGCGATCTCGTCGCGGTGGGCGGCCAGCGCCAGCTCCAGCGCCGGGGCGAAATCCTCGTCGGACATGGCGTCGAAGGGGGCGATCCGGAACGGGGCGTTCCAGTCGGACAGGATCGGATTGTTCATCGGGGTCTCCTTTGCCTTTGCAAGCTATGCAGTGTGCGGGGAATGTCTAGGGGCGGTTATGACCCTTGCGATTGCTTCAGCAGAAATCCGTGTTTCAGAAGAAATCCCGGCGCGGTCTCAAGGCCGAAGGCCGCCGGGCAAGTGCCGGTCCGTGGGGGCGGTCCGGCGCTTGCGCGGCCTGTTCTGTGGGGCAGCCGGTGAAGCGGCGCAGCCCAATCGCCTCTCTACGATTGCGCGACGATCCCGCCACAAACCGGGCAGTCCGCGCGCCGTTTCAGCGCGAATTTGCGCGTCTCGCCATAAAGCGCGTCATAGATCAGCATCTGGCCGCGCAGCGGTGCGCCGGCATCGGCGATGACCTTGACCGCCTCGACCGCCATCATCGCGCCCACCACGCCGGGCAGCGGCGCGATCACCCCCGCCTCGGCGCAGGAGGGGGCAAGGCCGGGCGCCGGCGCCTGCGGAAAGATGCACTGGTAACAGGGCGCGCCCCGGGCCGGGTCAAAGACGCTCACCTGCCCCTCCCACTGCGCCAGCGCGCCGGAGATCAGCGGCTTGCCCTGTGCCACGGCGGTGCGGTTGGCGAGGTAGCGGGAGGCGAAATTGTCGGTGCCGTCGAGGATCACATCGTAGTCGGCGAAAAGCTCGCCGGCGATCTCCTCGTCCAGCCTGCGGTGATAGGGGCGGATGGCGACATGGGGGTTGAGCGCGCGGATCGCGAGCTCGGCCGAGAACACCTTTGGCGTGCCGATCCGCGCCTCGGTGTGGATCACCTGCCGCTGCAGGTTGGAGCCGTCGACCGCGTCATCGTCGATCACCCCGATGGTGCCGACCCCGGCGGCCGCGAGATAGAGCAGCGCCGGCGAGCCGAGCCCCCCCGCCCCGATCACCAGGACCCGCGCCTGTTTCAACCGCTTCTGCCCCGGCCCGCCCAGCTCGCGCAGCACGATGTGGCGGGCATAGCGGTTCAGCTCGGCCTCGGAGAAGGTGCCCGGTTTTGGCGCCGGCGTGGCCTGTGTCTCTCGCCTGGCCCCGGCCCGACGCTTCAGCGCGCGCACGCCCCGGCCATAGACCAGCGCGATCAGCGCCGCGCCGCCCAGCATCAGCCAGAGCGCCGGGGATTTCCCGGTCGCCAGCCGCAGCGCGTGCCCCTCGGGCAAAACCAGATGCAGCGCGATAACCGCGAGATAAAGCAGCCCGACCATCGCCCAGCGCAGCCGATGCGGCAGCCCGGCGGCCCAGCCGATGGCCCAGAGCGCGGCAGCCAGAACCAGAACCAGCAGCATCAGCGCCGCCCCGTCGAGCCAAAACCGCCGGCGCCGCGCGCGGTCTCGGACAGATCGCCGGCCAGCTCAAAGCGCGCCTGCACCACCGGGGCCACGACCATCTGGGCGATGCGGTCGCCGTGGGCGATGCGAAACGGCTCGCTTCCTGCGTTCATCACGATCACCCCCAGCGGGCCGCGATAATCGCTGTCGATGGTGCCGGGGCTGTTGGGCAGGGTGATCCCGTGTTTCAGCGCCAGGCCCGAGCGCGGTCGGATCTGCACCTCGTAGCCGTCCGGGATCTCGATCCTCAGACCCGTGGGCACCAATGCCCGCGCCCCCGGCGCCAGCTCGATCCCGCCCCGGTCGGGAAAATTGGCGCGCAGGTCGGCGCCCGCCGCCCCCGGCGTTTCATAGCCGGGCAGCGGCACGTCCCGGTCCGCCTCGGTGTCATGGATCACCCGGATTGCAACCATTTGCGATGGCCCCTTGTCCTGTTCTGGTTCCTGTCTGCGCCGCCCGGCCTAATCGGCCAGCGCCGCCGCGATGCGCCGCGCCAGCCGGTCGGCCACCGCCGCCTTGCCCATGCGCGGCCAGTCCTCGCTGCCCGCCTCGGTGATCAGGGTCACCGCGTTTTCGGTCCCGCCCATGATGCCGGTCGCCGGGCGCACGTCATTGGCGACGATCCAGTCGCAGCCCTTGCGCGCGCGTTTGGCGGCGGCGTTCTCGATCACGTCGTCGGTCTCGGCGGCAAACCCCACCACCAGCCGCGGGCGCCCCTCGTCCAGGTGCGACACGGTTTTCAGGATGTCGGGGTTCTCGGCGAACTCCAGCACCGGCATGCCATCGCGGCTTTTCTTCAGCTTGCGGTCAGAGGCGCTGGCGACGCGCCAGTCGGCCACTGCGGCGGCAAAGACGCCCGCGTCAGCAGGCAGCGCCGCCACGACAGCCGCCAGCATCTGCTGCGCGGTCTCCACCGCCACCACCTCGACCCCCTGCGGCGGCGGCACATCGGCCGGGCCGGTGACAAAGACCACCTGCGCGCCCAGGGCGGCCAGCGCCGCGGCGATCGCCGTGCCCTGCGCGCCGGAGGAGCGGTTGGCGATATAGCGCACCGGGTCGATCGGCTCATGGGTCGGCCCCGAGGTCACGACGATGCGCTTTCCCGCCAGCGGCCCGCCGGAAAGCTGCCCCTCGATTGCCGCGACGATCTCGGCGGGTTCGGCCATGCGGCCGGGGCCGAACTCGCCGCAGGCCATCGCGCCGTCATTCGGCCCGACGACGGCGATCCTGTCCTGGACCAGCTGCGACAGGTTGCGCCGGGTCGCCGGATGCTCCCACATCCGGACATTCATCGCCGGGGCCAGCAGCACCGGGGTATCGGTCGCCAGAAGCAGGGTCGAGGCCAGATCGTCGGCAAGCCCGGCCGCCATCTTGGCCATCAGGTCGGCCGTCGCCGGGGCCACCACCACCAGATCGGCGCTGCGCGAAAGCTGGATATGCCCCATCTCGGCCTCGTCGGTGAGATCGAAGAGATCGCGGTAAACCCTGTTGCCCGCCAGCGCCGAGACCGACAGCGGCGTGACGAACTGCTCGCCGCCCCGGGTCAGCACCGGGGTCACCTGCGCGCCCTGATCCTGCAACCGGCGGATCAGATCCAGCGACTTGTAGGCGGCGATGCCGCCGCCGATGATCAGCAGAATGCGCCTGTTCGCCAGCATCCCTCGTCTCCCGTTCCGCGCCGGACCGTCCGGCCGCGCCCAAGCCTAGGCAAGCGCGGCCCGATCCGCCAGAGGAGATTGCGCGGCTCAGCCGCCCTTGGTGAAGGCAGCGCAGGGATCGGGGCGCTCGGTCACGGGGCCGTCCAGCACCGCGTCGAACGCGCCCGCGATCTGCCCCGCCTCGGACTGGCCGAGGCTATAGAGCGAAACGTCCGGCGCAGCCCGGCGCAGATAGACCGGCACGCCGCGATCGGCGCGGGCATGACCGTTGCCGGTGATCACCACCACCGGCCCGCCGGTCTCGTCCAGCGCCCGCAACACCGCCCGCGCCAGCACGGCGTCGCGCAGCCGCTGGATCGCGACCAGCATCGGCAGCATCTCTGCGGGCATGGCGTTGCAATGGTTTTCCATCTGATCGGCCTCGCGCGCGGCCTGTTCGGCGGCCCCCAGCGGCACGGTCAGGCCGAACCGCGCGGCCTCTGCGCCAAAGGCTGCCGCGGCGCCGGTTTCCATCGCCTCGCGCGCGGCGCTGCGCGGCACCAGCGCGCCGTATTGCGACGCCCCCGCCGCCGCCCGGAACACCGGCAGATAGAGCTGCAGCGGCGGCCAGCCGGAGGTTTCCCAATCAGTCGCCGCCGCCAGCGCCGCCGGATCGCCGATCACCGCCGCGTCCAGTCTTGCCGCCGCCTCGGCGGTCAGCATTTCCCAGACCACGGCCCGGGGCGCGAGCGCCGAGACCGCCTCGGCCTGGAGCCGGTGATGCGCCGGGTTGTCGTGGATCTCGCCCAGCAGCACCACATCGGCGCCCGCCATCGCCGCCAGCGCATCCGCAGGCAAAGAGGCCGCCCCGGTCGGGACGGCCCTGACACTGCTGACAATGAGCGTCAGACTCAGAACGATCAGAAATCTCGTCATACGAGGAAGTGTTGCACCTCGCGCGAGCGGGCTTCAAGGCTCTTGCGCATCTTCTGGAACGCCGCCGCCTCAAGCTGGCGCACCCGCTCTTTCGACAGGCCCAGCTCGGTTCCAAGGCTTTCCAGCGTCCTCGGCTCGTCGCGCAGCTTGCGCTCGCGCACGATCAGCCGCTCGCGGGCGTTCAGCGCCTGCATCGCCTCGACCAGCCAGTCGCGCAGCCGGGCGGTGTCATGGCTGTCCTCGACCAGTTCGGCGCTCTGGGCGCTGTCATCCTCCAGCGTGTCGATCCATTCGCGGCCGTCCTCGTCGGCCGACTGCACCGCGTTGAGCGAGAAGTCCGACCCGGCGAGCCGCCCCTCCATCATCTCGACATCGCGCAGCGGCACGCCGATCTCGGTTGCGATCATGTGATGCAGCTGGTGCCGGTCCAGAACCTCGCCCTGCGCGGCGGCCTCGCGCTCCAGCTTGGCCTGAACCCGGCGCATGTTGAAGAACAGCGATTTCTGACTGCTTGTCGAGCCGGTGCGCACCATCGACCAGTTGCGCATCACGTAATCCTGGATGCTGGCCTTGATCCACCAGACCGCATAGGTGGAAAACCGCACACCGCGATCGGGGTCGAACTTGTCGGCGGCCTTCATCAGACCGAGGCCAGCCTCCTGGATCAGGTCGTTCATCGGTGCGCCATAGCGGCGGAATTTCGACGCCATCGAGATCGCCAGCCGCATGTAGGCGGTGATCAGCCGGTGCAGCGCCGCCTCGTCACGCTGATCGCGCCAGGCATAGGCCAGCCTGAGCTCGGTCTCGGCGTCCAGCAGCTCTGCCTTCATCGCGCGGCGCGACAGCGATTTGTCGTCGGTCCAAACCTGTGCCATCTCTTCCCCCTTAACTCAGCCTAATTCGGTGCCGCATCTTGTCTGGCGGCATGATCGTGCTACGCATGCCGGTCCATGGCGGATCACAAAAGGCAAAACATGTCTTCGGGACTCATATTCATACTCGGTGGCGCGGCCTCCGGCAAATCCGAATTCGCCGAGGCGCTGGCCCTGGAATCCGGCCTGTCCGCGCATTATCTGGCCACCGGCGAGGCCCTCGACGAGGAAATGCGCCATAAGGTCAAGGCCCATCGCGCCCGTCGCGGCGCCGAATGGATCACCCACGAGGCGCCGCTCGACCCCGCGCCGGTGCTGGCCGCGCTGGATCACGATTGCGTGTGCCTGTTCGATTGCGCGACCTTCTGGCTCAGCAACCAGCTGATGCGGGACGGCGATCTGGCCGCCGCCGAGGCGCGGCTGCTGGACGCGCTGACGGATTGTCCGGCCCGGGTCATCGTCGTCTCCAACGAGGTCGGCCAGGGCATCGTGCCCGCCGATGCGCTGTCGCGCCGGTTCCGCGAGGCGCAGGGCCGGCTGAACATCGCGCTGGCCGCCCGCGCCGGTCTGGTGGTGCAGGTGGTCGCCGGCCTGCCCAACGTGCTGAAGGGGGCGTTGCCATGACCCGCCTGCATCTGGTCCGCCACGGCCCCACCCATGCCAGGGGCATGGTCGGCTGGTCCGACCTGCCCGCCGATCTGTCCGACACCGCCGCCCTCTCCCGGCTGTCGGCGCATCTGCCGGAGCGGGCGGTGGTGGTCTCGTCGGACCTGTCCCGCGCCGCCGCCACCGCCGACGCGATTCAGGGCGCGCGCCGGCGCCTGCCGCATCGCCGGGCGCTGCGCGAGATCAATTTCGGCAGTTGGGAGCTGCGCAGTTTTCGCGACATCGAGGCCGAAGACCCCGGGCGAGCCCGCGCCTATTGGGACACCCCCGGCGAGACCCGCCCCCCCGGCGGCGAAAGCTGGCATCAGGTCCGTGCCCGGGTCGACGCCGCCATCGACGCGCTGATCGCCGAACATGTCGGCGGCGATCTGATCGTGGTGGCCCATTTCGGCGTGATCGTGACCCAGATCCAGCGGGCGCTGGCGCTCGACTCCACGCAGGCCTTCGGCCACCGCATCGACAATCTGTCGGTTACCGAGATCGGCCGGGACGGCACCGTCTGGAACGTGGGCCGGATCAATCACATCCCGTGACGAAGGGCTGCACAAAACGTCGTTGGGCGCGGGGCGCGCGCCCGGTCTAGGTTGCGCCCATGACCTATGATCTTTTCCTCGGCGACCGGATGTATTCCAGCTGGTCGCTGCGCGGCTGGCTGATGCTCGAGAAATTCGGCCTCCCCTGCCGCACCCATATGGTGGGCCTCTACGGCGGCACCATGGCCCGGGATCTCGCGCCGCTGGCGCCGGCGCGGCTGGTGCCGGTGCTGCGCACGCCCGAGGGCACGGTGGTGGGCGAAACGCTGGCCATGGCCGAAACGCTCGCCGAACGGCACCCCGACGCCGGGCTCTGGCCCGGGGACGCCGCCGCCCGCGCCGCCGCCCGCTGGCTCTGCGCCGAGATGGCGACCGGCTTTGCCGCCCTGCGCGCCGACTGCCCGATGCAGTTCCAGCGCCAGTACATCGGCTTTGCCCCCTCCCCCGCGGTCCAGGCCGATCTGGCGCGGCTGGAAACCCTCTGGAGCCATGCCCGCGCCGTCTCCGGCGCCGCCGAAGGCTGGCTTTTCGGCGGCTACAGCCTGGCCGATGTGTTCTACACCCCGGTGGCGGCCCGGATCATCGGCTATGACCTGGCGGTCGGCGAGGACGCGCGCGCCTATTGCACGGCGCTGCTCTCCGACCCGGCGGTGCGGGCCTGGCGGCGGCAGGCGCAAGAGGTCACCTATGACCCCGAACCCTATGCCTGCAGCCTGGCCTCGACCGATTGGCCGATTGCCGACTGATCCCTTCCGGCCTGCCGGACTGCCCCGATCCAGCGGCGCCCCTCGCGGCGCCGTTAACCCTTTCTAAACCACGCGACCGCTAGCGATGGTCGGACAACCGTCCTCACATGGGGTCCGCACCCGTGGTCTCACGCGCCTATACCGTCGCCTTCCAGGGGGTCGAGGCCCGGCTGGTCGAGGTGCAATGCGCCGTCACCGCCGGTCTGCCCGCCTTCGCCATCGTCGGTCTGCCCGACAAGGCGGTGTCCGAGGCGCGCGACCGGGTGCGCAGCGCGCTCAGCGCGCTGGCCATCGCGCTGCCGGCCAAACGCATCACCGTCAACCTCTCGCCTGCCGACCTGCCCAAGGAGGGCAGCCATTTCGACCTGCCGATCGCGGTGGCGCTGCTGGCCGCGCTGGGCATCATCCCCGATGACGCCGCCGAGACCGCCGTGGCGCTGGGAGAGCTGTCGCTCGACGGCTCACTGATCGCGGTGCCCGGCGCGCTGCCCGCCGCCATGGCCGCCGCCGAGGAGGGGCGCGGCCTGATCTGCCCGGCCGGCTGCGGCGCCGAGGCCGCCTGGGTCGGCGATTGCCAGGTGATCGGCGCCGACAGCCTCGGCGCGGTGATCCGCCACGCCACCGGCCAGGCTGCGATCCCGCCCGCCGAGCCGGGCGAGGTGAAAGAGGCGCCCGCCGACCGCGATCTCTGCGACGTCAAGGGCCAGGAACGCGCCAAGCGCGCGCTGGAGATCGCCGCGGCGGGCCGCCATCACCTGATGCTGGTGGGCACCCCAGGGTCGGGCAAATCCATGCTCGCCGCGCGGCTGCCCGGGTTGCTGCCGCCGCTCACCCCAGCCGAGGCGCTGGAAACCTCGATGATCCACTCGCTCTGCGGTGTGCTGGAGGAGGGCGGTATCAGCCGCACCCGGCCGTTCCGCGAGCCGCATCACACCGCCTCGATGGCCGCCATCGTCGGCGGCGGCCGCGGCGCCCGGCCGGGCGAGATCAGCCTGGCGCACAACGGCGTGCTGTTCATGGACGAGTTTCCCGAGTTTTCGCGCACCGTTCTGGAGACCCTGCGCCAGCCGATCGAGAGCGGCGAGGTGATGGTCGCCCGCGCCAATGCCCATGTCACCTATCCCTGCCGCTTTCTGCTGGTGGCCGCCGCCAACCCCTGCAAATGCGGCTATCTCTCGGACCCGGCCCGCGCCTGCGCCCGGGTGCCGCAATGCGGCGCCGACTACCTCGGCCGCATATCGGGGCCGCTGATGGACCGGTTCGACCTGCGGGTCGAGGTGCCGCCGGTGGCCTTTGCCGATCTCGACCTGCCCGCCAATGGCGAAAGCTCGGCAACTGTCGCCGCCCGCGTCGCCGACGCCCGCGCGGTGCAGGCGGCTCGGTTCGCCGGCCACCCGCAGGCCCGCCAGAACGCCGACGCCGAGGGCCGTCTGCTGCAAGAGATCGCCGCGCCGGATGCCGAGGGTCGCGCGCTGCTCATCAGGGCGGCGGAGCGCTTTGGCCTCTCGGCGCGCGGCTATCACCGCATCCTGCGCGTGGCCCGCACCATTGCCGATCTCGACGGGGACGACAGCGTCCGCCGCCCGCACCTGGCCGAGGCGCTCAGCTTTCGTCTGACGGCGGCAATCCCCGCCTGATCCGGCCCGCCGCCGAACCGCTCACCGCACCCGCGCTTCGACCGCCTCCCAAATCATTTCGGCGACGTTGATGCCGTCGAAACGCTCCAGTTCCTGAATGCCGGTGGGCGAGGTCACGTTGATCTCGGTCAGGTAGTCGCCGATCACGTCGATGCCGACAAACACCTGGCCCTTTTCTTTCAGCAGCGGACCGATGGCGGCGCAGATCTCCAGATCGCGCGCGGTCAGCCCGATCTTCTCGGGCCGACCGCCCACATGCATGTTCGAGCGCGTCTCGCCCGCCGCCGGCACCCGGTTGATCGCGCCCACCGGCGCGCCGTCGACCAGGATCACCCGCTTGTCGCCATTGCTGACATCCGGCAGGAACTTCTGCACGATCAGCGGCTCGCGGCTGAACCCGGTAAAGAGCTCATGCAGCGAACTCAGGTTGCGGTCATTGGCGTCCAGCCGGAACACCCCTGCCCCGCCGTTGCCGTAGAGCGGTTTCAGAATGATGTCGCCATGCTTCTCCTTGAACGCCCGGATGGTGAACAGGTCGCGGGCGATGGTGGTCGGCGGGGTCAGATGCGGGAAATCCAGCACCAGCAGCTTTTCGGGATAGTTGCGCACCCAGAACGGATCGTTCACCACCAGCGCCTGCCCCTTCAAGCGGTCGAGCAGATGGGTCGAGGTGATGTAATGCATGTCGAAGGGCGGATCCTGGCGCAGCCAGACCACGTCCCACTCGGCCAGATCGACCTCACGCGCCGCGCCCAGAACCGCCGGGTCGCCCGGGATCCGCTGCACCGTGAAGTCATGGCCGCGCGCGGTGATCCGCCCCTCCTGATAGGCCAGCTGGTCTGGCCCGTAGAAAAACAGCTCATGCCCCCGCGCCTGTGCCTCCTCGGCCAGCCGGAAGCTGCTGTCGGCATTGATGTCCACGGCCCCGATCGGGTCCATCTGAAAGGCGATTTTCATGGGCAGGTCCCCTGTGTGCGGCTGTCTGCGGCTGTCTGCGACGGCTTGGTCGCAAGATACATGGCCCAGCCGGCCCGGGGGATCAATGGGGGTCAGCGGCGATCAGGCGCCAAAAGCGTTCTCGACGATCTGATAGGCGCCGCGCCCGTCGACCAGCGCCACGTCGAACCGCGCCTCGGTCAGCTGACCGGCCGGCTCCCCTTCGAGAAACTCGCTGGCCGCGGTGTAGAGCCGCCGCATCTGACGCGCGCCCAGCCGCTCGGCGGCGGTGGCGAAATCCCGTGCCGATTTCACCTCGATGAAAACAACCCCCCCGCCATGGCGCGCGATCAGGTCGATCTCGCCGCCCCGTCCGCGCCAGCGCCGCCGGTCAATCGCAAACCCGCGCCGTTCGTAGTCGCGGGCGATGCGCAACTCGGCCGCCTCCCCCGACAGATAGGCCCGCAGCCCCCGGTCGCGCCGCCCCGCGACGGGTCCGGCAGAACCCGGTTGGCCCACATCCTGGCACACGTCCTGATCGGCGTCCTGATCGACCTCCTGATCGGCGTCCCGGCCGAAATCCAGCATCCCGTCACCCTTTCGACAGCTTCAGCGCAAGCTGATACACCTCGCGGCGTTTCTGCCCATGCATGCGCGCCACCAGGTCGGCGGCGTCGCGCACGGAATGATCCTCGAGCGCCGCGCGCAGATCGGACTCTATTTCGGATGCGCTAACGATCGGTAAATGTCCGCGATCCACCAGGATCACGATCTCGCCGCGCGGCGGATCCTCGGCGGCGCCCAGGGCCAGTGCCTCCAGCGTGCCGCGGCGCACCTGTTCGAATTTCTTGGTCAGCTCCCGGCAGAGCGCCGCCGCCCGTTCGCCCCCCAGCACCTCGGCCATGTCCGCCAGGCTCGCCGCCGCGCGCTTTGGCGATTCGTAAAACACCAGCGTGCCGGGGATATCGCGCAGAGCCTCCAGCCGGGCGCGCCGGGCGCTCTTGGCGTTGGGCAAAAAGCCGTCGAAAAAGAACGCGTCGGTGGGCAGCCCGGCCAGCGTCAGCGCCGTCGTCACCGCCGAGGGGCCCGGTGCGGCGGTCACCGCATATCCCGCCTCCGATGCCGCCCGGCTCAGATCGTATCCCGGATCGGCGATCAGCGGCATGCCCGCCTCGGACGCATAGGCGACCGAACGCCCCTCGCCCAGCGCCGCCAGCAGCCTTGCCCGCGCCTGTACACCGCTGTGATCGTGATAGGCCACGATCCGCCGCCCCGCCAACGGCACACCGTGGATTTCCATCAGCCGGCGCAGGCTGCGGGTGTCCTCGGCCGCGATCACATCGGCCGAGGACAGGATGTCCAGCGCCCTCAGCGTGATGTCCCGCGCCGTCCCGATCGGCGTGGCGACGAAATACAGCCCGGCGGACAAACTGACTTTTTGGTGATTCACGCTGGACCCGACCTTTCAGACGTTTATGATCCAAGGCCGATTGCCACAGCACATCCATTCCGCCGGATCAGGGAGTTCGTTACGCCATGTTTGCCGTTTTAACCACCGCCCGCAAGGCGGCGCTGGCCGTTCTTGCCCTGACCGCGGCCGCGCTGCTGGCGGCCTGCGACACCAATATCGCCGGTGGCGGCGGCGGGCCGATGATCAACACCTCCAAACCGGTCCCGGTCGCGCTGCTGGTGCCGCAAGGCTCGGGCAACAGCGGCGATGCGGTGCTGGCGCAAAGCCTCGAGAACGCCGCGCGCCTGGCCATCGCCGATCTGAAGAACGTGCAGATCGACCTGCGCGTCTACGACACCAGGGGCGAGGCCACCACCGCCGCCGCCGTCGCCTCGCAGGCGGTGAGCGAAGGCGCGCGCCTCATCCTCGGCCCGGTCTATGCCGAGGCCGCCAACGCCGCCGGGCTCGCGGTGGCGGGGCGCCAGATCAACGTGCTGTCGTTTTCCAACAACCCGACCATCGCCGGCGGCAACGTCTTCGTGCTCGGCCCCACCTTCGAGAATACCGCGCGGCGTCTGGCCGGCTTTGCCGCCCGCCAGGGCAAGGGCAATATCCTGATCGTGCACGGCACCGACGTGTCGGGCCAGCTCGGGCGCAATGCGATCCGCGCCGCGCTGGCCGAGACCGGCGCGCAGGAGGCCGGCGCCGTCGCCCACGAGCTGTCGCAGCAGGGCGTGATCAACGCGGTGCCCGCGATCCGCGACGCGGTCCAGAACCAGGGCGCCGACGCGGTCTTTTTCACCGCCACGACCGCCGGGGCGCTGCCGCTGCTGTCGCAACTGCTGCCCGAAGCCGGCGTGGCGCCGCAGACCACGCAGTACATCGGCCTCACGCGCTGGGACATCCCGGCCCAGACCCTCTCCCTGCCCGGCGTTCAGGGCGGCTGGTTCGCGCTGCCCGATCCGGTGCTGACGGCCCAGTTCCGCGACCGCTATGCCCATGCCTACGGCGGCCCGCCGCATCCGATCGGCGGTCTGGCCTATGACGGCATCGCGGCGATCGGCGCGCTGGTGGGCGCCGGCAAATCGGACGCGCTGACCGGGGCCGCGCTGACCCAGAATGCCGGTTTCAAGGGCGTCGGCGGCATCTTCCGGCTGCGCCCGGACGGCACCAATGAGCGCGGCCTCGCTGTGGCCGCGATCCAGAACAAACAGGTGGTTGTGATTGACCCTGCCCCGACCAGCTTCTCCGGCGCCGGCTTCTGATCCGGCCCCGGGCGCGCCCGCCCTCGCGGACAACATCCTGCCGGTTCCCTCCGGACAGCTGATCTGTGCGCCACAGGTCATCTTCGATGCCGCCGCCGTGCGGGCGCGGATCGACGCCGCTGCCGCGGCCAGCCCCGAGCCGGCCGCGCTGCGGGCCGAGGTGGTGAACGTCCTGCGCACCGCGCAGGAGACCGGACGCGCCGCCATCGCAGCGGCCTTTGCCGAACAGCCCTTCGCGGCGCGGCCGCTGACCCGCTCCTATACCTACCTGACCGACGGGCTGGTGACCGCGGCGCTGCATCTGGCCACCGCCTATCTGCATCCGCTGCCCAACCCGACGCTGGCCGAACGTATCGCGGTGATCGCCGTCGGCGGCTATGGCCGCGGCGAAATGGCCCCCTATTCCGACGTCGATCTGCTGTTCCTGACCCCCTACAAGATCACCGCCTGGGCCGAGAGCGTGATCGAATCCATGCTCTACACCCTGTGGGACATCAAGCTGAAGGTCGGCCATGCCAGCCGCACCATCCGCGATTGCATCCGCCTGGGGCAGGAGGATTTCACGATTCGCACCGCGATGCTGGAGCATCGCTTTCTCGCCGGTCACGCGCCGCTGGCCAGCGAGTTCGAGACCCGGCTGCGGAACGAGCTGTTCTCGGAGGGCGCGCGCGCCTTCATCGAGGCCAAGCTCTCCGAGCGCGAGGCGCGCCACCGCAAACAGGGCGAACGCTATGTGGTCGAGCCCAACGTCAAGGAGGGCAAGGGCGGGCTGCGCGACCTGCAATCGCTGTTCTGGATCGCCAAGTACATCCACAGCGTGCAGGACGCCGCCGAACTGGTGCCGCTGGGGGTGTTCCGGCCCGACGAATTCGACCGTTTCGTCCAGGCCGAGGACTTTCTCTGGGCGGTGCGGGCGCATATGCACCTGATCACCGGGCGGCCGACCGAGCAGCTCACCTTCGATCTGCAGGTCGAGGTGGCCGAGCGCATGGGCTATCGCGACCGCGCCGGACGCCGCGGCGTCGAGATCTTCATGCAGCGCTACTTCCGCGAAGCCACCGCGGTGGGCGATCTGACCCGGATCTTCCTGACCAAGCTGGAGGCGATCCACCTCAAGAACGAACCGCTGCTGGAGCGGATCTTTCGCCGCCGCCCGCGTGTCCGCGCCGGCTATGAGGTGATCAACAACCGCCTGGCCATCGCCGATCCCGGGGCGTTTCTGGCCGACAAGGTGAACCTGCTGCGGCTGTTCGAGGAGGGGCTGCGCACCGGCATGCTGATCCACCCCGACGCGATGCGCCTGGTCACCGCCAATCTGCACCTGATCGACGACGGGATGCGCACCGACAAGGAGGCGCGCCGCATCTTCCTCGACCTGATGCTCCGGCACGGCAACCCCGAACGCGCGCTGCGCCGGATGAACGAGCTTGGCGTGCTCGCCGCCTTCATCCCGGAATTCGAGCCGATCGTGGCGATGATGCAGTTCAACATGTATCACAGCTACACGGTTGACGAACATATCATCCAATGCATCGCGCAACTGGCCAAACTGGAAAAGGGCGAGTTGACCGAGGCCCTGCCGATCGCCTCCAACATCCTCGAACGCGGGGTCAACCGGCGCGTGCTTTATGTGGCGCTGCTGCTGCATGACATCGCCAAGGGCCGGCCCGAGGATCACTCGATCCTCGGCGCCAGGATCGCCCGCGAAGTTGCGCCCCGGCTGGGCCTGAACAAGAGCGAAAGCGAAACCGTGGAATGGCTGGTGCGCTATCACCTGCTGATGTCGGACATGGCGCAGAAACGCGACATCGCCGACCCGCGCACGGTGCGCGATTTCGCCAAGGCGGTGCAGACGGTCAAGCGGCTGGACCTGCTGACGGTTATGACGGTCTGCGACATCCGCGGCGTCGGCCCCACCACCTGGAACAACTGGAAGGCGGCGCTGATCCGCGCGCTGTATCGCCAGACCCGCCGCGCGCTGGAGACGGGGATGGAGGATCTGACCCGCGAAAACCGCGGCGCCGAGGCCAAGAAGGCCCTGCGCGACGCCCTGCCCGACTGGCCCAAACCCGTGCTCAAGACCGAGACCGGGCGCCATTACCCGCCCTACTGGCAGGGGCTGCATCTTACCGCGCATGTTGATTTCGCCGAGATGCTGCGCGCGCTCGAGGACAAGGACGACCCGGCCGAGATCGTGATCCGCCTCTATCCCGACGAGGACCGCGACGCCACCCGCGCCTGTTTCGTGATGGTGGACCATCCCGGCATCTTCGCCCGCATCGCCGGTGCGCTGGCGCTGGTGGGGGCCAATGTGGTCGATGCGCGCAGCTATACCACCAAGGACGGCTACGTCACCGATGCCTTCTGGGTTCAGGATGCCGACGGCCACCCGTTCGAGGCCGCCCGCCTGCCGCGCCTGACCCAGATGATCCACAAGACCCTCAAGGGCGAGGTGGTCGCGCGCGATGCGCTGAAGACCCGCGACAAGATCCGCAAGCGCGAGCGGGCCTTCAACGTGCCGACCCATATCACCTTCGACAACGACGGCTCGGACATCTACACCATCATCGAGGTCGACACCCGCGACCGTCCCGGCCTGCTCTACGATCTGGCCCGGGCGCTGGCCTCGGCCAATGTCTATATCGCCAACGCGGTGATCGCGACCTATGGCGAGCAGGTGGTCGATACCTTCTACGTCAAGGACATGTTCGGGCTGAAATACCACTCCAAGGCCAAGCAGAAGTCGCTCGAGGCCAAGTTGCGGCAGGCCATCGCCGAGGGGGCCGAACGCGCCGGAACCTAGGCATACGCCCCTTCCCCCGGCGCCCCCGGGCGGCTAAAGCTGGGCCGAGCAGTGAACAAGGCGGCCCCGCGCCGGGCCCCGGTTAGGACGAGGGCCCTATGAAACCGATCCGCCTGATGGCCGGGTTCTTCACCGTCGGCGTCTGGACGCTGGCCAGCCGCGTACTGGGCTTTGTCCGCGACGCGATGATCCTGGCGCTGCTGGGCACCGGCCCGCTCTACGAGGCCTATGTGGTGGCGTTCCGGCTGCCCAACATGTTCCGCCGCTTCTTCGCCGAGGGCGCCTTCAACATGGCCTTCGTTCCGATGTTCTCGAAACGCTTCGAGACCGAGGAACATCCCCAAACCTTCGCCGAGGACGCCCTGAGCGGGCTGGCCTCGGTGCTGATCCTTCTGACCCTGATCGCCCAGGCGGCGATGCCCTGGCTGATCTTCGCCATGGCCAGCGGCTTTTCCGGCCAGGAACAGTTCGAGCTGTCGGCGGAGTTCGGGCGCATCGCCTTTCCTTATATCCTGTTCATCTCGCTGGCGGCGCTGTTCTCGGGCATCCTCAACGCCACCGGCCGCTTTGCCGCCGCGGCGGCGGCCCCGGTGCTGCTGAACGTGATCCTGGTTTCGGCGATGGCGGCGGCGCACTGGCTGGGCGGCGACGTCGCGCGCACGCTGATCTGGGCGATCCCGGTGGCGGGTGTGGCGCAGCTGGCGCTGGTCTGGCGGGCCTCGGCAAAGGCGGGATTTGCCCTGCGCCCGCGCCGCCCGCGCTGGACGCCCGAGCTGGCCCAACTGGTGCGCGTCGCGGTGCCCGCCGCGCTGGCGGGCGGGGTGGTCCAGGTGAACCTGCTGGTCGGCCAGCAAGTGGCCAGCTATTTCGACCGCGCGGTGGGCTGGCTCTATGCCGCCGACCGGCTCTATCAGTTGCCCCTCGGCGTCGTCGGCATCGCCATCGGCGTGGTGCTGCTGCCCGACCTCTCGCGCCGGCTGGCGGCAAAGGACGACGGCGGCGGGCGCCATGCGTTTTCCCGCGCCGGCGAGGTGTCGCTGGCGCTGACCATCCCCTCTGCGGTGGCGTTGGTGGTGATTCCGCTGCCGCTGGTCTCGGTGCTGTTCCAGCGCGGCGAGACCACGGCCGCCGACAGCGCCGCCATCGCCCAGGCTGTGGCGATCTATGGCCTCGGCCTGCCCGCCTTCGTGCTGCAAAAGATCCTGCAACCGCTGTTCTTCGCCCGCGAGGACACCACGACACCGTTCCACTACGCGCTGGCGGCGATGGCGCTGAACGCCGCCGCCGCGATCGGGCTGTCGCCGCTGCTGGGCTGGATCGCCCCGGCGGTGGCCACCACTGCGGCGGGCTGGGCGATGGTGCTGCTGCTGGCGCGCGGCGGCCGGCGGTTCGGCGATGTCGCCCGCTTCGACGCCCGCTTTCGCACCCGCATCTGGCGCATCTGCCTGGCCTCTGCGGTGATGGGCGTGTGCCTCTGGGTTGCTGCCCGGGCGCTGGATGCGGCGCTCAACACCGGCGGTCTGCGCTATCTGGCGCTGGCCGGGCTGGTCGGGCTGGGGATCGTGGTCTATTTTGGCACCGCCCATGTGATCGGCGCGGTACGCCTGTCGGAATTCGCCCGCGCCCTGCGCCGCAAGGGCTGAGGCCAGCGACGACGGCCGGGACGGCGGGGCGATTTCCCGCTATCATCCCGGCATCTTTGGCTGATTCTCGGAAGGAATATGTCATGCTGCGCAACGAAGGCACCATCGACCGCGCCCTGCGCGTCATCGTCGGGCTGGTCCTGCTGTCGCTGATCTTTATCGGACCCAAGACCATGTGGGGTCTGGTCGGGCTGATCCCGTTGCTGACCGGTCTGGCGGGTCATTGCCCGCTGTACAAGGTGCTGGGCCTCAGCACCTGCCCGATGAAGAAATAGAGCCGCTCCAATAGAACAAGGGGCCGCGCCTGCCAATCAGGGCGCGCGCCCTGAACCAACCGGCCGCCCGGCAGCAACGCCGGGCGGCCCCTCAATCCGAATGAATGCCTGCCGTCAGCGGCGTCACTCGTGGCGGATCTTCCCGCGCATCCGCGCCCAGCCGCCGGGCGAGACAAAGAACGACAGCACGAACCCGGTGGCAAAGCCGCCCAGATCGGCGACCCAATCGGCGCTGGCGCCGAAGATCAGGCCGAACACCAGCTGGATGCCCATCAGCATCGCGATCAGCGAAAACGCGCGGGACTGGTTCGCCCCCACCGCGCCCAGCCGCCGCCAGAGGATAAAGGTGAACGCCCCGATCAGCCCGTAGACCGCCGGGAACCCGCCGATCAGCCAGGCCGGATCATTCAGCAACGCCGCATAGGCCAGCGCACCACCCACTGCCGAAACCACGAAGATCGCCAGCATCGCCAGGCTGCCGAAGATCTCGGCCACCATCTTGCCCATGGCCAGAACGAACACGCCGACGAACAATGACTGGGTAAACGATCCGTGCACGAACGGGTAGGACACAAACCGGATCAGATGCGCGACCGGCCAGGTCCCGGTCAGCCACATCCAGTCGAATATCTCGCCCGAGAACCCATAACTCTGCAACGCCGACAGCCGCCATCCCACCGCCGCCGGTCCGCCCACAAGTCCCCGCGCGCCAAGGAAAAACGCCACCTCGATACCCATGATCACCAGAAACAGCGCCGCCACCACCGGCGGCAGCGGATTGACCGCCCCGTTATGCGGCTCTTGCTTCATGGTCCGATCTCCTCGCGCGCCTGACTGCCGGCGCCTGTTGACGCCACCTGGAGGCATGGGTAAGCGACACAGGTCCATTTATCCAGACGGGAGTTGTCGCAAGATGACCGAGACCACGTTCACGCCGCGGGTGTTTTCCGGGATCCAGCCCTCGGGCAACCTGCACCTGGGCAACTATCTCGGCGCGCTCAAGCGGTTCGCCGCCGCGCAGAACGAGGGCATCGAGTCGATTTATTGCATGGTCGACCTGCACGCGATCACCGTCTGGCAGGATCCGGCCGATCTGCGCCGCGCCACGCGCGAGCTCTGCGCCGGCTTCATCGCCTCCGGCCTCGACCCGGAAAAGTCGATCCTGATCAACCAGAGCCAGGTGCCCGAACACGCCCAGCTTGCCTGGATCTTCAACTGCGTCGCGCGCATGGGCTGGATGCAGCGCATGACCCAGTGGAAAGACAAGGCCGGCAAGAACGCGCAGAACGCCTCGCTCGGGCTGTTCGCCTACCCCTCGCTGATGGCCGCCGACATCCTGATCTATCACGCCACCCATGTGCCGGTGGGCGAGGATCAGAAACAGCACCTGGAACTGACCCGCGACATCGCCGCCAAGTTCAACCACGACTACGGCGTCGATTTCTTCCCGCTGACCGAGCCGGTGATCGAAGGTGCCGCGACCCGGGTGATGTCGCTGCGCGACGGCTCGAAAAAGATGTCGAAATCCGATCCCTCGGATGCCTCCCGGATCAATATGACCGACGATGCCGACACCATCGCCAAGAAGATCCGCAAGGCCAAGACCGACCCCGAGCCGCTGCCCGACAATACCGATGAGCTGGACGAGCGCCCCGAGGCCCGCAACCTGGTCAATATCTACGCCGCGCTGGCCGATATGCCGGTGGAACAGGTGATCGCCGATCACGCCGGCCAGAACTTCGCCACCTTCAAGCCCTCGCTGGCCGATCTGGCGGTGGCCAAGCTGGCCCCGATCGCCGAGGAGATGAGCCGCCTGATGGGCGAGCAGGACGAGATCGACCGCATCCTGACCCGCGGCGCCGAACGCGCCCGCGCGATCACCGCGCCGATCCTGCGCCAGACCTATGACATCGTCGGATTGGTGCCGCCGGTCGAGCTTTGATCGCGCCCTTCTGACCACAAGAACCACGGCCCGGACGTTTCCCACGTTCCGGGCCGTTTTCTGTACGGGTTGCGCGCCGCTCAGGCCGCTTTGCGCGACAGCCGCTCGGCTGCGATCCCCTCGGCCACCTCATTCGGGCTGACCCCCAGCGCCGCCGCCCGGGTCAGGATCCGGTCCAGCGTCGCATCCAGCGCGGCGAGCTTCTCCGCCACCCAGGCCTCGCCCCCGGAGATCCGCAGGATCTCGGTCGCCACATTGATGATGCCGCCGCCATTGGCCACGAAATCCGGCGCGTAGAGAATGCCGCGGTCCTGCAACCGCCGCCCGTCCTGCGCCGTGGCCAGCTGGTTGTTCGCGCCCCCGGCCACCGCCTGCACGCGCAGCCCGGGAATGGTGGTCTCGTTCAGGATCGCCCCGATGGCGCAGGGGGCGAGGATATCCGCCTCCACCCCCAGGATCGCTTCGGGCGCCACAGCCTGCGCGCCGAACCGCTCCTGCGCCTCGCGCACCGCCGCCTCATGGATATCCGCCACGGTCAGCGACGCCCCGGCCCCGTACAGCAGCGCGCACAGGTGCAGCCCCACATGGCCCAGCCCCTGCACCGCCAACCGGCGGCCGCCGAGATCGGGCGTGCCGAACCGGTGCCGCGCGGTGGTGCGGATCGCGTTGAAGATGCCCCGCGCGGTGATCGGTGACGGATCGCCGCTGGCAAACGGGCCATTGGGCAGACCGGCGACATAGGTGGTCTCCTGCCCGATCCGGGTCATGTCGGCGGGGGTCATCCCCATGTCCTCGGCGGTCCAGTAGCGCCCGCCCAGCGCCTCGACCGCGCGGCCGAAGGCAGCCAGCAGCGCCGGGCTCTTTTCGCGGGCCGGATCGCCGAGGATCACCGCCTTGCCGCCGCCCAGCGGCAGGCCCGCAGCGGCGTTCTTGAAGCTCATGCCCCGCGACAGTCGCAGCGCATCCTCCAGCGCGGCGGCCTCATCCGCATAGGTGCGCATCCGCAGCCCGCCCGCCGCCGGCCCCAGCCGGGTGGAGTGAATGGCGATGATGCCGGCAAGGCCGCTGGCGGTGTCGCGGACCCGCACCACACGTTCATGCTCCGGCGCGGCGATCTCGGTGATTTCCATCTGATGACTCCCTGTCGTTATGTCGCGGTTCTGCCATGAGCGAGGGAGCGGTTTTCACCAAGTTTGCGCGCAAGATCAAATAATGTTAGCGATTTCCGCTAATAACGAACGTCAGATTGGAGGCTTCACCCATGGATGCCATAGACCGCAGAATCGTCCGCAGCCTCCAGCGCGACGGGCGCATGAAGATTGCCGATCTGGCCGAGGCGGTGGGCCTTTCGCCCACCCCGTGTGCGCGGCGGCTGGACAAGTTGCAGGCGGATGGCGTGATCACCGGGTTCGGCGCCCGGGTCGATGCCGAAAAGCTCGGCCTGCCCATCTCGGTCTTCGTCTCGGTCGAACTCAGCCGACAGGACCGCGCCGCCATCGACGCCTTCGAACGCGCCATCGGCGCCTGCGACGAGGTGATGGAATGCTATCTGATGACCGGCTCGCGCGATATCCTGCTGCGGGTCGTCTGCGCCGATCTGACCGCCTTTGACGCGTTTCTGGAAAACCGGCTGATGCAGATCCCCGGCATCCGCAACCTGCGCTCCAACTTCGCGCTGCGGACCATGGTGCGGCGCGCCGCGCTGCCGATGCGGGGAACCTGGTGACCCCGGCGACGCTACGCACGGTCACGCGCCCCGCGACATCAGCCCCCTAGACCTTCCCCCGGCTTCTTCCTAGTGTCCGCTCGGCAGACAAGGAGAACCCCATGGCGACCGGCACAAACATCCGCACCTATTTCAATGGCACCTGGCACAACGGCGACACCCCGATCATGAGTGCCGCCGATCACGGTGCATGGCTGGGGTCGGGGGTGTTCGACGGGGCGCGGCTGTTCGAGGGGCTGACGCCGGATCTCGACGCCCATTGCGCCCGCATCAACCGCTCGGCCAGCGCGATGATGCTGAATCCCACGGTCGATACCGATGAGATGGTCGAGATCGTGAAAGAGGGGCTCAAGTCCTATGGTCCCGACGCGGCGGTCTATATCCGCCCGATGTACTGGGGCATCAACGGAGATGAGACCGCGCTGGTGCCCCGGACCGACGAGACCGGATTTGCCATCTGTCTGGAAGAAATCCCGATGCCCCCGCCCGAGGCCGGCACCACGCTGACCCGCACCCGGTTCCGCCGTCCGGTTCTGGAAAACGCTGTCTGCAACGCCAAGGCCGGCTGTCTTTACCCCAACAACGCCCGGATGCTGGTCGAGGCCCGCTCCAAGGGCTTTGCCAATGCGCTGGTGGCCGACGCCACGGGCAATGTCGCCGAAACCGCCACCGCCAATGTGTTCATGGTCAGGGACGGCGAGGTGTTCACCCCGATCGCCAACGGCACCTTCCTCGCCGGCATCACCCGGGCGCGGCATATGAAAAACATGCGCGCCGACGGCATGACGGTGCATGAGACGGTGCTGACCTTCAGGGATTTCGAAGAGGCTGACGAGATCTTTCTCTCCGGCAATTTCAGCAAGGTGACCCCGGTGACCGCCTTTGAAGAAAATCAGTATCAGGTGGGTCCGGTGACCCGGCGCGTGCGCGAGATGTACTGGGACTGGGCGGCATCCGAGCGCTGAGGCGCGGAAAACCCCGTGCTTGCCTGCCCCCGGGCCATCGGGCATCATCCGCGTCAAGGAGAGGCCCCAAATGCGCAAATTTCTCGTCGTGCTGGATGACAGCCGCGAATGCCTGAACGCCATGCGCTTCGCCGCGATGCGCGCCGCCCATACCGGGGCCGGCGTGGCGATCCTGTCGGTGATTCCGCCGGAGGAGTTCAACCACTGGATCGGCGTCGGAGAGGTGATGCGCGAAGAGGCGCGCGAACGGATCCACGCCCATTTCGAGGTCTTCGCCAAATGGATGCGCGACAAGCAGAATGTCGATCCCGAACTGGTGATCCGCGAAGGCCAACCGGTCGATGAGATCATCGCCCAGGTTCAGGACGACCCCAGCATCGGCGTGCTGGTGCTTGGCGCGGGCACCGGTCGCAAGGGGCCGGGGCCGCTGGTCACCCAGCTGACCAAGACCGCCGGCAGCCTGCCGATCCCGATCACCATCGTGCCCGGCGATCTGAGCAAGGAAAAGCTCGAGGCGATCACCTGACCGGCCTGTCCGGGGTTTCTTAGAACCATTCCAAACCTTGACGGCCTGCCGCTGGAGTCGCATATAGGAAACAACTCAGCAAAGGTGCATGTCAGATGTTCATCCAGACCGAATCGACCCCGAACCCTGCAACGCTGAAATTTCTGCCCGGCCAGACCGTGCTCGAGGCAGGCACCGCCGATTTCGCCTCGACCGAGGCGGCGGAAAAATCGCCGCTGGCGACCCGTATCTTTTCCGTGAGCGGTGTGACCGGCGTCTTCTTCGGCAATGACTTCGTGACCGTCACCAAACGCGACGATGTCGAATGGGATCACATCAAGCCCGCCATCCTCGGCGCGGTGATGGAGCATTACCAGTCCGGCGCCCCGGTGATGGAGGGCGAGGACAGCGCCTCGGGCCATGCCGAGTTCAGTGGCGAGGATTCCGAGATCGTCGGCCAGATCAAGGAGCTGCTGGACAGTCGCGTGCGCCCCGCCGTGGCGCAGGACGGCGGCGACATCACCTTTCACGGCTTTGACCGCGGCGTGGTCTACCTGCACATGCAGGGCGCCTGCGCCGGTTGCCCGTCCTCGACCCTGACCCTGAAGATGGGGATCGAGAACCTGCTGCGCCACTACATCCCCGAAGTGATCGAGGTGCGCCCGGTCGCGGTCTGACCGGCGGACCGGCCGCCCCCATGGCGCAAGACCCCCTGATCCTGTCTTTCGACACCTCGGCCGCGCATTGCGCGGCCGCCTTGCTGTCGGGCGGAAAGATCCTTGTCACGCGCGGCGAGGACATGGGCCGTGGCCAGGCCGAACGGCTGTTTCCCCTGCTCGAAGAGCTGCTGACCGAGGCCGGCGCGCACTGGGCCGACCTCTCCGCCATCGGCGTCGGTGTCGGCCCGGGCAATTTCACCGGCATCCGCATCGCCGTCTCGGCCGCCCGCGGGCTGGCGCTGGCGCTGCCCGCCCCCGCGATCGGCGTTTCAACCTTCGAGGCGCTGCGCGAGGGCGCGCGCGCGCCGGTGCTGACCGCCGTCGCGGCGCCGCGCGGGGCGGTCTATCTGCAGGCCCCCGGCGGCGCGCCGCTGGGACCGGTGCAGCCCGAAGACTTACCCGAGGATCTGCGCGAGGATCTGCGCGACAGCGGCCTCGACGTGATCGGGGCGGAGGCCGAGGCGCTGGCGCGGCTGACCGGCGGGCGCGCCCTTTCCCCCGCCCATCCGTTGGCCGAGGCGATCGCCCGCATCGCCGCGCGCCGGATCGGAACCGACATCGCCCCGCCCAGACCGCTCTATATCCGCGCCGCCGACGCCGCCCCCTCGCGCGAGGCGCCGCCGGTGCTGCTGGACTGACGCCGGCGCGATGAGCGTCCAGCCGACCCCCGAAGAGATGGCGATGACCCACGCCGCCGCCTTCCGACAGTCCCGCCCCTGGCGGGCCGATGAGTTCGCCGCGCTGTTGTCCTTGCCGGGCACGTTTGCCCTCGGGGACAGCGCCTGTTTCGCGCTCGTCCGGGTGATCGCGGACGAGGCGGAGCTGCTGACCATCGCCACCCATCCCGATCACCGCCGTCAGGGCCGTGCGCGGACCTGCATGGCCGCCTGGATGGCCGAGGCGGCAAGGCGCGGTGCGGCGCAGGCCTTTCTCGAGGTGGCGCATGACAACGCCGCCGCGCTGGCGCTCTACGAGGCGATGGGGTTCCACCGCAGCGGTTTGCGCCGCGGATACTACCCGCGCCCGGGAGCCGTCGCCGCCGACGCCGTGCTCATGTCCTGCCGGTTGCCCTCGGGTCAGCCCGCAGAATCCTGAACCATATGGTCAAAAGCGGGTTGACCGCTCGCCTCTGCTGCGTCCTAAATTGGCGGGTCAAGATGATCGGCGCGCCGGTATTCGCCCAACCGGACCGACGGCGCGCCGCAATTAGAAAAATCAACCGGGAGTATAATGATGACCCTTTTGAAATCCCTGATGGGGGCCGCTGCCGCAATGGCCCTGAGCGCCGGCGCCGCATTGGCCGAACCGGCCCTGATCTTTGACCTTGGCGGCAAGTTCGACAAGAGCTTCAACGAGGCCGCCTTCACCGGGGCGCAACGCTGGGCCGATGAGACCGGCGGCAGCTTCCGCGAGATCGAACTGCAGTCGGAGGCCCAGCGCGAGCAGGCGCTGCGCCGTTTCGCCGAGGCCGGCGCCAACCCGATCATCACCATGGGCTTTGCCATGGCCGACCCGCTGAGCAACGTCGCCCCCGATTACCCGGATACCAAATTCGTGGTGGTCGACGTGACCTGGATCGCCGGCGACAACATCCGCCAGATCGGCTTTGCCGAGCATGAGGGGTCCTATCTGGTCGGGATGCTGGCCGCGATGGCCTCGAAATCCGGCACCGTCGGCTTTGTCGGCGGCATGGACGTTCCGCTGATCCGCCACTTCGGCTGCGGCTATGCGCAGGGCGTCAAGTCGGTCAGCCCGGATGCGAAAATCATCGCCAACATGACCGGCACCACGCCGGCGGCCTGGAACGATCCGGTGAAGGGCTCCGAGCTGACCAAGGCGCAGATCAGTCAGGGCGCGGATGTGGTCTATGCCGCCGCCGGCGGCACCGGCGTGGGCGTGCTTCAGACCGCCGCCGACGAGGGGATCCTCTCGATCGGGGTGGACAGCAACCAGAACCACCTGCATCCGGGCAAGGTGCTGACCTCGATGCTCAAGCGCGTCGATGTGGCGGTCTATGACGCCATGAAGGCCGGCGGCGAAGTGGAAACCGGGGTGTTCGTGCTGGGCCTGGCCGAGGACGGCGTCGGCTATGCGCTGGACGACAACAACGCCGCGCTGATCAGCCCCGAGATGAAGGCCGCCGTGGACGCCGCGCGCGAACAGATCATCAGCGGCGAGTTGAAGGTCACCAGCTACTACGAGAACGACAGCTGCCCGGTTCTGGATTTCTGATCCGGACCCGATAGCAAGTCCAGCGGGCCGTGCGGATCGCACTGCACGGCCCGCGTTTTCAGCAGGGGGCCACATGACCGGCACATCGCCAGCCATCGAACTGCGCGGCATCTCCAAGGCGTTCGGCCCGGTGCAGGCCAACAAGGACATCTCGATCCGGGTGATGCCGGGCACCATCCACGGCATCATCGGCGAGAATGGCGCCGGCAAATCCACGCTGATGAGCATCCTTTACGGCTTCTACAAGGCCGACGCCGGCGAGATTTTCATCAACGGGAAAAGAACCGAGATCCCCGACAGCCAGGCCGCCATCGCCGCCGGCATCGGCATGGTGTTCCAGCATTTCAAGCTGGTGGAGAATTTCACCGTTCTGGAAAACGTCGTGCTAGGCGCCGAGGACGGCCGGCTGCTGCGCCCGTCGCTGGCCAAGGCCCGCAAGATCCTTGGCGAACTGGCGGTGGAATACGAACTCAACGTCGACCCGGACTCGCGCATCGACCGGATCGGCGTCGGCATGCAGCAGCGGGTCGAGATCCTCAAGGCCCTCTACCGGCAGGCCGATATCCTGATCCTCGACGAACCCACCGGGGTGCTGACGCCGGCGGAGGCAGATCAGCTGTTCCGCATCCTCGACCGGCTGCGCGCCGAGGGCAAGACCATCATCCTGATCACCCACAAGCTGCGCGAGATCATGGAGATCACTGATACCGTGAGCGTGATGCGCCGCGGCGAGATGACGGCGACGGTCAGGACCGCCGGGACCGGCCCCGATGAGCTTGCCGAACTGATGGTGGGCCGCAAGGTGCTGTTGCGGGTCGACAAGGCGCCTGCCTCCCCCGGCAAGACCGTGCTGGAGGTGCAAAACCTGCGGGTGCGCGACCAGCAGGGGGTGGAGCGCGTCAAGGGCATAGATCTGACCGTGCGCGCCGGCGAGATCCTCGGCGTGGCCGGGGTGGCCGGCAACGGCCAGTCGGAACTGCTGGAGGTGCTGGGCGGCATGCGTCCCGGCGCCGGCACGGTGATGCTGAACGGCGTGCCGCTGGCGCTGGAGGGGCGCGGCTCCGACGGCCAGTCGCGCCGCGCCGCGGGCCTGGCCCATGTGCCCGAGGACCGCCAGCGCGAAGGCCTGATCATGGAGTTTCACGCCTGGGAAAACGTCGCCTTCGGCTATCACCACGACCCGGCCTATCAGCGCAACGCGATGTTGATGGACAACGCCGCGCTGCGCCGCGACACCCAAGCCAAGATGGAGAAATTCGACGTCCGCCCGCCCGACCCCTGGCTGACCGCCAGGAATTTCAGCGGCGGCAACCAGCAAAAGATCGTCGTGGCGCGCGAGATCGAGCGAAACCCCGACCTGCTTTTGGTGGGCCAGCCCACCCGCGGCGTGGACATCGGCGCGATCGAGTTCATCCACCGCCAGATCGTCGCCCTGCGCGACCAGGGCGCGGCGATCCTGCTGGTCAGCGTCGAGCTGGACGAAATCCTGTCGCTGTCGGACCGCATCGCGGTGATCTTCGACGGCCGGATGATGGGCGAACGGCTGCCCGCTCAGACCGACGAGACCGAACTGGGCCTGCTGATGGCGGGCGTCTCGGGCAAGGCGGCGTGATGCGGCCCCGGGTCGGCGCAGAAATCGAAGGGGTCCGCTGATGGACAAGATGCCAAAGTGGGCCGACGTGGTCCTGATCCCGCTGATCAGCCTGATCCTTGCCGCCGCGCTCTCGGCGCTGGTCATCCTGGCCATCGGCGAGGATCCGGTCGCGGCGGTCAGGCTGATGGTCTCCGGCGCGCTCGGGTCGACCTATGGCTGGGGCTATACGCTGTATTACGCCACCAATTTCATGTTCACCGGCCTCGCCGTCGCGGTGGCTTTCCACGCGCGGATGTTCAATATCGGCGGCGAGGGGCAGGCGATGCTGGGCGGGCTCGGCGTGGCGCTGATGTGCCTCTATGTCCCCTGGCCGCACTGGACGCTGGCGCTGATCGGGGCCAGCACGCTGGCCGCCCTCTTCGGCGCGGCCTGGGCGGCGATCCCAGCCTGGCTGCAGGCGAAGCGCGGCAGCCATATCGTGATCACCACCATCATGTTCAACTTCATCGCCTCGGCGGTGCTGAACTATGTTCTGGTCAACCTGATGCGGCCGCAGGGCTCGATGGATCCGGCCACCGCGCGGTTCCCCGAGCCGGTGCACCTGCCCACCCTGCACGAGCTGCTGGCCCCAATCGGGATCAATTTCTCCAAGGCCGCGCCGGCCAACGTCAGCCTGCTGGTCGCCGTCGCCGCCTGCGTGCTGGTCTGGCTGCTGATCTGGCGCACAAGGCTGGGATACGAGATCCGCGCCTATGGCCATTCCGAGACCGGCGCGCTCTATGCCGGTATCTCGCCGGTGCGGATCACCATGATCGCCATGCTGATCTCCGGCGGGCTTGCGGGCATGATGGCGATCAACAACGTGATGGGCGAGGCCGAGCGGCTGGTGCTGAACGCAACCGAGGGGGCGGGCTTCATCGGTATCGCGGTGGCGCTGATGGGGCGCAGCCACCCGTTCGGGGTGTTCCTGGCGGCGATCCTGTTCGGCTTTCTCTATCAGGGCGGCGCCGAGCTCGCGCTCTGGACCTCGATCCCGCGCGAGCTGATCGTGGTCATTCAGGCGCTGGTGATCCTGTTCACCGGGGCGCTGGACAACATGGTGCGGATGCCGCTCGAGAAACTGTTCCTCAGCCTGCGGAAGGGGCGCGCGTGATGGATTTCCTGACGCTCATCCAGGTGTTCGACAGCACTGTGCGGCTGTCCACGCCGCTGCTGCTCGCCTGCCTTGCCGGGCTGTTCTCCGAACGCGCCGGCATCTTCGACATCGGGCTTGAGGGCAAGATGCTGATGGCGGCCTTCTTTTCGGCGGCCATCGCCTCGGTCACCGGCTCGGTCTGGCTGGGCCTGCTGGCGGGCATCGCCGCGTCCATGGTGCTGGCGGGGCTGCACGGGCTGGCCTCGATCACCTTTCGCGGCAACCAGCTGATTTCCGGCGTGGCGATCAACTTCCTCGCCGCCGGGATGACCGTTCTGATCGCCCAGGACTGGTTCCGTCAGGGCGGGCGCACCCCCTCGCTGATCGGCGGCGGCCGGTTCGGCGGGCTGGAGTTTCCAGGCGCCATCGGACCGGCGGATGCCGAGGCCACCGGTCGCCCGGTCTCGGAACTGATCGCCGGGACCAACCCGCTGCACCAGGTCTATTCCGACCTGATCTCGGGCCATTCGATTCTGGTCTATGTGGCCTTCCTCGCGGTGCCGGCGACCTGGTGGGTGCTGTTCCGCACCCGCTTTGGCCTGCGCCTGCGGGCGGTCGGAGAGAACCCGGCGGCGGTGGACACCTCCGGTGTCTCGGTGGTCGGGCTGCGCTATGCCGCCGTGGCGATCTGCGGCCTGCTGTGCGGCATCGCCGGGGCCTATCTGGCGACCGCGCTGCAGGCGGGTTTTGTCAAGGACATGACCGCCGGGCGCGGTTTCATCGCCCTGGCGGCGCTGATCTTTGCCAAGTGGCGGCCCTGGCAGGCGATGTGGGCCTGCCTGCTGTTCGGGTTTCTGCAGGCGATCGCGCTGCGTTATCAGAACATCGACGTGGGCGGCGTGGTGATCCCGGTACAGGTGATGGACGCGCTGCCCTATATCCTGACGGTGGTCATTCTGGCCGGGTTCGTGGGCAAGGCGATCCCGCCGCGGGCAGGCGGCGAGCCCTATGTGAAAGAACGGTGAACGCGGCCCCTCCGGGTCGGGTTGGCGATTGACCTTTTCGCGCGCCGGGGCCTAACTGGGATCATGCAAACCTACCTGCCGATCGCCGAAGTTTCCGTGAACGCATTCGTGCTTCTGGGGCTCGGCGGGCTGGTGGGCATACTGTCCGGCATGTTCGGCGTCGGCGGCGGTTTCCTGATCACACCGCTTCTGTTCTTCGTCGGTGTGCCGCCCGCGGTGGCGGTGGCCACCGGCGCCAACCAGATCGTCGCCTCGTCCTTTTCCGCGGTGCTGGCGCATTTCCGGCGGCGCACCGTCGATCTGACCATGGGTTCGGTCCTTCTGGCAGGCGGGCTGGTGGGCGCCGGCCTTGGCGTCTTTGTCTTCAACTATCTCAAGAGCCTGGGCCAGGTCGATCTGCTGGTGCGGCTTTGCTACGTGGTCTTCCTCGGCATCGTCGGCGCGCTGATGTTCGTCGAAAGCCTCAACGCCCTGCGCAAGGCGCGCGGCGCGCAGGCCGGCGCGCGGGCGCCGCGCCGCCCCCGCACCCTGGTCCATACGCTGCCGTTCAAGATGCGCTTTCGCACCTCCGGCCAGTACATGTCGGTGATCCCGCCCCTGCTGGTCGGTCTGTCGGTGGGGGTGCTCTCGGCGATCATGGGGGTCGGCGGCGGTTTCATCATGGTGCCGGCGATGATCTATCTGCTGGGGATGCCGACCAAGGTGGTGGTGGGCACCTCGCTGTTCCAGATCATCTTTGTCACCGCCTTTACCACCATGCTGCATGCCACCACCAACCAGACGGTGGATATCGTGCTGGCGGTCTACCTGATCCTCGGCGGCGTGATCGGCGCGCAGATCGGCACGCAGATCGGGCTGAAGCTCAAGGCCGAGCAACTGCGCGTCCTGCTGGCCGCGCTGGTGCTGGCGGTCTGCGGCAAGCTGGCGCTGGAGTTGCTGTTCGAGCCGGCCGAACTTTACAACCTGTCCGAGCCGGGGCGGCATTGAGCCCGGCGCGCCCCCGCCCGCGCCCGGACCGCCGGTGCGTTTTCGGACCCGGTTTCGCCTTTGATCGCCGGAACAAGCGGAGTTAGATGGTCTCATGCAGGTTTACCTCCCAATCGCGGAAGTATCGGTCAGCGCCTTTCTTCTCCTCGGGCTCGGCGGACTGGTGGGCGTTCTGTCGGGCATGTTCGGCGTCGGCGGCGGGTTCCTGATGACGCCGCTTCTGTTCTTTATCGGCATCCCGCCAGCGGTGGCGGTGGCGACCGAGGCGAACCAGATCGTCGCCTCGTCCTTTTCCGGCGTGCTGGCACATTTCCGACGGCGCACGGTCGACATCAAAATGGGTCTGGTGCTGCAGGCCGGCGGCCTGATCGGCGCCGCGCTGGGGGTGGTGATCTTCAACTATCTCAGGAGCCTGGGTCAGGTCGATCTGCTGGTGCGTCTGTGTTATGTGGTGTTCCTTGGCGTGGTCGGCGGGCTGATGTTCCTGGAAAGCCTGCGCGCCCTGCGCAAGGCCCGCGGCGCCACCGGCCCGACACCCAAACGCCGCCAGCGCGGCTGGGTGCACGCGCTGCCGTTCAAGATGCGCTTTCGCACCTCGGGCCTTTACATCTCGGTGATCCCGCCCATCGGCATCGGCATAGCGGTCGGCATCCTGGCCGCGATCATGGGGGTCGGCGGCGGTTTCATCATGGTGCCGGCGATGATCTACCTGCTGGGGATGCCGACCAAGGTGGTCGTGGGCACCTCGCTGTTCCAGATCATCCTGGTCACCGGGTTCACCACCATGCTGCACGCCACCACCAACTATACCGTCGACATCGTTCTGGCGGTGCTGCTGTTGGTGGGCGGCGTGATCGGCGCGCAGATCGGCACCCGGATCGGGCTGAAGCTCAAGGCAGAACAGCTGCGCATCCTGCTGGCGCTGATGGTTCTGGTGGTCTGCGGCAGGCTGGCCGCCGACCTGCTGCTGCAACCGGCCGAGCTCTATTCGCTCGGCCCCGCGGGGGGGCATTGAGCGATGCGGCGCCTGCTTGCCATCCTGCTGCTGATGATACCGCTGGGCGCCCGGGCCCAGGAGGAGGTCGTGCTGGGCCTGTCCAGCGACCGGGTTTCGATCACCACCAGTTTCGACGGCTCCGAGATCCTGATCTTCGGGGCGGTCAAACGCGAAACGCCGATCCTGCCCGAACCGCTGGAGGTGGTCATCACCGTCGCCGGCCCCTCGCACCCGGTGCTGGTGCGGCGCAAGGCGCACCGGTTCGGCATCTGGGTCAATGCCGAGGCGGTCGAGGTGGACGCCGCCCCCTCGTTCTATGCGGTGGCCACCACCGGAGCGTGGAAGGACGTGCTGACCGATACCGAGGATCTGCGCCACAAGGTCAGTATCGGCCGCGCGATCCGCTCGGTCGGCGCCCCGATGGAGATCCGCGACGCCCCCCATTTCTCCGAGGCGCTGGTCCGCATCCGGCAACAGGCCGGGCTCTATCAGATGCTGGAGGGCAAGGTCGCGCTCGATCAGCAGACGCTGTTCCGCACCGCCATCGACATGCCCGCCGACCTTACCGAGGGCGATTACACCGCGCGCATTTTTCTGACCCGGCAGGGAAAGGTGGTGTCGCAATACGAAACCACGATCGACGTGCGCAAGGTCGGGCTGGAGCGGTGGCTTTTCGTCCTGTCGCGGCAGCAGCCGATCCTTTACGGGCTGATGTCGCTGGCGATCGCCATCGTCGCCGGCTGGGGCGCCTCGGCCGCCTTCACCATGCTGCGGAACCGGTGACCGGCGCAACCGGCTGACCGGCGGTGTCAGCCCCGCCCGATATAGGGCATCCTGGTCGCCATCACGGTCATGAACTGAACATTGGCCTCCAACGGCAGACTGGCCATGTGCAGCACCGATTTTGCCGCATCCTCGACCGCCATGGTCTCGGGCGGCGGCGCGTCCGGGGTGTCTGCCTTCTGCTTGGCGATCAGCCCCTCGACCATCGGCGTGCGCGCGTTGCCGATGTCGATCTGGCCGCAGGCGATGTCAAAGGGCCGCCCGTCCAGCGACAGGCTGCGCGTCAGCCCGGTGATCGCGTGCTTGGTCGCCGAATAGGGGGTGGACAGCGGCCGCGGCACATGGGCGGCGATGGAGCCGTTGTTGATGATCCGCCCACCCTGAGGGCTTTGCGCCCGCATCGCCGCGAAAGCCGACCGCGCGGCCAGGAACATACCGGTCAGGTTGACGTTGACCGAGGCGAACCAGTCGTCCAGCGCGATCTCGTCGATGGTGCCGGCGGGGGTGAAGATGCCGGCATTGTTGAACAGCACGTCGAGCCGCCCGGCACGGGCGACGAAATCGGCGAAGGCCGCCTCGACCGCCTGCGGATCGGTGACATCGGCGGGCAGCACCACGGCGCCCGCCTGCCCCGCCGCGACCTCCTCCAGCGCCGCGGCGCGGCGCGCCAGCAGGCCCACGCGCCAGCCTTCGGCCAGGAACAGCTCGGCCGTCGCCCGGCCGATGCCGGAACTGGCGCCGGTGATCAGTATGGTCTTCATGTCTCCTCCGCTTGCAGTTCCAGCGCCGCCACCGGGGCGGCGCGCAGATCGTCCACCCGCAGGGGGTAGGTCGGCTTGGACAGCCGGTTGCGCACCACCCAGATCAGCCGCTCCTGCGCCCGGGTGATCGCCACATAGGCCAGCCGTTTCCACAGCGGTTGGCCGGCCTCGCCCCGGCCCATTCGCGCCGCCGCGTAAAGGTCGGGGGCAAAGACCTGCACCGTGTCCCACTGGCTGCCCTGCGCCTTGTGGATGGTCACCGCCGCCCCGTGCAGGAACGTCGCCCCCATCCGCGCGGCAAAGGGAATGAACGGCTCTTCCTCGTCCGGCTTCTCGATCTTGATGATCGTGGCCGCGCTGACCTGCGGATCCTCGGCGCCGATCACATGCAGCCGCGAGAACCCCGGCTTGCGTCCGGGGCCCAGATAGATCACCTGCGCCCCCTTGATCAGACCGCGCGCCTCGAGATCCAGCCGTTTCTTGCGGTGTTTGAGCGGCAGCTCGATGCCGTCGCAGATCAGCGGCTCGCCGGCCAACAGGTCGTCCTCCGGCGCGCCGTGAACCGCGCGAAAGGCGGTGATCAGCCGGATCCGCGTGGCGTTGCGCCAGACCAGCACCGGGCTGCGCGCCATCAGATCGACCTCGACCCGGCTCCCCCAGACCACCCGGTCGTCGCGCCGCGAGGTCTGCTCGACCATCCGCTCGAACTCTTCAAAGCTCAGCTGCGGATCGGCCAGCGCATGGGCCAGATCCAGGATCGGGTTGTCGGCCTCCTGCCGGTGAATGCGGTGCAGCTCCAGCTTGCGGGTCTCGGGCAGCGCGTCGAACACCATCGCGCCCGACTGGTTCACCGGGGCCAGCTGCGCCGGATCGCCGAACAGCAGCAGATTGGGAAAAATCTCTTTCAGATCGCCGAATTGCCGCTCGTCCAGCATCGAGGCCTCATCGACAAAGCCGATGTCCAGCGGATCCTCCCGCCGTTTCCAGCCGGTGATGAAATCGGACCCGCGCAGGCCGGCGGCGGCCAGGGCGCCGGGAATCGACTTGTTGACCGCATAAAAGGCCGCCGCGCGGTCCAGCGCCAGATCGGTCAGCCCCTCGATCTCGGGCCGCTCGCCGGTGCCGGCCAGCCATTCGGCGATGCGTTCGTATTCCGGGTCGTAGACGGGGGTATAGAGAATGCGGTGGATGGTAGTCGCCGGCACACCGCGAAACCGCAGCACACTGGCCGCCTTGTTGGTCGGTGCCAGGATTGCCAGCGTGCGGCGCCCCCGCCGTTTGCGCCCTTCATAGTCGCCCGAAACTACCTCGACCCCGGCCGCCTCCAGCGCCTTGTAAAGCTCGGCCAGCAACAAAGTCTTGCCCGAGCCGGCCTTGCCGATCAGCGCCAGCACCCCCGACCCGGCCGCCTGAGGCGGCGTCAGGGCGCCGTTCTCCAGATCGACCCCCGCGCCGCGCAGCATCTCGGCCACGCTGTCGAAGGCGGTCGCCTGATCCTCGGAAAATGTAATAGCCGGCGCGGTCATGGCGCGACCCTACCCCGCTGCCGCGGCGGGCACCAGTATCAAGCGGCGCGCCGAACCGCTCAACCCGGATCGCCGGAACCGCCCGAGATGTCCCCCGCCTGCGCCCCCTCACGCCCTGCCGGCAATTCCCGGGTAGCGATCCGTCGGGCCAGTTCCAATTGCCGCCCCAATTCCGGCAATCCGTGTTTCTCGGAATAGAGGCGCAAATCCTCCAGAACGGCAAGGATCCAGTTCCGATGTGGCATAAAAAATTCCGCTATTGACTAATAATAGAAGTATTACCACGACATGTTTAATTATCAATTTGATAATCAAAATACGCGCAAACCCGGTCCAAAAGGAAAAACCCGCAACGCGATCTGCGCTGCGGGTCTTGTCTCCGGCGCATATGGCCGGTTTCAGGTTCCGGCCGGTCTCAGCGGCGACCGGCCTCCAGCACCTCTTCAAAGGTGCGCAGCCCGGTTCTGGGCGATTGCACCAGCACCGACATATTGCCCGGCTTGTGCTCGTTGCGCAGCATCTTCATGTGCGCTTGCGGCAGGTCGCCCCAGGTGAACACCTCGGACATGCAGGGATCGAGGCGCCGCTCCAGCATCAGCCGGTTGGCCGATGCCGCCTGTTTCAGATGCGCGAAATGCGAGCCCTGCAACCGTTTCTGATGCATCCACATGTAGCGGACATCGAAGGTACAGTTGAAGCCCGAGGTGCCGGCGCAGATCACAACCATGCCGCCCTTCTTGCAGACCAGCGACGACACCGGAAAGGTCGCCTCGCCCGGGTGTTCGAACACCATGTCGACGCTCACACCCTTGCCGGTGATGTCCCAAATCGCCTTGCCGAACTTGCGCGCCTCTTTCAGCCAGGCGTTATATTCCGGCGTGTTGACGGTGGGCAGGCGCCCCCAGCAGTTGAAGTCCTTGCGGTTGATCACGCCCTTGGCGCCCAGGCCCATGACGAACTCGCGCTTGTCCTCGTCGCTGATGACGCCGATCGCGTTGGCGCCGGCGGTGTTGATCAGCTGGATCGCGTAAGAGCCAAGCCCCCCCGAGGCCCCCCAGACCAGCACGTTCTGGCCCGGCTTCAGATCATGCGGGTGGTGACCGAACAGCATCCGATAGGCGGTGGCCAGCGTCAGCGTGTAACAGGCGCTCTCCTCCCAGGTCAGGTGCTTGGGGCGCGGCATCAGCTGCTGCGCCTGCACCCGGGTGAACTGCCCGAACGAGCCGTCCGGCGTCTCGTATCCCCAGATCCGCTGGCTGGGCGAGAACATCGGGTCGCCGCCGTTGCACTCCTCGTCGTCGCCGTCGTCCTGGTTGCAGTGGATCACCACCTCGTCGCCGACCTTCCAGCGCTTGACCTTGTCGCCGACCGCCCAGACGATGCCGGCGGCATCGGAGCCGGCGATATGATACGGCTGCTTGTGGCCGTCAAAGGGGCTCACCGGCTGGCCCAGCGCGGCCCAGACACCGTTGTAGTTGACGCCCGCCGCCATCACCAGCACCAGCACCTCGTGATTGTCCAGCGTCGGGGTATCCACGACTTCCAGCTGCATCGCGGTGTCGGGCTCGCCATGACGCTCCTTGCGGATGGCCCAGGCATACATCTGCTTCGGCACATAGCCGAGCGGAGGCATTTCGCCCATTTCGTAAAGGTCTTTTTCGGGCGCCTCATAGGGCGCGATGCCGCCATTGGTGTCCAAAGCCATGATGGCCTCCTTCTCTATCCTCTGTGCCGCGATGCAGAATCGCGGCTCTCAGGATGGGATAGAAACAGCCGCGCAACATTGCAACATTGAATTGGTGTGTTTTTGTAATTTTATGACTTTGCGACCGCAGAAAGACCTTCGCGCCCGCAGAATGAGCTGGACGTCCCCTACCCATCCCCCGGCGCGGCCTCCGGCTCGGCCCCCAACCCATTTCCGGGCACATCGCCCGGCATCAGGTGCCGGATCGAATTGGCGTAGAACCGCAACAGGTCACCGCCTTGCGCATCGGGGACGTAACGCCCCTGATCCTGCCGCAACGCCCCCTGCCGGCTCAATGCGCGCAACCCGGCCCCGGTCGCGGCATGCGGATCGGCGCACAGCCGGCCTACGGTCGAGGCTGGCAGGCTGGCCAGCGCGGCAGCGGCGCGGGCGTCGATCTCGGCCCGGGTCATCGCCCCGTGGGTCTGCAACAGCCAGGCCACCAGCGGCACCGGCAGCACCGGCACGCCATCGGCGATCCGCCGCATCAGCCGGTCCGCCAGCACCTCGGTCACGTCGCCCGACCGCTCCGCCCGCAGCGCGCGCAGCGACAGCGGCGGGCCAAAGGTGACCACCGCATCGCCGAACCGACGATAACGTCCGGTCAGCCACAGCCAGAGCTGTCGCAGCACATGCCCCGCGATCACCCCGATACGGGCATTGAAGCAGCGCCCGGTCCCCATGCTGGCGGCGATCAGGATCCGGTCCTCCAGCACCCGGTCATAGTTCAGCGCCACCGGGACAAAGACCACGTCGCGCCCCTCCGGATCGAACCCCGCGGTGATGTATTTCAGCAGCCCCAGCTTGGCCGGCATCAGCCCGCCGGTCAGGCTCAGCCCGCCCTCGGGGAACATCGCCTGGGTCACGCCGGCGCCGGTGGCCAGCCGCACATAGCAGGCCAGAACCGCACGATAGAGATCGTTGCGCGACCTGCGCCGGATGAAATAGGCCCCCATCGCGCGGATCAGCCGGCTCAGCGGCCAGACCTGCGCCCATTCCCCCACCGCATAGGCCAGCGCCGAGCGGTCCGCCGCCAGATAGGTGACCAGCACGTAATCCATGTTGCTGCGGTGGTTCATCACGAACACCACCGTCGCCTCGGGATCGATGGCGCGCAACGCGGGCTCGTCCAGCTGCCGCAGCCGCACATGATAAAGCGCGTTGCTCAGGAACCGCGCCGCCCTGATCGCGACTCCGAAATAGAGCGAGGCCGAGAACGACGGCACGATCTCGCGCGCATAGCGGCGCGCCTGCTGGAAGGCGACGTTCTCGGGGATGCCCTCGGCGCGGGCATGGTCGGCGATCGCCTGGCTGACCTGCGGATTGTAGATGATCCGCTGAATCATATCAAAGCGCCGGGTCAGCTTGAACGGCTGGATCGGCCGGTCCAGCCGCTGGTTCAGCTGCGCCACCGCCCGCTCCAGCCGGCGGCGAAAATACCAGCGCACCGACGGAAACAGGAAATGCGAGGCAAAGGTGACCGCCGCGAACAGCACGATCAGCGCAAACAGCCACAGCGGGAGTTCGACAGCCTTGGTCATGTGCAAGCCTTGCCGCAACCTGGCCCGGCGGGAAAGGGGCGCGTGCACAAGATGGCGGCAAAAGTGGCGCCGCCGCCGCAGCCGGCCGGGCGCCCCGCGATGCCGCAATGCAGCGAATTGACATGCGTCGATAATTACGATTTAGAACAGCAAAGCGAAATAATCTTGCGACCCCGACTTGAGAGGTTCCCGATGACGCAGACGCAGAAACCCCGCCAGACCGACCGTCCCTGGCTGATCCGTACCTATGCCGGCCATTCCACCGCCCGGGCCTCGAACGCGCTCTATCGCAGCAACCTGGCCAAGGGGCAGACCGGGCTTTCGGTGGCCTTCGACCTGCCGACCCAGACCGGCTATGACAGCGACCACACCCTGGCGCGCGGCGAGGTCGGCAAGGTCGGCGTGCCGGTCTCGCATCTGGGCGACATGCGGATGCTGTTCGACCAGATCCCGCTGGACCAGATGAACACCTCGATGACCATCAACGCCACCGCCCCCTGGCTGCTGGCGCTCTATATCGCGGTGGCCGAGGAACAGGGCGCCGACATCTCGAAACTGCAGGGCACGGTGCAGAACGACCTGATCAAGGAATACCTCTCGCGCGGCACCTATGTCTGCCCGCCGAAGCCCTCGCTCAGGATGATCGCCGACGTGGCCGAGTATTGCTATACTCATGTGCCGAAATGGAACCCGATGAATGTCTGCTCCTATCACCTGCAAGAGGCCGGCGCGACGCCCGAGCAGGAGCTGGCCTTTGCGCTGGCGACCGGCATCGCGGTACTGGACGAATTGCGCCCCCGCGTCCCGGCCGAGGATTTTCCGGCCATGGTCGGACGCATCTCGTTCTTTGTGAATGCCGGGATCCGCTTCATTACAGAAATGTGCAAGATGCGCGCCTTTGTCGATCTCTGGGACGAGATCTGCGAAAAACGCTATGGCGTCACCGACCCGAAATTCCGCCGCTTCCGCTATGGCGTGCAGGTCAACTCGCTTGGCCTGACCGAACAGCAGCCGGAAAACAACGTCTACCGCATCCTGATCGAAATGCTGGCTGTGACGCTCAGCAAAAAGGCCCGCGCACGCGCCGTGCAATTGCCCGCTTGGAACGAGGCGCTGGGCCTGCCGCGCCCCTGGGACCAGCAATGGTCGATGCGGATGCAGCAGATCCTGGCCTATGAGACCGATCTGCTGGAATATGAGGATCTGTTCGACGGCAACCCGGCGGTCGACGCCAGGGTCGAGGCGCTGAAAGCGGGCGCGCGGGCGGAACTGGCCAATCTCGACAGCATGGGCGGTGCGATCCAGGCGATCGACTACATGAAATCGCGGCTGGTCGAGTCCAACGCCGAACGGCTGGGCCGGATCGAGGCCGGCGAAACCGTGGTCGTCGGCGTGAACCGGTTCACCACAACCGAGCCCTCGCCGCTGATGAGCGCCGATGGCGGCATCATGACGGTCGACCCGGCGGTGGAACAGGATCAGATCGACCGGCTGAACGCCTGGCGCGCCGAGCGGGACGAGCCGGCGGTTCAGGCCGCCCTCGCCGCCCTGCGCGAGGCCGCGCGCGAGGGGCGCAACATCATGGAACCCTCGATCGCCGCCGCCAGGGCCGGCGCCACCACCGGCGAATGGGCCGAGCAGATGCGCACCGTCCATGGCACCTATCGCGGACCCACCGGCGTGTCCGGCTCGGTCTCGAACAGAACCGAGGGGCTGGAGGATCTGCGCGAGGCCGTCGATGCGGTCAGCGACAAACTGGGCCGCCGGCTGAAATTTCTCGTCGGCAAACCGGGTCTTGACGGCCATTCCAACGGCGCCGAGCAGATCGCCTTCCGCGCCCGCGATTGCGGCATGGACATTTCCTATGAGGGGATTCGCCTCACCCCGCAGGAAATCGTCGAAAAGGCGCAAAGCGAAAACGCCCATGTGGTCGGCCTTTCGATCCTGTCCGGCAGCCACATTCCTCTGGTCGAGGATGTGATGACCCGCATGCGCGCGGCGGGCCTTGGGAAGACCCCGGTTATCGTCGGCGGAATCATTCCCGAGGACGATGCTGAAAAATTACGCAAAATGGGTGTGGCAAAAATCTACACACCGAAGGATTTCGAGCTAAATACCATTATGGGCGATATCGTGACACTGGTGGATCCGGAAAGAATTGCGGCGGAATAATCCAGGTTCTGAATTTTGGCGCTGACCGGCACCATGATTATCGCTATTGTAATTGGAATGCGCCGACCATAGGGATGGCGCACCGATGATTTACAGGGGAATGCCATGGCGCTTGATCTGACTTCCATGACTCGCAAGGAGCTGCTTCAGCTCCAGAAAGACGTCGAAAAGGCCCTTAAAGATGCCGAGCAACGCGAAAGACGCGAAGCCCTGAAAGCGGCGGAAAAGGCTGCGGCGGAATTCGGCTTCTCGCTGTCGGAACTCTCCACCGACGCGGCGGCGCGCGGCGCGACGAAAAAACCCAAGACACCGCCGAAATACCGCAACCCGGACAACCACGAACAAACCTGGTCGGGACGCGGGCGCAAACCGCAATGGGTTCATGACGCCCTGAGCCGGGGCGCCGATATCACCGATATGGAAATCTGAGAGCCACGCGGTCTCAAAATGACAATTCATATTGGTGCCGCGCCCGGTGACATTGCCGAAACGGTCCTGTTGCCCGGCGATCCCTACCGCGCGAAATGGGCGGCAGAGACATTTCTGTCGGATGTGCGGCAGGTCAATGCGGTGCGCGGCATGCTGGGATTTACCGGCACCTGGAACGGCCATCCGGTCACCATACAGGGCAGCGGCATGGGCATGCCGTCGCTGTCGATCTACGTCAACGAACTGATCCGCGACTATGGCGCGCAGACCCTGATCCGCATCGGCTCCTGCGGCGGAATGCAGGATCACGTGGGTCTGCGCGACGTGGTGCTGGCGATGACGGCCAGCACGGTGACCTCCCCCTCCTCCACCATCTTCCGCGAGGTGAATTTCGCCCCCGGCGCCGACTGGTCGCTGTTGCGCGCGGCCGTCGCGGCGGCCGAGGCAAAGGGCACCCGCACCCATGTCGGCGGCATCTATTCGTCGGACACCTTCTATGACGAACGGCCCGATCTGAACGAACAGATGGTGCGCCATGGCATCCTGGCGGTGGAAATGGAGGCCGCGGAACTCTATATGCTGGCCGCCCGCTATGGCCGCCGCGCGCTGGCGGTGCTGACGGTCTCCGACCACCTGATCACCGGCGAGGCGCTGGCCTCCGAGCATCGGGAAAGCAGCTTTGGCGACATGGTGGAAATCGCGCTGAACGCCGCGTTCCCCGACGCCCGCTAAAGCGCGCTGGCGCGAAAAAGCATGTGCACCGCCCCTGCACCCGATGTGCACGGGGCCGTGCAGTGGGCGTGCAGCCGGGTCAGCGCCCGTGGCTGCGGTCGTAGCCGTTGACCGGCGGCGATGCCCAGCCCTCCAGCGCCCCCTCCTGCGGCGCGAAGACCTCGATCAGCAGCGGATGGCAGGTGGCGGCATCGCTGGAATGCTCCGCCGAACAATCGCCACCCGGGCAGGCGCTGAGCGCACCCAGCAGGTCGATCTCGGCAAAGAACTCCAGATAATCGCCCGGCCGCACCGGGCTTGCCTTCATGAAATACTGCCCCGTATCGCGGGTAAAGCCGGTGCACATAAAGACATTGAGCACGTCATGGACATGGCGCTCCGCCTCGGCCAGCGACAGACCGGTGTGATCGGCCAGCGCGCGGGTCAGGTTGGAATGGCAGCAATGGTGATACTGCCCGCCCGACAGCAGATTATGGGTGTAGGGATCGCAGCGGGTGCCGATCACATCATGCACCGAGCCGCCGAATTCATCGATCCCATACCAGCCCAGCGTGTCCTCAACGATGGTCGCCATCGGCCGCAGCGCGGGGAAACTGCTCCACAACCGCTCGCCGGTGGTCACATGCGTCCCATGCAGCGCCCGGGTCTTGCCGGAATAGAACCGCTCGGTGAGGTCATGGGCGTTCCACAGGTTCAGATCCCCCACCTGCGGCCCCTCGATACTGGAGATGCGAAAGAATTGCCCGGCCGGAACGGCAAAGGCGGCGGCCTCGCGCGGCGGTGCGATCACCTCGGCCACCTTTTCCGCCCCGGCCCGCGCCCGCGCGTAGAGCGCCGGATCGGGCGGCGGCAGCCTGTCACCCGGATAACAGATCACCGGCGCAACGGCACGGCGGGCATCGGCGTCTTGTGGCGCTTGGGTCATGGCGGGCCTCCGTCTGTTCCGCCGAGAAAACCGCGCCGCGCCCCGACATGCAAGCGCCCAACCTCGCCTCGTCATCCTTTCACCGCAACGATTCCCGGGGGGCGGCGGACCGGACAGGGCGACGGGGCAACGCCCCGGGAACCGCCCGGAAACAGCCCCGCCCGTTCGGGCGGGGCCGCCTGGCTCAGATCACCACCACGTCCAGCGGCGGAAAGCCGTTGAAGCCGACGCTGGCGTAGGTCGAGGTATAGGCGCCGCAGTTGCGGATCAGGATGCGGTCGCCGGATTTCAGCCCCAGCGGCAACTCGACCGGGCGCTTTTCATAAAGCACGTCGGCGCTGTCGCAGGAGGGGCCGGCCAGGATGCAGGCGCCCATCGGCTCGTGATCGCGCTCGGTCACGAACTGATAGCGGATCGCCTCGTCCATGGTCTCGGCCAGCCCCGAGAACTTGCCGATGTCCAGATAAACCCAGCGGTGCAGATCGCTGTCCGACTTGCGCGACACCAGCAGCACCTCGGCGGCGATCATGCCAGCCTCGGCCACCAGCCCGCGGCCCGGTTCTGCCATCACATGCGGCACGTCGCCGAACCGCTCCGTCACCAGCTCCATCACCCGTGCCGAATAGGCGGTCGGGCCCTCGATCTCCTCGCCGTAGTAGGCCGGGAACCCGCCGCCGATGTTCAGCAGCTCCAGCGCATGCCCCGCGTCGCGGGCGGCGTGCCAGACGGCCGCCACCTGATCCAGCGTGGTGGTCCACATCTCGGCCCGCCGGGTCTGGCTGCCCACGTGGAACGACAGGCCCACCGGGGCCAGCCCCAGCGAGACGGCGTAATCCATCAGCCCGATCGCCTTGTCGCGGGCGCAGCCGAACTTTCGGCTCAGCGGCCAGTCGGCCTCGGACGCATCGACGATCAGGCGAATATAGACCCGCGATCCGGGTGCGGATTCGGCGATCTTCTCCAGCTCTTCCTCGGCATCGGCGGCAAACAGGGTGACGCCGGCGTGAAAGGCGAACTCGATGTCGCGCGCCTTTTTCACGGTGTTTCCGAACGAGATATTCTCGGGATGCGCGCCCAGCGACAGGCACAGCTCGATCTCGGCGCGCGAGGCCGCGTCAAAGCCCGAACCGAGGCCCACCAGGCGCTCCACGATCTCGCGGGCCGGGTTGGCCTTGACGGCATAGTGAATGCGCGCACGGCCCAGACCGGCCTTCAGCGCGTGATACTGATCGGCGACGCGATCCACGTCCAGAACCAGCGTCGGGTGGTCGAACTGCGTCGAGCGGATGAAATTTTCGATGCGGGCGTGCGGGCGCACGTCTTTAGCGACCGAAAACTCGGTTACGTATGCGTTCATGGTCATCTCCATCAGACCCGGCCATTCCGGTTTCCCGGCGCAGACCGCTCACTTCAAAAGGAGACGTTACCGTCGCTACGTAACCATAGGGGACTTTGGAACCCCTTTCGCCAGAGGCGCGTGCGTTGGCGTCTTGATCGCGCATATCGGGCCAAACCCCGAGTCGATCAAGAGGGAAAATCACAACAGACTCGTTTTTTTCCGAATGCTGTCAGCTGTGGTTTTTCAGGCATAACCGCGGCGGGCCGTGGCCGGTCCCGGGTATCTCGCCGCCGCAGGCGGCGCAGCGCCAGACGCCGCGCGCACGGTCCTGCCGCCAGCGGCAGTCGCGGCTGAGCGAACTGCTGCGATGGCGCCAGATGAAATAGGCCAGCACCCCGGCCAGAAGGATCAGAAGCAATACAGGCAAGGGCCCCTCCCTTTCGGTCCGGGGCCCGTTCTATTGCAGGGGCGGGACACTTGCCAGCAGGCGGTCAGGCGGCGGCGTGGTACTGAAACAACTCCTGCGCCGGATCGGCCTCGGCCTCGACCGGCAGCGCCTCGGGCGTGAAATAGGCCCAGGCTTCTTCAAGGGTTTTCAGCGCGGCCTGCGCCTTGCGCTCGGCAATGGCACTGGCGGCGATTTCGGGGGTATGCGCGTTGTCGTACATGGGTCGCTCCGGCAATATCAGAGGCCCTCCCTGCGGCATAACCTAAGGCCAATGCTGCACTGCCGCATCGGACAAAAACGCAATCTTGCCATGCGCTTGCTGCATCACGCGATGACCAGCGCCCCGGCCAGCCCCAGCCCGAACCCCAGCACCGCGCCAAGCGCCGGTGCGCTGCTGTCGCGGGTCCGGGCCGCAGGGGCCACGTCCTGGAACAACAGATACAGGATGCCACCGGCGGAAAAGATCATGATCGCACCAAGAACAGCATCCATCTCGACCAGAAACCACATCCCCAGCAGGGCGCAGAGCGGCCCAAGTCCCGCCAGCAGGGCAAAGGCCAGCAGCAGCGGCCGGGCCGCCACCCCATGGCGCCATATCTCGCCAAAGGCGGAAAACCCCTCGGGCAGGTTCTGCAGAAAGATCATCAGCGCCAGCAGTCTGGCGGTCGCCGCCTCGGTGACCAGCAGGGCGCCCAACGCCAGCGCCTCGGGCAGGAAATCCAGCAGCATCGCCACCAGCAGCGCACCGCCGTTGCCGCCGCCACGCTCCAGACGCAGATCGAGCAGATAGAAAACGATCCCGCCCAGGAACAGCAGCCCCAGCGCCAACCAGGGTGGCAGCATCGCCGCCCCATCGGGCACCAGCACCAGCGCCACCGCCGACAGCAGCGCGCCGCCGCCAAAGGCGATCAGCGCGTGCATCACCGGTTCGGTGAACGCCGTCTCGTGACGATAGGCGATCCATGCCAGCGCGCCGCCGAGCGGCAGGGAAAGCCCCGCCGCCCCGGCCAACACCACCACGCCAGAGGTCGGATCCACCGGCGCCGCTCAGACCGCGCGCTTGACCATCAGCTTCTTGATCTCGGCGATCGCCTTGGCCGGGTTCAGACCCTTGGGGCAGGTCTTGGTGCAGTTCATGATGGTGTGGCAGCGATACAGCTTGAAGGGATCCTCCAGCGCATCCAGACGCTCGCCCGTGGCCTCGTCGCGGCTGTCGATGATCCAGCGATAGGCATGCAGCAGCGCGGCCGGGCCCAGATACCGATCGCCGTTCCACCAGTAGCTCGGGCAGGAGGTCGAGCACGACGCGCACATCACGCATTCGTAAAGACCGTCAAGCTTCTTGCGGTCCTCGATCGACTGCTTCCACTCTTTCGCCGGGCGGTTGGTCTTGGTTTCCAGCCAGGGCATGATGCTGGCGTGCTGGGCATAGAAATGGGTCAGGTCGGGGATCAGGTCCTTGACCACCGGCATATGCGGCAGCGGATAGATCTTCACATCGCCCTTGATCTCGTCGAGGCCATAGATGCAGGCCAGCGTGTTGATCCCGTCGATGTTCATCGCGCAGGAGCCGCAGATCCCCTCGCGGCAGGAGCGGCGGAAGGTCAGCGTCGGATCGATCTCGTTCTTGATCTTGATCAGCGCGTCCAGAACCATCGGTCCGCATTTGTCCATGTCGAGGAAATAGGTGTCGACACGCGGGTTCTGCCCGTCGTCGGGGGTCCAGCGGTAGATCTTGAAGGTCCGCAGGGACTTGGCCCCCTCCGGCTTCGGCCAGGTCTTGCCGGTGGTGATCCGGCTGTTCTTGGGAAGAGTGAATTGTACCATGTCACGACCTTTCGTTATCTTCAGTCAGGCCCCGCGCCCTGTCAAAGGGGGATCAGGGGGCATGCAATCGGCGTTTACAGGACACTGCGCCGGTTGCGGCTGGTGGTGTCACACATCGAGAATTCTCCGTCCTTGGCTGAAATTGCCCTGATGCCGCCTTTTGCTCAACGGCTCCATCAGGAACATCTTCATCACGCTCAGCATCCGGCGCAGCCGGGACCGCGCCTGCCAGCGGTCGAACGCCGCGGCGATCGGGCCGTTCAGCACCTCGACCCAACGCGCAACCAGCCTGGCATTGCTGAAGGCCGTGCGCTTTTCGCGGCCGCGCTCGACCATGGCCGCATAGCTGCCGGGCGCCTGCCGGAAGGCCCGGATCGCCGCGATCACATCCTCCGGACGGCGCACCTCGATATAATCCTCGGGCGATGTGCCGACCTCGGCAAAGGCGGGCTCGGGGCCCAGCAGCGCCGGCACCTCGGCCCACCATGCATTGACCAGCTTGTTGGCCGGTTTGCGCGCGGCGTCGTACTCGGTCAGGTTGCGCACCGCCAGAATCAGGTCGGTCTCGCGGTAATCGGCCCAGGCCCGGCCACCGGCGCCCTCGCTCGGCACGCCGATCTCCAGCCGCACCCCCTCGCCCGCCAGCGCGGCGCGGAACGCATCGCTCTGAAAGGCCGGGTCCAGATTGACCGCGGCGCCCTTGAAGGACACGGTCTCGATCCGCTCGCCGCGGTCCGGATCGCGCGCGATCAGCCCCGGCTGCGACCACAGCGGCACCGTCGCGAACGGCCTGGTCGAGGTCGATCCGGCGTTTTGCAACAGGGTGAAATTGGCCAGCTCCGGCTCGTGGCCGTCGCCGCGCGGAATGACAAAGAACGCGGTCCAGCCGCGCACCGTGCGGCCCAGCGCATAAATATCGCCGATATTCACCGCATCCGCGCGCGGCCTGTCCGACAAGGTCACCTCATACCCGGCGCGGCGCAGCTCGTAATAGCTGCGCAGCACCCAGCAATCGGCGCTGTTGATACAGATCTCGGCCAGCCGCTCCGGCGCGATCTCGGCCCCGTCGCCGGATTTCAGCTCGGGCCAGGTGGCCGGATCCGGCGCCACGAAATGCACCGGCCGGGACAATCCCGGGCGGGACGATCCGGCGCCCGCGCCCGCGCGCGGCGAAACGGGGCGCTCGGGGCTCACCATGGCCGCGCGCACCCGCCGCCCTGCCGATGGCAAGGCGGTGTCGATGTTGCGCTGAACCCGGCCCGGTGCCCCATTTGCGCCGCCCTCAGAAGGTCCGCGCCTTGGGCGCGATCTTCTTCAGCGCGATGCCGCCTTCGGCCTCGGTGGTCAGCGGATCGACGATCACCGGGCGATGTGTCAGCGTGACCTGGTTGCCCTCGACACGGCTGATCGTGTGCACGCGCCAGTTCTCGTCGTCGCGCGTCGGATGATCCTCGGACGCGTGCGCGCCGCGGCTTTCCTTGCGTGCCTCGGCGCCGTGGATGGTGGCCAGCGCGTTGGGCATCAGGTTGGTCAGCTCCAGCGTTTCCATCAGGTCGCTGTTCCACACCAGGCTGCGGTCGGTAACCGCCAGATCGTCCACCTTGGCGGCGATCGCGGTCATCTTCTCGACGCCTTCCTTCAGCGTCTCGTCGGTGCGGAACACCGCCGCGTCGGCCTGCATGGTGCGCTGCATCTCCAGCCGCAGTTCGGCGGTGGGGATGTTGCCCTTGGCATGGCGCAGCCCGTCGAACCGGTCGAACGCCTTGTCGATCGAGGGGCGGTTCAGTTCCGGGTTGGGCGCCTCGGGGTCGACCACCTTGCCGGCGCGGATCGCGGCGGCGCGGCCGAACACCACCAGGTCGATCAGCGAGTTGGAGCCAAGGCGGTTGGCGCCGTGCACCGACGCGCAGCCGGCCTCGCCCACGGCCATCAGGCCCGGCACGACGGCGTTGGGATCCTTGGCCGTCGGGTTCAGCACCTCGCCCCAGTAGTTGGTCGGAATGCCGCCCATGTTGTAATGCACCGTCGGCAGAACCGGGATCGGCTCCTTGGTGACATCGACACCGGCAAAGATCTTGGCGCTTTCCGAGATCCCCGGCAGCCGTTCCGCCAGCGCCTCGGCCGGCAGGTGGCTCAGGTTCAGGTGGATATGATCGCCATGCTCGCCGACACCTCGGCCTTCGCGGATCTCCATCGTCATCGAGCGGCTGACATAGTCGCGCGGCGCCAGATCCTTGTACTGGGGCGCATAACGCTCCATAAACCGCTCGCCCTCGGCGTTGGTGAGATACCCGCCCTCGCCGCGCGCGCCCTCGGTGATCAGGCAGCCGGCGCCATAGATGCCGGTCGGGTGGAACTGAACGAATTCCATATCCTGAAGCGGCAGACCCGCGCGCGCCACCATGCCGCCGCCGTCACCGGTGCAGGTATGCGCCGATGTGCAGCTGAAATAGGCCCGGCCATAGCCGCCGGTGGCCAGCACCACGGTCTTGGCGTTGAACACATGCATGGTGCCGTCATCGAGCTTCCAGCACACCACACCCTGACAGACGCCGTCCTCGGACATGATCAGGTCGATGGCGAAATACTCGATGTAGAATTCCGCGTTGTTCTTGAGGCTCTGGCCATAAAGCGTGTGCAGGATGGCATGGCCGGTGCGGTCGGCGGCGGCGCAGGTGCGCTGCACCGGCGGGCCGTCGCCGAACTCGGTGGTGTGGCCGCCGAACGGGCGCTGATAGATCTTGCCCTCTTCGGTCCGGCTGAACGGCACGCCATAGTGCTCCAGCTCGTAGACCGCCTTGGGCGCCTCGCGGGCAAGGTATTCCATCGCATCGGTATCGCCCAGCCAGTCCGACCCCTTGACGGTGTCGAACATGTGCCACTGCCAGTGGTCGGGCCCCATGTTGGACAGCGAGGCGGCGATGCCGCCCTGCGCCGCCACCGTATGCGAGCGGGTCGGGAACACCTTGGTCACGCAGGCGGTGCGCAGCCCCTGTTCGGCCATGCCCAGCGTCGCACGCAGCCCGGCGCCGCCGGCGCCCACAACCACGACGTCGTATTCGTGGGTCTCAAATTCGTATGCAGCCATTGTCTTGTGTCTCCCGTTCGGAGTTAGAGCGCGATGCGGGCGATGGCAAACAGACCCACGGCCGCCGCCGAATAGCTCAGCAGGATCGTGGCGATGATCAGGGCCCGCTGTTTCCAGCCGTGGACGTAATCCTCGATCAGCACCTGAACCCCGTCCTTGAAGTGGCGGAAGCTCACCAGGATGGTCAGCGCCGCGACGATGGCCGGGAACGGCTGCGCGAAATAGGCGATCACCTCGTCATGGGGCCGGCCCAGCATCGGACCAAAGGTAAAGACGAACAGCGGGATCAGCCCAAGCAGCGCGACCGAGCTGACCTTCATGACCCAGAAATGATGAACGCCGGATCTGGCGGCGCCCAGGCCGTCGACGCGCTTGCGGTCGGTAATGTAACGCATGGAGGGCCTCCTCAGATGACAGCGACGGTGATGAGCGTCAGCAGGACCGAGCCGATGACGACCGCCCAGCCCAGCTTGGTTGCGGTTTCCATTTCCAGCATCTTGGCATTGTCCCAGATCAGGTGCCGGATCCCCGCCAGCGTGTGATACCACAGCGCCCAGAGCGACAGGACCATCACCAGATCCCCGAACCAGCTTGTGATCACCGCATCGGCCAGGGAGAAATACTCTGGCGAGGTCGAGGCGGCAAGGAACCACCAGACGATCAGCAGCGCCGCAACGATCAGCGCATTGCCTGTGATCCGCGTCAGGATCGAGGTGATGGCGGTCAGCTGCGGGCGATAGATCGAGAGGTGCGGCGAAAGCGGGCGATTGCCCCGATTAACATCGGCCATGTTGGCTCCTTTTCCGGTTGGCTGCGCCCGTTTTTACGCCTTTTTTCGCGTCTGTCACGTCGCAGCGGGACAAAATTCGTGAAATCCCGATGCGGCGACGCAGAAAAATTCAATTTGTGATCACATGAAACCGGCGCGTGATCACAAATCCGGTCGCCGGTCAAATCCGGCCTGAAAACCGCGCCGGGCGCGCCGCGCTGAGTCTCGCCCCGTGCGCCCGGTTGTTGCCGTGCCGACGTCCGAACCGGCGCGGCCGGCGCCGCGATCACATCGGCATCAAGGCCCAGTAGTCGAGATCGAGCAGCACATGCGGCAGGTATTTGCCATCCGCGCCGCGCAGATCAAAGGGCGCGCCGCCCTTGGTCGCCACCAGCCGCAGCCGTATCGCGCCGACCCCTGGCGCCGATGTCTCGGCCTTGTCCAGCACCTCCGACCAGGCCTTGACCGTGTCGCCGGCGAAACAGGGATTGGCGTGCGCCCCGGCGTTCAGCCCGACGATCATCTGCGCGTTGGCCAGCCCGTTGAACGACAGCGCGCGCGCCATGCTGATCACATGGCCGCCATAGATCAGCCGTCCCTCCGGGCGGACGCTCAGGTCGAAATGCACCTTGGCGGTGTTCTGCCAAAGACGCGTGGCCATCATATGCTCGGCTTCCTCGATGGTGACGCCGTCCACATGGTCGATCCGCTCGCCGATCTCGTAGTCGCCCCAGCGATGCGCCTCGCCGGCCAGCGCGAAATCGTAATCCTCGAACTCCATCCCCTCGGGGATCGCCAGCTGATCGGGCGCAACCGCCGCCGCCAGTTCCGGCACCACGGTTTCCGGCGCCGGCGCCTGCGGGTCGCGCTTGCGCACCATCACCCAGCGCACATATTCCAGCACCGTCTCGCCGGTCTCATTCAGGCCCCGGGTCCGCACCCAGACCACCCCGGTCTTGCCGTTGGAGTTCTGTTTCACTCCGATCACCTCGGAGACCGCCCGCAGCGTGTCGCCGGGATAGACCGGCTTCAGCCAGCGCCCCTCGGCATAGCCCAGGTTCGCCACCGCGTTGAGCGAGACATCCGGCACCGTCTTGCCAAACACCAGGTGAAAGGCCGCCAGATCGTCGATCGGGCTGCAAGGCAGCCCGCAGGACTGCGCGAAAGTATCCGAGGAATAGAGCGCATGGCGCGCCGGATACAGCGCGTGATAAAGCGCCCGCTCGCCTCCCGAGACGGTGCGCGGCACCGCATGGACCAGCGTCTGGCCCACCGCATAATCCTCGAAAAACCGGCCCGCATTGGTCTTTTGCTGGCTTTGGGCCATCACTGCGCTCCTAGTTTCATGTCGGGGGTATAGGCGGCCTCGACCTGCTTGGTTACCGCCTGGCCGCAGCGCATCACGCCGCGCGCCGCGTCAAAGGTATAGGTGGGATCGCCGTAAAGCTCCCACCCCTCGGCCAGCGCCTTGCTGACCTTGTGGCAGAACGCCGAGGTGTCGTCCTCGGTCAGCAGACGGTAAAGCGTGCTCATGCCGTTCCTCACCCGAACGCCGGATAGCCGAGCCAGAGGTGAATGTAGCCGATCACCACCAACAGCACGGCGCTGATTGCCAGGAACATCACATCCTTGCCCAGGCTGCCCTTGCCCGGCGCGGTCCAGCCGGGCTCGGCCCGGTTGATCACAGCCATCTCGACGATCGCCCACAGCCCCAGTCCGCCGAACAGAACAAAGGACGGCACATCGCCGTTGACCAGAAGATGCGCCGCCGCCCACAAAAGGACGCCGGTCAGCATCGGATGCCGCATCCGGTACAGCAGCGCCCCCTTCGACGGACCCGGCGAGGTCAGGTACAGCGCCACCAGCATCAGCACGTTGTTGATCCCCACTGTGGCCGGGTGCCGCCCCCAGAAGAACGCGCCGTCAGCCATGCGATAGCCAAGGACCATCAGGATCACGGCGGCCAACAGGACCAGCGCCACCGCGCCCTTGCCCTTGTCGCCCATGGCGGCGCGGCGCGCCGGCGCCACCCGCTTGAACAAATGCCCGGCCCACCAAAGTGCCACGCCCAGAATCAAAAGACCAAAACCCATCGCTGGCTACCCCGCTTGCAGCGCCTCTATCGCCTCTGCTTTTGCCAGAGTTTCCCGTGCGGTGACAACATGCAGGTTTTCGACAATCTTGCCGTCGACCACCGCCACCCCCTGCCCCGAGGCCTCGACCGCCTCGAACGCGGCGATCTTGCGCCGCGCCAGGTCGATCTCGGCCTCGGACGGGGCGAAGGCGGCATTGGTCACATCCACCTGTGCCGGATGGATCAGCGTCTTGCCGTCGAACCCCATGTCGCGGCCCTGCGCGCATTCGGCCGCCAGCCCCTCGTCGTCCTTGAAGGCGTTGTAGACGCCATCGACAATGATCAACCCCTCGGCCTTGGCCGCCAGCAGGCAGAGGCCGAGGCCGGCCATCATCGGCAGCCGGTCGGGCCGGAACCGCGTCTGCAACTCCTTGGCCAGATCGTTGGTGCCCATCACCATGCCGGTCAGCAGCGGATGCGCGGCGATCCCGGCGGCGTTCAGCATGCCGCGCGGCGTCTCCATCATCGCCCAGACCGGCAGATCGCCGGTGATCGCCGCCAGCGCGTCGATGTCCGATGCCGAGCCGACCTTGGGCAACAGCACCACATCGGCGTCCATTTCGCCCACCGCGCGGGCATCGTCGGCGCCCCAGGGGGTGTCCAGCCCGTTGATCCGCACGATCTTGACCCGCGCGCCATAGCCGCCCTCGGCCAGCGCCGCCTTCAGCGTGTCGCGGGCGTTGTCCTTCTCATCGGCCGAAACCGCATCCTCCAGATCGAAGATGATCGCATCGACCGGCAGGCTGCGGGCCTTGTCCAGTGCGCGCGGCTTGGAGCCGGGGATATAAAGGACGGAACGGTAGGGGCGCGAGCGGGGGTCCATGAATCTCTCCTCGGGTCATAATGTTGCGCCGGAAAGGGGCATTCTTTTCCGGAAAATTCAAGAGGAAATCGCCGCATCGCAGCAATCGCCGACCCGGACGAGGCGCAGAACCCGCCGCGCGCCCGCTCCGGCGCAGGCCGCGCCCGGCTCTCTCGGCGACTCTCTGTTAAACGCGCGACAGCGGCCCGGAGGGACCGGGGCGGGAGACAGGGGGGGACAAAACGCCCCCTACACCAGCCCGTCCCAGATCAGCTTGCCGCCGGTCGCCAGCAGCAGCACATAGGTCAGCCCGAAGAATACCCGCTCGGGCACGATGCTGTGCGCCCGCACGCCCAGCCAGGTGCCGATCAGCGCAAAGGGCGTCAGCGCCAGATTCGCCGCCGCCGTCTGCCAGGTGAACATGCCCAGCCAGGCATAGGGAACGAACTTCACGATATTCAGCACCCAGAAGATCAGCACCGTGCTGGCCTGATACCGGGTCTTGTCCAGCCGCTGCGACAGCAGATAGACCGCCGCCGGCGGCCCGCCCGCATGGCTGACGAAACTGGTGAACCCGGTCACCACCCCCGCCAGCAGCCCGGCCCAACCCGGCAGCCTGTCGCGGAACGGGTGGATCCAGCCGCCCCGCTGGCCAAGCTGCCAGACCACGAACAGCACCGAGATGCCACCGATCAGCAGCCGCATCACATCGGCATCCGCCACCCGGTACAGCGCCACCCCCAACACCACGCCGGGCACCCCGCCCAGCAGCAACAGCCGCGCGTCGGGCCAGCTCCAGCGCCGCCAGTAGGGCCTGAGCGAGGCCAGGTCGATCAGCATCAGCAGCGGCAGCATCACCCCCAGCGCCTGACCCGGCTCAAGGACCAGCGCCAGAATCGTCGACGAGGCAAAGGCCGCACCAGAGCCAAAGCCACCCTTGGAGACCCCCGCGAACAGCACGGCCGGCGCCGCAATGGCGAAAAAGCCCGCATCCAGTTCCAGCATCCTGATTCCTCTTAAGACGCCGGGTTTTCGGCGTTTTCCCATCCATAGTCACAGCCTGCGCCGCGCCGCACTGCGGCATCGGCCCGCGCGTAAGCCTTGCGCGCGCGCCCGTTAAGCACTAGGCAACGCGCACTTCCAACCGGACCGGAGATATTTTCCATGGCCAGACCCAAGATTGCCCTGATCGGCGCAGGTCAGATCGGCGGCACGCTCGCACACCTTGCCGCGCTGAAAGAACTTGGCGACGTCGTCCTCTTTGACATTGCCGAAGGCACGCCCGAAGGCAAGGCGCTCGATATCGCCGAATCCGGCCCCTCCGAGGGGTTCGATGCCGCGCTGCGGGGCACCCAGTCCTATGAGGACATCGCAGGCGCAGATGTCTGCATCGTCACCGCCGGCGTGCCGCGCAAACCGGGGATGAGCCGCGACGACCTGCTCGGCATCAACCTCAAGGTCATGAAGTCGGTCGGCGAGGGCATCGGCAAACATGCCCCCGACGCTTTCGTGATCTGCATCACCAACCCGCTCGACGCGATGGTCTGGGCGCTGCAGAAATTCTCGGGCCTGCCCGCGAACAAGGTCTGCGGCATGGCCGGCGTGCTGGACTCGGCCCGCTTCCGCCACTTCCTCAGCCTGGAATTCGGCGTCTCGATGAAGGACGTCACCGCCTTCGTTCTGGGTGGCCACGGCGATACCATGGTTCCCTCGGTCCGCTATTCGACTGTCGCCGGCATCCCGCTGCCCGACCTGATCGAGATGGGCTGGACCACGCAGGAGAAGCTGGACAGCATCCTGCAGCGCACCCGTGACGGCGGCGCCGAGATCGTCGGCCTGTTGAAGACCGGCTCGGCCTTCTACGCACCGGCCACTTCGGCGATCGAAATGGCCGAAGCCTATCTGAAAGACCAAAAACGCGTTCTGCCCTGCGCCGCCTATTGCGACGGCGAACTGGGCGTAAAGGACATGTATGTGGGCGTGCCCACCGTGATCGGCGCCGGCGGCATCGAAAAGATCGTCGAGATCAAGCTCAACAAGGAAGAGCAGTCGATGTTCGACAACTCGGTCAAGGCCGTCAAAGGCCTGGTCGAGGCCTGCAAGGGCATCGACGGCTCGCTGGCCTAAAAGCCCTCAGCCTTCAGTCGAACAGGGCCTGCCGCAATCGGCAGGCCCTGTTTTTTGTCCGGCCGGTCTCGGGCCTCTGTCGGCTCTGGTCCGGCGGCTCAGGTCGCCGCCCGCGATCTCAGGATCATCATTCCGCAGATCCCGCCGATGATCAGCTCGACCGCCGCCGCCATCAGCAGCATGCCGTCCGGCGCCCCGTCCACGGCGATGCTGTACACCCGGGCCAGCCCGTAGGTCAGATAGACCGCCGCCGAAACCCGGATCGCCGCCGGACGCCAGCGCGCAACCCGCACCGATGCCAGAATAAACCCGCCCGCCACCAGCAGCGCCGCCGCCGGCGCCCGCACCTCGCTCATCAGGCTTGGGTTGTCGCCCAGCACGATGCCCGAGCTTGCGTGAAATGCCACCGGCCAGATCAGCCCGGCCAGCCCGATTCCGGCGGCAACCGCCCCGGCCAGAAACAGAATGAAATTGGTCCAAAAAGAATGCGTCATACGCCCTCCTGTCTGCATGAGCTTGCCGGAATCACCTTGACACCACGACAAGCGGTTATCGCGGCTGAATAGCGGTTACTTGACACCGCGTCAAGTCGATGTGCCCGCCTGCCGGATCCTTCCGCCGGCGTTGCCTTGCCATTGACGTATGGACGATGGGATGATCGCATGATCCGCAACGCTGTAAGGCCCTGCTGTCTCCGTTGCCGCCGCAGGACCGCGGACAAGGTTGGCGCGCCAGCCGCCCCGCCCCCGGCGCGGCGGCGACCGGCGCCCTGATTCCCCGTCCTGCGGTCCACATCGGGGCAGTCCCTGCACCGGCCCGGGCAAGCGGTTTGATTCCTTTCCACATATTCACATTCAGGCATGATTCCCCGAATGTGATCACAGATTTTTCACGTGTGATCACATTCTGCGCTAAATTGCGCCCAAACCTTTTCCACAGGCCAAAAGCCCCTTAACTGCGGCGTCCGGACATGCCTATACAGGCCTAAATCGCAGCCAGACGGGACAGTTTATCCATGAACATCCACGAATACCAAGCCAAGGCGCTTCTGCGCAGCTACGGCGCGCCGGTGTCCGACGGCCGCCCGGTGCTGAAGGCCGAAGACGCTAAGACCGCCGCAGGCGAACTCGACGGTCCGCTCTGGGTCGTCAAGGCACAGATCCACGCCGGCGGTCGCGGCAAGGGCAAGTTCAAGGAGGCCGAAGCCGGCGACAAGGGCGGTGTGCGCCTGGCCAAATCGGTCGAAGAGGCCGCCGAGATGGCCAAGCAGATGCTGGGCAAGACCCTGGTCACCCACCAGACCGGCCCGGCCGGCAAACAGGTGAACCGCATCTATATCGAGGACGGCTCGGACATCACCACCGAGCTGTACCTGGCGCTGCTGGTGGACCGCGTGACATCCCGCATCTCCTTCGTCTGCTCGACCGAGGGCGGCATGGACATCGAAGAGGTCGCCGCCAGCACCCCGGAAAAGATCCTGTCCTTCTCCGTCGATCCGGCCACCGGCTACCAGCCGTTCCACGGCCGCCGCATCGCCTTCTCGCTGGGCCTGAAGGGCCCGCAGGTCAAGCAATGCGTCGCGCTGATGGGCAACCTCTACAAAGCCTTCGTCGAGAAGGACATGGAGATGCTGGAAATCAACCCGCTGATCGTCATGACCGACGGCAACCTCAAGGTGCTCGACGCCAAGCTGGGCTTTGACGGCAACGCGATCTATCGCCACCCCGACATCGCCGAACTGCGCGACACCACCGAGGAAGATCCCAAAGAACTCGAAGCCAGCAAATACGACCTGAACTACATCGCGCTGGATGGCGAGATCGGCTGCATGGTGAACGGCGCCGGCCTGGCGATGGCCACAATGGACATCATCAAGCTCTACGGCGCGGAACCGGCCAACTTCCTCGACGTCGGCGGCGGCGCCACCAAGGAGAAGGTGACCGAGGCGTTCAAGATCATCACCTCCGATCCCAACGTCAAAGGCATCCTGGTCAACATCTTCGGCGGCATCATGCGCTGCGACGTGATCGCCGAGGGCGTGATCGCCGCGGTCAAAGAGGTCGGCCTTCAGGTTCCGCTGGTGGTCCGGCTTGAGGGCACCAACGTGGAAAAGGGCAAGGAGATCATCGCGAACTCCGGTCTGAACGTCATCGCCGCCGACAATCTCAGCGACGGGGCCGAAAAGATCGTGAAGGCCGTGAAGGGCTAAGGGATGTCGCTGATCGCGAAAATCGACCCTCCGCTGACCGTCGACGAAAACGGTGTCGCGCAGATCCATGCGCGCCCGTACAAACAGTCGGTGGCCCGAACCGGAGAGGAAATCTTCGTCTGGACCTCGGAAGGGTCCGGCGGGCACGGGCTTGCCGCGCGCGGCACCGTCCTGGATGCCCGGATCGAAAGCCTCCCCAACAAGACAGGCCCCGGCGAGCACAAGGAACTCGTGCTCGACGTGAAGATCGTCGGCGCCGCCCCCGCGCGCGCGCTGACGCTCGATCAGATCGCCCCGCGACGCGACGACGACGAGGCGGCGCCGGAGCCTGCGGCCGGAAAACTCCTTTACACACACGCACTCAACAAGATCACCTCGATAGAGTCCGAAGTCGCGGACTTTGTCAGGTCGCACTTCGAGGAACAATAAAATGTCCGTACTGGTCGACGAAAACACCAAAGTCATCTGTCAGGGCCTGACCGGCTCGCAGGGCACCTTCCACACCGAACAGGCCATCGCCTATGGCACAAGAATGGTCGGCGGCGTCACCCCGGGCAAAGGTGGCACCACCCACCTGGACCTGCCGGTCTTCAACTCGGTCCATGAGGCCAAACATGTGACCGAGGCCAACGCCACCGTCATCTATGTGCCGCCCCCCTTCGCCGCCGACTCGATCCTCGAGGCGATCGACGCCGAGATGGAGCTGATCGTCTGCATCACCGAGGGCATTCCGGTGCTCGACATGATGAAGGTGAAACGCGCCCTGATCGACAGCAAGTCGCGCCTGATCGGCCCGAACTGCCCCGGCGTCATCACCCCCGGCGCCTGCAAGATCGGCATCATGCCCGGCCATATTCACCAGCGCGGCAGCGTCGGCGTCGTGTCCCGTTCCGGCACGCTGACCTATGAGGCGGTCAAGCAGACCTCCGACATCGGTCTGGGCCAGTCCTCCGCTGTCGGCATCGGCGGCGACCCGATCAAGGGCACCGAGCATATCGACGTGCTCGACATGTTCCTCGACGATGACGAGACGCAGTCGATCATCATGATCGGCGAAATCGGCGGCTCCGCCGAAGAAGAGGCCGCCGAGTTCCTCGCCGAGCAGAAGAAAAAGGGCCGCTGGAAGCCGGTCGCCGGCTTCATCGCCGGCCGCACCGCCCCTCCGGGCCGCCGCATGGGCCACGCGGGCGCCATCGTCGCCGGCGGCAAGGGCGGCGCCGAGGACAAGATCGAGGCGATGAAATCGGCCGGTATCGTGGTGGCGGACAGCCCCGCGGGCCTGGGCGAAGCCGTGCTCAAGGCCATCGGCTAAGACACTGGAGCGGGCGGCTGTCCTGACGCCGCCCGCTCTCTGAAGCGTGGCGCCGCCATCTCCGGCGGCGCGATCCCTGGGAGACTGGCGCATGCCAGACGAAACCGCGCAAGACCCATCCCCGGCGGCCGCCCCCGAGCGGTGGCTCCGGCCGAGCTCCGGCCCCGATGCCGTTCGGGGCCGTCCGTGGTCCTTCCCCCCATATGTCCGCCGCGCCGGCCCCCATTGCGGGGCACGTGGCCGCGGCGCCCGCCCCTCCATTCTCCCCGCCGTTTCCCCCGACTTTCAGCGCGCCAGCCCGCCAGAGGTAGCACAATGACCGAGCATTCCCCCAACGACCAGTTCCACGCCTCCTCCTTCATGCAGGGGGCAAATGCCGAGTATCTCGAACAGCTCTACGCCCGCTACGCCAGCGATCCGGCCGCGGTGGATGCCGCCTGGGCCGAGTTCTTTCGTCAGCTGGGCGATGCCGAACTGGACGTAAAGGCCGAGGCACAGGGCGCCTCCTGGGCGCGCGCCGACTGGCCGCCCGCCCCGAACGACGATCTCACCGGCGCGCTGACCGGCGAATGGCCGGCGGACGAGTCAAAGGCCGCGGGCAAGAAGATCGCCGACAAGGCGAAAGAGGCCGGCGTTCCGGTCAGTGACGACGCCATCAAACGCGCCGTGCTGGATTCGATCCGCGCGCTGATGCTGATCCGCGCCTACCGCATCCGCGGCCATCTGGTCGCCGATCTCGATCCGCTGGGCATGCGCGCCAACGCCCCGCACCCCGAGCTGGATCCGCGCACCTATGGCTTCACCGAGGCCGACATGGACCGGCCGATCTTCATCGACAACGTGCTGGGGCTTCAGGTCGCCTCCATGCGTGAAATCGTCGACATCGTGAAACGGACCTACTGCGGCACCTTCGCGCTGCAATACATGCACATCTCCAACCCCGAAGAGGCCGCCTGGCTCAAGGAGCGGATCGAAGGCTTCGGCAAAGAGGTGAAATTCACCCGCGAGGGGCGCAAGGCGATCCTCAACAAGATGGTCGAGGCCGAGGGCTTCGAGAAATTCCTCCACGTCAAATACATGGGCACCAAGCGGTTCGGCCTCGACGGCGGCGAGGCGCTGATCCCGGCGATGGAGCAGATCATCAAGCGTGGCGGCGCCCTCGGCGTCAAGGAAATCGTCATCGGCATGCCGCACCGGGGCCGGCTCAACGTGCTGGCCAACGTGATGGCGAAACCCTATCGCGCCATCTTCAACGAATTTCAGGGCGGCAGCTTCAAACCCGAGGACGTGGACGGATCCGGCGACGTGAAATACCACCTCGGCGCCTCCTCCGACCGCGAATTCGACGGCAACAAGGTGCACCTGTCGCTCACCGCAAACCCCTCGCACCTCGAGGCGGTGAACCCCGTCGTGCTGGGCAAGGCCCGCGCCAAACAGGACCAGCTCGGCGATACCGACCGCACCCAGGTTCTGCCGGTGCTGCTGCACGGCGACGCCGCCTTTGCCGGCCAGGGCGTCGTGGCCGAGGGCTTCGGCCTCTCCGGCCTGCGCGGCCACCGCACGGGGGGCACCATGCATATCGTGGTGAACAACCAGATCGGCTTCACCACCGCGCCGCATTTCTCGCGCTCCTCGCCCTATCCCACCGACCTCGCGCTGATGGTCGAGGCGCCGATCTTCCACGTCAACGGCGACGACCCCGAGGCGGTGGTCCACGCCGCCAAGGTCGCCACCGAGTTCCGCCAGAAATTCCACAAGGACGTGGTCATCGACATCTTCTGCTATCGCCGCTTCGGCCATAACGAAGGCGACGAGCCGATGTTCACCAACCCGGTGATGTACAAGCGGATCAAGACCCACAAGACCACGCTCAGCCTCTATACCGAGACGCTGGTGCGGGACGGGCTGATCCCCGAGGGCGAGATCGAGGACATGAAGGCCGCGTTCCAGGCCCACCTGAACGAGGAGTTCGAGGCCGGCAAGGACTACAAGCCGAACAAGGCCGACTGGCTGGACGGGCGCTGGTCGCACCTGAACCGCGAGGGCGAGGAATACGTGCGCGGCGAAACCGCCATCGCCCCCGAGACCATGGAACAGATCGGCCGCGCGCTGACCTCGGTGCCGGAGGGTTTCGCGCTGCACCGCACCGTCGGCCGCCTGCTCGAGTCCAAGAAAGAGATGTTCGACAGCGGCGCGGGCTTCGACTGGGCCACCGGCGAGGCGCTGGCCTTCGGCTCGCTGCTGACGGAAGGGTATCCGGTCCGCCTTTCCGGTCAGGACAGCACCCGCGGCACCTTCTCCCAGCGTCACTCCGGCCTGATCAGCCAGGAGACCGAAGAGCGTTACTACCCGCTCAACAACATCCGCGCCGGTCAGGCCCAGTACGATGTCATCGACTCGATGCTGTCGGAATACGCGGTGCTCGGGTTCGAATACGGCTACTCGCTGGCCGAACCCAACGCGCTGACCCTGTGGGAGGCCCAGTTCGGCGATTTCGCCAACGGCGCCCAGATCATGTTCGACCAGTTCATCAGCTCGGGCGAAAGCAAATGGCTGCGCATGTCCGGCCTTGTCTGCCTGCTGCCGCACGGCTTCGAGGGACAGGGCCCCGAACACAGCTCGGCGCGGCTGGAACGCTTCCTGCAGATGTGCGGCCAGGACAACTGGATCGTCGCCAACTGCACCACCCCGGCCAACTACTTCCACATCCTGCGCCGGCAGTTGCACCGCAGCTTCCGCAAACCGCTGATCCTGATGACCCCGAAATCGCTGCTGCGCCACAAGTTGGCGGTCAGCCGCACCGAGGATTTCACAACCGGGTCCAGCTTTCACCGTGTCCTCTGGGACGATGCGGAACAGGGCAACTCGGACACCAAACTGGTGGCCGATGACAAGATCCGCCGCGTCGTGCTGTGCTCGGGCAAGGTCTATTACGACCTGCTCGAGGAACGCGACGCGCGCGGCATCGACGATGTCTATCTGCTGCGGATCGAACAGTTCTATCCGTTCCCGGCGATCAGCCTTGTCAAGGAACTGGAACGCTTCAAGACCGCCGAGATGGTCTGGTGCCAGGAAGAACCCAAGAATCAGGGCGCCTGGACCTTCCTCGAACCCAACATCGAATGGGCGCTGACCCGCATCGGGGCCAAGCATCAACGGCCGCGTTACGTCGGCCGCGCCACATCCGCCTCGCCCGCCACGGGCCTGGCCAGCCAACACAAAGCCCAACAACAGGCGCTCGTGAACGAAGCGCTGACGATCGAAGGATAACGGAACATGACAACCGAAGTGCGCGTCCCCACGCTTGGCGAATCCGTGACCGAGGCGACCGTCGCCACCTGGTTCAAGAAACCGGGCGACGCCGTCGCCGTCGACGAAATGCTGTGCGAGCTGGAAACCGACAAGGTCACCGTCGAGGTGCCCAGCCCCGTCGCCGGCACGCTGGGCGAGATTGTCGCCGCCGAGGGTGAGACTGTGGGCGTCGCCGCCCTGCTGGCCACCATCGCCGAGGGCGCGGGCGCCGCAGCCCCCGCCGCAGCCGCCGCATCTGCCCCCGCCGCGGCCCCCGCCGCCGCCGACAGCGTCGATGTCATGGTCCCCACCCTAGGCGAAAGCGTGACCGAGGCCACCGTCTCGACCTGGTTCAAGCAGGTCGGCGACACCGTGGCGCAGGACGAAATGCTGTGCGAGCTGGAAACCGACAAGGTCTCGGTCGAGGTGCCCGCCCCCGCCGCCGGCGTGCTGGCCGAAATCCTCGCCCCCGAGGGCACCACGGTCGAAGCCAACGGCAAACTGGGCGTGATCTCCGGCTCTGCCGCCGGCGTCGTCCCCGCCGCCGCCCCCTCGGCGGCTGCCCCCGCCGCCGCCCCCGCCGCCGCGGACAAGGATGTGGCCAACGCCCCCTCGGCCGAAAAGGCGATGGCCGAGGCCGGTCTCACCGCCGCGCAGGTCACCGGCACCGGCCGCGACGGCCGCATCATGAAGGAAGACGTGCAAAAGGCGCTGTCGGCCAGCGTCGCCAAACCCGCCGCCGCCCCGGCGACCGCCCCCGCCGTGGCCCCGCGCGCCCCGGTGCCCGCCGACGATGCCGCGCGCGAGGAACGGGTCAAGATGACCCGCCTGCGCCAGACCATCGCCCGCCGCCTGAAGGACGCCCAGAATGCCGCCGCGATCCTGACCACCTATAACGAGGTGGACATGACCGAGGTGATGGCGCTGCGCAACACCTACAAGGACCAGTTCGAGAAGAAGCACGGCGTGCGCCTGGGCTTCATGTCCTTCTTCACCAAGGCCTGCTGCCACGCGCTGAAAGAGGTGCCCGAGGTCAACGCCGAGATCGACGGCACCGACATCGTCTACAAGAACTTCGTCCACATGGGCGTCGCCGCCGGCACGCCCCAGGGCCTGGTGGTTCCGGTGATCCGCGACGCCGACCGGATGTCGTTTGCCGAGATCGAAAAGGCGATCGCCGAAAAGGGCAAGCGCGCCCGCGACGGCAAACTGTCGATGGCCGAGATGCAGGGCGGCACCTTCACCATCTCCAACGGCGGCGTCTACGGCTCGCTGATGTCCTCGCCGATCCTGAACCCGCCGCAGTCGGGCATCCTCGGCATGCACAAGATCCAGGACCGCCCGATGGTCATCAACGGCGAGATCAAGATCCGCCCGATGATGTATCTGGCGCTGTCCTACGATCACCGCATCGTCGACGGCAAGGGCGCCGTGACCTTCCTGGTGCGGGTGAAAGAGGCGCTGGAAGACCCGCGGCGTCTGCTGATGGATCTGTAAGATAACAGGCCGGGTCTGGACCCGGCCTGTGAACCGAGCTTAGGAGGCGGCATGCCTTGCCAGGACCGACAGAGGGCAGAGTCCGACCGCAGGGTGGGTGCGAAGCGCCCGCCCATGGCGGGCGGTCGGGCGCTGCCCGTGACGCAAGCGTCACGGACAAAGACCTCGCGCCGACGGTCCCGAATTTGCCTCCAAGACGCACACATCTGCCGAACTGTACAAAACCGGGCGAAAACTCCCCAAACCGGCAAATCAGCCGCTTGAACGCCCCCCTGAAAACGTACGGAACGCGCCCCTTTCCGTACAAATGACGACAGGAGACCAAAGATGGCAAACTATGACGTGATCATCATCGGCGGCGGCCCCGGCGGCTATGTCTGCGCGATCCGCTGCGCCCAGCTGGGCCTGAAAACCGCCTGCATCGAGGGGCGCGGCGCGCTCGGCGGCACCTGCCTGAACGTGGGCTGCATGCCCTCCAAGGCGCTGCTGCACGCCAGCCACCAGCTGCACGAGGCCGAGACCAACTTTGCCAAGATGGGCCTCAAGGGAAAATCCCCCAGCGTCGACTGGAAACAGATGCTCGCCTATAAGGACGAGGTCGTCGAGGGCAACACCAAGGGCATCGAATTCCTGTTCAAAAAGAACAAGGTAGACTGGATTCAGGGCTGGGGAACCATCCCCGGGGCCGGCAAGGTCAAGGTCGGCGACGAGGTGCACGAGGCGAAGAATATCATCATCGCCACCGGGTCTGAGCCCGCCTCGCTCCCCGGCGTCGAGGTGGACGAAAACGTCGTCGTCACCTCCACCGGCGCGCTTGAGCTGAACAAGATTCCGAAGAAACTGGTGGTGATCGGCGCCGGCGTGATCGGCCTGGAACTGGGCAGCGTCTACAGCCGCCTCGGCGCGGAGGTGACGGTGATCGAATATCTCGACGTCGTCACCCCCGGGATGGACGGTGAGGTTCAAAAAACCTTCCAGAGAATCCTTAAAAAGCAGGGGCTTAACTTCATCATGGGCGCCGCGGTGCAAAAGACCGAAGCGACCAAGACCAAGGCCAAGGTCACCTATAAACTGCGCAAGGACGACAGCGAACACACCATCGACGCCGACACCGTCCTCGTCGCCACCGGCCGCAAACCCTATACCGACGGGCTCGGCCTCGACGCCCTCGGGGTCGAGATGACCAAGCGCGGCCAGATCAACGTCGGCGCCGACTGGCAGACCAACGTTCCCGGCATCTATGCCATCGGCGATGTCATCGAGGGCCCGATGCTGGCGCATAAGGCCGAGGACGAAGGCATGGCGGTGGCCGAGCAGGTGGCAGGCAAGCATGGGCATGTGAATTATGGCGTGATCCCCGGCGTGATCTACACCGCCCCCGAGGTTGCCAATGTGGGCGCGACCGAAGAAATCCTGAAGGAACAAGGCCATAACTACAAGGTCGGCAAGTTCATGTTCATGGGCAACGGGCGCGCCAAGGCCAATTTCGCCGCCGAGGGTTTCGTCAAGATCCTCGCCGACAAGGACACCGACCGCATCCTCGGCGCCCATATCATCGGCCCGGCGGCGGGCGATCTGATCCACGAGATCTGCGTCGCCATGGAGTTCGGCGCCTCGGCCGAGGATCTGGCCCTGACCTGCCACGCCCATCCGACCTATTCCGAAGCCGTGCGCGAGGCCGCGCTGGCCTGCGGCGACGGGCCAATTCATTCCTGAGCGCTGGTCGCGGCGGCCCGCCCCCATCGTGCTGCCGCGACGTTCCTACGCTGCCGACTTGACGACTTCGCGGCCCGTCTGCACCGTCCGCGCGAAGGGGTGCAACATGACCGGATTCGACCTGACCGCCTATCTCGACCGTCTCGGGCTGAACCCGGTCCCGGTCACCGCGCGGGGCCTGCGCGATCTGCAATCGGCGCAGTTGCGCGCCCTGCCGTTCGAGGACATCGACCCCTTTCTCGGTCGTCTGCCCGGTCTCGACATGACCGCAATCTTCGACAAGATCGTTATCCGGGGACGCGGCGGGTATTGCTTTGAACTCAATGCCTTGCTGGGTGCTGCGCTCAAGGCGCTGGGGTTCGCCCCGCGCCTCTGTCTGGCCCGTGTACGCAAGGGCGCCGCCGAGGGCGGGCCGCGCAGCCATCTGGCGTTGCAGGTCCAGCTGCCGGAGGGGATTTTTCTGGCCGATGCCGGCTATGGCGGGCCGGGCGCGTTGATCCCACTGCGGCTGGACACCGACACCGAACAAGTCGCCCCCAACGGCACCTATCGCCTTTGGCACGACGAAAGAACCGGCGAGCGCGTCGTCGACAAGCACACCAAGGCGGGCTGGTTTCCCCTCTACGGCTTCGACGACGCCCATGTCGGCGCGGCGGATATCGAGGCGGCGAATTACCTCTGCGCCACCTGGGCCGGCATGCCCTTTCGCGACAACCTGATGCTGGCGGGCTTTGACGGCGACACAAGGATCGGCGTCTTCAACCGGGCGGTCACGCGCGAGGGGCCGGAGGGAACGTCGAAATCGGAGATCGCCGATTTCGACGGTCTCGCGCAACTTATCACCGGGGATCTGGGGCTGCGGATGGACGACGCCACCCTGCGGCAGGTCTGGTCGCGGCTCGGGGGCGAAACCTGACGCGGGAGCTGGCGTTTCGGGTATGGGCCCATTTGCGGTAGACTGCCCGCGAAAAGGAGGCCCCCCATGTCCCGGCAACAGGCGGTCTGGTTGCTCTTCTCTCTCTGGGCCGCGCGCTATGCACTGTCCGTCTGGCAGTTTCTCACGCTGCCGCCCACCGGCGACAGCTTCGTTCGCGGGATGAACCGGGTGCTGGCCCTGCTCGGATGGCAGGCGGCGGCAGCCGGTGTCGCGCTGGCCCTGTGGCTGACCGGACGCGGGATCCAGGCGGACGCGGCGACGCGCTGGCTCAGCCGGGTGCCGGTGCTGCTTGCGCTGGCGCTGGCCGTAGGTCTGGCGATGCTGCTGCTCTGGGCCCGGCTGCGCGATCCGGTGCCAGAGGATGCCCCCACAACCGCCAGACCCGCGCCGGTGACGCATCCCGTGACCAGGGATTAACCCCTTACCACATCGTCCTGGCCGCCCGCGCGCCCCAGGCGTCGTCATAGGGTTTGCCGCCCTCTTCGCCGTCGGTCATCTCGGCCAGGATCGCCCCCACGCTGGGCAGACCGGCGGTTTCGTCGCCGCGCGTCCAGGTGCCGGCCCGCATCAGGGCACGGGCGCATTGGGCATAGATCTCGTCGATGGCGATCACGATCACGGTGGCGGGCTGGCGGCCGCCCTTGTCGAACCGCGCCCGCATCCCCGCATCGGTGGTCACCCGCGCGGCGCCGTTCACCCGCACAACGGTGTTGGAGCCGGGCACGAAGAACATCAGCGACACGCGCGGATCGCGCACGATATTGCGCAAGGAGTCCAGCCGGTTGTTGCCGCGCCAGTCGGGCATCGCCAGCGTTCCGGGGTCAAGCTCCTGCACCACCGGGCCATCGTCGCCGCGCGGGCTGCCGTCGGTGCCCTCGGGCCCGACGGTGGTGAGGACACAGAGCCGCGAGGCCATGATCCAGCGGCGGTAGAGCGGCGTCATCCGCCGCGCCACCTTGCGCAGGGCCGCCGAGGGAGGCGTGCCGTAAAGCGCCTCCAGCCCCTCGATGCTGTCGATATACCGCACGCCTTAGCCTCCCTGAGCCTCCCGCATCAGATCGTCCGAGCGGGTCTCGATCGCCTCTTCCAGCCGCGCCATGAATTCGGCGCGCTCTGTGCCCGGCCCGATCGTGTCGAGGAATTCCACCACCCCGGTGCCGGGCTTGCGCAGGATGCCGGTGCGCGGCCAGAACAGCCCCACGTTGGTGGCCACCGGCACGCAAGGGTATCCGGTGCCCTCATAGAGCACCGCCGGCCCGACCTTGTAGGGTTTGTAGTCGCCCGGCGCGACGCGGGTGCCCTGAGGATAGATCACCAGTTGCCCGGGTTCGTCGAACTCCGCCGCCACATCCTTGACCATCCTTGCGATCGCTCCGCCGCGCTTGCCGCGATCGACCGGGATACAGCCGAGCCGCTTGGCATAGAGCCCGATGAAAGGGGTCCAGAGCAGTTCGCGCTTCATGATGAATTTGGGATGCGGCAATGCTTTGAAAATCACCAAAATGTCAAAGAACGACTGGTGTTTGGCCGCGATCATCACCTCGCCGGTGGGCACGGTGCCGCGCACCTCGGACTTCAGACCGATCATCCAGCGGGCCGACCACAGCGCATAGCGCGCATAAAGCTTGCAGGCGACCAGCGCGCCGCGTTTGGACAGGATCGCCCAAGGAGTGAAGGAGATCCCCAGCACCGCCATGGCGAGATAGACCTGGATCACATAGACAAGCGAACGCAGGTATTGCATCAACTCAGCTCCTTCAATCGGCGGCGGGCGGCGAACCATGTCGCGGCAAAGGCCACCAGCGCACCCAGCACCGGGATCAGCAGCGGCCAAAGCCAGCCCAGCCCGCGAAAGCCCAGACCGGTGAGAAAGCCGCCCTCGTCCGAGGCCTCGGGCAGCAGCAGCACGCCGCCCAGCCCCAGCGCGACGCCGATACCGGCGCCGATCAACGCCCGCAGGGTAAAGCGGCGCACGAAGGCCCCGGCGATATAGCTGTCGCGCGCGCCCACCAGCCGCAGCACCTCGATCACTTGCGCATTGGCCGCCAGCGCCGCATTGGCCGCCAGCGTGATCATCGCCGCCATCGCCCCGCCGATCAGCAGGACCGAGATCCAGCCCAGGCGGCGCAGGCTGTTGGCGGCTTCGACCAGCGGTTTACGCCAACGGGTATGATCGTCCAGCACCGCGCCCGGCACCTCGGCCGCCAGCCGCAGGCGCAGACCGGCGGCATCATAGCCCAGCTCGTCTTCCATCACCTCGATCAGCTGCGGCACCGGCAGCGCCGCGAGGTCCAGCCCCGGCCCGAACCAGGGCGCCAGCAGCGCCGCCTGCTCTTCCTGACTGAGCGCGCGGGCGCGGGCCACGCCGGGGGTCTGGCGCAGGACGCGCAGCGCCGCGTCGGTCTGGGCCGCGACCTGATCCTCCGGCGCGGTGATGCGCAGCGTGGCGCTGCGCGCCAGCTCGCTCGCCCAGCGCTCGGCCAGCCGGCCCGAGGCCAGCGACAGCGCCAGCGCAAAGACCGCAAGAAAGGCCATCGCGCCGGAAGCGAACAGCGTAAGCTGGGCGGTAAAGCCGCTGGGCGGCACCACCCGGTCGGCCTGTGCGTCGCCGATCAGCACATTGCGCAACATGCCGCTGCTCACAGGTCCGCCCCCGCCAATTGCAGCCGCCGGTTCGAAATGCGCAGCACCCGCGCCTGAACCTGGCTCTTGGCGGCACGGATCAGCGCCAGATCGTGACTGGCGATCAGCACCGTCTTGCCCATCTTGTTCAACTCCACCAGCAGCGTCAGCAGGCGCATCGACATGTCCCAATCGACATTGCCGGTGGGCTCGTCGGCCAGCACCACGTCGGGCGACAGGATCACCGCGCGGGCCAGCGCGGCGCGCTGGCGTTCGCCGCCCGACAGCTCCGGCGGACGGGCATCGGCGCGCGCGGTCAGCCCGACCCAGGACATCAACTCCTTCAGATTGTCGGATTCCTGCGCCATGTCGCGGCCCGAGACGATCAGCGGCAGCGCGATATTGTCGGCCAGCGGCAGGTGATCGAGAAAGCGGCAGTCCTGATGCACCACGCCGATCCGGCGACGCAGCAGCGCCATCTGGTCCCGGTCAAGCCCGCGCATGTCGGCGTCGAAGGCCCGCACCGTGCCCGAAGTGGGGGTGAGCGCGCCGTAACACAGCTTCAGCAGGGTGGTCTTGCCCGCCCCCGATGGCCCGGTCAGAAAGTGGAAAGAGCCCGGTGCTAGCCTGACGGAGAGATTGCTCAACAACTCGCCGCCGCCATAGCTATAGCCGACATCGTCCAGCTCGATCACGCCCTGCCCCCTGCGGTGGTCACATGGTCTTGTGCCCCAGCCCGGGCTCAGTTTCAATGGGGTCGGGCGCCTGAGCGGCGCATCGCGGCGAAACGGGCTGGTTTCAACCCTTTCACAGATCGCGGCATCGCCCTATGATCGCCGAAAACCAATGGGTTCGCGGGCCAGGAGGGGCAGCATGCGTCTGACATGTCCGAATTGCGGTGCGCAGTATGAGGTGCCGGACGAGGTGATCCCGTTCGAGGGCCGCGACGTGCAATGTTCCAACTGCGGGGACACCTGGTTTGTGGCCCACCCGGAAACCGCCGCCGAAGCGGACCGCACACGGCTGGATGCGGCGCGGGACGCTGTCGACCGAGAAGAGATGCAGGACTCCGGCGGCGAAAGCTGGGAAGCGCCCTTGGGGGACGATCCCAAGGACGTGGAGCCGGAAGCGGAGAGCGAAGACGCATCAGAGCCATGGGACGCGCCGGGCGACGCGGCCCCGGCGACGCCTGAGGACGCGCCGGAGCCGGCCTTTGAACCCGCCCCTGAGCCGCCACGGCAGGAGCTGGACGTCTCCGTGTCCGAGATCCTGCGCGCCGAGGCCGAACACGAGGCTCAGCTGCGCGCCGCAGAAGGCGGCGGGCTGGAAAGCCAGCCCGAGCTGGGTCTGGACAACCCGCCGGCGGAATCGGCCCGCCACGCCCGCGAGGCGCGCGACCGCATGGCGCGGTTGCGCGGTCACAAGGAGCCAGGCGCAGAGGCTGCCGCGCAGGGTCTCGCGGTGGGGGCCGCCAATCCCACCGCGCGCCGGGAGTTGCTGCCCGACATCGAAGAGATCAATTCCACCCTGCGCTCCTCCTCCAGCATGGGGAGCCGCGCCGATGAGGGCGAACTGCCGGTCGGTGACGAGGCACCGGCGCGTCGCGGCGGTTTCATGCGCGGCTTTTCGGTGGCCCTGCTGATCGGCGCGGCGCTGGTGCTGGTTTATGTCAACGCGCCGCGCATCGCCCAAACCCTGCCGCAGGCGGATCCGGCGCTCAGCGCCTATGTGGCGATGGTCGATCAGCTGCGCTATTGGCTCGACGCCCAGATCGGCGATTTCGTGACCAAGGTTCTGCCCGAATAAGGCGGGTCAGGCAGATCGGCCAGGTCGGCCGGGCCGTCCCGGTTCAGAACCGGTCGAGCAACCGGCGTAGATAGTCGAGTTCGACGTCAGGCCGCTCCCCCTCGCCCGAACGGCGGCGGATCTCGTCCAGCAGTTCCCTGGCGCGGCGATAGACATCCTCGCCCTGCAACATCCCCTCGTCGGTGCCGAGCGCGCCGTTGGCGCCCGCCTGCCGGCCCAGCGGATCGCGGTCATTGGCGCGCATGTCGCCCTCGGCCATGCCCTGGCCCTGCTGCTGGTTGCCCTGCTGCTCCTGCGCCATCGCCTCGCCCAGCGCGCGCATGCCCTCGCGCAGCGCCTCGATTGCCTCGGCCTGGCGGTCGATCGCCTCGGCCAGATCGTCGCCGCGCAGCGCCTCTTCGGCGCCGTCCATGGCGCGGCCGGCGCGGCCCAGCGCATCGCGTGCCGCGTCCCCCTCGGGTGTGCCGGCACCGGGCAGGCCGCCCTGCTGGCGGTTCAGTTCCTCGCGCAGCGCCTGCTGGCGGTCGGCAAGCGAGCCGGCCCCCGACTCGTCGCCCCGCTGCTGTCCGTTTTGGCCCTGGCGGGTGTCGTCACCGTCGCCGCCCTGACCCTGCTGCTGGCCCTCGCCCTGACCTTCATGGCTCTGGCCGCGGCCCTGACCGCCATTGCGGCCCTCGTTCTGCCGGCTCTGCCCGGCCCCGGCGCCGGGGTTGAACTGTTCCTGCAGATCGCGGAACGCCTGATCGCTCAGCCCCTGCTGATCGCGCAGGGTGTCGGCCAGCCCCTCCATCGCGCGTTGGCCCTCGGACTGGCCGCCCTCGCCCTGTTGCCCTTGCGTGACGCGCATGTTCTCCATCAGCTGCTGCAATTCCTCCAGCGCCTGCTGCGCCTCGGCCATGCGGCCCTGCTCCATCAGCTCCTGAATGCGGTCCATCATCCGCTGCAGATCGTTCTGGGTCATCTGCATGCTGTCGCCGTCCTGCGGCTGGCCCTGCTCGCCCTGCTGCCCCTCCTGCTGCGCCTGACGGGAAAGTTGGCTCAGGTAGTCATCGGTGGCCTCGCGCAGCTCCTGCATCAGCTCGGCGATCTCCTGATCCGAGGCGCCGTTCTTCATCGCCTCCGACAGCCGTTCCTGTGCCCGGCGCAGGCGCTCCAGCGCATCGCCGAGGTCGCCCTCCTCCAGCAGCATCGCCAGCCCCCACAGCGCCTCGGCGATCTCGTCGCGCTGCGCCGTGCTCAGCCCGTGGGCGGTGAAATTCTCCAGCCGCCGCAGCGTCACCCGCAGCCTCAGATAGGCGGTTTCCGAACGAAACACCTCATCGGGCCGGTGCGACACCGCCCGCAGCACCTGCGCCACGCGCGGCGCGTTCTCGCGGCTCCAGAGCAGGTCGCGCCGTTGCTCGGCGATGGCGGCGGCCAGCGGATCGAAGAAATGCCGCGCCGGCAGCGACGCCGCAAAGGGCGCCGCCTGCCCCACCTGTCCGGCGGCGTCGGTGGCGCTGAGCGTGAAGGTCACCGGCAGGTTGGCCCAGGGATGTTTGGAGAAATCCTCGATCAGCTTTTCATCGAAATCGGCCCGATCGCCGGCGATCGGCAACGGCAGCGGCACGGTGATCGCCTCGCGCGGCTCCGGCGCCACGGCCAGCCCGTAGCGGCGGTCGAGCGCGCCGATGTCCAGCGCGATCACCGCCTCGCCGCCGGTAACGCCATAGTCGTCGCGGGCGGCAAAGGGCAGCGTCATCTCGCCCGCCGCGCCGGTCTCGGGCGGGGCCGAAACGCTGATCCCGGGCGCGGCGTCGGCGATCACCGACACATCCCAGGCGCGGCCACCGGGGCCGTCGATGCGCAGCGCGCCGCCCTGCGCGACGCCGAACTCCTGCTGAGGATCGGCCGCCGAGGGCAGCTCGCCCACCCGGCCCGACACGGTTTCGGCCAGCGTCAGCGCCCCCACTTCGCCATAGAATCGCAGGGTGATGCGGCTGCCTTCGGGCACCCGCATCGCGCCTTCGGGGATGTCGTTCAGGTAGAGCGTCGGCAGGCCGGTGTAACGGGGCGGTTCGACCCACCCCTCCCAGGTCGGCCCACCGGCCAGCGCGGCGCCGCCCGGGGCCATCTCGGCCACCGACCCCACCCGCCAGACCGAACCGAAGATCAGCCCGATCGCCAGCGCCAGAAGGGCCACGTAACGCAGGGCATAGGGATCGCGCGCGGCAAGCCGCAGGTCCGGGCGCACCGGCCGCGCCGCCGCGGCGCGGGCCGCCATCCGCGCCTGATGCGCGCGCCAGACCGCGGCCGAGGCTGCATCGCCGGCACCGATCGCCTGATCGTCCAGCAGCGCCCGGATCGGTCGTCCCGGCAGCGTCTCGTCGAGCCGCGCCAGCGCCGCGCCGCGCCCGGGCCAGCGAAACCGCAGCGCGCCGCGCAGGCCAAAGCCCAGAACCGCCAGCACCGCCGCCACGCCCAGACCCCAGACCGCCTCGATCGGGGCCAGGTCATGCAGACCCAGCATCAGCGCCGCCAGAACGCCCATGACGATGGACAGGACCGGCCAGAAACAGCGCAGAACCCGTTCGGCCAGCATCCCCGCCCGCGTGAGAAACAGCGGCAGGCGCAGGCGGGTCAGCCTCGGATCGCGCTCAGGCGCAGGGGCCATAGAGGGTTCCCTCCTTCCGGCCCGCGCAGGATCGCGTCAGAGCCATTCGGGGATGGTATCTCGATTTATGATCTCGTCAAAGGTCGGGCGTCGGCGGATAACCGCGAATTGATCCCCGTGCACCATCACCTCGGGGATCAGGGGGCGGGTGTTGTATTCGCTGGACATCACGGCGCCATAGGCCCCGGCGCTGCGAAAGACGATCAGATCGCCGGCGGCCAGCGGCGGCAGCGGGCGCTGGCGGGCAAAGGTATCGCCGGTCTCGCAGACCGGGCCGACGATGTCATAGGGGTGTTCCTCGACCCCCGGGGCGGGTTCGATGACCGGGTCGATATCGTGATGCGCCTCGTACATCGCCGGGCGGATCAGGTCGTTCATCGCCGCATCGACGATCAGGAAATCGCGCCCCTCCCCCTCTTTCACATAGATCACCTTCGACACCAGAATCCCGGCATTGCCGGCGATCAGGCGACCCGGCTCGATCTCGATCTCGCAGCCCAGATGGCCCAGCGTCCGCTTGATCAGCGCGCCATAGTCCAGCGGCAGCGGCGGCGCCTCGTTCGAGCGGGTATAGGGGATGCCCAGACCGCCGCCGAGGTCGAGCCGGCGGATGTCATGGCCGTCGGACCGCAGCGTTTCGGTGAGTTCGGCGACCTTTTTGTACGCCAGTTCGAATGGTTCCAGATCGGTCAGCTGGCTGCCGATATGAACGTCGATGCCGACCACCTCGATCCCCGGCAGGGTCGCGGCATGGGCATAGACGGCGCGGGCGCGGGCGATCGGGATGCCGAACTTGTTCTCGGACTTGCCGGTGGCGATCTTGGCATGGGTGCGCGCGTCCACGTCCGGGTTCACCCGGATGGTGATCGGCGCCACCTTGCCCAGATCTTGGGCGATCGTGCTGATCACCTCCATCTCGGGCTCGGATTCCACGTTGAACTGGCGGATGCCGCCCTCCAGCGCGGCGCGAATCTCATCCGCCGTCTTGCCGACGCCGGAGAAGACGATCCTGTCGCCCGGCACGCCGGCGGCCCTGGCGCGCAGGTATTCGCCGATGGATACCACGTCCATCCCCGCCCCGGCCCGCGCCAGCGTGGTCAGGATCGCCTGGTTCGAGGCCGCCTTCATCGCGTAGCAGACCAGATGCTCGGTGCCCTCCAGCGCCTCGTCGAACAGGCGGTAGTGGCGCAGCAGCGTCGCGCTGGAATAGACGTAGAACGGCGTGCCCACGGCGGCCGCGATCTCGGCCACCGGGACATCTTCGGCGTGCAGGACGCCGCCCTTGTAGAGAAAATGATCCATGCCGCGCGCTTAAGAGAAAGCGCGCGCCAGATCAATTGCAATCACACCACAGGACGGCTGCGCAGGAACAGATAGAGCGGCAAACCGCAGCTGACCCCGATGCAGAATGTTGCCGGAATGGCGACAAGCGCGACCCAGTTGCGGCGCACCGAGACCTCGGCGATGACAAAGACGGTGAGCGCGATGGCCGAAATGGTCAGATCCCACGCCAGCCCGCTGCTGGCGGCGTTCGCGGTCCAGGCCGCCACCAGGCCGGCCAGGTCGATCCCGTTTTCGCCGAACCAGGTCACGAAGTGGTACATCGGGTGCAACGTGCCCCAGATCGCCAGGGCCAGGTAGATCATGCGCAGGATCGACATCGGCGAACCTCCTTCAGCCGTCGCGCGCACGATAGCCTCTGCACCCCGACGAGGCCAGAGCGCGCAGATCTCAGAACCCGGCGGCAGGCCCCGCATGCAGCGCCCGGGTGGGCGGCACCGGCTCGCCATCGATGCCGCAGGCCGACAGCAGGCTCAGCGCCAGAACCGCAAGGGCCGCACGCCGGATCATGCCAGCGCCTCGGTCCAGCGGGCGATTTGCTCCCGCACCCGTTGCGGCGCGGTGCCGCCATAAGACAGGCGCGAATTGACCGAGTTTTCGACGCCCAGAACGGTGAAGATGTCCCCGGTGATGCCGGCGTGCACGCCCTGCATCTCTTCCAGCGTGAGATCGGGCAGATCGCAGCCCTTCTTCTCGGCCATCGCCACCAGCGTGCCGGTGACATGGTGGGCGTCGCGGAACGGCACCCTGAGCACCCGCACCAGCCAGTCGGCCAGATCGGTGGCGGTGGAGAAGCCGGAGCCGGCGGCGACGGCAAGGCTGTCGCGGTTGGCGGTCATGTCGCGAACCATGCCCTCCATAGCGGCCAGCGCCAGCATCCAGTTGTCGGCGGCGTCGAACACCTGTTCCTTGTCCTCCTGCATGTCCTTGGAATAGGCCAGCGGCAGCCCCTTCATCACCATCATCAGCGCGGTATTGGCACCATAGATGCGGCCGACCTTGGCGCGGATCAGCTCGGCGGCGTCGGGGTTCTTTTTCTGCGGCATGATCGAGGAGCCGGTGGAGAAGCGGTCCGACAGCGTCACGAACCGGAACTGGGCCGACGACCAGATCACCAGCTCCTCGGCGAACCGGCTCAGGTGCATGGCGCAGATCGAGGCGACCGACAGGAACTCCAGCGCGAAATCGCGGTCCGACACGGCGTCGAGGCTGTTGGCCGAAGGCCGGTCAAAGCCCAGCGCCTGCGCCGTCATCTCCCGATCGATGGGAAAGGAGGTGCCGGCCAGCGCCGCCGCCCCCAGCGGGCATTCGTTCATCCGGGCGCGCGCGTCGCGCACCCGCGAGAGGTCGCGCCCGAACATCTCGACATAGGCCATCATGTGGTGGCCCCAGGTCACCGGCTGCGCGGTTTGCAGATGGGTAAAGCCCGGCATCACCCACTCCGCCCCGGCCTCGGCCTGGGACAAAAGCGCACGGATCAGGGCGAGCAGACCGGATTCGGCGGCGTCGAACTGGTCGCGGACCCAGAGTTTGAAATCGGTCGCCACCTGGTCATTGCGCGACCGGCCCGTGTGCAGACGCCCCGCGGGCTCGCCGATGATCGCCTTGAGCCGCGCCTCGACGTTCATGTGGATGTCTTCCAGCGCGGTGGAGAACTGGAAGGTTCCGGCCTCGATTTCTGACAAGACCGTGAGCAGCCCTTCCCGAATGGCCTCGGCATCGCTATCGGTAATCACGCCCGTGGCGGCCAGCATCGCCGCATGGGCCCTGGAGCCTGCGATGTCCTGCGCCGCCATCCGCTTGTCGAACCCGATCGAGGCATTGATCGCCTCCATGATCGCGTCCGGGCCGGCGGCAAAGCGGCCGCCCCACATCTGGTTCGAGGATTGATCTGCCATGTTCTGCACCCGTGGAGGTAATATGCGCCTGTTCCGTTTCCTGACCCTTTATATGGCCCTGCTCTTGGGTGCAAATGCCGCTATGGCCGCCGATCTCGCCACGCTGGAGGGGCTGCGCGACGGCGACATGAAGAAACTGGTGCTGCATAGCGCGCCCAAGCCGGTGTCGGACAAAGGCTTCACCCTGGCCGATGGCGCCGGAACCGGCACGCTGGCCGATTATCGCGGCAAATACGTGCTGCTCAACTTCTGGGCCACCTGGTGCGCCCCCTGCCGCAAGGAGATGCCGATGCTTTCGGCCCTGCAGGAGGAGTTCGGCGGCGAGACCTTCGAGGTGGTGACGCTGGCGACGGGCCGCAACATCCCCGCCCGCATCACGGCGTTCTTCGACGAGATCGGGGTCACCAACCTGCCCCGCCATCAGGATCCGAAACAGGCGTTGGCCCGTGACATGGGGGTGCTGGGCCTGCCGGTCACCGTGATCATCGACCCCGAGGGGCGCGAGATCGGCCGGCTGCTGGGCGATGCGGAATGGGATTCGGACAGCGCAAAGGCCATCATCCGGGCCCTGGTCGCGCCGGCGGGATAAGCGCGGACGGCTGATCGCGGCCCCGCCCGCCCGCCGGCGCGACACACCGGTTCGGCGGGCGGTGCGACAGGCGGTGCGGCAGGCGGCGGCGCGCGCTTGACCCCACGTTCCCTTTTGACAGCGGCGCGCGCGGCGCGGTTTAATCGGTGCCGAGGGGGAAGGAATGCCGCTGACCGTGCTCATTCCGATGGTCGTTCTCGGCATCGCGGGGATCGCGCTGCTGCTGCATCTGGCTGGCCGGTCGCAGCGCTGCGTGCTGACGCCGGTCAGCGCCGAAATGGCCTGGCTGCGGCAGTTCCCCGGCGACCGGGTGGCCGAGGCGACAGTGGCCCGCGACGGCCACGCCGCCCTGATCCTGACTGACCATGGTCCGGGGCTGCTCTGGGCGTTCGGCGCCGATACCGTGGCGCGGCGGCTGCTGGACTACGACCTGATCGACCGCGGCGACCGGCTGCGCGTGGTGTTCCACGATTTCACCGCCCCCACCGTGACCCTGACGCTCGACCCCTTCGAGCGCCGCCACTGGCTCAACCGGATGCAGACCCCATGACCCAGCGCCTCACCTATCCCGATGTGGTGCAGATGGCGGTGCCGGTCTTTGTCGCGCTGATCCTTGCGGAATTCCTGTGGATCGCCTGGCGCGGCCGCGGCGGGCGCTATGAGACGCGCGACGCGCTGACCTCGCTGATCATGGGGGCGGGCAACGTGGCGGTTGGCATCGCGCTGGGCTTCGTCACCTGGCGGTTCTTCATGTGGCTCTGGCAGCTCACCCCGCTCGACCTGGGCCATGGCTGGTGGGTGGTGGCGCTCTGCTTTGTGCTGGACGACCTGCGGTATTACTGGGTGCACAGGTTCGGCCATCGTATCCGCTGGGTCTGGGCCAGCCATGTGAACCACCACTCCAGCCAGCACTATAACCTGACCACCGCGCTGCGGCAGACCTGGACCGGCACCTTTACCTTCATGATGATCGTGCGGGCGCCGCTGATCCTGCTGGGGTTCCACCCGGCGATGGTGCTGTTCTGCGGCGGGCTGAACCTGATCTACCAGTTCTGGATCCATACCGAGGCGATCGGCAAGCTGCCGCGCTGGATCGAGGCGGTGATGAACACGCCCAGCCACCACCGGGCCCACCACGGCCGTAACCCGCGCTATCTCGACTGCAATTATGCCGGGGTGTTCATCGTCTGGGACCGGATGTTCGGCACCTTCGTGCCGGAACTGGGGGAGGACCGGGTGGATTACGGGCTGGTGCATAACCTCGGCACCTTCAACCCGCTGCGGGTGGCGTTCCACGAATGGGTCGGCCTCATCCGCGATGTGATCCGGCCCGGCCTGAGCCTGCGCCAGCGGCTTGGCTATGCCTTTGGCCCGCCGGGCTATTCCCATGACGGCAGCCGCGACACCTCGGACCGGATCAAGGCGCAGCACCTGGCGCGCCACCCCGAGGACGCCGGCACGCCAGGGTTCGAGGCGCCGCGCCCGCCGGCGGAGTAATCCTTGCCCCCGCCCCCCCGACGCCGCATCCTCGGGCGCGTGCCCCCCGTTTTGACAGGAGATCGCGCCACCATGACCCTTGCCCTTTCCCGCCGCCCTGCCCGCCTGGCCCTTGCCGCCCTGCTGCTGACCGCGCCCGCAGGGGCACAGGCGCTGGACTGTTCCGCGCCGCAGACCCAGACCGACATGACCCAATGCGCCGCGCTGATGTACGAGGCCGCCGACGGCGATCTGAACCTGGCCTATCGCCTGGCGCACGACACCGCCCGGCAGATCGACGCGGCCAACGGTGCCGGCGCCCCCGGCGCCGAGACCCGCCTGCGCAACGCCCAGCGCGCCTGGATCGCCTTCCGCGACCTTGCTTGCGAAACCGAAAGTCTGCTGGCCTATGGCGGCTCGATGCAGCCGATGCTGCGGCTGTCCTGCCTGGAGCGGCAGACCCGCGCCCGAACCGAGGATCTGCGCTATTTCGGCGAGATGAACTAGGCCGCCGCTTCGCCCATTGCCCGCACCGGCTCGTAACGGTGGCAGGTGGTCAGGTGGTCGTTCACCATCCCCACCGCCTCCATGAAGGCATAGACGATGGTCGGCCCGCAAAAGCGGAAGCCGCGCTTCTTCATATCCTTGGAAATCGCCTCCGACAGCGGCGTGAAGGGCGGCACCTCGCTCAGATGCCCCCATTCGTTCTGGACCGGCTTGCCCCCGACGAAGTCCCACAGATAGCGGTCGAATCCCTGCGCCGCCTCGATCTCGGCCCAGGCGCGGGCATTGCCGATGGTCGCCTCGATCTTGCCGCGGTGGCGGATGATTCCGGGATCGGCCAGCAGGCGCGAAACCTCATCCTCGCCCCAACCGGCGATGGCATGGGGATCGAAGTCGTCGAACGCGGCGCGGAAGTTGTCGCGTTTTTTCAGAATGGTGATCCAGCTCAGCCCGGCCTGGAAGCCGTCGAGAATCAGTTTCTCCCACAGCGCCCGGCTGTCCCATTCGGGCACGCCCCATTCGCTGTCATGATAGTCGATATAGATCTGTTCGGACCCCGCCCAGCCGCAGCGTTCCATGCTGATTGCCCCTGTTTTCGTCATGCACCCATGCCCCCTGAAAGCGTTAATCGCCGCGAAAGGAATTTCCCCGACTCTAGGCTGGAACAGCAACGGGAATCAAAGCCGATATGACCGTACCTGAGACCCCCCCGAGGCCCTGGGCCGATATTCCCGAAGGGGCCGACAACCCCCTCAATGCGGCGGTGGCGAACCGCGATGCCTCGACCCTCGACATGGTGCGCGCCGCGGTGCGGCACCGGCAGTGTATGCTGGCCTTTCAGCCGGTGGTGCAGGCCGCAGGATCGCGCCGCACCGCCTTTTACGAGGGGTTGATTCGAATCCTCGACGCCACCGGGCGGGTCATCCCCGCGCGGGAGTTCATGCCGGCGGTCGAGGCCGATGAACTGGGCCGTCAGATCGATTGCGTCGCGCTCGACATGGGCCTGAAGACGCTGGCGCAGAATCCGGCGCTGCGGCTGTCGATCAACATGTCCGCCCGCTCGATCGGCTATGGCCAATGGATGCGCACGCTGGAGCGCGCCCTGCGCGGCGACGCCCGGCTGGGCGAGCGTCTGATCCTGGAAATCAACGAACGCTCGGCGATGACCGTGCCAGAACTGGTGACCGACTTCATGGACCGCCTTCAGGGCCATGGAATCGCCTTTGCGCTGGACGATTTCGGCTCCGGCGCCATCGCCATCCGACATTTCCGCGACTTCTTCTTCGACGCGGTCAAGATCGACGGCCAGTTCATCCGCGGGATTCACGATGACCATGAGAACCAGTCGGCGGTGCGCGCGCTGATCGCCATGGCCCGCGAATTCGAGATGCTGACCATCGCAGAGGCCGTCGAGACCGCGGAAGAGGCCGATTGCCTTGTCAAACTCGGCATCGACTGCATGCAGGGATACCTGTTCGGTGCGCCCACCGTCCGCCCCGCCTGGGCGAACAGATCCGGCGTCCGCGCCGCTGGCTGAGGCCCCGCCTGCCGACACGTCCGCCGCCTCGCCTGCCGCCACGTCCGCCCGCGCGCATCTTCAAATCGGCGTGCCGGGCCGAACGCCTCTGTTGCTGCACGTGCAGCAATCCGGTATCACCACAGGCATCGGGGCGGCGGCCCCCGGGCGACACTCTGTTTCTGCCCGCGCGGCCGTATCTGAGGAGGCCGCCCGTTGGATGGCAGAGGACCGGATCACATGACAAATGTAGTAATCGTATCGGCGGCGCGGACAGGCGTCGGGAGCTTTGGCGGATCCTTCGCCAACACCCCGGCCCATGATCTGGGCGCGGCCGTTCTTGAGGCGATCGTGGAACGCGCCGGCATCGACAAGGCCGAGGTGTCGGAAACCATCCTCGGTCAGGTGCTGACCGCGGCCCAGGGCCAGAACCCGGCCCGCCAGGCCCATGTCAACGCCGGCCTGCCGATCGAAAGCGCCGCCTGGGGCATCAACCAGGTCTGCGGCTCGGGCCTGCGGGCGGTTGCGCTGGGCGCCCAGCATATCCAGCTCGGAGATGCCGATATCGTCGCCGCCGGCGGCCAGGAAAACATGACGCTCTCGCCCCATGCCGCCGCGCTCCGCGCCGGCCACAAGATGGGCGACATGACCTATATCGACACCATGATCCGCGACGGTCTGTGGGATGCCTTCAATGGCTATCACATGGGCCAGACCGCCGAGAACGTGGCACAGCAATGGCAGATTTCCCGCGACATGCAGGACGAGTTCGCCGTCGCCAGCCAGAACAAGGCCGAGGCGGCGCAAAAGGCCGGCAAGTTCGCCGATGAGATCGTTCCCTTCATCATCAAGACCCGCAAGGGCGACATCGTGATGGACAAGGACGAATACATTCGCCACGGCGCCACCATGGACGCCATGGCCAAACTGCGCCCGGCCTTCACCAAGGACGGATCGGTCACCGCCGCCAACGCCTCGGGCCTCAACGACGGCGCCGCCGCCGTGCTGCTGATGACTGCAGAGCAGGCTGAGAAGCGCGGCCTCGAGCCGCTGGCGCGCATCGCCTCCTACGCCACAGCCGGTGTCGATCCCTCGATCATGGGCGTCGGCCCGATCAGCGCCAGCCGCAAGGCGCTGGAAAAGGCCGGCTGGTCGCCTGCGGATCTGGACCTGGTCGAGGCCAACGAGGCCTTTGCCGCCCAGGCCTGCGCGGTGAACAAGGACATGGGCTGGGATCCCGAGATCGTGAACGTGAACGGCGGCGCCATCGCCATCGGTCACCCGATCGGCGCCTCGGGCTGCCGCATCCTGAACACCCTGCTGTTCGAGATGAAACGCCGCGAGGCGAAAAAAGGCCTGGCGACGCTCTGCATCGGCGGCGGCATGGGCGTGGCCATGTGCCTGGAGCGCCCGTAACAGGGGCCGGCGCAGGAAACAGCAAAGGGCGCCATCTGGCGCCCTTTTCTTTGAAGTTGCCGGATTTCGCGGCAGGTGCGGCGGGGTTTTTCACCGTTACAAAAATTTCATTGCGAAACATTATTGCGAATTCGGAACTTAATGCGTAACAGAGTTACCAGAGCATTTGATAATTGAAGGAGCCTCACATGGCACGAACAGCACTCGTCACAGGTGGATCGCGCGGCATCGGCGCGGCGATTTCCAAGGCCCTGAAAGCGGCCGGCTATTCCGTCGCCGCAACCTATGCCGGCAATGACGAGGCCGCCGCGACCTTTACCGCGGAAACCGGCATCAAGACCTACAAGTGGAACGCCGCCGACTATGAGGCGTCCAAGGCCGGCATCGCCCAGGTCGAACAGGATCTGGGCCCGATCGATGTGGTTGTCGCCAATGCCGGGATCACCCGCGACGCGCCGTTCCACAAGATGACCCCGGAGCAGTGGAATGAGGTGGTCGACACCAATCTGACCGGCGTGTTCAACACCATCCACCCGATCTGGCCCGGCCTGCGGGAGCGCAAGTTCGGCCGCGTGGTGGTGATCAGCTCGATCAACGGTCAAAAGGGGCAGTTCGGCCAGGTCAATTATGCCGCCACCAAGGCCGGCGATCTGGGCATCGTCAAGTCGCTGGCGCAGGAAGGCGCGCGGTTCAACATCACCGCCAATGCCATCTGCCCCGGCTACATCGGCACCGACATGGTGATGGCGGTGCCTGAAAAGGTGCGCGAATCGATCATCTCGCAGATCCCGGTGGGCCGTCTGGGCGAGCCCGAGGAAATCGCACGCTGCGTGGCCTTCCTGGTGTCGGACGACGCCGGGTTCATCACCGGTTCGACCATCACCGCCAATGGCGGCCAGTTCTTCGTCTGAGCCGCGGGCGAGCTGCACATCATGAAAAGGGCCGGCGCTGTGACCGGCCCTTTTTCTGTTCGCCGTTTTTCCGGTTCAGCGACCCGAAAACATCGCCTGGCAGTCCGGCCGGTCGCGCGGCCAAGGCCGCAGACCGATCGGCAGGACGGCGGACACCGCCAGGCCCGTCCTCATTGGCCGGACACAAGGATCACGCAGGCCGGCGCACCGCGCCAGCCCCCGGCGGTGCCGGTCAGTTCGACAGCCGCTCGATCTCTTCCTTGAGCTTGAGTTTGCGTTTTTTCAGGGACGCGACATGCAGGGCATCGGCACCGGGGGCACGCTGGGTCTGTTCGACCTCGTGACTCAGGAGCTCGTGCTTCCGCTTAAGTTCCGACAGGTGCGAACTCAGGCTCATGGCAATCCTCCTCTGAATGCATTGCCCGACAAGTTGAGCATATCCCGCCCCACCTGTCACCCGGCAGGCACAGAGGTTTTGTCACAAAAGCGACATCTCGCCGATTCTCCGGGCCGCCCCGCCCGCCGATCATTCCGGCCAGGGCAGCGCCGCGCCGCCGCGCAGGACCTGCGCAACCTCGGCGCGGTAGCTTTCGCCGTCGCAAAGATGCCGCGTCCCCTCATGCAGGATCAGCGGCGCATGCAGACGAAACGCGGCCCGCCCGCCCTTGCGGGCGCGCAGGATCACCAGATCGGGCGCCCGCCCGGCCCGCGCCGCCAGCGGCAGCACCTCGACCGATCCCAGCCGCCCGGCGCAGCCGGCCAGCAGCTCGGGCAACCGGTCGCTGCGCTGGATCACATGCAGGGCCCCGCGCGGTGCCAGCCGCCGCGCCGCCGCCGCCAGCCACGCCTCCAGCGGCGTTGCCCCGCCCAGCGCGGTGGCCCGCCCGGCATCCCCGGCCGCCGTATGGGCACCGGACCGGAAATAGGGCGGGTTGGCGATGACATGATCGAATTGCCGTTGGCGCAGCCCGGCGGGCAGATCAGAAAGATCGGCACAGACCACCTCCAGCTCCCGGGCGTTGTCGCGGGCATTGCGCCGCGCCAGATCCGCGTACTCGGGCTGAACCTCGACCCCGGTCAGCGCCAGCTCCGGCACCCGGGCCGCCAGCGCCAGAATCGCCGCGCCGGCGCCGCAGCCCAGCTCCAGCACCGCCTGCCCCGCGCGGGCGGGCACCGCGGCGGCCAGCAGCACCGGGTCGATGCCGGCGCGATAGCCCCGGCGCGGCTGAAACAGCGACACACGCCCCCCCAGAAACGCATCGCGGCTCAACTCACTGTCGGAAAAAATGCTCACCGGCCCAGCGGCACGTCATTGTCCCGCATTACCCGCAGCGCGGCGTCGTAATCGGTATCGCGGACCATCATCCGGCGGGGAAATATCCCGATCCCCCCCTCGAGAACGCTCATGTTTACGTCCATTTCAAAGCAGTCTATATCCTCACCTCCAAGAAGGGCAGAGGCAAAGGCCATGACGGTCGGGTCGGTGCTGCGCAACAGTTCCTTCATGACACCGGATGTAAGGGCAAGCCGCGCGCGATGTCGAGCCTTTGGAATAAACCCACGATGAACATACCCATGGCAACCAAACCGCATGACCGCCTCGCCGCCGCACTGGCGGGGGAAATGGCGGCGGTCGACAAGCTGATCCGCACCCGGATGCAGTCCGAAAACGCCCCGCGCATCCCCGAGGTCACCGCCCATCTGGTCGAGGCCGGCGGCAAGCGGCTGCGCCCGATGCTGACCCTGGCTGCCGCACGGCTCTGTGGATACCAGGGCGATTATCACCTTGGCCTCGCCGCGACGGTGGAGTTCATCCACACCGCCACGCTGCTTCATGACGACGTGGTGGACGAAAGCGCAAAGCGGCGCGGACGGCCCACCGCCAACCTGCTGTGGGACAACAAGTCCAGCGTTCTGGTCGGCGATTACCTGTTCTCGCGCAGCTTCCAGTTGATGGTCGAAACCGGCAGTCTGCGGGTGCTCGGCATCCTCGCCAATGCCTCGGCCACCATCGCCGAGGGCGAAGTTCTGCAGATGACGGCGGCGACCGATCTGAAGACCGACGAGGATGTTTACCTCAAGGTGGTGCGCGGCAAGACCGCGGCGCTGTTCTCGGCCGCGACCGAGGTGGGCGGGGTGATCTCGGAGGCGCCCGAGGAACAGGTGCGGGCACTCTACGACTATGGCGACGCGCTGGGGATCGCCTTCCAGATCGCCGACGATCTGCTGGATTATCAGGGCGACAGCGGCGCCACCGGCAAGAATGTGGGCGACGATTTCCGCGAACGCAAACTGACCCTGCCGGTGATCAAGGCGGTCGCGCAGGCCAACCCCGAGGAATACGCCTTCTGGCAGCGCACCATCGAAAAGGGCCGTCAGGAAGACGGCGATCTGGACCATGCGCTGGCGCTGATGGCGAAATACGACACGCTCACCGCCACCCGCGCCGACGCGCAGGGTTGGGCCGCCAAGGCGCAGGCCGCACTCGCCCCGCTGCCCGCGCATGAGATCCGCGACATGCTGCATGAGCTGGCGGGCTACGTGGTCGCGCGCCTGTCCTGACCGCGCCCGCCGACAGGTCGGGTCCCCTGTCTTTTTCTGGCCGAAAATACTCTCGCCGAAGGCCGCGCCCCAACGGGGCGCGCCCCCTCACGCTCCGGCGCTGCCGATACTGCGGGTCGGCTGCACCCACCAGTCGGGATGCGCGGCGGCAATCTGAGCCGCGGCCGCCCGGGCCGCCTCGTCGCTGCCGAAGATCCCGAAGCAGGTCGCGCCCGAGCCGGACATGCGCGCCAGCAGGCACCCCTCTGCACCGCCGAGACCGTTCAGCGCATCGCGGATCGCCGGTGCTGCGGCGATGGCCGGCGCCTCCAGGTCGTTGCGCTGCGCCGCCAGCCAGGCGAGAAATTCCGCCTGCGACGACCAACGGGGCAAAGCGCCCATGTCCGGGTTCTGTTTTTGCGCAAGCGCGCGAAAAACCTCGGGCGTCGGCACATGATCCCCCGGATTGACCAGCACCAGCGGCACCGCGGGCACGTCCGGCACCGCCTCCAGTTCATTGCCGATCCCGCGCATCCGCTGCGGCGCCTCAGCGAGGCACACCGGCACATCAGCCCCCAGCTCGGCCGCGCGCTCCTGCCCACCAAAGGTGCGCAGCACCGCCGCCGCGTCGGACGATCCGCCGCCGATCCCCGCCCCATGCGGCAGGGCCTTTTCCAGCCGTATTTTCAGGGTGACGCCAGCCAGTTCCGCCGCACGCCAGACCAGATTGCGCCCGTCTTCGGGCACGCCGGCGGCAAAGCGGCCGGTCACCTTCAGCGACATCCGTCCGGCCGGCTCGAACCGCAACCGGTCGCCCAAACCGGCAAAGACCACCAGCGAGTCGAGCAGATGATAGCCGTCGGCGCGCTGGCCGGTCACATGCAGGGTCAGGTTGATCTTGGCCGGCGCGAAAGCCTCAGTCGCCATTGGCCACTTTCAACGGCGCCGCCCCCTCTTCGGCCAGCACCGTGTCCAGCCCCACCGCCAGCTTGCGGCGGATGCGGTCGGGGTCCGCCTCGCCATCGGCATCGTCAAGGTCGATGAAGGAGAGCGCGCGACGCCACTGGAATTCCGCCTCTCGCTGGCGGCCCACGGCCCAGTAGACATCCCCAAGATGGTCGGTCACCACCGGGTCCACCGGCATCAGCTCGACCGCGGTCTCCATATGGCTCACCGCCTCCTGGTAGCGGCCCAGCCGGAACAGAACCCAGCCCAGCGAATCGACGATAAAGCCGCTGTCGGGCCGGGCCGCGACCGCGCGTTCGATCATGTCCAGCGCCTCGTCCAGCTTTTCCTGTTTCTCGACCAGCGAATAGCCGAGATAGTTCAGCACCTGCGGCTGATCCGGGTTCAGCTCCAGCGCGCGGCGGAAATCCGCCTCGGCCTCGGGCCACTGGTCGAGCCGCTCGTGGCTGATGCCGCGGGCGTATAGGATGAACCACTGGCTCGGCGCGCCCTCTTCGGTGTACTCCAGCGCCTTGTCATAGGCGGCCACCGCACCCTTGTAATCCTCCTGCTGGCGCAGCAGGTCGCCCAGCGCGTTGTGCACCATCGGCAGCGTGGGATAGTCGCGTGCGAGCTGTTCCAGAACCTCGATCGCCGCGTTGGGCTTGTCCGCGCGGCGCAGCGCATCGGCGCGGCCCAGTTCGGCCGCGTGGCGGTCCGGGCTGCCGACCGGCACCTGTTTGTACGTTTCGACGGCCAGATCGTACTGTCCCAGCCCGTCGAGCAGATCGGCGCTGAGCAGCAGCGCGTCGATATGGTCGGGCCGCAGATAGCTGGCGATGCGCACATAGATCAGCGCATAATCGTCGGCCGCCTCGCCCTTGAGCGCGGCACCGACGCTGAAGAACACCTCGGCCATGCCGTCGCTGACGTCGCCAACCAGATCGAAGGGCAACTGCCCCCCCGCCGCAAGCTGGTCGGCCACTGCCGTCAGCCCGGGATCGAAGCCGGCGCCAAAGGCGTCGGTCATCATCTCAAGCGCCTCGTCGTTGCGGCCCAGCTGCGACAGGATCTGCGCCCGCGCGATCACCGCCCGCCGCGACAACCCGCTCAGTCCCGATCTGCGGTCGGCATAGAGCGCCTCGGCCCCTTCGAAGTCGCCAACCATCGCCAGCGCCAGCGCCTTGTGATAGAGCGCAAAGCTGCGCAACCCGTTCTCTTTGGCGACCTGGTCGAACCGCTCCAGCGCCTGGGCGACCGAACCGGTGCCCATATAGGCCCAGCCGGCCAGAAGCCCGTCGACCAGCGGCCCGATGCCGCCGGCATCGTTGTCCGCCTCGAGGAACGGGGCAAACTCGCCCCGCTTGATCCGATCCGCGGCAATCACCATGCGGGCGGCCTGATTGCGCAGCCCGTCCGCCTCCATCTTCTCGGCGACCGGCAGAGCGCGTTGAATCCGCCCCAGCGCAAGTTGCGAGACGATCACGTTTTCCATCAGCCCGGCATTGCCCGGATCGCGGCTGAGCGCGCGGGTGAAATAGCTGGCGGCCTGGTCGAAATCGCTCTCGAACAGGGCATGGCGGCCTGCAAGATAGCCACCGGTCCCCGACTGCGCCACCAGCGGCGCGGGCAGCGCAATGGCGGCAAGGACAAGCGCGGCAGCCGCGCGACGAACTAGGGATTTGACCAAAACCTGCCTCTTTTGCTGGACCATGTCTAAGCTAGGCACAACTGCAGGCGAGGGCAATGGCGCGGCCGGTGAAAGCCGCGCCATTTCGGCACCTGTTACATATTGGGATAGTTCGGCCCGTCGCCGCCCTGCGGCGTCACCCAGTTGATGTTCTGGCTGGGATCCTTGATGTCGCAGGTCTTGCAGTGCACGCAGTTCTGGAAATTGATGACAAAGCGCGGCTCCTTGCCGTCTTCCTCGACCACCTCGTAGACCCCCGCCGGGCAGTAGCGCTGCGCCGGTTCGGCGTATTTCGGCAGGTTCACCTTCAGCGGGATCGACGGATCCTTGAGCAGCAGGTGACAGGGCTGCTCTTCCTCGTGGTTGGTGAAGGAGAACGACACGTTGGTCAGCCGGTCAAAGCTCAGCTTGCCATCGGGTTTCGGATAGTCGATCGGCTTGAACTTCGCCGCCTCGCCGGTAGCCGCCGCATCCGATTTGCCATGGCGCAAGGTGCCGAACAGCGAAAAGCCCAGCGTGTTGGTCCACATGTCCAGCCCACCCAGCGCCAGCGAGGGCATCAGCCCCCATTTCGACCACATCGGCTTGACGTTGCGAACCTTTTTCAGATCCTTGCCGATCGCGCCGCTGCGCACTTCGGTCTCATACGCGCCCAACTCGTCGCCCGAGCGGTCAGAGCGGATCGCCGCATGGGCGGCCTCGGCCGCCGCCTTGCCCGACAACATGGCATTGTGGTTGCCCTTGATGCGCGGCACGTTGACCATGCCCACCGAACAGCCCAGCAGCGCCACGCCCGGCGCCACCATCTTGGGCATCGACTGCCAGCCGCCTTCGGAGATGGCGCGGGCGCCATAAGAGACGCGCTTGCCGCCCTCCAGCAGCTCGGCCACCATCGGATGATGCTTGAAGCGCTGGAACTCCATATAGGGGAACAGATGCGGGTTCTCATAGTTCAGGTGGACCACGAAACCCACGTAAACCTGATTGTTCTCAAGGTGATAGATGAACGACCCGCCACCGGCGTTGGCGCCCAGCGGCCAGCCCATCGTATGGGTGACGGTGCCCTCGCGGTGCTTGGCCGGGTCGACCTCCCAGATTTCCTTCATGCCGAGGCCGAATTTCTGCGGACAGTGGCCCTTGGACAGATCGTATTTTGCGATCACCTCCTTGGCGAGCGACCCACGCACCCCCTCGGAGAGGAACACGTACTTGCCGTGCAACTCCATCCCCGGCTCGTAGGACGGGCCGGGGGTGCCGTCGGGATTCTTGCCGAACTCGCCCGCGACCACGCCCTTGACCTCGCCGTTATCGCCATAGACCAGTTCGGAACAGGACATGCCGGGGAAGATTTCCACCCCCATCCCCTCGGCCTGTTCGGCCATCCAGCGGCAGACATTGCCCATCGAGACGATGTAGTTGCCGTGGTTGTTCATCAGCGGCGGCATCGGCCAGTTGGGCACGCGGATCCCGCCCGCCTCGCCCAGCATGAAGAAATTGTCCTCTTTGACCGGCACGTTCAGCGGCGCGCCCTTCTCCTTCCAGTCGGGGATCAGCGCATCCAGCCCGCAAGGATCCAGCACCGCGCCCGACAGGATATGCGCGCCGACTTCCGACCCCTTTTCCAGCACGACCACGTTCAGATCGGCGTCGAGCTGCTTCAGACGGATCGCCGCCGACAGGCCCGCAGGGCCCGCACCGACGATCACCACGTCATATTCCATCGCTTCGCGTTCTATGTCGGCCATCAAGCGGCTCCCTGGCTAAATCCGTCGTCAAGCCCGCGCTCGGGGCAATTTTCTTTCGCGGCTGAATACCCTTTGTCGCAGGCCGAGGTCAATCGAAACACCGCGTAATTTCGCTGCGGCGCAGAAAGCGCGGCCGGTTCAGGTTTCCGGTTTGTCCCCCATGAGATAGCGAGGTCCGCTGCCCTTGTCGCCTGCCCTGTCGTCTGGATTGTAGAGCGCGCATTTGGGCAGCGAGAGGCAGCCACAGCCGATACAGCCGTCAAGGTTGTCGCGCAGCCGTTGCAGGGTTTCGATTCGCTGATCCAGCCGGACGCGGAACCGCGCGGCGATGCGCGACCAGTCTTGTGGCGTCGGCGTGCGCCCGCCGGGCAGCTCGTCCAGCAGGCTGCGGATCTCGGGCAGGGTAAAGCCGAACTGCTGGGCGATGCGCACAAAGCTCAGCCGCCGGATGTCGGCGCGCGGAAACCGCCGCTGGCCGCCCGCGTTGCGCCAGGGCGCGATCAGCCCCTGCTCCTCGTAATAGCGGATCGCCGAGACCGCCATCCCGGTGCGATCCGCCAATGCGCCGATGGAAAGCCCTGCCTTTTGTGCCATGCCGCCTCCGAAATACCTTGACCTCAAGTTAGGTTGAGAAACTACACCGAGTCGGGTCAAGGCAAAAAACGAAAGGTACCCGCCCGATGACCGCGAAACTGGAACATACCAACCTCACCGTCTCCGACCCCGATGCCACTGCCGCCTGGATGGGCGATGTCTTCGGCTGGAAAATCCGCTGGTCGGGACCGGCGATCGACGAAGGCTATTCCGTGCATGTGGGCGGCCCGGGCGATTACCTCGCGCTCTACCGCCCCAGGTCCGCGCCGCATGCGGGCGAAAGCAGCTATGGCCTCATTGGCGGGCTGAACCATCTGGGCGTCATCGTCGACGATCTCGACGCGGCAGAGGCAAGGGTCAAGGCCGCCGGGTTCACCCCGCACAATTACGCCGATTACAAGCCGGGCCGCCGGTTCTATTTCCGCGATGCCGACGGAATCGAGTTTGAGCTGGTGCAATACGATGATTGACCTTCTGCTTCTGTCGGCCGCGCCCTCGGCCTGGCAGCCGGCGCGCAGGCCCCTGCCCCGGCCCCCCGCAACCGAAACCGAAGACCGTGCCGGGGCCTGAGTCCCCGACCGGGTTTCGCCCGGCCGCGCGCACAGCCCCTTGCATTCCGCCCCGCGTTTGGGTCAGGTAATCGTCAACCCAATCCGTCGCCCCGGCGCATCGCGCGGCGGGGCGCTCAAATTTGCGTGGATGGATACGATGGAAAAAATCCCGATGACGCCGGCCGGCCACGGCGCGCTGGAGGCGGAACTGAAGCATCTTAAATCGGTCGAACGCCCGGCGATCATCAGGGCGATCGCCGAAGCCCGCGAGCATGGCGACCTGTCGGAGAACGCCGAATACCATTCGGCCCGCGAAAAGCAGTCCTTTATCGAGGGCCGCATCAAGGAACTGGAGGGCGTCCTGTCGCTCGCCGAGGTGATCGACCCTGCGAAACTCTCCGGTCCGATCAAGTTCGGCGCCACCGTGACGCTGGTGGACGAGGACACCGACCTGGAAAAGACCTGGAAAATCGTGGGCGAGCACGAGGCCAATATCGAGGCCGGGCTGCTCAACATCAAATCGCCCATCGCCCGCGCCCTGATCGGCAAGGAAGAGGGTGACAGCGTCGAAGTCCGCACGCCGGGCGGCGAGCGGTCCTACGAGGTTCTGAAGATCGTCTACGCCTGACGGAGCGCCCAGCATGGCCGGCCCCAGATCCGATACCGAGAAGGCCCAGAGCACACCGCTGGGCATGTACGACCGGCCCGGCCGGCCGCAGGTCACCGGCATCGAGTTGACGGCCGTCGCGCTCAGCGTGCTGTGGCTGGTGGGGGCGGTGGTGTTTCTCTTCGCGCTGCCGGCCGGCGAAGCCGGGATCGACGGGCTGCGCTTTGTCATCACCCTGATGGCGATCTTCCTGCCGGTGGCGATGATCTGGGTCGCCGCCACCGTCGCCCGTGCCGCCCGGGTGATGCGCGACGAGAGCCGCCGGTTGCAGACCGCCATCGACGCCATCCGCCAGGCCCAGATCGCGCAGCAGCAAAGGGGCGCGGTACAACAGGATTCCTCGGTGAAAAAGAAGCTCGAGGAGATCGCCGAGATCGCCAAGAAAACGGAAACCGCGCTGGCGATGTTCCAGTCGAGCCGGGCGGCGGCGGCGACGCGGCCGGTGGTGCCGATGGCGGCGCCCAGCCGGGACGAGGCCCCGGGCGCGGACCAGGGCGCGCTGGAACTGGGCACCCCGGCCGAGGCGCTGAGCCCGCCGTTGCCGAATGCGGATTTCATCCGCGCGCTGCATTTCCCCGAAACCGCCGAGGACGAGGAAGGCTTTGCCGCCCTGCGCCGCGCGCTCAAGGACCGCAAATCGGCCCAGCTCATCCAGGCAGCACAGGATGTGCTGACGTTGCTCAGCCAGGATGGCATCTATATGGACGACCTGTCCCCCGACCGGGCAAGGCCCGAGGTCTGGCGCCAGTTCGCCCAGGGCACCCGCGGCCGCGCGGTGGCCGCGCTGGGCGGGGTGCGCGACCGCTCTTCGCTGGCGCTGAGCGCGGCGCGTATGAAACAGGACCCGATCTTTCGCGACGCCGCCCACCATTTCCTGCGCCGGTTCGATCAGTCCTTCGCCGCCTTCGCGCAAGAGGCCAGCGACGAAGAGATCAACGCGCTGGCCGAGACACGGACGGCACGGGCCTTCATGCTGCTGGGGCGGGTCGCGGGCACCTTCGACTAAGGCGCGCGCCCACCCGGCTTTCGGGCAATCTTACTTCGTATTGGAAACGCGGCCCGCAGCCGGTCACCGGCCGTCGGACAGGCGGTGTCAGGCTCGGGCGGGCGCATCCGCGCTTCAGGCTCTGACGTAGTGCATGTTCTGGTACTGCGCCCGCAGCGCGGCGGTGTCGGTGGCCAGCGCGCCGGGATCGTTGCTGCGCAGCGCCCTGGCGATCAGCGCGGCAAGCTCCGGCGCGTCCTCGGGGGTCACACCGCGGCGCACCAGTTCGGGCGTGCCGATCCGCAGCCCGTTCATATCGCCCTCAACCGGGACGATCGGCAGCCCGATGCCGCAGGCCAGAAACCCGGCCCGGCGCAGGGTTTTCGACGCCGCCTGCCCACCGCCGAACGCCGCCGCCTCCACCGCGAACTGATGCGACTGGGTCGCCCCGCCGGCGCCGTGAAACACCGGCAGCCCCTCGGCCTCCAGCGCGCCGGCCAGCGCCTGGGCCAGATCGACCATCGCCTGGGCATAGGCCGGCCCGTATTCGACCCAGTCCAGCAGCGACAGCGCCAGCGCGGCCGATTTCGCCGCATCGAAATTCGCCGTCATGCCCGGAAAGGCGATGACGTCCAGCCGCTGGGCGATCTCGGCGTCATTGGTGACGATCAGCCCGCCCGCCGGCCCGCCGAGGCTCTTGTAGGTGCTCATCGTCATCAGATGCGCGCCCTCGTCCAGCGGATTGGCCCAGATCCCGCCGGCGATAATGCCGCACTGATGGGCGGCATCGAACAGCACATGCGCGCCCACCTCGTCGGCGATCTCGCGCACCTTGCTCACCGGGTGGGGATAGAGGTTCAGGCTGCCGCCGATGGTGATCACCTTTGGCTGCACCTTTCGCGCCAGATCGCGCAGCGCCCCAAGATCAACGGTGTAGCCGTCGGCATTGACCGGGGCCGGATGGGTCTCCAGCCCGTAAAGCCCGGCACAGCCATCGTGGTGATGGGTCACATGGCCGCCGATCGAAGGGGGCGGCGCGATGATCGCATCGCCCGGTTTCGCCAGCGCCATGAAGCCATAGAGATTGGCCAGCGCGCCAGAGCCGACGCGGATCTCGGCGTAGCGGGCGTTGAACACCCGCGCCGACAGTTCGGCGGCGATCACCTCGATCTCCTCGATCGCCTCCAGCCCCATCTCGTACTTGTCGCCCGGATACCCAAGCGAGGGGCGGCTGCCCAGCCCCGCGGCCAGCGCCGCCTCGGCCCGCGGGTTCATCACATTGGTGGCCGGATTCAGGTTGAAGCAATCCTCGTCGTGGATTCGCCGGTTGTCGTCGATCAGCGCCTCGATCCGCTCTGTGATCTGGCCTGGGGAATCACCCTCCAGGCTGGCGGCGATGTGCTGCACATAGTCTTCGCAAAACGCCGGCACCCAGGGCCGGCGGACAAGATGGGTCATGGCGGTCACTCTGCTGATTGTTCAGCCCCATCCAAACCCGGTTGTCCCCGGTCTGCAATTCAGAATTGCGGAAGGCCAAGGCCGAAGCCGGCGCAAGCGGGGCGCGATGACCGCAGGAAAATGGACCCGGGCGGAGCTAGCCCAGCATGCCCCCGTCGGTATCGTCGCCGGCCTCTTCCATCAGCCGGCCCATGTCCGGGATGGTTACGTGCCGTTTGCCTTCGAGCTGGATCACCCCGTCCTTCTTCAGCGCCGACATCTGGCGGCTGACGGTCTCCAGCGTGAGGCCCAGGTAATCGGCCATCGCCTCGCGCGTCAGCGGCAGATCGAACACCAGCGTCCCCACCGGCCCGCCCGAACTGAGCGAGGCGTCGCGCCGGGCGATGATCGACAACAGGCTGGCGATCTTTTCGCGGGCCGTCTTGCGGCCCAGCACCAGCATCCATTCGCGCGCCGCGTCCAGCTCGTCCAGCGTCATCTCGAGCAGGCGGTGGGCGATGTGCGGGGTGCGCGCCATCATCTCTTCAAAGGGTTTCTTGCGGAAACAGCACATCACCACATCGGTGGTGGCCGTCACGTCATAGGGCGATCCCTCGCGCCCCGGACGGCCGACGAAATCGCTGGGCAGCAGCAGCCCCACCATCTGGGTGCGCCCGTCCTCCATCGTCTGCGTCAGCGAGGCGATGCCCGAAACAACCGACCCCACGAAGCCCATCTTGTCGCCCGACCAGATGATGGACTGACCAGCCTCGAAGTTGCGGTAATACTTGATGCTTTCCAGCTCATTGAGTTCAGGCTTCTCGCAATGCGCGCAAACCGCCCGGTGGCGGATCGGGCAGTCCGAACAATTTCCAGCGGCGTTCTGAGTTTGCACGGACATAAGAAGAAACCTCAGTTGATCTGGGTCAAAGAAAAATACTGTTCGCTCCTCTTAACTTAATCATATGTCTGTAAAACCTCAATTGGCCAAGCTGGGATTATTTGACGCGAAAGTCCCGCGTTATACCAGTTATCCAACCGCCCCGCATTTCGGCCCGGACGTCACGTCCGGGCAGTTTTCCGACTGGATCTCGGCCATCCCGGCAGGGGGGGCGATCTCCCTCTACGTGCATGTGCCGTTCTGCCGCAGGCTGTGCTGGTTTTGCGCCTGCCGCACACAGGGAACCCAGTCGGACGCCCCCGTCGCCGCCTATCTTGAAACCCTGAAGGCCGAGCTTGCCCTGCTGGGCCGGCACCTGCCCGAGGGGGTGACGCTGTCGCGGCTCCACTGGGGCGGCGGCACCCCGACCCTGCTGAACCCGGCGATGATGACGGATCTGGCCGAGGCGATCTTTGCCATCGCCCCGATGGGGCCGGAGGCCGAATTCTCGGTCGAAATCGACCCCAACGAAATCGACGCGGCGCGTCTCGATGCGCTGGCGGCGGCCGGCATGAACCGGGCCTCGATCGGCGTGCAGGATTTCGACGATCAGATCCAGCAGACCATCGGCCGCATCCAGAGCTATGACGTGACCCGCCAGGCGGTGGAGATGATTCGCGCCCATGGCATCGAAAGCCTGAACGCCGACATCCTGTTCGGCCTGCCGCATCAGGACAAGACCCGGATGACTGAGAGCGTGCAGAAGTTGTTGTCGCTCAATCCCGATCGGGTGGCGCTCTATGGCTATGCGCATGTGCCCTGGATGGCCAAGCGGCAGCAGCTGATTCCCTCGGACGCGCTGCCCACGCCCGAGGCCCGGCTGGATCTGTTCGACACCGCCCGCCGGCTGTTCCTGTGGGACGGCTATGCCGAGATCGGCATCGACCATTTCGCCCGCCCCGAGGACGGGCTGACCCGGGCGCTGAAGGCCGGCACTCTGAGGCGCAATTTCCAGGGCTATACCGATGATCAGGCCGAGGTTCTGATCGGCGTCGGGGCCTCTTCGATCTCGCGGTTCCCGCAGGGCTACGCGCAGAACGCCCCGGCCACCTCGGCCCATACCGCGGCGATCCGCGACGGGCGCTTTTCCACCTCGCGCGGGCATGTGTTCCAGGGCGAAGACAGGATGCGCGGGCGCATGATCGAGATGCTGATGTGCGAGTTCCGCATCGATGCCGAGGAGATCCGCACGCGATTCGGCCTGTCGGACGTGCGGTTGCAGGACATGTTCGCGGCCACCCTGCGCGCCTTTCCGGACATGCTCTCGCTCAGCGATGCGGGCCTTGCGATCAAGCCCGAGGCCCGGCCGCTGACCCGCATAATCGCGCGCAGCTTCGATGCCTACGACCTGAGCAAGGCCGGCCACAGCTCGGCGATCTGAGGCGGGCAGGCTCTTCGCCCTTGCCCGGTCTCTCCTCCTGACAACGGGGTGAGGGGCGCGGAAGGGGCCCCCGCCGCCTACCCCGCCGCCGCGATCAGCGCGCGGGTGTATTCCGTCTGCGGCGCGTCGAACAGCTGGTCCGCCGGTCCGGCCTCGACCACGTCGCCCTGTTTCATCACCATCACCTTGTGCGCCATCGCCCGCACCACCTTCAGATCGTGGCTGATGAACAGATAGGCCAACCCGTGCCGGCGCTGCAGATCGCGCAGCAGGTTCACGATCTGCACCTGCACCGTCATGTCCAGCGCCGAGGTCGGCTCGTCCAGCACCAGCAGCCGCGGCCGCAGCACCATCGCCCGCGCGATGGCGATCCGCTGGCGCTGCCCGCCCGAAAACTCGTGCGGATAGCGGTCCATCGACGCCGGGTCTAGCCCGGTCTCTTCCATCACCTCGGCGACCAGCTCGCGGCGGTCCCGGTGGCGGTCGATCCTGTGGACCCCCAGCCCCTCGGCGATGATCTGCGAACAGGTCATCCGCGGGCTGAGCGAGCCGAACGGATCCTGGAACACGATCTGCATATCCTTGCGCAGCCGCCGCAGATCGCGCGTCGACCATTGCCGGATATCCTGCCCGTCAAAGGTGATGCCCCCCTCCGACGCGATCAGCCGCATCAGCGCCAGCGCCAGCGTGGTCTTGCCCGAGCCGCTTTCGCCGACGATGCCCAGCGTCTCGCCCGCCCGCACGGAAATCGAGGCGTCGTTGACCGCCCGCACGTGATCGACCGTCCGCCGCATCAGCCCGCGCTGGATCGGGAACCAGACCTTGAGGTGATCCGAGCGCAGCAGGTCCGGCGCCTCCCCGGCCACCGGATCGGGACGGCCCGACGGCTCCGCCGCCAGAAGCTTGCGGGTATAGGGATGCTGGGGGTTGTCGAAGATCGCCGCGGTCGGCCCGCTCTCGACGATCTCGCCCGCCTTCATCACACAGACCCGGTCGGCGATGCGCCGCACGATGCCAAGGTCGTGGGTGATGAACAAAAGGCCCATCCCCTCGCTCTCCTTCAGCCCGGCCAGAAGTTCCAGGATCTGCGCCTGGATGGTCACATCCAGCGCCGTGGTCGGCTCGTCCGCGATCAGGATGTCGGGTTTGTTGGCCAGCGCCATGGCGATCATCACCCGCTGCCGCTGACCGCCCGAGAGTTGGTGCGGATAGGCGTCCAGCCGGGTCTCGGGGTCGCGGATGCCCACCCGGGTCAGCAGATCCAGGATCCGCGCCCGCGCTGCCTCTCCGGTCAGCCCCTGATGCAGGGCGATCGATTCCGCAAGCTGCTTTTCGATCGTGTGCAGCGGGTTGAGCGAGGTCATCGGCTCCTGAAAGATGAAGCTTATATCGTTGCCCCGCACCTGCCGCAGCCGCGCCTCGGACGCCCCGATCATCTGCTGGCCCTTGTAGGTGACCGACCCCCCGACAACCGCGCTATCGCCCAACAGCGACACCGTGGACAGCGCCGAGACCGACTTGCCCGACCCCGATTCCCCCACCAGCGCTACCGTCTCGCCCCTGTCGACGGAAAACGACACGCCGCGCACCGCCGGCACGCTCTTGCCGTCCTGCCGGAAGGCGACGGACAGGTTCTCGACCTCAAGAAGGCTCATTGAAACGTCTTTCTCGGGTCAAAGGCGTCGCGCACCCCTTCAAAGATGAAGACCAGCAGCGACAGCATAATGGCAAAGGTGAAAAAGGCGGTGAAGGCCAGCCAGGGCGCCTGCAGGTTCTGCTTTGCCTGCAACGTCAGCTCGCCCAGCGACGGCGCCGAGGACGGCAGCCCGAAGCCGAGGAAATCGAGGCTGGCCAGCGCGCCGATGGTGCCGGTGACGATGAACGGCAGCATGGTCAGCGTCGCCACCATCGCGTTGGGCAGCATGTGGCGGAACATGATGGTCAGGTTGCCCACCCCCAGCGCCTTGGCCGCGCGGACGTATTCCAGATTGCGCGCGCGCAGGAATTCGGCGCGCACCACGCCGACCAGCGAAGTCCACGAGAACAGCACCATCAGCACCACCAGCAGCCAGAAGCTGCGCCCGAGAATGGCGAACATGATGATGATCACGTAAAGCGACGGCGTCGCGCTCCAGATCTCGATCAGCCGCTGAAACACCAGGTCGAGCCAGCCGCCGAAGAACCCCTGAAGCGCGCCGGCAAAGACGCCGATCAGGCTGGCCGCACCGGTGACCAGCAGGGTGAACAGGATCGAGAGGCGAAATCCGTAGATCACCCGCGCCAGCACGTCGCGCTTGGTATCGTCGGTGCCCAGCCAGTTCTCGCCATTGGGCGGCAGCGGGGCGGCGCCGGGCCGGTCGACCGCGGTGTTGAACGAATAGGGGATCGGCGGCCAGACCGCCCAGCCGCGCCGGAGCTCCTCGACGCTCTGGTCGAAAGTGCCACGCTCGATCGCGCCGATGATCTCGTCGGGATCGTCGAAACAGTCCTCCAGCCCGCCCGAGGCGATCAGGCATCGCACCTCGGGATCTCGATAGATCGCCTCGGTCTGGAAATCGCCGCCAAAGGTGGTCTCAGGGTAGAACCGGAAGATCGGCATGTAATATTCGCCCCGGTACTGCACCAGGATCGGCTTGTCGTTGGCCAGAAACTCGGCAAACAGCGACAGCCCGAACAGCACCGCGAAGATCCACAGCGACCACAAGGCGCGGCGGTTGCGTTTGAAATTGCGCCAGCGGCGCTGGTTGAGCGGGGACAGCGCCATGCCTCAGCCCTCCCGCTTTTCAAAGTCGATGCGGGGATCGACCAGAACGTACATGAGATCGCTCAGAATCCCCACCACCAGGCTCATCAGGCCAAAAATGAACAGCGTGCCGAAGATCACCGGGTAATCCCGCGCCACCGCCGCCTCGAACCCCAGCCGGCCCAGCCCGTCGAGCGAAAAGATCGTCTCGATGATCAGCGAGCCGGAAAAGAAGATGCTGATGAAGACCGACGGAAAGCCCGCGATCACGATCAGCATGGCATTGCGGAACACATGGCCATAGAGAACGCCGCGTTCCGACAGCCCCTTGGCCCGCGCGGTCATGACATAGTGTTTCTTGACCTCGTCGAGAAAGCTGTTCTTGGTCAGCAGCGTCAGCGTGGCAAAGGCCGAGATGGTCGAGGCGACGATCGGCAGTGCGATATGCCAGAAGTAATCGCCGATCTTGGCGGCAAGACCAAGAGACTCCCAGTTGTCCGAGGTCAGCCCGCGCAGCGGGAAGATCTGCCAGTAGGAGCCGCCCGCAAACAGCACCAGCAGCAGGATGGCGAACAGGAACCCCGGGATCGCATAGGCCACGATGATCAGACCGCTGGTCCAGGTGTCGAAACTGGTCCCGTCCCGGACCGCCTTGCGGATGCCCAGCGGGATCGACACCAGATAGGCGATGATCGTGGACCAAAGCCCCAGGCTGATCGACACCGGCATCTTTTCCAGCACCAGGTCTATCACCCCGATCGAGCGGAAATAGCTCTGGCCGAAGTCCAGCCGCATGTAGTTCCACAGCATGCCCAGGAACCGCTCCAGCGGCGGCTTGTCAAAGCCGAACTCCTTTTCCAGCTCGGCGATGAACTCCGGCGGCAGGCCCCGCGCGCCGACATAACGGTCGCTGGCCGCGCTGATATCGCCCAGGTCGGTCTCGGTCTGGCCGCTGCCGGCGAAACCGCCGAACACATCGCCCTGCCCCTGCGCCCGGGCAATGGCCTGTTCCACCGGCCCGCCCGGAACGAACTGCACCAGCGCGAAATTGATGATCATGATGCCCAGAAGTGTCGGGATCACCAACAGCAGGCGGCGAAGGATGTAGGCTCCCATCGGGGCGAGGATCCTCTTCTCGTTAGCGCAACGCGCCGGAGGCTTTCAGGGCGGCGGCCTTGTCGGCGTTGTACCACCAGAAATCGAGATACCCCAGATCGAACGGCGGCAGCGGATCGGGATGCTCGTACTGATCGTAATAGGACACCCAGTAATTCGCCTTGTACCAGACCGGCACCATGAAGAACTCGTGACGCAGGGCGCGGTCCAGCGCCATCAGCGTGGCGTCCTGGTCCGCCTTGTTGGTGGTCAGCAGCGAAGCCTGGATGATCGCATCGACCAGAGGGCTGGCAAGGCCCGCGGGGTTGAAGATCGAAAACGCCGCCTCGTCCGAGCCATAGCGCTGCATCAGCCCGGTGCCGGTGCCCAGAAAGGCGCCATAGGCATCGAAGATCAGGTCATAGTCGAACTGTCTCTGACGCTGGGTGTATTGCGACGGATCAACCTTTTCCAGCCGGGCGTCGATCCCCATCTTGGCCAGATTCGAGACATAGCTTTCCACCACCGCGCCCAGGGTGCCCTCGGCGGCGGTGTTGAACAGAAAGGTGATGCGAAGCGGCGCGCCCCCGGCGTTGCGGCGCATGCCATCGGCCCCCACCGGCCAGCCTGCCTCGTCCAGCAGCGCCATCGCGCGGCGCAGGTTGCGGCGGTCGTTCAGCTTGGCGGCGTTCGAGCTGTGCGGCATCCGCGCAGGCTCAGACAGCATCGCTGGCGGCACCAGATCGCCCAGCGATTTGAGAAAGTCCAGTTCCGCCCCCTCGGGCGCGCCGGTCGCCATCAACGGCGTGTCCTGGGTGAAAGAGACGCGCTGCCGGAACAGGCCGTATTGCAGCGATTCATTGGTCCATTCGAAATTGAATCCCAACGCCAGCGCCTCGCGCAGGCGGGTATCCTGCAGGATCTCGCGGCGCAGATTGAAGACAAAGCCGGTCGGCGTCGGCGGGGTGCCGTCGGGCAGTTCGACCTTGATCACCTGGCCGTCTCGGATCTTGGGAAACTCGTACTGGCTGGCCCATTTCTTGGAATCCCCCTCCTCGCGGAAGGTCACGTCGCCGGCCTTGAACGCCTCGAACGCCGGGGTGTCGTCGGTGAAATACTCGATCCGGATGGTATCGAAATTGTGCCGCCCCCGATTGATCGGCAGATCCCGGCCCCAATAGTCGGGATTGCGGCGATAGACGATGCGGTTGTTCACGTCGACCTTGTCGACCACATAGGGCCCCGACCCGGGCGAGGTTTCCAGCCGCGTCTCGTCCAGCCGCGCGCCGGTCTTCTCGAACCACGCTTTCGACCAGACCGGAACCCCGCCCACCTGGTCGATCAGGCTGCGCCGCGAAATGCCGGGGGTGAAATAGAACTTGATGGTCAGATCGTCGATCACCTCGGCCTTGGGAATGCGTTTCTTCACCGCCGCGGCGTAAGAGGGCAGCCCCTGTTCCAGCAGCAGATTGTGGCTGAACAGCACGTCCTGCGCGGTCACCGGGGTGCCGTCGGAAAACCGCGCCTCGGGACGCAGGTGGAAGATCACCCAATCCTTGCTCTCGGGGTATTCGACGGATTCGGCCAGCAGCCCGTAGCCTTCGCCATAAGCGTCCGCCGGCATGTCCCCCAGCAGGCTTTCATACATGATCGAGCTCAGCGCCCCGGAGCGTCCCTTGATCGTATAGGGGTTCATTGAATCAAAGGTGCCAAGCTGGGCAAAGGACAGCTCGCCCCCCTTGGGCGCGTCGGGATTGACGTAGTCGTAGTTCTGAAAATCGGGTCCGTATTTCAGATCCCCGAAATAGGAATACCCGTGGCTCTTGATGATTTTGTCGCCCTCGGCGGCCAGCAGCCCGGTCCAGGCCAGCAGAATCAGCAGCGCCAGCACCAGCGCCGGCAGGATGCGGTCCGGCATGGGGCGGGCGGAGACACGGGATTGGCAGCGCGCCCGGGCATGCGGGGTCGCGCGGGCGGCGTCCGTGGCGGCACGGGATTGGGTCATCAGGCGCATCCTCTGTTGAAACGGGCTCTCTCGAAACGGGCGGTTCAGCCTCTTTGGGTCGGGATGTAAGCTAATGGCGCGCGCCGCCAATGTTCAAGTTGCGATTCCGTGAACCCGGAGCGGCAAAAAGACAAAAGCCGCTGCGCATGGCGCAGCGGCTTTCAATTCACGCCCGAAGCGGGACAGGATCAGTTGTCCAGGCTGTCGAGATAGGCGATCACGTTCACCCGGTCGTCCTGCTTTTTCAGGCCGGCAAAGCTCATCGCGGTGCCCGGCACGGCTGCGCTGGGCTTGGCGAGGAATTCGTCCAGCACCTCCGGCGTCCAGTCGCCGCCATGGTCGATCATCGGCGCGGAATAGCCAAAGCCGTCAACCGAGGCGACCGTACGGCCGACAACGCCATAAAGGGTCGGGCCGGTGGCATTGGCACCCGGTTCGATCTTGTGGCAGGCTTGGCATTTCTTGAACACCTTGGCGCCCTTTGCCGGATCGGCCGACGCCATCAGCTCGTCGAAGCTGACCTCGGCAACCTCTTCGGTCGCACCCGCGTCCTCGGTCTCGATCACGTAGGACGCTTCCCCGTGGGTCCCCGTGTGATAGATCCCCTCGGCCGCCCATTTCGCCAGAAGAAGCACCAGGAAGGCACCAAGAAAGCCGGCGGCAGCTTTGGTTACTGTCATCGTGTCAAACATTGATCGCACGTCCATTCTAGCTGTTTGCGAGGTTGTCTAAGGCTTCCCCTTGCCCGTGGCAAGGTATAGACAGCGCGACCAATCGACCAAATTGCCATTGTTGCACGGAATCCGAACCCATGACGAACCGCATCGCCTTCCAGGGGGAACCCGGGGCCTACAGCCACGAAGCCTGCCGCAAGGCCCGCCCCGACATGGAGGCGCTGCCCTGCCGCACCTTCGAGGACGCGATCGAGGCGGTTCGGAGCGGCCAGGCGGACCTGGCCATGCTGCCGGTCGAGAACTCGACCTATGGCCGGGTGGCGGACATTCACACGCTGCTGCCGCAATCGGGGCTTCACATCATCGAAGAGGCCTTTGTCCGTGTCCATATCAACCTGCTCGGCGTGCCCGGCGCGCAGCTCTCGGACATCACCCACGCGATGAGCCACACGGTCCTGCTGGGCCAGTGCAAGACCTTTTTGCAACAGCACGGCATCCACCGCATCACCGGCGCGGACACCGCCGGCTCTGCCCGGCAGGTGTCCGAACAGGGCGAACGCGGCACTGCCGCGCTGGCCAGCGAACTGGCGGGCGAGATCTATGGGCTGAACGTGCTGGCGCGGCATATCGAGGACCATTCCAACAACACCACAAGGTTCCTGATCATGTCGCGTGCCGCCGACCTCTCGCGCCGGGGCCGGCACGGGATGATCACCAGCTTTGTCTTTCAGGTGCGCAACATTCCCGCCGCCCTCTACAAGGCGATGGGTGGATTTGCCACCAACGGCGTCAACATGACCAAGCTGGAAAGCTACATGGTCGACGGCTCGTTCACCGCGACCCGGTTCTATGCCGACATCGAGGGGCACCCTGAGGATGAGAACGTGCGGCTGGCGCTGGACGAGCTTGCCTACTTCACCACCGACGTGGAAATCCTCGGTGTTTACCCGGCCTCGCCCGAGCGCGGCTGAACCGGCACCGAAATCGCCCGCCCCTGGCCACTTGCGCCGCCCCCTTCCCCCAGCAGGGGGAAGGATCGGGAGCGGGGCCGGCGCTGCGCGACGGGATCAGGCGCTGCGGGTCTGGCGCTCCTCGACCGATTTGGCAAAATCGGCCACCTTCACCTTGAACCGCTTAGTCAGATTCGCCTTGGCCAGTTTCAGCGATTGCAGAAACAGCCGCGCCGGGAGCGTCTTGGGCGACAGCGCCAGCACGACCGACATCCGGGTCCGGCGCGGCGACAGCGCCACCAGTTCGACGGTAAAGTCGCCGTTGAGACCCGCGCTCTCGGAGTCGAATTTCATCCCGTTCGGGCGGTCCCACTCGACCAGTTGCAGGCGCAGATCGCGCCGCTTGCCGCGCAACTCGAAGACGGCATTCCAGACCAGTCCAGGCGCCACCGCAGCGGCCTCGTCGGCCCGCTGAACCTCGATCCCGCGGCGGATTGCCGACCGCTCGAACATCTCGAAATCGGAGATTGCGTCAAACACCGCCTCGATCGGGGCGTCGATGTCTTCCTTGCTCGAAAACTTCATAACCAATCCAATTCACTCTGGCGCAGACAAGTCTCCCTTCAATTCAGGGTATCTGCAAGCCAGTTCTGCAAAAGAAAATGCGCAATTGCGCCACGCCGGGCGGGCTTGATTGTCGGGTGTTCGCCGGCAAAGGCCGTCATCATGTCGGCGCGCGAAACCCAGATCGCATCCTCGATCTCGACCGGATCGATGGTGATCTCGCGCGCCAGCGCCTCGCCGGCGCAGCCGAACATCAGCGAGGCCGGGAACGGCCAGGGCTGGCTGGCCAGATAGCTGACCGCGCCGACCGGAACGCCGGCCTCTTCCATCACCTCGCGGCGCACCGCCGCCTCCAGCGTCTCGCCCGGCTCGACGAACCCGGCCAGCAGCGAATACATCCCCTCGGGCCAGCCCGGCGAGCGGCCCATCAACACCGCGTCGCCATGGGTGATCAGCATGATCACCACCGGATCGGTGCGCGGGAAATGATGCCCGCCACAGTCCGGGCAATCGCGCTGCCAGCCGGCATGGCCGATCACCGTTTCGACGCCGCAGCGGGCGCAGAACCGATGGGTGGCGTGCCAGCCGATGATCGCCTTTGCGGTCGCGGCCAGCTCGGCGTCACGCGGGCTGAGGGCGGTCATCACCCGGCGCAGCTCGGCAAAGGCCATGTCCTCGGGCAGGTCCGGGTGGCGCTGTTCGGAGCGGTCGACGAAACTGCCCAGCGCACCATAGTCCAGCTCCTCGGGCTCCCAGCGGGACAGATCATGCGCGAACCGCGGCGCACCGTCCTCCTCCAGCCCCAGGAAGACCGGCGCGCGGATCGCCTTGCCCAGACCCGCCGCCAGCACCGGGTGGTCCATCGGGATCAGTCCCAGCGCGTCCAGCCCGTCGCCGCGCAACAGCGGCTTGCCCCGCCACATCGGCAGGCAGCGCGCCGCGGGATCGGCCATCGCCTGGGCCAGCGCCGCTGCGTCGCCGCGAATCTGCGCCGCCCGGTTCAGGCCGGAGCCGCCGAAGGTGACCTGTTCTGCCGTTCTCATGCCCGTGCCCCTTGCGTTCGTCCACCGATGATCCCGGGTGCCACGCCGGGCGGGGCAACTCAACAGGTTTTCGCCCCGGCGCCGCCTCACCCGTCCCTCCGCGCCCGCCGGGGCCGGACAATCCGCTTTTCCCGCTGCCCGGTTCATGTTTGAAAGAGGGCGGCCCATCCACCCGCCCGAAAACGGAGCCCTGTCATGACCGGCGCGCCCGCGCGCCTGCGTATTCTCGCCACCAGTGATCTGCACATGCACCTGACCGGCTTCGACTACAGCGCCGAACGGCCCGATCCGGGCGTGGGGCTCGCCCGTCTGGCCACCCTGATCGCGGCGGCGCGGGACGCGGCCGCCCGGGAGGGCGCGCTGACGCTGCTTTTCGACAACGGCGACGGGATGCAGGGCACCGCGCTGGGCGATCTGGCCGCCCTGCCGGACGCCGGGCCGCACCCGCTGATGCAGGCCTTCGCGCATCTGGGGTACGACGCCATCGGACTGGGCAACCACGATTTCGATTTCGGGCTCGAGGCGCTGACCCGCGCCCTCGCCGACGCCCCCTGCCCGGTGCTCTGCGCCAATCTCCGACCCGGGCGCGATCCGCTTCCCGCCGGGATCCTCCCCCATGCGGTGCTTGAGCGGGCCTTGCCCGGCGGGCCGGCGCTGCGCCTCGGGGTGCTGTCGGTTCTGCCGCCGCAGACCGGCATCTGGAACCGGCATCTGCTGACAGGGCGGGTGCGCTTTGACGACATCGTCGGGAGCGCCGCGCGCGAGGTGGCGGCGCTGCGCGCGGCGGGCTGCGACCTGGTGATCGCGCTGGCCCATACCGGCCCCGGGCAGGGCACCGCCGCCGCCCCGGGCGCGGAAAACGCGCTATGCGCCATCGCCGCCCTGCCCGGGGTGGATGCGGTGCTGGGCGGCCATACCCATGAGGTCCGCACCTGGGACGGCCCCGGCGCACCGGCGGTGATGCCCGGCTATGCCGGCTCGCATCTGGGGGTGATCGACCTCGATCTGGCACCGGATGCGGACGGACGCTGGCGCGTCGCCGGCGCGACCGCCGCGTTGCGCGCGGTGGCGCGGCGCGGCCCCGGGGGGCAGGTCACGCCGCTGGCGGCCGAGGATGCCGCGCTCAGCCGCCTGATCGCCCCCGCCCATGCCGCCGCCCGCGCCGCCCTGCGCGCCCCGATGGGCGAGAGCCCGCAGCCGCTGCACAGCTATTTCAGCTTTTTCGCCCCCGACCGCGCATTGGCGCTGATCGCGGCGGCACAGGCGGCGGCGCTGCGCCCGCTGCTTGCCGGAACCTCCGCCGAGGGACTGCCGCTGCTCTCGGCGGCGGCGCCGGGCAGGACCGGCGGCCGTGGCGGACCGGGCCATTACACCGACGTGCCCGACGGGCCGCTGCGTCTGCGCAACCTGGCCGACCTTTATCCCTTTCCCAACGCGCTCAGCCTGGTGGTGCTGACCGGCGCGCAGATCCTCGACTGGCTGGAACAGGTGGCCGGCCAGTTCAACCGGATCGCACCAGGCAGCCGCGACACCGATCTGACCGACCCGGCCCAGCCCGGCCACGGCTTCGACGTGCTGCATGGGATCACCTATGAGATCGACCTGACCTCCCCGCCCCGCTTTGGCCCCGAAGGCCAGCGCCTGGGCGACGACACCCGCCTCCGCAACGCCACCTGGCGGGGCCGCCCGCTGGGCCCCGACCAACGCTTTGCCGTCGCCCTCAACAGCTACCGCGCCGCCGGCGGCGGCCATGTGGCGGCGCTCAGCGGGAGCTGCCAGCTCCCCCTGCCCTATCTGCGAATCAGTGAGGCGCTGCGCCGTTACCTCACCGGCGATCTTTCCCGCGACCCGCTGGAAGGCGCCCCGCCCCCCTGGCGCTTCGCCGCCATCCCCGAAACCGCGGCCATCGCCCGTACCGGTCCCGGCGCCCGCGCCCATCTGGCCGAGCTTGCCGGGCGCGGCGTCACCGAGGCGGGTCTCGATGCCGACGGCTTTCTGCGGCTGAGCGTCCCGCTCGGTTAGCCCCAAATCCCGTGCGCTGCGCCCTTGCCATCCACCGCCCGGCTCCTTATGTTGCGCGTCGAGAGGTTGGCGCGGGCAGGCACCTCGCCAACCCGGTCAGGTCCGGAAGGAAGCAGCCGTAACGAGCCCGCTTGGGTCGTTGTCCAGCCTCTCACCTTTTCCCTCATCCAGTGTTCTTTGATCCGACGGGCCTCCGCCTTGCACGACGGGCCGTCCGGTTTTGCCGCCGCAGCCGCCCCGTCGTGCCACAGGCCGGGCAAAGAGGCGGCCCAAAGCCGCAGGAACAGCCCCCCGGGGTCCGGCTCCTGCGCATCGCTTGGTAACCATGCCGGAACACGAATGTGATCGGGGAGAAATTTCTTTTCGATCAAGCCGATGGCACAATCTTGACGGGCAGGGCCCTATTTGTGTTCAATTCACGTACCGTATCTCCGGCACCTCAAGTCAAAGGCCCGTTCACCATGAAATGGCAACCACACTTCGCAACGGGTGACGCGCAGATCGACGAACAGCACAAGATGCTGTTCACCACGTCCGATCAATTCCGCCACACCCTTGAGGCGGGCGAAGGGGAAAGAACCTATGATCTGTTTCTGGATTTCCTGAACGCCTACTGCGAAATGCATTTCGCGGTCGAGGAGAAGTGTATGTTCGCGCATAAATGCCCGGTCGCGGCGCTGAACCACCATGAACACACACTGTTCCTGAAATTGCTGGAACAAGAGAACGCCTGGTTCCGCGAGCACGGCTTCGACGCCGCCCGGGCGACGGCAATGCTGGACAAGCTCGACCAATGGCTGGAAAGCCACATCTGCCGGATCGACATCCGTCTGAACGAAGTTCTGGACTGAGACCGCCCGTGCCGCCACTGGACCTTGCGCCGCCCAGACAATAGGTTTGGGGCGCAACCCCCTCCATGCGCAGGTAGCCCCCTTGTCCGACAGCCCCGCCTATCAGGTCCTCGCCCGCAAGTACCGCCCCGAGACCTTTGCCGACCTGGTCGGTCAGGAGGCGATGGTGCGCACCCTGAAAAACGCCTTTGCCGCCGACCGCATCGCCCAAGCCTTCATCATGACCGGCATCCGCGGCACCGGCAAGACGACCACCGCGCGGATCATCGCCAAGGGGATGAACTGCATCGGCCCCGACGGCACCGGCGGGCCGACGACCGAGCCCTGCGGCCAATGCGAGCATTGCCGGGCGATCATGGAGGGCCGCCATGTCGACGTGATGGAGATGGACGCGGCCAGCCGAACCGGCGTGGGCGACATCCGCGAAATCATCGATTCGGTGCGCTACCGCGCCGCCAGCGCCCGCTACAAGATCTACATCATCGACGAGGTTCACATGCTCTCGACCAGCGCCTTCAACGCGCTGCTCAAGACGCTGGAGGAACCGCCCGCCCACGTCAAATTCATCTTTGCCACCACCGAGATCCGCAAGGTGCCGGTCACCGTGCTGAGCCGCTGCCAGCGATTCGACCTGCGCCGGATCGAGCCGGAGGATCAGATCGCCCTGCTGCGCCGCATCGCCGATGCCGAGGGGGCCGAGATCGCCGATGACGCGCTGGCGCTGATCACCCGCGCGGCCGAGGGCTCGGCCCGCGACGCGACCTCGCTGCTGGACCAGGCGATTTCCCACGGCGCCGGCGAGACCACCGCCGAACAGGTGCGCGCCATGCTGGGACTGGCCGACCGCGGCCGGGTGCTGGACCTGCTGGACCTGATCCTCAGGGGCGATGCGGCGGGCGCGCTGACCGAACTGTCGTCGCAGTACGCGGACGGGGCCGATCCGCTGGCGGTGCTGCGCGATCTGGCCGAAATCACTCACTGGGTTTCGGTGGTCAAGATCACCCCGGACGCCGCCGAGGATCCCACAGTTTCCCCCGACGAACGCGCCCGCGGCCAGGCCATGGCCGAGGCGCTGCCGATGCGGGTGCTCAGCCGGATGTGGCAGATGCTGCTCAAGGCGCTGGAAGAGGTCGCCGCCGCGCCGAACGCGATGATGGCCGCCGAGATGGCGGTGATCCGGATGACCCATGTGGCCGATCTGCCGACGCCCGGCGAGCTGGTGCGCAAGCTGCAGGACACGCCCCCGCCCGCCGGCGGGCCGGGGGGCGGCATGCGCGCCGGCGGCGCGGACAACAGCGCTCCGATGGCCCATGCCGGCACCATCTCTGCGCAGGGCGGCGGCATCGGCGGCCAGGCCGCCGGTTACGGCGGAACGGCGCAGGCGGCGCTGGCACAGCACCCCGAGGCGGCTCTGGCGCGCTATCCCACCTTCGAACATGTGCTGGAACTGATCCGCGCCAACCGCGACGTGAAACTTCTGGTCGAGGTCGAGACCGGGCTGCGCCTGGCCGCCTATCAGCCGGGGCGGATCGAATTCTCCCCCACCGACAACGCCCCCGCCGACCTGGCGCAGCGGCTGGGCAGCCGCCTGCAGAGCTGGACCGGGAACCGCTGGGCGGTGAGCGTGGTGTCGGGCAGCGATACCCTAACCATCGCCGAACAGCGCGACGCCGCCGAAAACGCCCTGCGCGCCACTGCCGCCGAACATCCATTGGTGCAGGCGGTGCTGACCCGCTTCCCCAAGGCCAGGATCACCGGGATCCGCACCCAAGAACAGATCGCAGCCAGCGCCGAGACCGAGGCCCTGCCCGAGGTCGAGGATGAATGGGATCCATTCGAAGACGGGTGATTTGCGCCGCAAATCACCCGAGCGCGACAGGGCGCAAATCGCATCTTCGCACAGTCGCGCGCCCGTGCCATCCGGGCGCGGCGCCTCGTCGGCGCCCGCCCGAACACTGATCAACGACGTTTTGGCTGAAGACGATCAGGGACGTGCCCCCGACCCCGCCAGAACCTCATCCGTCGTCATCACCTTGGCATAGCTCATCGCCAGCGGCGCCATGAAGGCCGCGTGCACCTGCGCCGCACTCACCGTCACGCCGCCGAATGCCGCCTCCTTGGCGCCACAGGCATCCTCGGCCAGGGTCACGGCAAAGCCGTGGTCCACCGCCGCCCGGGTGGTGGCGTCGATGCACATCTGGCTCATCGCGCCGCAGATCGTCACAGCCTCGATCCCGGCGCCGCGCAGCCGCTCCAGCAGGTCGGTGCCCTGGAAACTGTTGGGGCGCGCCTTGGTGATCACCGCCTCGCCCTCTTGCGGCGCCACCGCCAGGTGGATTTCGGCCCCCGCGCTGCCCGGGCGAAAGAACGGCGCCTGGTCCGAGCCCATTTCGTGCCGGATGTGGATCACCAGATCGCCCACTGACCGCGCGCGGTCCAGCAGCCGGGCGGCATTGATCGCCACCGCCTCCATATGCGCCACGGGCCAGAGCCCGGCGTCGAAATAATCGTTCTGGATATCCACCAGGATCAGCGCCCGTTTGGTCATGCCCGTCGCCCTTTCACGTTTTGTACAGTCCGGGGTCCAGACTGCCCGATCTTGACCGGGATGGGTATTGGCGGATATGACAAATAAAATGCAGAAACCGCCAAATTCCCCGATCCGCCTCGCCCTCGTCGCCTATCCCGGCGCGCAGCGGTCGGCGGTCGAGGGGCTGGCTGACCTCTTTGCCCTGCTGCCGCGGCTGTCCCGTGGCGAAGAGGCGATACAAAGGCTCGAAACCCGGACCGTCACCGAAACCGACCGGCCGGCGGGGTCGGTCGATGCCTTTGTCTTTCCACCCTCGCTGGAGTCGACGCAGGCGCGCCCGGATCATCCGCTGGCGCATTGGGCGCGGGCACAGCATGGCGCCGGCGCGCTGGCCTGCTCGGTCTGCGCCGGGGCCTTCTGGCTGGGTCATGCGGGGCTGCTCGACCGGCGGCCCGCCACCACCCACTGGGCGCTGGAGCCCGCCTTTCGCGCCGCCTTTCCGCAGGTCGAGCTGCAACCGGACCATATCCTGGTCGACGACCTCGACATCGTCACCGCCGGCGGGCTGATGGCCTGGCTCGACCTCGGGCTGCATCTGACCGGCCTGTGGTTCGGCCCCGACATGGTCTCGCGCCTTGCCCGGCATCTGCTGGTCGATCCCGCCGGCCGCGAGCAGCGGCACTATTCCGGCTTTCGCCCGGCCCGCGGTCATGGCGATGCCGCCGTGCTGCGCGCACAGAGGCGGATCGAGACCGGCTTTGCGGACCCGCTCAGCGTCGCGGACCTCGCCACCCATGCAGGGTTGAGCGAGCGCACCTTTCTGCGCCGGTTTCAGGCCGCCACCGGGCTTGGCCCGGCGGCCTATCTGCAACGGCTGCGGGTGGAAAAGGCCCGAGGCGCGCTGGAGCGGAGCGGCGGCACCACCGCCGAGATCGCCTGGTCGGTGGGCTATCGGGATCCCTCGGCCTTTGCCCGCGCCTTCAAATCCGGCACCGGCCTGACCCCCGGCGCCTATCGTGCGCGGTTCCGCGTCACGCCCCGGCCCCAGCGCCCGGCGGCCTTGTGCCGGCCCGCCGGCGCCCGTATCTAGGAGGCGACAGGAGCAATCCCACAGGAGACAATGATGCTGAAAGGTTTGGGCGGGCTTGGCGACATGGCCAAGATGATGAAATCCGCACAGGAACTGCAGACCAAGATGGCCCAGATGCAGGACGATCTGGCCGGTCTGTCGGTCACCGGCGAGGCCGGCGCCGGCCTGGTCAAGGCCACCGCCACCGCCAAGGGCGAGCTGACCGCGCTGGACATCGACCCGTCGATCTTCAACGGCGACGACAAGGAGGTGGTCGAGGATCTGATTCTCGCCGCCGTCAAGGACGCCCAGACCAAGGCGGCCGAGAAGGCGCAGGAGGAAATGGCCCGGCTGACCGAAAGCATGGGCCTGCCCAAGGACATCAAGCTCCCGTTCTAGGCGCAAAGGCGCACGGAACGAGGGCGGCGCGACAAAGCGGGACTTCAAAGAATTCCTGCGGAGTCGCGCACCTCCGAAATCCGGGAACCTGCTTCCCCAAACACAAGACCGCCCCATGTCCTCTAACCGCGAGATCGAGAACCTGATCGAGCTTATGGCCAAGCTGCCGGGGCTGGGGCCGCGCTCGGCCCGCCGCGCGGTGCTGCACCTGATCCGCAAGCGCGCGCTGCTGCTGACGCCCCTGGCCGACGCCATGCAGGAGGTCGCCGCCACCGCGCGCGAATGCCTCAACTGCGGCAACGTCGGCACCGGCGACGTCTGCGACATCTGCACCAGCGAGAAACGCGCCACCGGCGAGCTCTGCGTGGTCGAGGACGTGGCCGACCTCTGGGCGATGGAACGCTCGGGCGTGTTCAAGGGGCGCTATCACGTGCTGGGCGGCACGCTCTCGGCGCTGGACGCGGTGGGCCCGGACAGCTTGCGCATTCCCCGACTGATCGACCGCATCGCCTCGGAACATATCACCGAGGTGATCCTGGCGCTGAATGCCACGGTCGAGGGGCAAACCACCGCCCATTACATTGCCGACCAGCTCGAGGGACAGGTCAGGCTGACCTCGCTGGCGCAGGGGGTGCCGATCGGCGGCGAGCTGGACTATCTCGACGACGGCACGATCAGCGCCGCCTTGCGCGCGCGCAAGGAATTCTAGGGCCGGTCGTGGCCGCAGCGTTCGTCATACCGGCCGGTGCGGGGGCGCTCTATTTCCTGGTCCTCTTCGCCTGCGGCTTCGTTCTGGGCACGCTGCGCACGCTGGTCCTGATGCCGGCGTTCGGTCCGGTCACAGCCGTGGCGCTGGAACTGCCGGTGATGCTGGTGCTGTCCTGGGTCGTCGCGGGGCGCCTCACGCGGGGTCGCGCGGCGCTGGCCGGGGCGCGGCCCCGGCTGACGATGGGCGCCAGCGCGCTGGCGCTGCTGCTGGCGGCGGAGTGTCTGCTGGCGGTCACGCTGTTCGGTCAGAGCCCGGCTGGCTGGCTGGCCGCGATGGCCACCCCGCACGGGGCGCTGGGGCTGGCCGGGCAACTGGCCTTCGGCCTGATACCCTGGCTGCGTCTGCTGGCCGGTCCGACCGGGCGCGGCTGAGCGGCGCGACCCGGCGCCGCGCCTGCCCCTGCCTTACTGTCTGTAGCGCGGATCGCGCGAGGTATCCTCGTCGTCGTCCTCGTCCTCGGAGCTGCCCGGAAGGTTGAAGAAGCTGTCGGCATCGGAGACGTCGCGCTTGTCCTCTTCCTCCTCGTCCGGGGTCGAATTGGAGCCCGACAGGGTAAAGGTTTCCAGCCCTTCGATCGCGGTCGGGATCCTCGGCTCGGCCTCCATCCCCAGCGACTGTTCGGTGCTGACCAGCTTGCGGCGCTCGTCATCGCTCATCACCGCGCCCTCGGCGGCCTTCTTGGCGGCGGCCTTCTGCACCACCGCGTCCAGCTCGGACTGCTTGCACAGGCCCAGCGCCACCGGATCGATCGGCTGGATGTTCGAGATGTTCCAGTGGGTCCGCTCGCGGATCGCCTGGATCGTCGGCTTGGTGGTGCCGACCAGCTTGGAGACCTGGCCGTCGCTCAGCTCGGGGTGGAACTTCACCAGCCACAGGATCGCGGCCGGGCGGTCCTGGCGTTTCGACAGCGGGGTGTACCGCGGGCCGCGACGTTTTTCCTCGCCCACGGCGGCGGGATTGAACTTCAGCTTCATCTTGTACAGGGGATCTTTTTCGGCCTTGTCGATCTCTTCCTGGGTCAGCTGATTGTTGGCGATCGGGTCGAAGCCCTTGACGCCGGCGGCCACATCGCCATCGGCGATGCCCTGGATTTCCAGCTCATGCATGCCGACGAAATCGGCGATCTGCTTGAAACCGATCGTCGTATTGTCCACCAGCCACACGGCGGTTGCTTTGGCCATCAATGGTTTTGCCATGCGCACATCTCCTTCAAACAAATCTTCCCCGTCGCCTGAAATCGGCGGTCCCGGAGGGTCCGGGACGGGTTACCGTTGTCGGGGAACTTGGCGCCTATATAGTGGGCCGAAACGCATAAGGAAAGAGTGAATGCGCTGGATTATCCTGTGGCTGCTGACGGTGCTGCCCCCCCTCCCGGCGCTGGCGGACGGCGAAAAGGCGGGCGCTTTCGACTATTACGTCCTCAGTCTGAGCTGGTCGCCCAACTGGTGCGCGACCGAGGGCGACGCGCGCCGGTCCGACCAGTGCCACCCCCGTCACGATCACGGCTGGGTGCTGCACGGGCTCTGGCCGCAGTACCATCGCGGCTGGCCCGCCTTCTGCCGCACGGGCGAGGCGTCCCCCAGCCGCGGCATGACCGCGGCGATGACCGACATCATGGGCAGTCCAGGCCTGGCCTGGCACCAGTGGAAGAAACACGGCACCTGTTCCGGCCTGTCCGCGCCAGCCTATTTCGCGCTGGCGCGGCGCGCCTATGAGGCCGTCAATCGGCCAGCGATATTCCGCAAGCTGGACCGAAGCGTGAAACTGCCGGCCAGCGTGGTGGAACAGGCCTTTTTGCAGGCCAATCCCGGCTGGAGCCGCGACATGCTGACCATCACCTGCAAGGACGGCCATATCCAGGAGGCGCGACTGTGCCTGTCGCGCGATCTGAAACCGGTGCCCTGCGGCCGCGACGTGATCGCCGACTGCCCACTGAAAGACGCGGTGTTCGCGCCGGTGCGGTAAAGGAGGCGGTAAGGGCGGCGGCCGACGCCCCCGCCGCTGGTGTCAGCCCATCTCGTCCTGGCAGGCGATAACGGCCTCGAGCCCGACATAGGTGCCGCCCAGATCGATCGCCATGACCTCGCCGCCATCGTGATAGAGCGTCAGCGTGTACTTCTCGGCGATGTCGAACAGGAAATCGGGGTTGTCGAAATAGATATCGGCGCCGGGCACGTCGTTGAGATAGATCCCCTTGGCGACGCCGTCATATTGCTGACCGTCCAGATCGAAGGAGATGTCGTATGTCGCGCCCTCCTCGATGTCGCCCCAGGCCTCGTTGAAGGCGGTGATGTAACCGCTGCCCTCATTCCGGTCGAACCCGATACGAACCAGCGAGCCGTCATTGTAGGCCGCCTGGATCAGGCAACCGTCACCAAGGCTGGGGTCGATCATCACGTCCCAGCCGCCGGCGGTTCCCCATTGTTCGAGTTGCTGCGCCTGCAAGGCCCCTGCAGCGGCGATCAGCGCCGCCGCGGCCAGTGTCACGTATTTCAATGTTGTCGCTCCCCTGTGGGCAGGCTTCCGACACCTATTGCGCAAAATGCCCTGCCCTGAATACAGTTTAAGTCAAATACACCACTCGACAAAGAGAAACCGTGCCAGCGCGGCGGCTGCGCGGACTCACAGCTCCAGAACCGTGCTTCCGGTAGTGGCCCGCGCCTCCAGCGTGCGATGCGCCTTGACGACCTGATCCAGCGGAAAACGCTGATCGATGCGGATCGACACGTCGCCGTCCAGCACCTTGCGGAACAGGTGCTGCGCCATTGCCTGGCAGGCGTCGTGTTCGGCGATATGGGTGAACAGCGTGGGTCGGGTGATCTTGAGCGATCCCTTCTGTCCCAGCACCGCCAGGTTAAAGGGCGGCACCGGCCCCGAGGCATTGCCGAAAGAGATCATCATGCCCAGCGGTTTCAGGCAATCGAGCGAGCCGTCAAAGGTGTCCTTGCCCACCGAATCCATCACCGCGTCGACCCCCTTGCCGCCGGTCAGCTCGCGCACACGGGCGACGAAATCCCCGGTCCGGTAGTTGATGCAGTGGGTTGCGCCATGCTCCAGCGCGAGGCGGCATTTTTCATCGGTTCCGGCAGTCCCGATCAGGGTGATCCCCTCGGACCGCGCCCATTGACAGGCGATCAGCCCGACGCCGCCGGCGGCGGCATGGAACAGCACCGTATCGCCGCGTTTCAGCGGGGTGGTGCGATGAAACAGGTATTCCACCGTCATCCCCTTGAGCATCATGGCGGCGGCCTGGTCATAGCCGATTGCGTCGGGCAGCGGGCAAATCTGGGCAGCGGGCATCACCCGCGCCTCGGTATAGGCGCCGGGGGGCATCGCCGCATAGGCGGCCCGGTCGCCCGGCCTCAGGTGGGTGACGCCCTCGCCCACCGCCTCGATAACGCCGGCGGCCTCCATGCCCAGCGGATGCGGCAGCGCCATCGGGTAAAGCCCGCTGCGCTGATAGACGTCGATGAAATTCAGCCCGCAGGCGCGGTGCCTGATGCGGACCTCGCCCGGACCCGGATCGCCCAGCGGACGATCCTCGATCTCCATCACCTCCGGCCCGCCGGCCTGGTGGAACATGACGGTGCGCGCGGTTTCGGTCATCCCGTCCCCTCCCCTCTTCAATCCTTGTTTGCCGGGCCGATCATGCCGCAATCCGCGCCGGTGTCCATGCCCCATCGGCCCCGCACGCGCCGCTCCCGAAGGCGTGAGCGCAGGCTGCGCCGATTTGTGCTAAACTAACGGCCTAAGGTGCCGTCCGGTCTGGCCGTCGGCAACATCGGGCCAGATCCCGGATCCACGGCGCAGAGAACCGCCATGGAGGAAGAGATATGGCACATACAATCGGAAACCCGCTGTCCTGGACCGCGCGCAATCTGGGCGCGGCCGGGCACTATCTGGGCGAGGCGACGGAGCGTCTGGGCGGCGATCACACTGTCGCCATGCCGCAAACCCGCAGACTGGAGATGGCCGATATCGGCCATGCCCTGCGCGCCGGATGGGGCGATTTCCTTGCCGGGCGCAGCGACGTGATGTTCCTGGTGCTGGTCTATCCGGTGGTGGGGCTGGTGCTGATGGGCTTCGCGCTGCACATGCAGCTGTTGCCGCTGTTGCTGCCGCTGGTGATGGGCTTTGCCCTGCTGGGGCCGGTGGCGGCGGTGGGCCTCTACGAGATGAGCCGGCGGCGCGAGGCGGGGCAGACCGCCAGCTGGATCGACGGGCTCGGCGTGCTGCGCAGCCCCCGCTTTGGCGCGATTCTGGTGCTGGGGCTCTATCTGGCCGGGCTGTTCCTCGGCTGGATGCTCACCGCACGGGGGATCTATGCCCTGACCCTGGGACCAGCGGCGCCGGCCTCGGCCTCCGCGTTCCTGCGCGATGTGGCCACGACGCCGGCGGGCTGGCTCATGGCGGTCGCCGGCTCTGCGGTGGGGGCCTGTTTCGCTCTGCTCGCCCTGGCAACAAGCGTGGTGTCCTTTCCGATGCTGCTGGATCGCAACGTCAGCGTGCCGGTGGCGGTGGCGACCTCGGTCAGGCTGATGCGCGAGAACCCACGCGTGGTGCTGAGCTGGGGCGCGCTGATCGGGGCCGCGCTGAGTCTGGCGGCGATCCCGCTGCTGCTGGGGCTGGTGATTGTGCTGCCGGTGCTGGGCCACGCCAGTTGGCATTTCTATCGCCGCGCGGTGGTTTGAGGGGCTCAGAGGCCTCGTTCAAACCTTCCTCCCGGCGTTCCCGCCGAACGGTGGGGGAAAGGCGGCCTGGGGTCTGTGCGGTCAGTCCCCGCTCCCAGCCCAAAGGCGCCTCGGCGTCCCTGCCCTCCCCCTGCCAGGGGGAGGGATAGGGAGGGGGCGCCGAGGCGCCTCACCCCACCTTCATCACGACCTTGCCGATATGCCCCGCGCTTTCCAGCCTCGCATGGGCTGCGGCGGCCTCCTCCAGCGGGAACTCGCTGTCCATCACCGGGGCGATGCGGCCCGCATCCAGAAGCGGCCACACCTTCTCGGCCAGATCCTGCGCGATCCGCGCCTTGGCCAGATCGCTCTGCGGGCGCAGGGTCGAGCCGGTGATGGTCAGCCGCCGGGTCATCACCTGCGCAAAGTTCAGTTCGACCTTCGGCCCGCTCAGGAACGCAATCTGCACCAGCCGCCCGTCGTCCGCCAGCGCCCGCACGTTGCGCGGGATATAATCGCCGCCCACCATGTCGAGGATCAGATCGGCGCCGCCCGCCGCGCTCAGCACCTCGACGAAATCCTCGTCGCGGTAGTTGATCGCCCGCTCGGCGCCCAGATCGGTGCAGACCCTGCATTTCTCATCCGACCCGGCGGTGGCGAAGACCCGCGCGCCGAAGGCATTGGCAAGCTGGATCGCGGTGGTGCCGATGCCCGAGGTACCGCCATGCACCAAGAACCGCTCGCCGCCCTTCAGCCCGCCACGGGTGAACACATTGGTCCAGACGGTGAAATAGGTCTCCGGCAGGCAGGCGGCCTCCTTCATCCCCATTCCTTGGGGAATGCGCAGGCAATGGGCGGCCGGCGTCGCCACGTACTCGGCATAACCACCGCCCGGCAGCAGCGCGCACACCTGATCGCCGACGGCCCAGTCGCTCACCCCCGCGCCCAGCGTCACCACCTCGCCCGAAGCCTCCAGCCCCGGTAGGTCGCTGGCCCCCGGCGGCGGCGCATAGGCACCGGCCCGCTGCAGCGCGTCGGGGCGGTTGACCCCGGCATAGGCCACCTTGATCACCACCTGGCCATGGCCCGGCTGCGGCACCGGGCGTTCGGCCAGTTTCAGAACCTCCGGCCCGCCCGGCTGGCTGATCTCGACGGCTCGCATGGTCTGGGTCATCTGACACTCCTTGTTCCGTGGCGCGGCGTCGCGCCCGCATCGCTTTGTCCCCGGGCATACACCGAAATTCCCCCGCGCGCGAGAGAGCGCCGCCGCTTGCCGCCGGGCCGCAATCGGATAAGGTGCCGGCCCATGTTTCCGCTAATGCTCTACCTCTCGCTGGGCGCCAATGTGGCGATCACCCTGCCGCTGACCTGGATGGCCCTGCGCGGCGGGACCGCAATCTGTACGGTTCTCGGCCCGGACTCCCCGTCCCGCCGCCTGCTGGCGTGCCTCTTTGCCACCGTCACGCTGCTAAGCCTGCTGGGTCTTTACGCCTGGCCCACCGGTCACGACGAAACTGCCATGGCGGTTCTGCTGGGGCTTTTGCCCACCCAGATCCTCTGGTCGCTGATGGCCGTTCCGGCGCTGCCCCGCAACCCGTTGCTTTGGGGCGGCCTCGCGCTCAGCGCGCTGCACGGGGTGACGCTGAGCGTGGTACTCTAATCCGCGCCGCCGACCGAACCCGGCAGGTCGCCGCGCCGGTCCTTTGGCGCATGGATCTGCGCCGCCAGCCACTCAGGCCCGGCCAGCAGGGGTTTCAGCAGCGGGTTGCCCCGGACCTTTGCCTTCATTCCCTCGAAGCGCATCACATCGTCGATCCGCCGGTCGAGAAAGGCCCAGGTCGCCTCGTGACCGGGGCTGTCATCACCGAGCCAATAAAGCACCGTGGAGGAATAGACCGCCGACAGCGTCGCGCGCTTGGTGTACCAGTTCACATCGCGCGAGGTATCGCCCAGCGTATTCCAGATCAGATCGCAGGTGCCCCAGATCGCCTTTGCCCCATCGGCGGCATATTGCGGCATCGCGAACAGAGTGACGCCGCGGCGCACCGCCTCCCTGTCCGGGACCGCCTCGAGCCGGAGCCGCACCGCCAACGCGATCTTGTCTCGAAAGCGCATCCCGTCGAGGTGCGACGCGCCCAGCAGCTCCAGCATCATCGCGTCGCCGCGGGCATGAAACCCCAGCGCCAGATCTACCGCCCCCCGGGGGCAGAGCGCCCGCGCCAGAGCCGGGTCGATGCCGGCATCCGCGACCGCGGCCTTGAAGGTTGCCTCGGTCCAGCCGTCGAAGGCCACATGGATCAGCGCGGCGTCCAGAAGCCTGTCCTTGATGTCATCGTGTTGCATGAGTCTGGCCTCCTTTGGCATTCGCCCCGCACACTAGACAAGATAGGCGCTGCTTGCTATACGGCCACTTCCTGCAAATCCTTGCAACTCGAATCTAGAAAGGTGGTGACAACCACATGCAGGTTAGTGTTCGCGACAACAATGTCGATCAGGCGCTTCGTGCCCTGAAGAAGAAGCTGCAGCGCGAAGGCGTTTTCCGCGAAATGAAGCTCAAGCAACATTTCGAGAAACCGTCCGAGAAAAAAGCGCGCGAAAAAGCTGAAGCGATTCGGCGTGCCCGTAAGCTGGCGCGCAAAAAAGCTCAGCGCGAGGGGATGCTCTAAGCACACCCGGAAGCGGTTTATTCTGACGCTTATTCAGACGACCCCCGTGGCCTGGCCCGGGGGTTTGTCTTTTTTTCGGGGGTCAGCCCAGCCCCTGAACGCTGAGGCCGAAGGTCTGAAACAGCAGCACCGCGTTGAGGCACAGGACAATCCCCGCCCCGATTACCGCCAGCGCCCGCACCGGCCAGCCGATGCGGAATGCGCCCATGATGTCGCTGCGCGAGACAAAAATGATCAGCGCTACCATCGGCACCGGCAGCGCAATCGACAGAATAACCTGTGACATCACCAGTGCCTGGGTCGCGTTCACCCCCATTGCCACCACCGCAAAGGCGGGGATCATCGTCACCGCGCGGCGGAGCCAGATCGGCAGGCGCATGCGGACAAAGCCCTGCATGATCAGCTGGCCGGCCATTGTTCCCACCACCGAGCTGGAGATGCCCGAGGCGATCAGAGAGACCAGAAAGACCGCCGCAGCGGCGCCGCCCAGCAGCGGCGTCAGCATGTGATAGGCGGTCTCGATTTCGGCCACCTCGGCATGGCCGGAATGAAAGGCGCCGGCGGCCATCATCACCATGGCGATGTTCACCATCCCGGCGGCGGCCAGCGCCAGCACCACCTCGCGGTTGGAGAATTTCACGACCGCGCGGCGGTCGATGTCATGGCGCACCAGCGCGCGGTTCTGGGTCAGGCCGGAATGCAGATAGATCGCGTGCGGCATCACCGTGGCGCCGATGATGCCCACCGCGATGGTCAGCGCCGTCAGATCGGGCAGATTCGGGGTGATCAACCCGGCCCCGGCCGCGCCCCAGGCGACCGGAGCGATGAATATCTCGATCAGGTAGCACAGGCCGATGATGGCGACAAAGGTGCCGATGATCAGCTCCATCGGGCGAAACCCGCGCGCCTCGAACAGCAGGATGCCATAGGTCACCACGGCGGTGACCCCCATCCCCGCCATCAGCGGCATGTCGAACAGCAGCGCCAGACCGATGGCGCCGCCCAGGAACTCGGCCAGGTCGGTGGCCATCGCCGCGATCTCGCTCACCGCCCACATGACCCAGACCACGGGGCGCGGGAAATGATCGCGGCAGAGCTCGGCCAGGTTCCGGCCGGTCACGATACCCAGCCGCGCCGAGAGCGACTGGAACAGCATGGCGATAAGGTTGGCGATCAGCACCACCCAGAGCAGCGAATAACCGTATCCCGCCCCGGCCTGGATGTTGGTGGCATAGTTGCCGGGGTCCATATAGGCGACCGAGGCGATGATGGCCGGCCCCGCGAACAGAAACGCTGCGCGCGGTCCCCGGCGCCGCCCCTCGAGCACTTCGGTCATGCCGAGGCGCGTGCGGCCAGTCGATGTCGACTTCATCTCTTCGTGTTCCCGTCTGCCGACCGCCTTGTCGATGGGGTCGACCTCAATTAAAGCCATAGCTACACTTTTGACAATAGGTGACGGAATTTAGCCATAACTTCTGTCCAATCTGAAAGCCGGTTTGCAAATTGAAGCGGCATCTGTAATCTGTTCCTTCTCTATTGATCCGCCCCGCGCAGACCGGAGACATCAATCCTGTGCCCCACCGCCCGCCCTCAGTGCCCAGCCCCGGGGCCGAAGCCGAAGCAGCGGCGCAACCGGACCGCTTCAACCAGGCACGGGCGGCGCAATCTGTCGCGATTCTCGAGGATTACGCCGAGATGATCGGCGATCTGATGGAGGAGATGGGCGAGGCGCGGATCACTGATATAGCCCGGCGGATGGGGGTGACCCATCCCACCGCGACCAAGGCCGTGGCGCGACTGAAACGCGAGGGGCTGGCGGTCTCGCGCCCCTATCGCGGCGTCTTTCTGACCGAGGAGGGGCTGGCGCTGGCCGACCGGGTGCGGGCGCGGCATCGTACGGTGGTGGCGGTTCTGGTGGCGCTGGGGGTGCCGCCCGAGACCGCCGAGATGGACGCCGAGGGAATGGAGCACCATGTCTCGGACGTGACGCTGAAGGCTTTCGAATCCTATCTGGAGCGTGGCACCTAGACGCCCCAGGTCACCGGCATGCTCAGCGGCCCGCGAAACGCCCAGCCGCCGAATCGCGCCGGCCCGGCGAGGCGCAGATCGTCAAACCGCGCGAACAGCATCGGCAGCGCCACCTCGGCGATCAGCGCCTTCGACGCCCAGGCCCCGGCACAGAAATGCGGCCCGGCGCCAAAGGAGATCGCGGCGCTGACATCCTGGCCGGTGTCGAAGGCATCGGGGTTGGCGAACACATCCTCGTCCCGGTTTCCGGAGCCGAACATCAGGAACACCCTATCCTCGGGCTCCAGCGTGACGCCGTGCAATTCGTACCGCTGCGCCACCCGGCGCGGCGACATGCCGATGGGCGAGATCCAGCGCGCGTATTCCTCGAAGGCACGCAGCCAGCCGCCCGGGTCCGCCTTCACCTGCTCCAGCTGCCCGGGATGGGTCAGCAGCGCCCAGGCGGTGCCGGCGATGGCGTCGCGCGGCTCGTTCTGACCGCCGGAAATCGCCAGCTTGATATTGGCGCGCACCTGATAATCCGAAAGCCCCGCCCGACGTTGGACCGACAGCAGCGAATGGTTCGGCTCCGCGTCCAGCACCGGGATCATGCCGTCGATGTGGCGGTCGATCGAGGCAGTGCAGTCGTGGCAGTTGGCCTCCACCCGCGGATCGCCGGTATAGTTGGCGCAGCCATCGATCATGCCCTGACTGACCCGGTTCATCTCATGCGCGGTCATATTGGTCAGACCGGTGATGCATTTCAGCGCCTCGCCCGAGACCGGCATGGCATAGTCGGCCACCAGATCGCAGCCCCCCCTTGGCGCAAGGTCGTCGAGGATGCGGGCGGTATGGGCGCGGAACTGATCGGTCCAGATCTGTTTGACGGTCTTGGGCGAGACGGTCGGAAAGATCGCCTTGCGCTCGGACATATGTGCGTCACCGTCCTTGCGCATCATGTTCTGGCCCATCAGCACGGTCATCAGACCGCCCGGCTGGTCGGAGGAGAACACCTCGATCTTCTTTTCGTTCTCGAAGATGTCGTCGCGCCGGGTCAGCAGGGTGACCCCCAGTTGCGGCACCCGGAGCACCGGCCCCTGCGCGCGCATGCGTTTCAGGTCGGGATAGGGGTCGGCCCAGAACGCGGCCGGGTCGATCTCGTAGACGGGGGCATCTGACATGGCGGCTCTCCTCCCTCGGTCTCTGATGTTGTCAGGTCAACACGATCTGCCGGTACTGTTGTCATGTCAACACAAATCCCCTACCCTCCGGCCATGACCGACACCCCCGCGCCCGACGCCCTTCCCGACGAGCTGTACCTGATTGCCCCGGGCGATGTGCCGGGAGGACCGGCGCGGCCAACACTGAGCTTTTCGCGCACCCCCACCGTGCTGCTGACCTTTGCCGCCAACCGGTTCACCCGGGCCGCCTCGCGCGAGTATCAGCAGAAATTCGGGATCGGGGCGATGGACTGGCGGATGCTGGTGATGCTGACGCGCGAGCCGGGCAGCACGGTCAGCCATGCCGCCCGCACCATCGGCATCGACAAGGCTGCGGTCAGCCGCAGCCTGCGGCGGCTGGAGACCGCGGGGCTGGCGGCGGCGGTACAGACCGGCCCGGACGAACGCCGCAAGAGCTGGACGCTGACCCAGGCCGGCAATGAAACGCATGACCGGGTTCTCGTCCACGCGCTGGGGCGGCTGCGTCAGCTGATGGCCGGGTTCGATCCCGAGGAGATCCGCAACTTTACCGGCTATCTCGCACGGATGCTGGACAATCTCGACGCCGCCTTTGACGACGACGCCTGACGGCGACGGCTGGCCCGGTCAGTAGATCTTGGGCACGTAGAGCTCGTCGGGCAGCACCCGCCGTTCGTAATCGGGGTTGTAGACCCGTTCGGGCAACTCGACCTTTTCGTGCTCCACATCCTCATAGGGGATCTTGGTCAGCAGATGCTCGATGCAGTTCAGCCGTTCGCGTTTCTTGTCGTTGCCCTCGACGATGTACCAGGGCGCCTCGGGGATGTTGGTGCGCGCGAACATCTCTTCCTTGGCCTTGGTGTAATCCTCCCAGCGGATGCGGGATTCCAGATCCATCGGCGACAGTTTCCACTGTTTCATCGGGTCGTGGATGCGCATCAGGAACCGCAGCTGCTGTTCCTCGTCGGTGATCGAGAACCAGTATTTCAGCAGGATGATGCCCGAGCGGGCCAGCATCCGTTCGAATTCCGGAACGTCCTGGAAGAATTGTTCAACCTGATCCTCGGAGGCAAAGCCCATCACCCGCTCGACCCCGGCGCGGTTGTACCAGGAACGATCGAACAGCACGATTTCCCCCGCCGCCGGCAGATGCGGCACGTAGCGCTGGAAATACCACTGGCTCTGTTCCCGGCGCGACGGCGCGGGCAGCGCCACGACGCGGGCGATGCGCGGGTTGAGCCGCTGGGTGATCCGCTTGATCACCCCGCCCTTGCCGGCGCTGTCGCGGCCCTCGAACAGGATGCAGACCTTGGCGCCGGTGTGTTCGACCCAGTCCTGGACCTTGATCAGTTCGGCCTGAAGCCGCAGCAGATTGTGGAAATAGACCCTGCGGTCGAGCATCTCGGGATGCGCTTCCTTATAGATCTTGCGGATTTCGAGCGACAGCATCGGCTCCGCGAACTCGATCTCGATATCCTCGTCGAACGTGTCCTGCAGTTCGGCCTGAAGCCAGTCCAGCGAATGGTTGCCACTCTCGTCGGTCAAATCCCGCTCCCGTGTTTCGCGTTTCATCCCGGGGCTACCCCCATGGTGTAAAGTTTTGGTGTCAGAGCCCGGTGGATACAAGGGCAACGACCCGGAGAAACGACGCGCCGGCCCCGGAATTTTCCACGCGCCGGCCGGGTGCCCCCCTGCCGCTCAGACCGGCAATGCGGTGGTCCGGCAAACGGTCCGCAGCGCAAAGCTCGATTGCATCTGCGCCACCCGCGGCAGGCGCGACAGGTACTGGCGATGGATGCGGGCGAAATCCTCGGTGTCCTCGGCCACGATCTTGAGGATGTAGTCAGCGGTTCCCGCCATCAGATGGCATTCCAGAACCGACGGGATTTTCGCCACGGCCCGCTCGAACGCGTCCAGCACCTCATCGGCCTGGGCCTGCAGGGTGATCTCGACAAAGACCGTCGTGGGCACACCCATCTTGCGTTCGTCGAGCAGCGCGACATAGTCGCGGATATAGCCCTCGCTCTCCAGCCGCTGTACACGGCGATGGCAGGCCGAGGGCGACAGGTTGACCTGTTCGGACAGTTCCGCGTTCGACATCCGCCCCTTTTTCTGGAGCGCGTCGAGAATCCGGCGATCTGTTGCATCAAGCGTCATCGGCGCACACCTTTTGCGGAAAATATATCATTTGTCGAAGACTATTCGACAATACCCCCTGATGACGAGCCAAGATTTCACGGAAATTGCGCGCGACTTCGCCTATTTATTAGGCACAGAACAAACCCGAAGGGAGGAGGCACCATGAAAATCGGTTGCCCGAAAGAAATCAAGCCACAGGAATTCCGCGTCGGCGTCACGCCCAATGCCGCGCATGAGGCGGTGATGCACGGCCATCAGGTCGTTATCGAGACCGGCGCCGGCGCCGGCGCCGGATTCGACGACGCCGCCTATGAGGCCGCCGGCGCGACGATCCTGCAGACCGCCGAGGAAATCTTTGCCACCGCCGACATGATCGTCAAGGTGAAAGAGCCGCAGCCGGTCGAACGCAAGATGCTGCGCGAGGGGCAACTGCTGTTCACCTATCTGCACCTGGCCCCCGATCCGGAACAGACCCGCGATCTGCTCGCCTCGGGCTGCACCGCGATCGCCTATGAAACCGTCACCGACGACCGCGGCGGCCTGCCGCTGCTGGCGCCGATGTCCGAGGTGGCCGGACGGCTGGCACCCCAGGTCGGCGCCTGGACGCTGCAAAAGGCCAATGGCGGGCGTGGTGTGCTGATGGGCGGCGTGCCCGGCGTCGGCCCGGCCAAGGTTCTGGTCATCGGCGGCGGCGTCGTGGGCACCCATGCCGCCCGTATCGCTGCGGGCATGGGCGCGGACGTCACCGTTCTGGACCGTTCGCTGCCACGGCTGCGCTATCTGGACGATGTCTTTGGCGGCACGTTCAGCACCGGCTATTCCTCGGCCGGGCTGCTGGCCGAACATCTGGGCGAGGCCGACATGGTGATCGGCGCGGTGCTGATCCCCGGTGCCGAGGCGCCCAAGCTGGTGCGCCGCGATCAGTTTGCCGGCATGAAGCCCGGCGCGGCGCTGGTCGATGTGGCGATCGACCAGGGCGGCTGTTTCGAGACCTCGCGCGCGACCACCCATGCCGATCCCATCTATGAGGTGGACGGGATCATGCATTACTGCGTCGCCAACATGCCCGGCGCGGTCGCGCGCACCTCGACCATCGCGCTCGGCAATGCCACCATGCCCTTCATGCTGGCGCTGGCGGACAAGGGGTGGAGACAGGCCTGCCTCGACGATCCGCACCTACTGGACGGGCTGAACGTGCATGCGGGCCAGCTGACCTATTACGCGGTCGGCAAGGCGCTGGGGATCGACGTGGTCTCGCCGCAGGTCATCGTGAAGTCCTGATCTTCGCTTACGCCGGGGGCACCCCTTCTGCCCCAGGTGCGCCGGTCGGGTTCGCCCGGCCGGCATTTTTCTTGCCTGACGGCCTCCGCGCGCAAAGAAAAACCGGCCGGAAAATCCGGCCGGTTCAAACTGTACAAAACGCAGGCGATTCACCCCTGTTTCTGTATCTCTACCTGATGCGGATAGGGGATCGAGATGCCGCCCTTGTCGAACGCCTCTTTCACCGCCTTGGTCAGGATGAATTTCAGATCCCAGTAATCGCCCGCGTCGCACCACAGCCGCGCGGTGAGATCGACCGAACTGTCGCCCAGATTGGTCACCCGCGCCCAGGGTTCCGGGTCCGAGTGCACGCGGCCATCGGCCCGGGCGGTGTCCAGGATGATCTGCATCGCCGTGTCGGCGTCGTCACCATAGTCGATCCCGAAGGTCAGATCGACGCGCCGGGTCGGATGGGCGGAATAGTTGATGATAATCTCGCCCCAGGCCTTGCCGTTGGGTACGATGATCTGCACGTTGTCCGCCGTCGCCAGCTCGGTGGTGAAAAGGGTGAGATCCTTCACCGTGCCCGAGGTGCCCCCGATGTCGATGAACTGGCCAAGCTTGTAGGGACGGAAGATCACCAGCATCACGCCTGCGGCCAGATCGCTGAGCGTGCCCTGCAACGCCAGACCGATGGCCAGCGAGGCCGCGCCGAGGATGGCGACGATGCTGGTGGCCTGGATGCCGAAAATGCCCAGAACCGCGACCAGAACGACCGCCAGGATCACCCATTTGACCGTGCTGGCCAGGAAATTGCCCAGTGTCGGGTCGATTTGCGGTGTGGCGTTCACCCTGCGCCGGACCAGCCCGCCGATGGCGCCGGCCGCGATCCAGCCGAGGATCAGAACGACCACCGCCTTGACGACATTGAGGATCAGCGGCGCCAACGCGCTCATCTCACCGGTAAAATGTTGCACTCAAATCTCCTTTCTATCGGCAAGACGGCCCGTCCCGAAGGCGGGTCGCCGCCCGGACAGGGCCGTCCTGCGCATGGGTTTACCGTTTCAGCGCGTCGCGGATTTCCAGCAGAACGTCCAGCTCGGACGGCCCCGATGGCTCGGCCTCGGCCGTGGTTTCCTCTTCCTCGCGCAGCGCCATATCCTTCACCTTGTTGACGTAGCGCACCAGCATGAAGACGACAAAGGCGATGATCAGAAAATTGATGACCGCCATGATGAAGGCGCCATAGGCAAAGACGGCCGCCCCCACCTCGCGCGCGGCCTCAAGGCTGGCGCCCGGGGCCACCTCGCCTGACAGCACGACATAGAGATTGGTGAAATCCACCCCACCCAGAAACAGCCCGACGATGGGATTGATCAGATCCCCCACCATGGACTTGACGATCGCGGTGAAGGCAGCGCCGATAATGATGCCGACCGCCATGTCCATCACGTTGCCCTTTGCGATGAAGTCTCGGAATTCCTTGATCATGTCCCTTGGTCCCCATGAAATCGGGCGCTCTGCGTTTGCGCCTCAGGAAAGACTAGTGCAGCTTGCAGGTTCTGTGAACGCCTGCCGTCGCGGCGGCCGGGCCCTGTCATCGGGCCGGGAAATCGGCTATGCGGGGCGCGACCGAAAAGGACCGACCATGCCCGATCTCTCTGCCTTCCCGATCACCCGCAAATGGCCGCCCCGCGATCCGGATGTGATCCAGCTCTACTCCTTTCCCACGCCGAACGGGGTCAAGGCCTCGATCATGCTCGAGGAAACCGGCCTGCCCTATGAGGCGCACAAGGTCACGCTGGCGGACGCGGATGTAAAAAGCGCCGAGTTCCTGTCGCTCAACCCCAACAACAAGATCCCCGCCATCATCGACCCGAACGGGCCGGACGGCGGGCCGATGGCCCTGTTCGAAAGCGGCGCGATCCTGATCTATCTGGCGGAAAAGACCGGCAAGCTTCTTGGCGACACCGCGACCGAGCGGATGCAGATCATCCAGTGGCTGATGTGGCAGATGGGCGGGGTCGGCCCGATGTTCGGGCAGCTTGGATTCTTCTACGCCTTCGGCGGTGCCGAGATCGAGGATCCCCGCCCGCGCCAGCGCTATATCACTGAAACCCGGCGGCTGCTCGCGGTGCTGGAGGGGCGGCTGGAAGGGCGCGGCTGGGTCTGCGATGACTATTCCATCGCCGATATCGCCATCGCCCCCTGGCTGCGCGTGCTGGAGCGTTACGAGGCGCGCGAAATCGTGGGCTGGGCTGACTTTCCGCGCACGAACGCCTATCTTGATCGCTTCCTCCAGCGGCCGGCGGTGCAAACCGGGCTGGTCACCCCGCCGCGCGACTGATCGCGCGCGGCGCGGACAAGGCTCAGCCAGGCCACCGGAAGCCGGTCAGATGCTCCGGCGCCTCGACGCCATCCAGGTTGCGCGGATCGGGCTGCAGCGGGCCCACCCGGGTCTCGACCGGGATTACACCGGCCCAGATCGGCAGCGCGTAATCCTCTTCATCGTCACCCGGAGGGCCGCTGCGGACCTTGGCGGAGCCCTCGGCAATCTTCAGGCCCAGCACCGTGGTCGCCTTCAGCTCCTGTGCATTGTTCGGGCGCAGCATCGCCGCCCGCCCCGGCCAGAGCCCATCGACAAAGGTCGAGAGCCGCGCCTCCTTCTCCTCCTCCGGCACCACGAAGGCGGTCCCGAACAGCATGACCGACCGCGAGTTGACCGAGTGATGGAAACCCGAGCGCGCCATCACGAAACCGTCCAGGATCGAGACGGTCAGGCAGACCTCGGCCCCCTTGCTGGCGCGCAGCGCCCGGCTGGCGCTGGAACCGTGCCAATAGACGTGATCGCCCTCGCGCCATTGCAGGGTGGGCGTGACATAGGGCTTGCCGTCGATCACATAGCCCACGCTGCACATCGGCTGGGCGTCGAGAATGGCATTGACCGTGTCCCGGTCGTGCAGGCCGCGCTCATGCGCGCGGCGCAGGCGGCTGCGGTCGGTGATCTCCAGCGACATCTGCGGTCCTTTTCGGTTGTGTGACTTGTCGCCGTCTCTGTGGCATGGGATTGGTATTTCTGAAATGACCAGTTCTGACAAAATGACCAATACCAATTTTCAGGCCGCGCTGCTGGCGCTCGGCCTCGACCGGCGTGGCCGCCAGCCGCTCCACACACAGCTGACCGAGGCGCTGCGCCACCTGATCCTGATCGGACAGGCCGCCCCCGGCGCCCGTCTGCCCGCGAGCCGCCAGCTGGCGCTCGATCTCTCGGTGTCGCGCCAGACCGCGCTGACCGCGCTCGACCAGCTCATCGCCGAGGGCTATCTGGAAACCCGGCCCGGCGCCGGCACCTTCGTGGCGCGCGATCTGCCGGATCTGGCCCCGCCCGCCGCGCCCGGACCCGTCGGTCCCGTGCCCGAGGGGCCGCAACCGCTTCGCCCGTTCGAGCCGGGCATCCCCGACATGACCCTGTTCCCCCACGCCGCCTGGGCGCGCCATCTGGACCGTGCCTGGCGGCGGCCGGACCCGGCACTGCTGGACCGGCCCGATCCGCTGGGCTGGCCGCCACTGCGCGCCGCCATCGCGGCGCATCTGGCCGCCTGGCGCGGCATCGCCTGCGCCGCGGGTCAGGTGGTGATCACTTCGGGCGCGGTGGAAACCTTCGAGCTGCTGGCGCACGCGGCCTTCCGCCCCGGCGAGGCGGTACTGACCGAAGAGCCCGGCTATGCCCCCATGCGCCGAGCGCTGCGGCGCGCGGGCCTCGGGACCACGCCCATGCCGGTGGACGGCGACGGCGCCCTCCTCCCGGAGGGGAGCGACGCCCGCGGCGCCATCGTCACCCCCTCGCGCCACCACCCCACCGGCATGACCATGCCGCTGCCGCGCCGTCTGGCGCTGCTCGACTGGGCACAGCGGAGCGCGGCCTGGGTGATCGAGGACGATTACGACAGCGAGTTTCGCTATACCGGCGCGCCGCTGCCGGCGCTGGCCTCGCTGGCGGCGGAATGGACGATCTATGTCGGCAGCTTCTCCAAACTGCTCTCGCCCGCCCTGCGGCTGGGCTATTTCGTGGTGCCGGCCGCCCTGCTGACCCCGGTCCGCGCGGCGCTGGCGGAAACCGGCCCGCGCGCCTCGCTGGTGCCGCAACCGGCGCTGGCACGGTTCATGGAAAGCGGCGAGTTCGCCACCCACCTGCGGCGGATGCGCCGGATCTATGGCCAGCGGCAGAAGGTGCTGCGCGCCGCGCTCGCCCGCCATCTGCCCGACCACCTGACCGCGCCGCCGGACCCGTCGGGGATGCACCTGCTCTGCGGTATCGGGCCTGCCCTGCGCGGGCTTTCCGATACTGAAATCGCCGCCGAGGCAGCAGAGGCCGGGATCAGTCTGCGCGCCCTCTCCGCCTATTGGCCCGGCGGGGCCGGACCGCAGGGGCTTATCCTGGGCTATGCGGGCTTTGCCCCGGAGAGGATCGAGGCGGCGGTGATCCGCCTGACCGCCGCGCTCAGGACGGCTTAGCCCGGCAGCGCGCCGGTCAGCACATAGCGCAGGATCTCGACCACCTGGGCCGGCTCTTCGGCCACGGCCAGTGCGGCGGCATGCACCTCTTTCAACGCATGCTGATGCTCCGGCGGGTTCAGCACGATGATCGACTTGCCCAGCGCCGCGGCATAACCTGCGTCAAAGGCCGCGTTCCACTGTTTGTATTTCTCGCCGAAACGCACCACTACAACATCGGCGTCCGCGATCCCCTTGCGGGTGCGGATGGCGTTGACCATCGCGCCCTTGTGATCGTGCCAGAACTTGTTGTCCTCCGCGCCCAGGATCGCCACACCGCAATCGTCGCTGGCAGCGTGATCGGTCACCGGCGCGCTGAAGGCCACATCGAGCCCTTCGGCCCCGGCGATGATCTGTTCACGCCAGTCGGTGTGGATTTCGCCGGAAAGATAAACACTCAGGGTCATGGGCTGGTTCCTCGATTTCCTCGTTGCCTCCGACATAGCGCGCGGGCGCGCCCAAGGCCACTAGCCCTGATCGAACCGCAGAAGGCATGCGGTCACCTCGGCATCCTCGACCTGACCGAACTCGCGATAATGGGCGCCCACCGCCCAGAACTCCTGTGGGGCTTCCAGGCAGATCACCCTGTCGGCCTCCGCCTCCAGCCGCGAAATGATGTCGGCCGGGGCCACCGGCACCGCGATCCAGACGGCCGCCGGTTTCTGCGCGCGCAGCGCCTTGACCGCCACGCGGATGGTGGCCCCGGTGGCGATGCCGTCATCGACCAGGATCGCTGTCCTGCCCGCCACCGGCACCGGATCGCGCCCGGGCAGGTATCGGGCGCGGCGGTCCTCGATCTCGGCCTTCAGCGCGTCGATCCGGCCCTCGAAATCCGCCTCGCTCAGCCCGGCGGCGCGCAGGATCGCGGTGTTGAACAGCGTGGTCGGTGCCGGCCCGTCAACGATCGCGCCGGCGGCAAGCTCGGCATGGCCGGGCATGCCGATCTTGCGCACCAGCACCAGATCCAGCGGCGCGCCGAGCGCCCCGGCGACCTCTGCGGCCAGCGGCACGCCGCCGCGCGGCAGGGCCAGCACCACCGGATCCTGCGGCGCGGCCCGGGCCACCGCCCTGGCCAGTTGCTTTCCGGCGTCGTCACGATCCTGAAACATGCTGCGGCCTCCATATCGCACCCGGCCCGCCCCACTATGCCGCGCGCCGCGCGCCCCGGCCAGCCCCCGGACCGCCGCATGCAAAAAGGGGCGCCGCCGCGCCCCCTTCCTCGTCGCCCGAACACGCCCCCCCCCCGGAGGGGGCCGCCTCAGCCGCGCAGCACGCCGCCGGTGGCCTTGGCGACCTTTTCGACGATCTTCCTGCCCACCGCCTCGATCTCGGCCTCGGTCAGGGTCTTGTCACGGGGCTGCAGCCGCACGCTCAGCGCCAGCGACTTCTTGCCCTCGCCCAGCGAACCGCCGATGAACTCGTCGAAGACGCGCACATCCTCGATCAGCGCCTTGTCGGCGCCGGCGGCGGCATTGACCAGCGTCAGCGCCTCGACCCCGGTATCGACGACAAAGGCGAAATCGCGCTCCACCGCCTGCAGGTCGCGCAGCTCCAGCGCGGCGCGGGTGGCGCCCGATCTGCGCGGCAGCGGCACCTCCTGCGGGAACAGGGTAAAGGCAACCGCTGGCCCCTTCACATCCATCGCCTCAAGCACCCGCGGGTGCAGCTCGCCGAAGATGCCCAGCACCTTTTTCGGACCCAGACAGATCCGCCCGTGCCGGCCCGGATGCCACCAGTCCGGCCCGTCGCGCAGGATTTGCACCTTGGCCGGCGCGCCGATGGCGGCCAGCACCGCCTCGGCATCCGCCTTGGCGTCAAAGACGTCGACCGGGCGGGTGGTGCCATGCACGTCGCGCGGCCCGGTGCGGCCCACCAGCAGGCCGGCGATCATCTCGTGCTGCTGCTCGGGTTCGCCGCCGTGGAAGGCCGGGCCGATCTCGAACAGCGCCAGATCGGCAAAGCCGCGCGCCTGGTTGCGCGCCGCCGCCTGCAGCAGCCCGGGCAGCAGCGAGGGGCGCATGTGGCTCATCTCGGAACTGATCGGGTTTTCCAGCATCGCCCCGTCACCGCCGCCGAACAGCGCGGCGCAGGCCTGATCGATGAAGGAATAGCTGATGCACTCGTTATAACCCAGCGCGGCAGAGGTGCGCCGCGCGGTCTGCAACCGGCGCTGCATCGGCGTCATCACCGGTTTCGGCACCCCCGCGGTGATCCGCGGCAGCGGCCGGCCCTGAAGCCCCGTCAGCGAGGCGATGCGCGCCACCTCCTCGACCAGATCGGCCTCGCCCTGCACATCGGGGCGCCAGCTGGGCACATGGGCGATATTGCCCTCCAGCCGGAACCCCAGCCGGGTCAGAGTCTGACGCTGTTCGCTCTCGGGGATCTCCATCCCCACCAGCGACTGCACCCGCGCCGGGTCCAGCTTGTAGGCGCGGGACTGGTCCGGGATGGCGCCGGCGATGACGACCTCGGAGGGCTCGCCGCCACACAGATCGAGGATCATCTGGGTGGCCTGCTCCAGCCCCTCCAGCGTGAACGCCGGGTCGATGCCGCGTTCGAAGCGATAACGCGCGTCGGAGTTGATCTTCAGCGCGCGGCCTGCCAGCGCGATCTGCACGTGGTCCCAATAGGCGCTTTCGAGAAAGACGTTCACCGTCTCTTCGGTGCAGCCGGTCGCCTCGCCGCCCATGATCCCGGCCAGGCTTTCCGGGCCGGTGTCGTCCGAGATCACCATCATGCCGGGGACCAGCGTATAGTCCTTGTCGTCCAGCGCCAGCAGGGTTTCGCCCCCCTTGGCGCGATGCACCCGCAGATCGCCTGACACCTTGTCGGCGTCAAAGACGTGCAGCGGGCGATTGCTGTCGTAGGTGAAGAAATTGGTGATATCCACCAGCGCCGAGATCGGCCGCAGCCCGATCGCGCGCAACTGGTTCTGCAGCCATTGCGGGCTGGGGCCGTTCTTGACGCCCCGGATCACCCGACCTGTGAAGACCGGGCAGCCGTCCAGCGTATCGGCGTCGATGGTGACGGTGATCGGAGAGGGGAATTCGCCCGGCACCGCATGGGTTTCGCGCGGCTTCAGCGTGCCCAGACCGCGCGCGGCCAGATCGCGGGCGATGCCGCGCACGCCCAGCGCGTCCGGGCGGTTGGGGGTGATGGCGATCTCGATCACCGGGTCGATCCTGGCCGGATCGTTCTCGGCCAGCCAATCGACGAACCGTTCGCCGACCTCGCCCGAGGGCAGCTCGATGATGCCGTCATGCTCGTCGGACAGCTCCAGTTCGCGCTCCGAGGCCATCATGCCGTGGCTCTCGACACCGCGGATCTTGCCGACCGAGAGGGTCACGTCGATGCCGGGCACGTAATCGCCGGGCTTGCACAGCACCACGGTGATGCCTTCGCGCGCGTTGGGGGCGCCGCAGACGATCTGCTTGTCGCCCTCGTCGGTCTCGACGGTGCAGACCCGCAGCCGGTCGGCGTCGGGATGCTGTTCGGCATGTTTCACCCTGGCCAGCGTGAATGTTTTCAGCCGGTCGGCGGGGTTGGTGATGCCTTCGACCTCAAGGCCCAGATCGGTCAGCGCCTCGGCGATCTCGTCCACCGTAGCGGTGGTGTCGAGGTGGTCTTTCAGCCAGGAGAGGGTGAATTTCATGGTTTTCGTCCGTCTCGTAGGGTGGGCGATCCGTCCACCAGTATCTGTCGAAGGGAGGCAGACTGCCCACCCTACATTACCTGCTCAACCCGCCATGCAACGTCGGCACGTCGAGGCTGGAAAACCCGTAGTGCCGCAGCCAACGCAGGTCGCTGTCGAAGAACGCCCGCAGGTCGGGAATGCCGTATTTCAGCATCGCGATCCGGTCGATCCCCATGCCAAAGGCAAAGCCCTGATAGCGGTCGGGGTCGATGCCGCCGGCCTGCAACACCTTGGGGTGCACCATGCCGGAGCCGAGGATCTCGAGCCAGTCGTCGCCCTCGCCCACCTTCAGCGTGCCGCCTTCCCAGGAACAGCGAATGTCGACCTCGGCCGAGGGTTCGGTAAAGGGGAAATGCGACGCGCGGAAGCGCAGCTCGACCGCGTCGACCTCGAAATAGGCCTTCACGAATTCCTCCAGCACCCATTTCAGGTTGGCCATGGAGATATCGGTGTCGATCGCCAGTCCCTCGACCTGATGGAACATCGGCGTATGGGTCTGGTCGTAATCGGCGCGATAGACGCCGCCGGGGCAGATGATGCGCAGCGGCGCGCCCTGCTGCTCCATCGAGCGGATCTGCACCGGGCTGGTGTGGGTGCGCAGCACATGCGGCGGGCGATTGTCCCCCTCGGCGCGGTGCATGTAGAACGTGTCCATCTCGGCCCGCGCGGGGTGGTGGCCGGGGATATTCAGCGCGTCGAAGTTATGCCAGTCGGTCTCGATCCGCGGCCCTTCGGCGACGGAAAAGCCCATCTCGGCAAAGATCGCGGTGACCTCCTCGGTGGCCTGGCTGACCGGGTGCAGCGTGCCCTGGCGCATCGGCCGGCCCGGCAGGGTCACGTCCAGCCATTCGCTGCGCAGCCGCGCGTCCAGCGCCGCATTGCCCAGCGCCGCCTTCTTGGCGGCCAGCGCGCTGTTGATCTCGTCCTTCAACGCATTCAGCGCCGGGCCGGCAACCTGCCGCTCTTCCGGGGTCATCTTGCCCAGTTCGCGCATCTTCAGGCTGATCTCGCCCTTCTTGCCCACCGCGCCGACGCGGATCGTCTCCAGCGCGGACTCGTCCGCCGCCTCGGCGATCTGCGCCAGATATTTTGCCTTAAGATCGTCCATGACGGTCCCCCGATACTTGGTCACGTCCTGCTAGCCCCGCCGCCCCGCGAATGCAAGCCGGGCGGACCGGATGGACACTCTCCCCCGGCCGCCGCTAGGGTGCCGCCAACAGGCAGGCAGGGAGGCAGGCATGAGCACATCGGAGCATTGCGGCAGGACCGGCGTCGCCGAACGGCGGCCCTGGCTGGTGCTGCTGGGCCTGGCGCTGGGACTGTGCATCACCAACGGCTTCGCGCGGTTCGCCTATGGCCTGCTGCTGCCGGCGATGAAATCGGAACTGGGCTGGAGCTATGCCCAGGCCGGCTGGCTCAACACCGCCAACGCGCTGGGATACCTGGCCGGCGCGGTGCTGACCATGCTGCTGATCGCCCGCATCAGCCCGTCGCGCCTGTTCAGCTTCGGCATCGTCACCACCACGCTGGCGCTGCTGGTCACCGGGTATGACCCGGCGCTGTGGTGGCAGACGCTGTGGCGGGTGCTGGCGGGCGTATTCGGGGCGCTGTCGTTTTCCTCGGGCGGCGCGCTGGCGGCCCAGCTGTTCCGCGACAACCCGCGCAAGAACGCGCTGGCCATCGCGTTCCTGTTCGGCTTTGGCGGCGGCTCGGGCATCGTTCTGGCGGGCGGCGCGCTGCCGCTGATGCTGGAGTGGTACGGCCCCGCCTCCTGGCCGATCGGCTGGTATCTGGTCGGCATCGCCTGTGTGGTCTTCGCCCCGCTCAGCCTCTGGGCCTCGGAAAGCCTGCGTCCGCCCCGGCAGGGCAGGGCACCGCGCGTGCGCCTGCCGCTGGCCCGCATGGGCCCCGAGATCGCCGGCTATGCCGCCTTCGGGCTGGGCTATATCGTCTACATGACCTTCCTCAGCGCCTGGATGACCGAGCAGGGCTCCGGCGGCGGGCTGATCGCGGCGGTCTGGGCGCTGCTGGGGGTGTGCCTGTGCCTGTCGCCGTTTGTCTGGCGGCCGGTCTTTGCCCGTTTCGCCAGCGGGGTGCCGCTGGCGATGATCCTGCTCTGCATCGCCGTTGGATCCGGCCTTGCGGTGATCTACCCCTCGGGCCCGGGCCTTGTGGTCTCGGCGATGATTTTCGGCCTCTCTGTCTTCATGGCGCCGGGCGCGGTGACGAATTTCACCCGCCACAACCTGCCGATGGAAAGCTGGGGCGCCGCGATCAGCCTGTTCACCGTGGTCTTCGCCGTCTCCCAGACCATCGGGCCCGTAGCGGCCGGCTGGCTGGGCGACATGTCGGGCGATATCGGCAACGGGCTGCTGGCGGCGGCGGCGATCCTGGCCGCCGGCGCGCTGATCGCCCTGCTGCAGCGGCCGATCGCCGGGGAATGATCCGCCGCGCTACGGCGGCGCGGTGTCTGCGAGGAACCGTTCAACCGCCACCGGCTCGAGCACGCCCGGCGCCGAGAAGGGATTGGAGAACGCATAGATCAGAAATAGCACGATCCCGGTATAGGCGCCGAACATGGACAACAGGAGGAGATTCAAAGGCAGCGGGCTGAAGAAGAAATAAGAGAACGAGATCAGGACAACCCCGGACACCGCCGCAAACCAGAACGGCACCAGGTTGCCGGAGAACCCGTGGCTTTCACGGTTGTCGCGCATCTTGGCGATTTCTTCGAGATCGGCCAGCATCGCGCTGCGCAGGCTCTCCTGCCGGGGCGTGTCGACCTGTAGGTCCAGCGCGATGTCATAGACCTTCTCCCACTGGCCCCAGGCGGCGCCGCTCAGCCGCCCGGTTTCCCCCAGTTGCGCCCATTCGGCGCCGTAGACGGTTTCGGCATAGGCCCGCAACTCGGCCCGCATCTCCTCCCTCCGATCCGAGCCGTGCCGGTCGATGTCGAAATACAGATCGGTCAGCGCCGAGGCCTCGTGGATCGTCTCCTGTTCCAGATTGTACCGCCCCACGGTTTCCTGCGCGAAGACCAGCGCCCGGATCAGCCCGTGCAGCGCCGAGATGCGGAACACCACCGACCCGGCCAGCTCGCGCGTCTCGTCCCGCACATGCCGCGCCAGACCCGCGCGGGCCAGGAAATAGATCGCCAGCACCAGTCCCGCCGTGCCGACGGCAAACATCAAGCCCCCAAAAACCTGCCCCCCACCCTCGCTCCCTTGCTGTCGCCGGCCTCTGCCGGCGCCAGTCAATTCAATACCGGGTTTCCACCTGCGCCAACAAAAAAAGGCCGCCCGGCAGGGCGGCCTTTCCTCAATCCGTTTTTCGCCTGGCTCAGGCGGCCAGCGCGCCTTTGGCCTGGTCGACGATGGCGCCGAAGGCTGCCGGCTCGTGCACGGCCAGATCGGCCAGAACCTTGCGGTCCACCTCGATGCCGGCCTTGGCCAGACCATTGATGAAGCGGCTGTAGGTCAGCGATTCGTCATGGGAACGCACGGCGGCGTTGATCCGCTGGATCCACAGCGCGCGGAAATTCCGCTTGCGGTTCTTGCGGTCGCGGGTTGCATACTGGTTGGCCTTGTCGACGGCCTGGGTGGCCACCTTGAAGGTGTTCTTGCGACGACCGTAATAGCCTTTGGCGGCCTTGACGATCTTCTTGTGACGGGCGTGGGTTGTGGTTCCACCTTTAACGCGGGACATGTCTTAATCTCCTCTTAGCGGTCGTAGGGCATGAAGCCCTTGACGATCTTGGCGTCGGGGGCGGACATCGTGGTGGTGCCACGCGCGTTGCGGATGAATTTCTTGGTGCGCTTGATCATCCCGTGGCGCTTGCCGGCCTGGGCAGTGATGACCTTGCCGGTCGCACTCACCTTAAAGCGCTTCTTGGCGCTCGATTTGGTCTTCATCTTGGGCATTTCCGTCTCCTGTCTTTCGGGTCGGTTACAAACGCGACTCGGCATGCCACTTGAGCCGGTCGCGCGGTCAGAGGGGCCATGTAGGCAAATCCGCAAAGGGTGGCAAGCCCTTTATGGCATGTAGCGCCCGATCACGGTGAAAAACACATCCGCAACATCGCGCGGCGCATAGCCGACGGGATGGCGGATATGGGCGAACAGGATCATACCCGCCGCGATCAGAAGCGTCGCCGCCGGCGCGACCGGCGGGCGGTTGTCGCTGTAGGCCGAGATCGCCGCCGGAATCGCAAAGACGATCAGCATCAGGCCGAGAACAAGGATCAGGTCGGGATCCACGCGCCTCAGCCCGGGTCGGTGTTGTAGATCAACCGCTCGTCGCAGGGGGCGACGCGCAGGATATTGGTGGTGCCCGGCACGTTGAACGGCACCCCGGCGATGACCACGATCTGATCCACCTCGGTGGCGAACCCGCCGGCGCGGGCGGCCCGGGCGGCATTGACCACCGCCCCCTTGAAGCGTTCCAGCTCGGCCGTCATGACGCAGTTGCAACCCCAGCTCAGGCACAGCCGCCGCGCGGTGCCGCGCTGACTGGTCATGGCGATGATCGGCACGCCGGGGCGTTCCCGCGCGGTCAGCAACGCCGTGGTCCCACTCTGGGTAAAGCAGCAGATCACCTTGATATCCGTGGTCTCGGCGATCTCGCGCGCCGCCGCGACGATGGCATCGGCGATCGTGTGCCCCTCGGTCTGGCGCGAGGCGGCGATGATCGCCGGGTAATTCGGGTCGCCCTCGACCTCGGCGGCGACCTTGTCCATGGTCTGCACCGCCTCGACCGGATACTGCCCGGCGGCCGATTCCGCGCTGAGCATGATGGCGTCGGTCCCCTCGTAGATCGCGGCGGCCACGTCCGAAACCTCGGCGCGGGTGGGCATCGGGCTTTCGATCATGCTCTCCAGCATCTGCGTGGCCACGATCACCGGCTTGGCGGCGGCCCGGCATTTGCGGATCAGCCGCTTCTGGATCGGCGGCACCTTCTGCACCGGCAGTTCGACACCGAGATCGCCGCGCGCCACCATGATCCCGTCCGAGACGGCGAGGATCTCGTCGAACCGCTCCACCGCGGAGGGTTTCTCGATCTTCGCCAGCAGTGCGGCGCGCCCATCGGCCAGCGCCCGCGCCTCGGTCACATCCTCGGCGCGCTGGACAAAGGACAGCGCCAGCCAGTCCACACCCAGCGTGCAGACAAATTCCAGATCGGCGCGGTCCTTGTCCGAGAGCGCCGCCAGCGGCAGCACCACGTCAGGCACGTTCACGCCCTTGCGGTCGGAAATCTCGCCGCCCGCGATCACCGTGCAGTCGGCGAAATCGGCGCCGCAGCTTTCGACCCGCAGACGGATCTTGCCGTCGTTGACCAGCAGCGTCGCGCCCGGCGCGAGGGCTTGGAAGATCTCGGGATGTGGCAGGCAGACGCGGGATGCGTCCCCCGGCGCGCCGTCGAGGTCGAAGCGAAAGGCGGCGCCGTCCCGCAACTCCAACGGGCCCGAGGCGAAGGTGCCGACGCGCAGTTTCGGCCCCTGCAGGTCGGCCAGGATGGCGATCGGGCTGTCGAGGTCGCGTTCGATCTGGCGAATGATGCGGTGCTTTTCGCGGATCTCGTCGTGACTGCCGTGGCTCATGTTCAGGCGGAACACGTCGGCGCCGGCCTCATGCAGGGCGCGGATGGTGTCGTAATCCTCCGACGCCGGCCCCAGGGTGGCCACGATCTTGACGTTTCGCAGGCGCCTCATTCCACACTCTCCTTGCTTCAGATGCAGGCGCATCGCGCCCCGGTCACGGCATGTTACCGCAAACACCCGCCCACCGGTTATTGCCCAATTCCCATTTTCGGGCAACTGCCCTAAAGGTGTCGGCAAAACGATGACAGGCAAATGACATATACTCCGTATTTCCTCCATGGTGAAACCCGTCCCGGCCGCTGGTTGGTCACCTGCGACCATGCGACCAACACCGTGCCGCCGCAGATCGGCGGCGGCGAACTGGGGCTGCCGCGCCCGGATATGGAGCGCCATATCGCCTATGACGTGGGCGCCTATGGCGTCGCCCGACATCTGGGCGAATTGCTGGATGGTCCTGTAATCGCATCGAATTTCTCGCGCCTTGTGATCGATCCCAACCGCGGCGAGGACGATCCGACCCTGCTGATGAAGCTTTATGACGGCTCGGTGATCCCGGCCAACCGCGAGGCCGACGCGGCCGAACGGGACCGCCGGCTGACCCTGTGCTATCGGCCCTATCACCAGGCGCTGGGACGGCTGGCCGCCCTGCCCCATGCGGTGATCCTGTCGGTTCACTCCTTTACCCGCCAGCTGCGCGGCCGCGATCCGCGCCCCTGGGAGATCGGCGTGCTTTACGCCCGCGACGACCGGCTGGCGCGGCCGCTGATCCGGCTGCTGGAGGCCGAGGGCGACCTGACCGTCGGCGACAACGAACCCTACAGCGGCCACCTGCCCGGCGATTCCATCGACAAGCATGCGCTGGCGCAGGGCCGGCCGAATGTACTGATCGAGCTGCGCAACGACCTGATCGCGGATGAGGCCGGACAGCGGGCCTGGGCCGAGCGGCTGGCGCCGCTGCTGCAGCGCGCGCTGGAGGGCTCCGGGCTCTGATCGGGGAGTTTTCGGGCCGTTTCGTACACACTTCGGGCCGGACCCGGACCCCGCGACATGCAGTTTGGGGAATTTTCGCGCCGTTTAGTACATTTCCCCGCGACGGGTGACAGCGGCGCCGATTGCCCCTAAATCTGTCCCCGACGGCAAGGGAGCGCGCACATGGATCAACAAACCGAAATCGAAATTCAGGCCGCGGCGTTTCGCCGGCTGCAACAGCACCTGATGCAGGACCGCGCGGACGTGCAGAACATCGACCTGATGAATCTGGCCGGATTCTGCCGCAACTGCCTGAGCCGCTGGTACCAGGAGGCCGCCAACGCGCGCGGCATCGAGATGACCAAGGACGAGGGGCGCGAAGCCTTTTACGGCATGCCCTATGACCAGTGGAAGACGCAGAACCAGACCGAGGCCAGCCCGGAGAAACAGGCGGCCTTCGAGACGGCATTTGCGGAGAACGTCGGGAAAGAGAAGGGCTGAGGGGGAGGCGCTGGAGCCGGATCGCGGCCTCAACCGCTGCCGGTCGGTTCAGGGCTGCGGGAGTGTTGGACTGCTCGCAGGCCGAAGTGGACATTTGTTCCGGCGCCATCACCTGCCAGCGCAACGTGCCGGAAGGGCGGAGAACGGTCGTTCGCTGCGGACGACACGAACGGCGGAAACGCGGGGTGGATTTTCTCGCAGCATTTCCCCGGCCGCACGAGAGCCTTCCGACGAGGACACATCAATCGAAAGCAAGTCTGCGACGCGGGTGACGCTTGCTGTTTTCCCGGGCCATGCTATCCAGTCGGTGTAATGCGGTTCCTGTTGCGGATATTTCCCCTGCGCGCGCTGATCGTGCTGATGATTGTTGCCTTGGCAACGTCAGGCTTTGCGCATCGTTTCGTAACGCCCGCCGAGCAGGCGGCGTTGGACTATGCTCAGGCCTTCGACCTGGAGGCATCCGAAATTTGCGGTGGCGTCGGAGGCAAGGGCGCGCAACAGGGCTGTGATGCCTGTCGCCTGCACGCGGCCATGTCCCTGCCAGAACCGGCCGTTTCGATGATTGTCGCCGCGCTTTCGCTCGACCTCGCCGACTGGACGCCGCAACCATCCATCTCGTATGCCCTGAGCGTCGGGGCCACACGCCGGGTGCGCGCGCCTCCGACTGTCTGACGCCTTTCGCTTTTCGTGAAACGCTTGCCCGGCGGTCTTGCCCGGGTTCGGACATTGGAGAACACCCATGACATCCTTCGTATGTCGCGCGGCGCTTGCCTGTTGGCTCCCCGTGACTGCCGCGCTGGCGGGCCGGCCCATCCCGATCGGTTTCGACGCCGGGATCGGCGGCAAGCCCTTTGCCTGTGACGCGACCTAAGCGGTGCCGGGCCGCCCCGAGGCCCAAATCGGCGGCCTCATCGCCGGTCTCGGAAGCCTCACCGATCAGACCTTCCTGACCAGACCGGGCCATACCGCCCCATGGCCCGAGGACCACCCCGCCCGGATCAACCGGGCCGACCCCCTGAAAGGACCAGCATGAAACGCGCACTGTTTTCCCTGATGCTGCTGGGCACGCCCCTGGCGGCGCATGACCGGATGGCCGGCGACCTGCACATCATCCACCCATCGATCCCCGCGCCTGCCGCGTCGGCCCAGTCGGCGGCAGGCTATGTGACCATCTCGAACGACGGCGACACGCCCGAGGAACTGATCGGCGTGCGCACGCCCTTCGCCGCCTCGACGACGCTGCACAGCACGATCTTCGAGGACGGCATCGCCAGGATGCACCCGCTGGCCGGCCTGACCATCGCGCCGGGCGAGGTGATCAATCTGGAACCCGGAGGGGACCATGTGATGTTCATGGGCCTGACCAGCCCGGCGGTTGAAGGAGACATGATCCCCGCCACGCTGATCTTCCGGAATGCGGGCGAAGTGGCTGTCGAATTCATGGTCGATCCCGCAAACGGGGCCGATCATTCAACGGATCACAGCGGTCACTGACCCTTGTATCTTGCGGGCCTCATAACACGTGCATTGCTGCTTCTGGCGCTGCTCGGCACGGCCACCGTGCCGAACGGGCTGATGCGTGCGCAGGGGCCCGATGGCATGCGGCTGGTGCTGTGCACCTCCGATGGCACCCAGGAGGTCTGGCTGACCGATGACGGAGAGGCCATTCCCGTCGAGGACGGCCATCCCGGGGATGCCGACCACGACCAGCCGCATTGCGTTCAGGTTAGCGTCGCCGGGACCGAGGCCCCGACGCCGATCGGCGCCCTGGTCCGCCTGCCACGCTGGCCCACGGCTCCGCCAGCCATCACGGCGCAACGGCCCACCGGTCAATCCCGCCCCACCCGTCATCGCGTCCGTGCGCCCCCCGTCCAGGTCTGATCCTTCCACCGGGGGCCGCGCGCCCCTTGTCCCGCGATCCAAGACAAGGACGTTCCACATGAACGCGATGAACCACCAATGGGCAGCAAAGGCCCTCAGCCTGAATGCCCGCAAACACCTGCCCCCCGCACTTTTCCGCGGCCTGACCCGCCGCGAGGCGCACCACATCCAGCGCAATTTCAGCGAAAACCTGTTTCATCCGGGCGAGCCTGTCCCCAGAAATCCGGCCGATGCGCCCTTTGTCGCGCTGCTGCTCTGCGGCACCCTGCGCGAGGACGTGCGCGACGCGCAGGGCGCGTGGAGGCTTTTTGCGTTGACCTTCACGGGCGAGTTACTGTCGCCGCTGGGTCCGAGCGGATCCGGCGGCCGGTTGAGCGCGCTCGAACGGACAGTGCTGCTGACCTGCGACCGCACCAACTTTGACGCGCTGGCGACGGAAATTCCACGCCTGCGGCTCAACCTGCTGCACCTGATGCAAGGCCAGATCGCCGAAACGCATCGCTGGCAGACACTGCTGGGCCGCAAGACCGCGTCCGAGCGCGTGGCCTCGATGCTCGAATGGTTCCATGTCCGGCAGGGCGAGCGGGGTAAGCTGGTGCTGCCCGTAAACCGTGCCGAACTGGGACAGATGTCCGGCCTGACGCTGGAGACCGTCTCGCGCCAGATCCGCAGGCTGGAAAAGGCCCGGATAATCGCCCTGCCTCAGCCCAGCCGGGTTCAGGTGCTGAACCCGACCGCCCTGCACACCCTCACCGGCGATGCGCCCGCGCACCGCGCGGCCTGACCCTTTCATGACAACAGGAGAGACCATGAAACCCGTGAAATCCGCCATCCTGGCTTGCGGCCTGATCGCCCTGAGCAGCGCGGCCTGTGCCGAAATCACCATCACCGACCTGCGGGATCGTACCGTCACCCTGGACGCGCCCGCCGAACGGGTGCTGCTGGGGTTCTACTACGAGGATTACCTGGCCGTGGCGGGTGACGGTGCTGTCGACAAGATCGTCGGCCTGTCGCGTGGACCCTGGGCCGGCTGGCGGCCCGGGCAGTGGGAGGCCTACACGCAAACCTTCCCGCAACTGGCGAACCTGCCCGATGTGGGCGACACCGAAAGCAGCACCTTTTCGATCGAGGCGGCGCTGTCGACCGATCCCGACCTCGTGATCCTTGCGGGCTGGCAATACGACGCGCTTGGAGAAAGCGTGCAACAATTCGATACGGCGGGCATTCCGGTGCTGGTGCTCGACTACAACGCGCAGACGCTGGCGGCGCACCTGGCCTCGACCCGCGCACTGGGGCAGGCAATGGGCGCCGAGGACCGGGCCGAGACGCTGGCGACGCTCTATGCCGAGATGACCGCCGACACCGCCGCCCGCGTGGCCGCCTCGACCGAACAGCCCAAGGTCTATGTGGAACTAGCGCAAAAGGGCCCCGACGAGGTGGGAAATTCCTACGCGGGCGGCATGTGGGGCGGCGTCATCGACCGGCTCAACGGGCGCAACATCGCCAATGGGCAGATCGAGAACTGGGGGCCGCTCTCGCCCGAATACGTGCTGGCCGAGGCACCCGAGGTCATCTTGCTGTCGGGCTCCGAGTGGCTGAACCGCCCCGCCGCCGTGCCGATGGGCTTTGGCGCGGACAAGGCGCTCGCACAGGTGCGAATCGACGCCTACATGGGCCGCCCCGGGTGGTCGGACCTTCCCGCCGTACAGAACGGCAAGGTCTTTGGCATCTATCACGGCGGCTCGCGCACCCTGTCGGATTTCGCCTATTTCCGCTTTCTCGGTAAGGCGCTGCACCCGGAGGCCTTTGCCGATGTCGACCCGCAGGCCGAGCTGACGCAGTTCTATGTCGACTGGCTGCCGATCAAGCCCGAGGGCACCTTCGTGATACAGGCGGAATGAGCGTCCTGGCCCATGACCGGCGCGATGGGTTCACCCGCGCCGGGATATCGCGGATGGGGGCGGTTTGCGCCGCCCTCATCTTGTTGTCCACGCTGATGGTGGCCGATCTCGTGACCGGCCCCGCCGGGCTGCCGCTATCCGAGGTGCTGCACGGCCTGCGCGAAGGCCCGTCCGGCGAGGACCGCCGTCTGGCCACGATCCTGTGGCACCTGCGAATGCCGCAGACGCTGATGGCGGCGCTGGTGGGCGCGGCGCTGGGGATCTCGGGGCTGATGATGCAGACCATCCTGAACAACCCGCTGGCCAGCCCCTATACACTGGGCTTTTCCGCCGCGGCCGGGTTCGGCGCGGCGTCGGTGATCCTCTTCGGCACGGCCCTGCCGGTCGCCATGTGGATCGGCGTGCCAATCGCGGCCTTTGCCGCCACGCTGGCGGCCGCTGGTCTGGTCTACCTCGTCGCCCGCTTTCGCGGGGCCTCACCCGAGTTGCTGGTGCTGGCGGGCATCGCCGTGCTGTTCCTGTTTCAATCGCTGCAATCGCTGCTGCAATTCATGGCCGCGCCAGAAGTGCTGCAACAGATCGTCTTCTGGCTGTTCGGCAGCCTTCTCAAGGCGACGTGGACCTCGGTCAAGGTGCTGTCCGTGATCTTGGCCCTGGCTCTACCCCTGATTGCGCGCGAGGTCTGGAACCTGACCGCGCTGCGCCTTGGCGATGGCAACGCCGCCAGCCTTGGCCTGAACGTCGAGGCTCTGCGCCGCCGCGTTCTGGTGCTGGTGGCCCTGCTGACGGCCGGGGCGGTCTGCTTTACCGGAACGATCGGCTTCGTCGGGCTGATCGCCCCGCACGTGGGCCGCGCGCTGGTGGGCGAGGACCACCGTTTCGGCCTGCCCTTGGCGGGGATCGTGGGGGCGGTCGTACTGGTCGCGGCCTCGGTCACGGGCAAGCTCATTTCCCCCGGCGCGGTCATTCCCGTGGGCATCATCACTGCCATCGCCGGCATTCCCATGCTGTTCGGGGTCATCCTGATGAGGGGCCGCACATGAACCTGATTCTGACAGATTTTTCCGTTCACGCCGGACAGCGTCGCCTGCTCCACCTGCCCGAGCTGGCGTTGCCTGCCACCGGCCTGATCGGCATCATCGGTCCCAATGGCGCGGGCAAGTCCACGCTGCTGCACGCGATGGCCGGGCTTGTCGCCCACGCGGGCACAAAAACCCTGGACGACGGCTGGCCCGCCCCCGCGCGCATCGGTTTCCTGCCGCAGAATTTCGCTGTATCCGCGGCCATTTCCGTGGCCGAGTGTGTCCTGCTGGGGCGGCGTGAGCAGCTGGGATGGCGCGTGACGACGCGTGACCGGGCCGAGGTCGCCCGCGCGCTGGAGATGCTGGACCTGTCCCACCTCGCCGGGATTCGCATGGACTGCCTCTCCGGCGGGCAGCAACAGCGTGTTCTGCTCGCGCAGCGCCTGTTGCGCCATCCGCGTCTGCTGCTGTTGGACGAACCGACCAGCGCGCTCGACATGCGCCACCAGCTCGAGGTCTTGACCCGACTGAAATCTTTGTCCCAGGGAATGCTCGTGATCGCCGCGCTGCACGACCTGACCTTGGCCGGGCGCTTTGCCGATCATCTCGTCCTGCTGGAGGCCGGCACGCTGAAGGTATCGGCTCATCCATCAAAGGCCCTGGCCCCCGGTGTCCTCAACCCGGTCTACGGCATCCACAGCGAGCTTCTTCTGGATCAGTCCAACCACCTTGTGGTGGTCGCCCACCGTGCGTCCTAATCCGCATATGAGGTGGGTCTTGAAAAACGTCGACCCCAGTATTGAGAAGCAACGGAACCGACTCGTGCAAGTGCTCCATGAAGACCCGCTTCGCAATGCCTCCGGACCTTCGCTGCGCCACGTGCGAATGGCAGCTAGGGGCCGGCCGCTACCGACCGGCCCCGCTTCTCAGAGCTCCACCGCCTCTGCGATGGCGAGCGCATCTTCGAGCTCTACTCCGAGGTAGCGCACCGTGCTATCCATCTTCGTATGGCCGAGCAGGAGCTGCACCGCGCGAAGGTTGCCAGTCTTGCGATATATCTGCGCCACCTTGGTCCGCCGCATGGAGTGGGTGCCGTAGGCGCTTGGCTCGAGACCGATCGAGGTCACCCAGTCCCTCACGAGGCGGGCGTATTGCCTTGTCGAAATATGCCGACGTTCGTGAAAGCGCCCCGGCCAGAGATGCTCCGACCCGACCATCAGGGGAGCCTCGAGCCAAGTCGCGATGGCTTTTCGCGTCCCCCCGGTGATCTCGAAGCTGACCGGCCTCCGAGTTTTGCTCTGGACGATCGAAGCGCGGTGCTTGACCTGTCCGGCCGCATAGACGTCAGCGACCTTCAGCTTCACCAGGTCGCATCCGCGCAACTTGCTGTCGATGGCGAGATTAAAGAGTGCCAGTTCGCGAGTCCGCTGAGCGATCTCAAGGCGGACCCGGATTGCCCATACATGCTTAGGTTCGAGCGGACGCTTCTGGCCGACGATGCGGCCCTTGTTCCAAGCGGGACGGCAGGCACGGATGGCCGGCAGGTTTGTAGTCGGCATGGTGGTTCCTCCGATCCACCACGCCCGCCACGTCTTCGGCGCTATGCCGACAGCCGAGTATAGCAAATCCGCTGCGCTGCGGGCGGATCACGTCCGGCCGAGCCTGCCGCAGCGCCGCATGACCGCTTCGAGCCCTTGGTAGCCATCTTCGCTGACGGCCGGATCACCGATGTTGCGGCGGTGTGAGAAAGCGGTTTACGCTTTCAGAACAGTCTGCTCGCTTGCAACGGAGGAACCTACCATGACGGCAATTATTATTGGCCAGATGATGATCCATAGCCGGGATTGGATGGATGAATACTTCACCAAGATCCCCGATGTAGTGACTGCGCATAAAGGAAAATTCAGGGTCCGCGGTGGCGACCCAATGGGGATGGAAGGCGACAACCCGGTGCCGGACGCTGCTTTCATAATAGAGTTCCCCGATCGCAATCATGCCGAGGCTTTCTGGAAATCGGACGAATTTCAGTCGCTCGCCGCCCTGCGCCGCTCTGGTTCCACTCTGAACGCCATTCTCGTCAACGCGATTGAGTGAAACTATGTCCTCTTTGTCCGCACTGCCGACTTCGGTTCTTTCAAAGTGCTGCTGCCTGCATGAATGACCGGTTCGGTGAAGCTGCGGTGCGGCACTGGCGATTGCCCTGGATGACCGCTCTGGGCCGGAGATCATTTCGAGATCTCGGCTTTTGTGTATATTCAAGTAATTCATAGACGGAGGGGCGCAGCATGTGGGTTGAGCGTGTACAATATGCCGTTGGGCAAGGAGGCTTTCATGGTGGTGGCGTTTATGCCGGATCTTACCGAGATTGCACCCTTCCACCGGCATTCACTTACGTCTACGACTGTGGGTCAGATCAGAGCTGGGCGCTCGATCCCGCCGTCGACCGTTTTGCGGCGCGCTTCGGCGACATTGATGCGCTCTTTATTTCCCATCTCGACCGCGACCATGTGAATGGCATCGACAGCCTTCTGAGCAAAGCTGATGTCGACACGGTGTATCTGCCTTATCTGAATGACGTTTGCCAGGTCCTCGATCTCTTGGAGGCCGACGGTGAGTCGGGTTTGAGTGGTTCGCTGATCGAAGCTGCACTTGATCCCGCGAGTTGGTTTGGCAGCCGAGGTGTAAGACGCGTCATCCGCGTTGGACCCGGTGGCCCAGAAGGTTCAGATGGGCCCTTTCTACCAGAACCCTCGCGCGAACCTGAGCCGGATCGATCGGAGATTGTCGCCAAGATCGGTCCACAGGATGCGACCGTTCTCACTCAAGGACGGGAAGGCTCGCGCGCCGAGCTTTGCAGGCTGACGCCCGGTAGTTCGGTTGTGTTTTCCGGCGATGCTGGTCTGTTGGATTGGGTGCTTATTCCACATGTGACACCGGCCCCGAAAGAAAACGTGGCTGCATTCCTCAAGGCACTGAGGTCCGCTCTTGATCTTGAGACCGGTCGCCGCCTCAACACCTCGCGGCTTCTCGAAGGCCTCTCCAAAGCCAGAACACGCAAGAAAATGAAGGACTCCTACGAGGCCATCATTGCCGGTGGTGCCAGGCGCATGCACAATAGGATCTCGATGTCGCTTTATTCAGGACCGACTGGCAGGGGGAGCCGAACCCATTGGGTTTCTGAGCTGGATGCGTCGAGGTGGCTCGGCCACTGCCCCTATCAGGAAGCGATCCCCCCAGCACCCGTTGGATGGCTTGGAACCGGCGACGCAACGCTAAAGGTAGAGGATGTTTGGAATGCGTTTCGCGCAGCTTATGACCCTGTGCTTGGTGAGGTGGTCACACTTGATCTGCCGCATCATGGCTCAAAACACAATTTCAGAAGCGACCTGACAGCTTTGCCGGGATTGAGACATGCGATTGCCAACGCCTCCAAGCCCTCTCGTCACAAGCACCCCAGCCCGTATGTCATCCACGAGCTGGAGAGCGCTGGCATTCATGCTTGGCTGGTCTCGCAAGAACCAAGCACCGAGTTGGAGGAAACGGTCTGGCAAGTACGCTGATCTGTGCCCACCATGAACGTCCGCTTAGGAAAGCCGCAGCGCAGCATTACGTTACTCGGTCAGCGGCGGCTTTGGGCCGGTCGCGCCGGTTGATCAGCCACCACGATCGCGTCTTTGCAAAGCCCCCCACCCCACGCGCACAGGCCCTGTTCGCGCATCCGGCTTTTCCGGCGTGGCGCGGGGCGCTAGGGTCTGCGGGTCTGCCCCTGAAGAAAGGCCCGACATGATCCGACTTCCGACCTACTTCATCTCGCACGGGGGCGGCCCCTGGCCGTGGATGCCGGAGATGGCGGCGCAGCTCGCGCCACTGGCGAACGCGCTGGCGGCGATGCCGGGCGAGATCGGCGCGCGGCCGGAGGCGGTGCTGATGATCTCGGGCCATTGGGAGAGCGACGAATTCGCGGTGATGCACGCGGCGCGGCCGAAGATGGTCTATGATTACTACAACTTTCCGGCCCATACCTATGAGATCGACTATGCGGCACCGGGCGCGCCGGCGCTGGCCGAAAAGGTCGCCGGGCTGATCGCCGGGGCCGGGCTGCCGACGCGGCTGGATGACGAGATGGGCTTTGATCACGGCACCTTCGTGCCGATGGCGCTGATGTACCCCGGGGCCGACATGCCGCTGTTCCAGGTGTCGCTGCGCCATGGCTATGACCCGGCCGGGCATATGGCGCTGGGCCGCGCGCTGGCGCCGTTGCGCGATGAGGGCGTGCTGATCGTGGGGTCCGGGCTGAGCTATCACAACCTGGCGCAGTTCGGGCCGCGGGCAAAGCTGCCCTCGGAGCAATTCGACACATGGCTGAGCGGGGCGCTGGCGCTGCCGCCCACCGGGCGGACGGCGGCGATCCTGGATTGGGAGAACGCGCCCTGCGCCCGCCAGTGCCATGCGCAGGAGGATCATCTGGCGCCTCTGTTCGCCGCGCTTGGCGCGGCAGAGCAGGAGCCGGCCAGCCGGGTTTATCACCAGACCGGGATTTTCGGCGGGGTGACCGCGTCAAGCTTTCGCTTCGGCTGAGAAACCAGAACGGGCGGCCCCCCGTGGGGACCGCCCGCCCTGTCTCGGTCCAAAGCCCGGATCAGATCGCCGACTTGCGGCTTTCGTCGATGTAGATCTCGCGCAGGCGCTTGGCGACCGGGCCGGGTTTGCCCGCGCCCACCGCGACGCCGTCGACCTCGACGATCGGCATCACGAAGGCGGAGGCGGAGGTGTAGAACGCCTCATCTGCGGCTTGCGCTTCCTCGATGGTGAAGGGGCGTTCCTCGACCTCCATCTGGGCCTCCTGCGCCATCTTCAGCACCGAGGCGCGGGTGATGCCGTGCAGGATGTCGTTCGACAGCTGGCGGGTGATGATCCTGCCGCCCTTGACGATATAGCAGTTGTTCGAGGACCCCTCGGTGACGAAACCGTCCTCGACGAACCAGGCGTCGTCCTTGCCCTCTTTCTCGGCGGCCATCTTGGCCATCGAGGCGTAGAGCAGCTGCACGGTCTTGATGTCGCGGCGGTGCCAGCGCAGGTCGGGGACCGAGATCACCTTGATGCCCTTGTCGGCCTTGGGGTCGGCGGAAAGTCCCGGCTTGGACTGGGTGTAAAGCACCACGGTCGGTGGCGTGCCTTCGGGCGGGTAGTGGAAATCGCGGTCGCCGGCGGTGCCGCGCGAGACCTGGAGGTAAACGCCGCCCTCTTCGACCCCGTTCATCTCGATCAGCTTGCGGTGAATTTCCAGCCAGTCGTCGCGGGTGAGGTCGCAGACGATCTCGAGCTCGCTGAGCGACCGGGCGAGACGTGCCATGTGGCCGTCGAATTCGGTCAGCTTGCCGTCGAGAACGCAGGTCACCTCATAGACCGCGTCGCCCATGACAAATCCACGGTCGAAGATCGACACGGTGGCCTCTTCTTCCGGCATGTAGGTTCCGTTTACATAGACAGTCCGGCTCATATCGCGTTCCTAACCTTTGGCCTTCGCTCGTCCCTCGCCCGACCCGCGATCGGGGAGGGGGTGATCGGTTCAATGTCCGAGGGTCGCCCCCTCAGCCCCACAGCGCCGCATCCGGCGGATAGACGCCCCTGTCGTCGAAGCGCAGCGGGTGGTCGCGGTCTTCGGCCAGAAGCAGCGGGCCGTCAAGATCCACCACGCGCGCGCCCTGGGCCACCAGCGTCGCCGGCGCCATGGCGAGCGAGCTTCCGACCATGCAGCCGACCATGACGTCATAGCCCGCCGCCAGCGCCGCGTCGCGAAGCGCCAGCGCCTCGGTCAGGCCGCCGGTCTTGTCGAGCTTGATATTGACCACGTCGTACTTGCCCTTGAGCGCCGGCAGCGAGGCGCGGTCGTGGCAGGACTCGTCGGCGCAGACGGGGACCGGGCGGTCCATGCCGATCAGCGCCTCGTCCTCGCCCGCCGGCAGCGGCTGTTCGACCAGCTCGACGCCGAGGCGGACCAGATGCGGGGCAAGGTCGGCATAGACCGCCGCCGACCAGCCCTCGTTGGCGTCGATGATGATGCGGGACGCGGGGGCGCCGGCGCGCACCGCCTCGAGCCGGGGCATGTCGTCCGGCGTGCCGAGCTTGATCTTCAGGAGCGGCCGGTGGGCGTTTTTCGCCGCCTGCGCGCGCATCGCCTCGGGGGTGTCGAGCGACAGGGTATAGGCGGTGATCTCCGGCCCCGGGGCGGGCAGGCCGGCCAGCTCCCACACCCGTTTGCCGGCGGTCTTGGCCTCCAGATCCCAGAGCGCGCAATCGACCGCGTTGCGGGCGGCCCCGGCGGGCAGCAGATCCTGCAGCGCGGCGCGGGTGACGTCCGCGGGCAGACCGCGGATTTCCGCCTCGACGCTGTCGAGGGTTTCGTCATAGCGGGCGTAGGGCACGCATTCGCCCCAGCCGGTCACGCCATCGCGGGTGACATGGGCGGTCAGCACCTTTGCCTCGGTCCGCGAGCCGCGGCTGATGGTGAAGACCTGCGCCAGTTTGAAAACGTCGCGGGTGACCTCGATGGACATTGCTGTCTCCCTTCAGGGCGCGCACGGCGGGGGTCCGGCGCCCATTTCTTCTTTTCGTTTCAAATACGGCCGCCGGAGGCATCCGGCGGCCGCCACGGGGGGGGGTGGCCCGTAAGACTTAGAACGCCTCGAGCGCATCCACCAGCTTGTCCGCACCATAGCGGAACGGGTCGGTGGCGGGCAGACCCATGTCGGCCTCCACCTTGACAAGATAGGCCTTTGCCTCCTCGTCGCCCATGTGCTGGGTGTTGACCGAGATGCCGACCACCACGCAGGCGGGGTTGGCGACACGGGCCAGCGTCAGCGCGGTGTCGCGCAGCGCCTCGAGCGTCGGCGGGGTATAGCCCGGCAGGCCGCGCATATGCGCGCGGGTCGGCTCGTGGCACAGGATCAGCGCGTCGGGCTGGCCGCCGTGGACCAGCGCCATGGTCACGCCGGAATAGCTGACGTGAAAGAGCGAGCCCTGCCCCTCGATCAGATCCCAGTGGTCGGGATCGTTGTCGGGGGTCAGGTATTCGATCGATCCGGCCATGAAATCGGCGATCACCGCGTCCAGCGGCACGCCATCGCCGGTGATCAGGATCCCGGTCTGGCCGGTGGCGCGGAAGGTGGAGTTCATGCCGCGCTTGCGCATCTCGGCGTCCATCGCCAGCGCGGTGTACATCTTGCCCACCGAACAGTCGGTGCCGACGGCGAGGCAGCGTTTGCCAGTGCGCTTCACGCCGTTGGCGATCGGGTATTTGACCGACGGGATGCGCACGTCGTGCAGGGTGCGGCCGGTGGCCTCGGCGACGGCGACGAGATCGGGCTCGTCGCGCAGCAGGTTGTGCAGACCGGAGGCCAGGTCGAAGCCCTCTTCCAGCGCCGCGACCAGCACCTTTTTCCAGTCCTGGCTGATCAGCCCGCCGCGGTTGGCGACGCCGATCACCAGCGTCTTGGCGCCGGCGGCCTTGGCCTCTTCCAGCGTCATGTCGGTGAGGCCGAGGTCGGCCTTGCAGCCGTCCATCCGGAACTGGCCGACAGCATTTTCCGGGCGCCAGTCCTTGATCCCCTGGGCCACTTTGGCAGCCAGTTGGTCGGGCGCGTCGCCCAGGAACAGCAGATACGGGGTCTCGATCATCGCGCGTGTCTCCTTTGATTCCCGCGCAAACTATCGGAAGGCGGGATGGAATGTATCGCGTTTTCCACTCAGTTTCCGTACAAATGCAGAATATTCTTCGCGGAGAATGCGGAAATGCCGAAGAATTACGCACTCTCTACCGCCCGCCGTGACGGGCCGGGCGCCGGCGGCGGGATGCGGCGGAAATGCTGCGACTGCACAATTTCCTTGCAGGGCGCAGCGCAATTTAATACGCCCCATGACTGAAAATTCGCAATTTCCTTACCCGGAGAGAGTCACATGAGCTTCCGCATCCAGCCCGCCGCCCCGGCCCGCCCCAACCGCTGCCAGCTGTTCGGCCCCGGCTCGCGTCCGGCGATCTTCGAGAAGATGGCCGCCAGCGCCGCCGACGTGATCAATCTGGATCTGGAGGATTCGGTCGCCCCCTCGGACAAGGACAGCGCGCGCGCGAACATCATCGAGGCGATTTCCGGGATCGACTGGGGCAACAAGACCCTGAGCGTGCGGATCAACGGGCTCGACACCCCCTATTGGTATCGCGACGTCATCGACCTGCTGGAACAGGCGGGCGAGCGTCTGGACCAGATCATGATCCCCAAGGTCGGCTGCGCGGCGGACATCTATGCGGTCGATGCGCTGGCCACGGCGGTCGAGACCGCCAAGGGCCGCACCAAGAAGATCAACTTCGAGGTGATCATCGAGAGCGCGGCGGGAATCGCCCATGTGGAGGAGATCGCCGCCGCCAGCCCCCGTCTGGTGGCGATGAGCCTGGGGGCGGCGGATTTCGCCGCCTCGATGGGGATGCAGACCACCGGCATCGGCGGCACGCAGGAAAACTATTACATGCTGCGCGAGGGCGCGAAATACTGGTCGGACCCCTGGCACTGGGCGCAGACCGCCATCGTCGCCGCCTGCCGTACCCACGGCGTGCTGCCGGTGGACGGCCCGTTCGGCGATTTCAGCGACGACGAGGGCTTCCGCGCGCAGGCGCTGCGCTCGGCCACCTTGGGCATGGTCGGCAAATGGGCGATCCATCCCAAGCAGGTGGCGCTGGCCAACGAGGTGTTCACGCCGTCCGAGGCAGCCGTCGCCGAGGCGCGCGAGATCCTCGCGGCGATGGAGGCGGCCAAGGCCAAGGGCGAAGGCGCGACCGTCTACAAGGGCCGCCTGGTCGATATCGCCAGCATCAAGCAGGCCGAGGTGATCGTGCGCCAGTCCGAGATGATCGCGGCAAGCTGAGCCCGGCGCGATCGGAGACGGTTTTCAGGGGCGCCTCGGGCGCCCCCTTTTTTTCGAGAGGATGCCATGACCGCGCTGACCCTGATTCATACCGCCGAGGTGCATCGCGGCACATTCGACGCGCTGGCCGCGCGGATCGCGCCGGGGGCGCGGCTGGTCCATGTGGTGCGGCCCGACTGGCTGGCGCGGGCGCAGGACGGGATTGCGGCAGATCTGGCCGACGAGATCGAAGCGGAGATTGCCGCGGCCCCCGGCGCGGTGCTGTGCAGCTGCACCACCTTGGGGCCGGTGGCAGGCGCGGCGGGGGCGGTGCGGATCGACGCGCCGATGATGGCGCTTGCGGCGCGGACCGGCGGGCCGGTGCTGCTGGCCTATTGTCTGGAGAGTACACAAGACGCCTCGCGCGCGCTGCTGGAGGCGGCCTTTGCGGCGGTGGGAACCACGGGGGAGGTCCGGATGCTGGATCTGGGCGATCTCTGGGGGCTGTTCGAGGCCGGGGACACCGAGGGTTTCGCGCAGGAGATCGCGGGGCGGGTGGAGGCAGAGCTGCGGGCGGCGCCCGGGACCGGATGCGTGGTGCTGGCCCAGGCCTCGATGGCCGGGGCGGCGGCGCATATCGCGGCGGGCGTTCCGGTGCTGACCTCGCCGGAGACGGCGCTGCGAGCGGCGCTGGGTCTGACTTGACGTCGCTGGTTCCGTTATGGAGCGAGCCGCGCAAGCGCCGGACCGGGGGCTGGCGCGGCACCCTCTGATCGGCGCGCTTTATCCCTGCCAAATCCGGACTTCATACGAGCGGTGCGCCAACGTCGATCAAGCGCCAGACCGCGGGAACGGTCCGGCGCTTGCGCGGCGCCCTTCGGGCTTATTCCGCGCAGGAGACCTCGGAAAGGCGCGCCAGGCCGGTGTCGCGATTGTTCCAGATGGAGCCCAAGCCGTCACTTGTGGCCGAAGGCGCCGTTGGGCACCCATTTCAACTGCTTGCCCTTCTTGCCCCAGCGCATCATCAGGCAGGAGGTGTTGAGCCGGTTGAAATAGGTCGCCTCGAAGCTGTACCAGCCCGCCTGCGGCACCTCGACCTCGGTGACATAGGTGCTGTCGCAGGCCTGCCGCCCATCGAAGAACCCCACCCGCTGACCGCCGATGCGGGCGTCGAGCCCGTCATTGGTGTAGAAATCCACCTCATAGACCCCCGGCGCGTCAAACCGGATGTAGCCGGTGATCGATGCGGCGACGTTCTCGTCGCGCTGCGAGGTCAGGGTGGGCGCGCCCGGATCGCTGTCGGCGTAGTCCAGACCGCGCAGGGCCGGGCCCCGCTGTGCCCCCTTGCGCAGGACGGCGCCGGCGTCGGCGAGGTTGCGGATGTCCTGCCCGTCGGGCGCGTAGCCATAGCTGACCGACAGCCCGCCGCTGACCCCGCCGGGTTGCGGATTGGCCGGGGTGAGCGTCAGCGGGGCCGACCAGGTGGCGCTCGCCGTGGCGACGAGCAGGGCAAAGGCGGACACGGCCGCGTGAATGGAGGATTTCATATGGCTTCCTTCGACAATACGCCCCGACAGGACGGGCGGGGAAAGGTTAGGCGGCACGCGCGGCGTGGGCAAGTCCGTTGCGCCGGCGCCGTGCGGATCGGCGCATTGTCATCGCGGCGCGCGCCGGCCCGCCCCGATGGCCCCGGACGGCCGGCGGCCTCTTGCCGAGTTGCATCCGGGCCTGCAGAACGTCATATAACCCCGATGACATCTCACATGGTTGCGCAGCGAGAGACCCGATGACTCAGTACCTGGAATTCGAAAAACCCCTGGCCGAGATCGAAGGCAAGGCGGAGGAGCTGCGCGCGCTGGGCCGCGCCAACGAGGAGATGGACGTCGCCGACGAGGCCGCTGCCCTTGACGTCAAGGCCGAGGCGCTGCTGCGCGATCTCTACAAGAACCTGACCGCCTGGCGCAAATGCCAGGTGGCGCGCCACCCCGAGCGGCCGCATTGCCGCGACTATATCGAGGCACTGTTCACCGAGTTCACGCCGCTGGCCGGCGACCGCAACTTTGCCGACGATCACGCGGTGATGGGCGGTCTGGCGCGGCTGGACGACCGCCCGGTCATGGTGATCGGCCAGGAAAAGGGCAGCGACACCAAATCGCGCATCCTGCACAATTTCGGCATGGCCCGCCCCGAGGGTTATCGCAAGGCGGTGCGGCTGATGGAGATGGCCGACAGGTTCGGCCTGCCGGTGATCACGCTGGTGGACACGCCCGGCGCCTTTCCCGGCAAGGGCGCCGAGGAGCGCGGACAGTCCGAAGCGATCGCCCGCTCGACCGAGAAATGCCTGCAGATCGGCGTGCCGCTGATCTCGGTGATCATCGGCGAGGGCGGCTCGGGCGGCGCGGTGGCGCTGGCCACCGCCGACCGCGTGGCGATGCTGGAACATTCGGTCTATTCGGTGATCACGCCGGAGGGCTGCGCCTCGATCCTGTGGAAGGACGCAGAGAAGATGCGCGAGGCGGCCGAGGCGATGCGGCTGACCGCGCAGGAGCTGCGCAAGCTGGGCGTGGTCGACCGGCTGATCGACGAGCCGCTGGGCGGGGCGCACCGCGACCGCGACGCCAGCATCAAGGCCGTCGGCAAGGCGCTGAACGCGATGCTGGCCGAGATGGACGGCAAGACGCCGGCCGCCCTGATCAAGAACCGGCGCGAGAAATTCCTCGCCATGGGCTCCAAGGGTCTGGCGGCCTGAGGCCGCAGTCCGAGGGACGGGGGGTGACAGCGCCCCCTACCCTCCTCCTCCTTCTCCCTACCCGCCCAGATGCCGCAGCAGCGCCCGCGACGGTGCCCCGGTGACCGGCAGCCCCCTGGCGCGCTGGTAGGCGGTGATCGCCGTGCGGGTGTTGTCGCCGATCACCCCGTCGGCCCCCTGGGTGTCATAGCCGGCCCGTGTCAGCCGCTGCTGCAGCGCCTTGCGGTCGGCCAGCGTCAGGCCGGTGGCGTCCGGCCCGAAGCGGCCGTAGAGCGGCGGGCCGCCGGCGATGCGGTCGGAGAGATGGCCGATGCCGATGCCGTATTTCTCGGCGTTGTTGTAGCGCAGGATCACCGAGAAATTGCGGAACACCAGGAACGCCGGGGCACCGGCGCCGGCCGGGGCCAGCACCGAGGCGGGCCCGTGGTCGGGCAACGCGCCGCCGGATGCCGCGCGCAGGCCCAGCGCCGCCCACTGGCCGGCGCCGCGGCTGGTGCCGCGCCCGGTGAGCCCCATGTCGAACCCCTGCGGCAGCGCCACCTCCAGCCCCCAGGGCTGGCCCCTGCGCCAGCCCGAGCGCGACAGGTAGGCCGCCGCCGAGGCCAGCGCGTCGGTCGGATCGTCCGACCAGATGTCGCGCCGCCCGTCGCCGGTGAAATCCACCGCATAGGCCTGATAGGAGGTCGGGATGAACTGGGTATGGCCCATGGCGCCGGCCCAGCTGCCGACCATCCGGTCGGCGGTCGTGTCGCCGTTCTGCAGGATGCGCAGCGCCGCGATGAGCTGTTTTTCGTAGAACGCGCCACGGCGGCCGTCATAGGCGAGCGTGGCCAGCGCCGAGATCACCGGCACGTCGCCGCGCCGGGCGCCATACCGGCTTTCCAGCCCCCAGATGGCGCAGACGACGGGTGCCTCGACGCCATAGTGCGCCTCGATCCGGGCCAGCAGCGCGCCGTGACGACGCAGCATCGCGCGCCCTGTCGCCACCCGCTCGTCCGAGGCGGCGATGGCCAGATAATCCTCGAGGCTGCGGGTGAATTCGGTCTGGTTGCGGTCACGTTCGATCACACCGGGCAGATAGCCGGCGCCGCGAAAGGCGCGCGCGGCGACCTGCGGGTCGATGCCCTGCGCGGCGGCGCGGGCGCGGAAGCCCGCAACCCAGCTATCGAAGGCGGGGTTGGGCACCGCGCGCATGCGGCTGGGGGCGGAGGACTGCGGCATGCCCCCGGTGCAGGCCGTCAGAAATGTTGCCGCCAGTCCCAGACCCGCCGTGCGCCGTGTGATGACCATTTATCCCGTCTCCTCGTAACCGTTCGGACAGAGGCTAGCGCGAAAGACCGACCTGCCCAACCGGGCATTGCCTGTTCGCCTTCTTCTCTGCCCAAATACTCAGGATCTTGCCGATGGAGGCGAGGTGGGCAGGTGGAGCGGCGGTGCGTCGATTGCGCGGCTTGCGCTTTGGGGCAGACGCAGGCCGACGCTACCGCGTCAGCAGCTTCAGCCCCTGGGTCACGTCCGAGCGCACGGCCAGGCGCAGCCCCGGCTCGTCGCCGGCCTTGAGCGCGGCGATGATCAGCCGGTGATACTGCGGCGCCTCGGTACGGCGCAGCCGGCCATAGAGCGCGCGCATGGTCGGCCCGAGCTGGAGCCAGACGGTTTCGGCCATGGCCAGCATCGCCGGGGCCTGGGCGCGCAGATAGAGGGTTCGGTGGAACTCCAGATTGGAGCGGATATAGCCCACCGCATCGCGTTTCTGCACCCGCTCGGCGATCACGCTGTTGATGCTGTGCAGCCGCTCGATCAGCGCGATATGGGCCCGCGGCAGCGCCCGGCTGGCCAGTTCGACCTCGAGCAGGGCGCGCAGGGCGGCCAGCTCCTCGATCCGCTCCTGGCTGAGATCGGGGGTCGAGACCCGGCCCGAACTGGACAGTTGCAGCGCCCCCTCGGCCACCAGCCGGCGCACCGCCTCGCGCGCGGGGGTCATCGAGACGCCGAACTCGCGGCCGATGCCGCGCAGGGTCATCGCCTCGCCCGGGCCGGTCTCGCCATGCATGATGCGCGAGCGCAGGGTGCGATAGACTCGGTCATGGGCGGCGGTGGCCTGATCGGCGGCGGGGCGGTTGGGGATCATCATGCGCCCATGTGATCACAAATGGCCGGCCGGTCAAGCGGTCCGTTCCGCCGATCCATTCCGCCGGGCCGGGCTCGGGTCAGGCGGGAAAGCGGAACCGGTGCAGCGCGGCGCCATGTGTGTGCAGCCAGCTGCGCGGGGCGTCATAGGGGCCGTGCACCCGTTCGACCGCGGCCCAGAAGGCGGCGGAATGGTTCATCTGCTCCAAATGGGCGATCTCATGCGCGGCGACATAGCGCAGCACCTCGGGCGGCGCCATCACCAGCCGCCAGGAGAACATCAGCGCCCCCCGGGAAGAGCAGGAACCCCAGCGCGAGCGGGTGTCGCGCAGGGTGATCCGGGCATAGTCGCGCCCCAGCGCCCGGGCATACTCGTCGGCGGCGCCGGCCAGACGGTCGCGCGCCAGTTCGCGCAGCCAGGAGTGCAGCCGTCGTGCCGCCTGCCGCTCGGGCACCGCGACCTCGTCCGCCGTCAGGCGCACCCCCCGCCCGGTTCCGGCGACGACGCGCCGCGCCACCCCCTCGACCGGCAGCAGCGCGCCCGGGGCCACCGCGACATCGGCGGGGCGCGCCTGAAGATGGCCGCGAATCCAGTCCTCCTTGATCCGCGCGAAGGACAGCGCCTCGTCCTCGGGCACGCCGCGCGGCAGCGTCAGGGTGACCCGCCCGTCGAGTTGCGAGATGCGCAGGCTGATCCGCCGCGCCCGGGCCGAACGGCGCAGGGTCAGCGGCACCGCGGGCGGTCCGGGCAGGAAATGGTCGGCCATGGGCGCTCTGGTCCGTTCTCAAAGGCTTTGACAGTACCCACCTCATATGGCACGTGCACGGAATCGTCGACACGACTCAGCAGATTATCGAGGGGATTACACATGCCCAAGGCAGAATGGGGCGTAAAACGTGTTTGCCCGACCACAGGCAAACGGTTTTACGATCTGAACAAAGACCCGATCGTCAGCCCCTATACGGGCGAGATCGTTCAACTGGATACCGGCAAGAGCCGGATGATTGCCGCCGACGCCGAGGACGCGGTCACCGCAAAGGCAAAAACCAAGGCCAAGGACGAGGATGACGCAGTCCTGGACGACGACGACAGCATCGATGTCGACCTCGGCGACGACGTCCTGGAAGACGACGATGACGAGGACAACGTCTCGCTGGACGATATCGCCGACGTCGCTTCGGACGACGACGACTCCTGACCACGCCCAGGCGGGCAATCCGTTGCCCGCCTGCCGCAAAACACGGCGAAAATTCCTGCACGGGCGGTGATTTTTTCGCTTGATCATCGCAGCGGCGTTCCGTAAACGACGCGCACACCGCCGGTGACGGCGACGGGGCCTTAGCTCAGTTGGGAGAGCGCTTGCATGGCATGCAAGAGGTCAGGGGTTCGACTCCCCTAGGCTCCACCAAACTCTCCTGAAATACATCATGTTTCTATGATCGCTTCTTGGCATCGCCACGCGCTGGTCGCCAATTGGTTGCCAACTTCCAGCCATCCGCAGCGACGCTGATCGGGTCACGGCCAGCCGAAAAGCCACTGCGTGTGGAATGAGCCCCGCAAAGGACTGTCACCGCGGCCAACCGTTCGGCGAGGCTTTCGATTCGTTTGGATGGGCGCACCCAAATTGGGATCGAATTCAAAAAGCGGGCTTCTTGCCGTCCATGTTCGAGGTGGTGACCGATATCGCGGAACATATGATCGAGCAGGACGTGCCGCTCCAGATCGACGTCGCACAACATCCACGCAGGAGGCGTCTGCGTGCCCGTCATGGTGCCCCCCGCCCCCTCGAAATCGAGAAGCGCAAAGGACAAAGCGCGGTGCAACAAGAAGGTTTCAACAACATCGGCAGAGAGCGGAGTTTCGCTGCGGTGTCTCCGAATGTCGGCTTTCGTTGCTTGTGGACTGAACGTCTGTTTCGTGAAGCCCCAGCTTCCGTAACCCTTTCGAAACCGATACCCGAAACAGAGAAGCGGCTGACTGACCAAAACACCAAGGAACGCCTTTGTCCGAAAGAACGTAAACAGTTATTTTTAACCGCCACTCGCAGTCCGGTATTCGGCGATTTTTCGAGGGCCTCCCTTCTCATTTTCAGTCGTGGACCAGCCGGATTCCGAGGAAGTCCGGCGGCAGGCCAACAGAGCAGCCGCCGACACTCGCATCCCGCACGAAATCTATGATGAGCGCCTGGTGTTGGCCACCCACGACACGCGCACCGCAATAGGCCGCACCGGTTCGGACGCGTCCATCGGCGTCCAACTGTCCGTTCTGCATGCAACTGTCGGTCCACTCCCAGATCCGGTCGGATATCCCGGCGAGTCCGAACCGGTTGCGTGCCGCAGTTTGGCTGTCCGTCGCCGACAGGTCCGCGCGGCCGCGATAGAAAATGCCCTGCTCGTACTGTTCCAGCATGCGCTGGCCGGGATCTCGACCGTCCGCCTCGGGCGCGGGATCGCCGAAGGCCGTATCGGCGGCACGCTGCCATTCGCGATCGGTGGGCAGGCGCCACGCCTTTCCGGTCTTGTCCGACAACCAGGCGGCATAATCCTGAGCGTCGTACCAGCTCAGATTGGTTTGCGGCGCGGCGCTCTGACCCATCGCTTTGGTCTCAGTGCAAGCCTTGTGCTGAACACACTCCGCATAGTCCTGCTGTGAGACCTGATCGGCCATGATGTGGAAGGCGGGCACCCTCACGCGCTGACCCGTCGGCGTCGCGGTCTTGCCGTTCTGGTCGAAACTGCCCATCGGTCGCCATAGGATTTCACCGGCAGGCACGGGCACCGTGGCGGTATTCGGGTCACCCGCGGAGGGCGACGGCGCGACATCGATCAGGCCGGCCGCCACCGACGCAGCCATTGCGGCAAAGAGAAAGACTGGGGTCTTCATGACGGGATCCTTCATTGAAAAGGGGCGGCCACGCCGGTGGCCGCCCCAGTTGCCTCGTAAGTGGTGTCGGCCAGTCTCAGGTTGCGATCACGGTCGGGGCCACGAGCTGTTCCATCAGGTCGTTGTTCCACTCGCCCTCGACCTTGACGTGGGCCGTCGCGCCGAGGTTCACGGCCTCGATCAGGTTGTGGTTCACATAGGCGTAGACGCCGGGCTGCAGGAACTCGTAGAGCGCCGCCCCCGCCGAACCGCCGCGAATGAACCAAGTTTCCAGATCGCGCAGCGGAGCGTTGTTGAACTTGCCCTCTTCCCAGACCAGATCGCCGTGGCCGCCGATCAGGTGAGGACGCGAGTCGCGGTTGGCCTGGCTGTGGATGAAGAGAACCTTCTCACCCACCTTGGCCGTCAGCGCCTTCTCACCGGTCAGTGCACCGACCGCGCCGTTGAAGACGACATGCGTCGGGATTAGGCCGTTCATCAGGGCTTCGGTCTCGGGATAGCTTTCCCCGAGATCGGCAAAGCGCTTGTAGGCGCCGTCCGCATCGCGCGGGATATAGAGGTCTTGTTCGCCGATGTAATAGACCTTGTCGTAAGAGACGGGATCCCCGATATGGTCGGTCAGGCCGTTGCGGGGCAGGACCATGATTGCACCGTTCATACCGGACACCACGTGCCATGGGATCATGGGACCACCAGGTGCGCAGTGATAGACAAAGGTGCCTGGCCGCGTGGCCTTCCAACGCAGCACGGTCATCTCGCCCGGGGCGACGTGGGTCAAGGCACCCCCGCCCAACGCGCCCGTGGAAGAGTGGAAATCGATATTGTGCGGCATCAGGTTATGCGCCGGATTGATCAGCGTCAGTTCGACATAATCACCTTCGTGCACCACCATCAGTGGGCCGGGCATCGAACCATCAAAGGTCATCGCCTGCACATAGGCATTGTTGTCGACCTGCATCTCCTTCTCAACGATGGTCATGGTGAACTCGACGATGCGCGGCTCGGCCGGCGCGATCTGTTCGTGCTCATGCACAAAGGGCGGGGCCACCAGTTCGCGCTTGACGCGCTTCAGGTCAGACAGGTCGACCGGTGCGGCCATGGGCTTTATCGGTTCCTCGGCGCGCGCGGCCCGTGCGAGGATCGGTGAGGCGGCAGCGCCTGCGACACCAAGAAGGGCGGCTCTTCGCGTAAGCATTTCGGAACTCCTTTTCCTTTCTGAATGCTGTTGAGGGAAGATTATCGAAAGGCGCTTTGACGAACTTTGCTCTTCTGCAAACTTCCGGGCGGTTTCCAGCGAGGCCGGGCCTTTATCGGGCCCAGCAGACCGGTCAGGCCCGCCGCGCAGCGCGGGACGGCTTGCGCGGCTGCACACGCGGGCGGGTCAGCCAGGGCATCAGATGGCGCAACGCGACGCCGAACCCAAGCGTCCAGAGCCCGGCGGCCAGGTGAATGCCGTCCAGGCCCGGGAAAACCTCGGACATCCCCGCAACGCGCATCAGGGCGGCGCCTGCAATCGCCAGGAATGCCAGGTTCAACGCCGGCCCCGAGATCAGATCCCGCCCCGTATGGCCAAGCGTGGCGCGCACCATCACGGCCAGTGTCATCCCGCCGATCGCACCGATACCAAGAAGGTGTTGCGGTGCCGCCTGTCCGGCGAGCCCAAACGCCGCCAGCGACGCGGCCGCAAAGCCAACCGGGATGAAGGCATAAGCAACGTGCAACATGCAAAGCAGCGGCGCGCCGAGGGTCAGCACTCCGAGCCAGCGCAGCATACGCACCAGATGCAGCCCGGCGGCCAGCGCCAGAATGCCGCCCGTGACGTCCGAGCCGGGCAGTACCGTCCACAGGATCAACGCCCCTGCGCCCGCGACCAGCGCGACCGCGTCAAACGTCCCAAACGGCACTGGGCGGGCCGGCGACCCGCTTTGGACCAGCCAGTTGCGCGTGAAGCTGGGCACGATCCGCCCGCCGATCAGGGTGATCAGAAAAACGAGTGTCGCGATTCCGGCACGTTCGGCATATGGAGCCGTGCCCGATTGCATCGCCTCGACATGGTACAGCACGTTCGCAGCGGTCAGCACCGTGACCGGAACAAGAACCTTCAGGTTGCGCGAGCTGCGGCCGGCCAGGATCTCGCGCGCGATCATCGCCGCGACAGCCACGAGAAAGGCCACATCCAAACCCATCACGACCATCGCTGGCAGGCCCAGCAGCCCGGCACAGGCCACCCGCCCCAGCAGCCAAAGCGCCAGCAGCAACATCAGGGGCCATCCGCGGGTCGGCATCCGGCCAGTCCAGTTCGGCACGGCGGTGAACAGGAACCCCGCGACCACGGCCGCGCCATAGCCGAAGATCATCTCGTGGACGTGCCAAGCGACCGGCAGGAACGGCCCCTCCAGCAACAGTGTCCCGCGCCAGATCAGCAGCCAGACCGGTACCACGCCAAACGCGAAGGCGGTCGCAAACAAAAAGAACGGCCGGAAGCCGTAGGAAAACAGCGCCGGGCCATCATAGTCGGAACGGGTCATGGCGATCTCCTAGGGTCGGAAATGATAACGGGCGGCGCCACCCATTTGCGCCGCCCGGCTGCTCGGCAAAGGCGATTTACCTGACCTGTGCGAACAGGGCGTCGAACCGCTTGCCGGCCTGACCGCGCTGATTGACCCCCTTGGCCGCGTCCAGGTTCGAAGCCTCTCCGACCTGGATCAACGCGACCATGCCCATGGCGTAGTGCGGCGTGCATTTCACGCCATAGACGCCCTCGGCATCGACGGTCAGCTCGAATTCCATGTTGAACTTCGACTTGAAGGCGTCGGTCCCGCCCGGAAGCATCCCGTCGATCGACTCCACGTTGTGCCCTTTGTCGGTGGGCACGAAGCGGATCGTATCGCCGGGCTGGGCCTGGACATAGGCAGGCTCGAACACCATCGCGCCCGCCTCGCCACGGTTCAGCATCTCGACCTCGAACACCTCCGCCGACGCGCCGGTCGTCAGCAGGGCCAAAGCGGTCGTGGCCATCACTTGTTTGAACATCGGATCGTCCTTTTCCTCTTAATCCGGTTGTCATCGATGGTCCTGATATGCGATGCCTGCCGCGCTCAAACGTTGCCCTTTCACAAACTCCGGACCGTTTCTTGCCCAAGCTCGATGAAAGCCTACTGACCGGGTTGCCCCCGTTCAGTCAGCTGGACCGCCAGCAGATCCGCGAGATCCTCGATCAGGCGACATCGCACCGCCACGAGGAAGGTAAGGCCGTGTTTCGCGAAGGCTTCGACGCCGGCCGCTTCTTTCTATTGCTGGACGGCCACATCCGTGTGGTGCGCTCGACCGAAACCGGCGAACAGGTGATCGTGCTGCACATCTCGCCGGGCCAGCTTTTTGGCATCGCCCGCGCGCTTCAGCGCGACACCTACCCGGCTACGGCGATCGCCGCGGCCGAGTCCATCGCTCTCAGCTGGCCCACCTCGCTGTGGGACAGCTTCGTCGCGCGCTACCCGGGCTTTGCGACCGAAAGCTACAAGACGCTGGGGCGCCGGCTCGGCGAAATCCAGTCCAACCTGACCGCAATGGCCACCAAGGCCGTAGAAAAGCGCGTCGCGGCCGCCCTCCTGCGTATGGTGAACCAAAGCGGGCGCAAGACCGAGGATGGAATCGAGATTGGATTCCCGGTGACCCGCGAGAACATTGCCGACATGACCGGCACCACCCTGCATACCGTCAGCCGCCTTCTGTCGGGCTGGCAGAAGGACGGAATCGTGAAATCCACGCGCAAGCACGTGGTGGTCACCGATCCGCACAGGTTGGTAGTTCTCAGCCAGACAACCGGCTGACCGCGTCCATCGCTCAGGCCTCGTCGCTGGCCCCTCGCCGGATCTCGGCGCGAAAGGCCATCTCGTCCAGCCCGTATTCCTCGCAGGCTTCGATCACCGTGTGAAACGGCGCGATCGGGCAGCCCGGGCACAACATGCCACGGTCCAGAAAAACCAGGGACACACGCGGCCAGTGAAAGAACAGGTCGGCCAGCGGCAGATCGGGATTGTCTATGTCGGGGCGTTTCATCGTTGGCTCCTGCATACCCTGCACTCTGCGCCGTCTTTTCGTTCCGGACTTTGTGATTCAACAAATAGCGATCAGATCGGCGCGGCTATTCCGGGTCCAGTCACAACAAGACCGGAACCGGAGAGAATGTCAGAAATATTGACGAAGTCGCGGGCCAGGAACGTGTTCTACGGAGGATCCATATTCTTCGTCGTCGTGTTCGGCGTCCTGACCGCGCAAAGCCACAGCCACATAACCCAAACCGCCACGGCCGGCATGGAACTTACGGACGAGGTCCGGCTGGGCAAGCACGTCTGGGAGAAAAACTCCTGTATCAACTGCCATTCGCTGCACGGCGAAGGCGCCTATTTCGCCCCTGAGGTCGGCAACGTCATGACCCGCTGGGGCGTCATCGACGACCCGGAATCCGCCTACGAGATACTGGACGGCTGGATGATGTCGCAACCCTCCGGGATCGAAGGCCGGCGCCAGATGCCTCACTTCGAGCTGACCGAGGAAGAAATGCGCGGCCTGGCCGAATTCCTGCGCTGGGCGGACCAGACCGACACACAGAACTGGCCCCCGAACGACGCGGGCTGAGGAGGACCTACAGATGAAATACCAATCGCAAAAAGTGGCCTACTGGTACTTCCTGGCCGCCATGGCGCTGTTCGGCGTTCAGGTGCTGGGCGGGCTGCTGGCCGGCTGGATCTACGTCTCGCCGAACTTCCTGGCCGAGATCCTGCCCTTCAACATCGTTCGCATGATCCACACGAACGCGCTGATCGTCTGGCTGCTTCTGGGCTTCTTCGGTGCGGCCTACTACCTGGTCCCCGAGGAATCCGAACGCGAAATCTTCTCGGTCAAGCTTGCCTATGTCCAGCTTGTCATCCTTCTGGTGGGCACGCTGGGCGCGGTCGGATCCTATCTGGCCGGCATCCACGGCGGGCGCGAGTTCCTCGAACAGCCCCTCTGGGTCAAGTTCGGGATTCTGGTCGCCGCCGTGATCTTCCTCGTGAATATCTCGCTCACCGTCCTGGCGGGCAAGAAGACGGCGATCACCAACATCCTGCTGATGGGGCTCTGGCTGCTGTCGCTGCTGTGGATTTTTGCCTTCATCAACCCCGACAACCTCAGCCTGGACAAGATGTACTGGTGGTTCGTCGTCCACCTCTGGGTCGAAGCGACCTGGGAACTGGTGATGGCCGCGATCCTGGGCTACCTGATGCTCAAGCTGACGGGCGTGGACCGCGAAGTGGTCGAAAAATGGCTCTATGTCATCGTCGCCACGGCGCTTTTCTCGGGCATCCTCGGCACCGGCCACCACTTCTATTGGATCGGCACGCCCGGCTACTGGCAATGGATCGGATCCATCTTCTCGACGCTCGAAGTGATCCCATTCTTCGCGATGATGTCCTTTGCCTTCATCATGGTCTGGAAAGGCCGCAAGAACCATCCCAACAAGGCCGCTCTGCTGTGGTCTCTGGGGGCGTCCACCGTCGCGTTCTTCGGCGCCGGGGTCTGGGGCTTCCTGCACACGCTGCACGGGGTGAACTTTTACACCCACGGCACGCAGATCACCGCCGCACACGGGCACCTGGCCTTTTATGGCGCCTACGTGGCCCTCAACCTGGCGATGTTCAGTTACGCGATGCCGGTGCTGCGCCAGCGCGCACCCTATAACCAGGTGCTCAACATGACGTCCTTCTGGCTGATGACCGGCGGCATGTCGTTCATGACCTTCGTGCTGACCTTTGCCGGAACGATCCAGACGCACATGCAGCGGATCGTGGGCGAATACTACATGGTCGTTCAGGACCAGCTTGGCCTGTTCTACATGATGCGGTTCGGCGCAGGGGCCGCGGTGGTCCTGGGGGCGATCCTGTTCATCTACAGCCAGATCGTGGTGCGCCGCGAAATCGTGAAACCCGGCCCCGTGGCCGTTCCCGGAGAATAAGCCATGAAAGACGTCCACTCCCCCGACCTGCCGGTCTACACGCCTCAATCCGACGAGTGCGAGGTATTCGAGACCGCCCATGCCAACGGTTTGCCCCTTCTTCTGAAGGGGCCCACCGGCTGCGGCAAGACCCGCTTTGTCGAGCACATGGCCGCCCGTCTCGGCCGGCCGCTCTACACGGTGGCCTGCCACGACGATCTTTCGGCCGCCGACCTGATCGGACGCTACCTGCTCAAGGGCGGTGAAACCGTCTGGGTCGATGGCCCCCTGACCCGCGCAGTGCGCGAGGGCGGGATCTGCTATCTCGACGAGGTGGTGGAAGCCCGCAAGGACGTGACGGTGGTGCTTCACCCGCTGACCGATGACCGCCGCAGGCTGGTCATCGACCGCACCGGCGAGGACCTGCCTGCACCCGAGGGCTTCATGCTGGTGGCCAGCTACAACCCCGGCTACCAGAACATCCTCAAAAAGCTCAAACCGTCCACGCGGCAGCGCTTTTTGTCGATCGGCTTCGATTTCCCGCAGCCCGACACGGAAATCGGCATCGTCGCGGCGGAAAGCGGCCTGGATCGGGCCCGCGCCGGCGCGCTGGTGCGCCTGGCGGGCCATATCCGCACGCTGTCCGGCATGGATCTCGAAGAGGGCGTCTCGACCCGCCTTCTGATCTATGCGGCCTCGCTCATCGCCGGCGGCATGAAGGTCGAGCGCGCCCTCGAGGCGGCGGTCATCGAGCCGCTCTCGGACGAAGCGGACGTGCAGCAGGCCCTGCGCGACCTCGCTGCCAGCGTCTACGGGTAACCGCCATGATCAGCGCCCTTGACCTTCTGGAACCCGAAGAAGCTGTCGGCACGATCTGGCACGACATGGCCAGCCGGCTCGGGCGCGACGCGCCCGGCGCCGAGTCCGGCGCCGCCGTGGCGCTCGAGACGGTCCGCCCGAGTGTCGCGGCACTGTTCCGCGCGCTCGGCGGGCCGGACGGGGTGGAGATCGTCACCGCCCCGCCGTCGCCCTCCGGCCACCGCCTGAAACGCCTGCGCCGTCTCGGCACGGTCCAGGAGGTGCAGTACGTCACCGACTATGACGGCGAGCGCCTGCGCCTGCCGCCCCGGATGGACAGCTTCCCGACCGAGGCGCTGAACCGCCAGGCCTATCTCTGGCTGGCCGCGCTGGCCGCCTCGGTCACCCTGCCGGACCCGTCGCCCGACCCGCTGATGCGCGACCGGGCCGAGATCGCGGCGCTTTCCGCCGCATCCGACGCGGCCTTCGCCGTCTGCCCGGGCCTGCGCCACCCCTACCAGGCGATGTGCCGCCACATCGTCGCGACCCGCCGCCGCCCGGGGCTGCCGCGCTGCGAGGCCGGGGTCGAACGCATGATCCTCGACCAGCTTTGCGGCAGGTCTACGGACGACGAATGTCTGGATTGCCCGGCTCCGCGCGGCTACCGCAGCTATGCGCCGGTCCCGATCTGGCTTCGGCTGCGTGACCGCGCCGCGGGGGCCGGTGCCGCCGCCGACCCGGCCGAGGCGCCATCCGAAACGCTGAGCCTGCCGATGCGAAAGGAAGGCCGGCGCGAAGCCCGCGAGCAGGCCGACCGCCGCGACAGTTTCATCGTCCACCGCTTCGAGGCGATCCTCTCCTGGGCGGAAAGCCTCAACATCAACCGCATGGTCGACGACGACGACCAGGACAACGCCGCCAAGGCCGCCGAGGACCAGGATCACATCACGCTCAGCGAACATGCACGCCGCGCGGCCACCCGCCTGCGCGTGTCGCTCGACCTGTCGCCGCAGGACGCCGAGCACGAACGCCTGGCCGGCAAGCACACCTATCCCGAATGGAACCGCCGCAGCGCAAGCTACATGCCCGACCATGTGCGCGTTCTCGAAGCGCCGGCCCAGCCGTCCGACAGCTACCACCCCGATCCCCGCCTGGTCGCGCGGGTGCGCCAGCAATTCGCCCCGCTTCACCCGCGCCGCGTGATGCTGCCGCGCCAGCTCGACGGGGACGAGATCGATCTCGATGCCCTGGTCGCGCGCGAGGTGGATCTCGGGATGGGCCACGAAGGATCGGACCGCGTCTGGCAGGCCAGCCGCCCCATGGCGCGCGACCTGTCCGTCGCCCTGCTGATGGACTGCTCCCGCTCGACCGAGGCGGTCGTGGGCGACCGGCCGGTGATCGACACGGCGAAGGATGCCGTCTCGGCGCTGGCCGCCGGGATCGACACCGCCGGCGACAGGCTGGGCATCTGGGGGTTCTCCTCGCTCCGCCGCGACCGCGTTTTCCTTCACCATTGCAAAGGCTTCGACGAGCCGATGTCGGCCGGGGCCACGGCACGTATCGGCGGCCTGCGTCCCGGGCATTACACCCGCCTCGGCGCCGCCATCCGGCATGGCACCGCGCAGCTTTCCGACGAAGGCGCCACGCGGCGGCTTCTGCTGGTCCTGACGGACGGCAAGCCGAACGACCTCGACCACTACGAAGGCCAGCACGGGATCGAGGACAGCCGCATGGCCGTCCGCGAGGCCCGCGCACAGGGCCATGCCGTGCACGGCATCATCGTCGACGCGGACGGGCAGGACTGGTTCGCGCGTATCTTCGGACGCGGGGGGTTCACGCTCCTGCCTGATCCAGCGCGCCTGCCACAGGCCTTGCCCGAAATCTATCAATCCCTGACACTGGAGACCTAACATGCGCTACCTGATTCCCCTTTTACTCAGCGCCGGACCCGCCCTCGCGTTCGAGCGTCCGATCCCGCAACCCCAGACCGAAGCGGCCGAGTTCTGGTTCCTGATCGCCTCGCTGATGCTCGTCACCGCGCTGTTTGCGGTACATTGGATGGTGAACCGCCGATGACACCGTCCTGGAAACTCGTGGCGGGGCTTTATCCGTTTGGCGCGGGTGCGGTGGCCGTGAACCTGTTCTTCGCCTCGCTGATCGGCTCCTGGCTGGGCTGGCCCGTCATGACGCCATGGCAGGCGGCCGCTTGGGGCGTACCGCTTGGCCTGCCCGCCGCCTGGGCCTTCGCGCGCCATATCGCGAAGCTGATGCACGAGGCCGATCCGTGAACGGATGGCTGGAATTCACCCTGGCCATGGCGGCGTTTGCCGGAAGCCATTTCGTGCCCCGGCTCCGGGATCTGCGCGGGCGCCTGATCGCCCTTGTCGGACGCCGCACCTACTTCAGCGTCTACGGCCTTGTGTCGCTGGCGATCCTCGCCTGGATCATCGCGGCCGCGGGGCGCGCGCCCTTCGTCATGCTCTGGCCGCAAGAGCCGTGGATGCGTTGGGTGCCGAACCTCGTCATGCCGCTTGCACTGGTGCTTGCCGCCGCCGGGTTCGGGATTCGCCAGCCGCATACCGTCGGCGCAAAGCGCGGCGCCACGTTCGATCCCGGCAATCCCGGCCTGGCCGCCGTCACGCGGCACCCCCTGCTTCTGGCCCTGGCCCTCTGGGCGGGGGCGCATGTGCTGCCCAATGGCGATCTTGCGCATGTGATCCTGTTCGGCGGCTTCGCCGCCCTGTCGCTTGCCGCGATCCCGTTGTTCGACGCGCGGGCGCGCCGTCTCGAAGGCCCGGACTTCTTCGGGCAATCCGCGATACTGTCGCTCCGCCCGCTCGGGTGCGCGGCGTGGTGGCGGGCAAACCGGCGCGCGCTGGCGTTGCGCGCCGCCGTCGGGCTCGTCCTGTGGGCCGGGCTGCTGCACGCGCATGCCATGTTGTTCGGCGTTTCGCCGCTTCCGGTGTGAACCTTGCGCAGGCGCAAAGTCTGCGCGGCCGGAATCCGGCATTCGGGAGCCATGACACAGATGCAACGCCTCGAATCCCTCGGCCTCTTCGATGCCCGGGTGCCCCGCTACACCTCGTATCCCACCGCGCCGGTTTTCAGCACGGACACCGGAAGCCCGTTCCAGACCGAGCAACTATCGAACCTCGATCCGGCACAGCCGGTCTCGGTCTACGTGCACATCCCGTTCTGCGAGCGGCTCTGCTGGTTCTGCGCGTGCCGCACACAGGGTACGAAAACCCTCAGCCCGGTGGAAAGCTACCTTGAAACCCTCGAAGCCGAACTCGCCCTGATCCGATCCATCCTGCCCCGCGGGCTGCGTATGGGACGGCTGCACTGGGGCGGCGGCACGCCCACGATCCTGCCCCCGCAGATGATCCACCGTCTGGCCCAAGCGGTGAAATCCGTCATTCCGCCAAGCGAGGATTGGGAATTCTCGGTCGAGATCGATCCGACGATGGTGGACCGCGACAAGATCGCCGCCCTAGCCGCCGAGGGCATGAACCGAGCGTCCATCGGAATCCAGGATTTCGACCCGCTGGTGCAGGCCTCGATCGGGCGCATACAGCCCTTCGACGTGACACGGGATTGCGTGAACGACCTGCGCGAGGCCGGCGTAAACTCTCTCAATACCGATCTCGTCTACGGGCTGCCCCACCAGACCGAGGCGCGCCTGATCGACACGGTCGACAAGGTGCGCATCCTCGCCCCCGACCGGATCGCCCTGTTCGGTTACGCCCACGTGCCCTGGATGTCCAAGCGTCAGAAGCTGATCGACGAAACGGCTCTGCCAGACGAACGCGCCCGCTACCGCCTGGCCGAAACCGCGGCGAGCCTCTTTTCCGAGTCCGGGTTCACCCCCATCGGGATCGACCATTTCGCCCGCCCTGCGGACGAACTGTGCCAAGCGGCCTGGTCCGGCCGCCTGCGGCGCAACTTCCAGGGCTATACCGCCGACCATTGCCCGGTGCTGATCGGCCTCGGCGCGTCGTCGATTTCACGCCTGCCGGGCGGTTATGTCCAGAACGCTCCGGCCACGGCGGCCTATACGCAACGCATTGACGCTGGCAAGCTTGCGGGATCGCGCGGGCATGTCTTTTCACCAGAAGACCTGCTGCGCGCCCGCGCGATCGAGATGCTGATGTGCGACATGACGCTGAACATTCCGGCGCTCGAGGCAGAGTTCGGCCCGCCCGCGGCGGGTCTTGCCCCGATACACCGTCAGATCGCCAACCGGTTCGGTGCTTTCGTTGACCTCGGCGACAACGCCTTGTCGATACGTCGGTCCGGACGGCCGCTGACCCGGATCATCGCCAGCGCCTATGATGCCTATTCTGAAGCTGGCGCGCACTACAGTCAGGCTAGCTAGGGTCCCCAACGGTATTTATGTCCGCAATCGCACTCGCCGCAACCGTCATCTATTGGCTATGAGTCCTGACCCTTAAAGCGGCCCAAGCGGGAGGCTTGGGACATGCCCACAAAACCCGCGCGGCACGTTTTCCGCTTTGCTTGCCGTTGGTGCGGGGAATATCGTCTGCGAGGATCTTGGCAGCAGGAATGACATGGCCTTCACGCTCAAACAGCTTCGATACTTCATGGCTGTGGCCGAGGTCGGAACCGTCTCCGGTGCGGCGCAGGCGTTGGCAATCTCGCAATCTGCGGTGACCGAAGCCATCCGGGAGTTGGAAATCGATCTGGGGGTGTCGCTGTTTGATCGCCATCCGCGTGGCCTCGATATCACGCAGAAAGGCCATCAATTCCTGCGCCATGCGACGGGGATTCTCGCGGGGGTTTCGGATGCGCGCCAAGCCCTCTCGCAAGAAGGTGAAACCCTGAGCGGAACCCTTCATGTCGGCGTCACATCCCTTGTGGCGGGGTATGTGCTCTCGGATATTCTTGCGCGTTTCCGGCGCGCCAACCCCAAAGTCGAGGTCACCGCGGTCGAGGACAGCGGCGATTACCTCGAACATCTTTTGATCGGTGGCGAGTTGGATGTGGCCGTCATGGTCACGAGCAATATGCGCGATCGCATGGCGCTTCACTCCGAGATCATCGACACCTCACCCTATCAACTTTGGCTGCCAAATGGGCATGAGTTGGCGACACGACCCTCGGTCTCGATCGAGGATTTGTCAGACGAGCCAATGATCATGCTGCGCATCGACGAGATTGAACTCGCGACGCGAAAACTGCTTTCGGCCTTTGGCGCGCGCCCGAGGGTTGCCTTTCGCACGCGCTCGGTGGAGGCGGTGCGGTCCTTGGTGGCCACGGGTGCGGGAGTCGCGCTGTTGCCAGAGATCGTTTACCGCCGGTGGTCCCTTGAAGGCGACCGGATCGTGTCGCGTGATGTGTCGGGAAGCCTACCAGTTGTGCAGGTTGGGACCGTCTGGCGTAAAGGGGCGCCTTTACCGCGTGTCGCGCGTGAATTTGTTTTGGCCGCACAAGCCCATAAAAGCACAAAGTAATTTTACGGTATTTGTTTTTCCGATACCAAGAACCTGAGAATTGAATTTGTGAAACCCGCTTGTTTTTCACAGCCTATAGCCAAGGGAGAGAGGTCTCCCATCGCAATAGGGGAAAACAAACATGAAACAGATTTTCAACGGGTGCGTCTCTGGCCTCGCGCTCGTCGCCGCCACCGCGCTTCCGCTCTGCGCCGCTGACATGCCGACCGAGTTGGGCGCAGGTGAGGGCATCGTCTCCATCGTCGCATGGCCGGGCTATATCGAGCGCGGCGAAACCGAAGCTGCCTTTGACTGGGTGACCAAATTCGAAGAGGCCACCAGCTGCAAGGTCGAGGTCAAGACCGCGAATACCTCCGATGAGATGGTCGCTTTGATGAACGAAGGCGGATTTGATCTGGTGACCGCCTCTGGTGACGCCTCGCTGCGCCTGATCGCGGGCAAACGGGTCCAGCCGATCAACACGGATTTGATCCCGAGCTGGGCACGCGTTGATGATCGTCTGAAAGACGCGCCTTGGCACACGGTCAAAGGCACCCACTATGGCACGCCGTTCATGTGGGGGCCGAACGTGTTGATGTACAACACCGAAGTCTTCCCCGAGGCCCCGACCAGCTGGGACGTGGTGTTCAAGGAAATGACCCTGCCAGACAGCGAAAGCAATTCGGGCCGGGTGCAAGCCTATGATGGGCCGATCTATATCGCCGATGCCGCGATGTATCTGATGGCGCATCAGCCGGAGTTGGGCATCACAAGCCCCTATGAGCTCAACGAGGATCAATATGCTGCCGCGCTCGACGTGTTGCGCGCCCAACGCAAGCTAGTGTCGCGCTACTGGCACGATGCGTTTATCCAGATCGACGATTTCAAGAACGAGGGCATGGTGGCTTCGTCCTCATGGCCCTTCATGGTCAACCTGTTGAAAGCAGACAGCGTGCCGGTTGCCTCGACCATCCCGTCCGAGGGCGCGACAGGCTGGGCGGATACGCTGATGCTGCATGCGGACTCCGAACATCCGAATTGTGCCTATCAGTTCATGGAGCATTCGCTGAACTCGAACCTCCAATCGGATCTGTCCGTGTGGTTCGGGGCCGTGCCGTCTGTGCCGGAAGCCTGTACCGATGGGTCTGGCATGCAGACGGAAGCAGGCTGTTCCGAGAACGGTCTTGATGATTTTGACCGGATCAAGTTCTGGCGCACCCCGGTGTCCAGCTGTGAAAGTCAGGGCAGCTGTGTGCCCTACTACCGTTGGGTTTCGGACTACATCGGTGTGATCGGCGGGCGCTGATCCTTTCCCTACGGGCTGGCCTTTTCGGGCCAGCCCACATTCTCCCCTGAAAGACTGACAATGACTGATGCAGTGACCTTCCGAGGCGTGTCGCGCCACTTCGGACCCGTGAAAGCCGTGGATGAGGTCGATCTGGCTATTCACGATGGCGAGTTCTTTGCGATGCTCGGCCCCTCGGGCTCCGGGAAGACCACATGCCTGCGCCTGATTGCGGGGTTCGAACAACCGACCGCCGGGAGCATTGAAATTTTTGGTGAGCGTGCCGAAGGCGTGCCGCCGTACTTGCGCAATGTGAATACGGTGTTCCAGAACTACGCGCTGTTCCCTCATATGAATGTGCTCGACAACGTGGCCTTTGGCTTGCGCGTCAAAGGGGTGAGCAAGGCCGAACGCCGCCGCGCCGCGGAAGAGACGCTGGAGCTGGTCGAGCTTGCTGGCTATGGCACGCGCCGCGCCGGAGAGCTGTCTGGCGGCCAACGTCAACGCGTGGCCTTGGCCCGGGCCTTGATCAACAAGCCGCGCGTGGTGCTCTTGGACGAACCTTTGGGCGCACTGGATCTCAAGCTGCGCGAACAGATGCAAGAAGAGCTGCGCAAACTCCAGCGTTCCTTGGGCCTGACCTTTGTGTTCGTGACCCACGACCAGGACGAAGCGCTGTCCATGGCCGACCGCGTGGCCGTATTTGCCGAGGGCAAGATCCAACAAATCGGGAGCGCAGAAGACATTTATCGCCGCCCCTCCACACGCTTTGTGGCCGACTTCGTCGGTTCCTCGAACGTTGTGCCCGCCGATCTTGCGGGTGTGGGGAAGATGGGGCAATGGGCGTCCCTGCGGCCCGAAGATATCACGCTTGATAAGGCGGGGCTTGCGGCCACGGTAACGGGCAAATTCTTTCACGGCCGGGTAACCAAACTCTCGCTCGACATCAAAGGCCAAAGCCTGACCGCGCTGATCCCCGCCCATGAGAGCACGCCGGACATCGGCGAGACCGCTTATGTGTCGTGGGATGCGTCCCGCGCCCATGTCATGGAGTTGGAGGCATGAGGCCCAACGCCTCTCAACCCGCGATCTTTGCGCCCCGCTCAGGGCCTTTGGCGCGCAAGGTGGATTGGGTGATCCGTCACCCACGCATGTTCGTGTTCCTGATGGTGCTGCCGATCACGCTGTGGCTTGGCATCGTTTACATCGGCGCGCTGATCGCCCTGCTGATTCAGAGCTTTTTCTCGATTGATGAGTTCTCTGGCGTCGTGGTGCGTGAATTCACGTTCAAGACCTATGGCGAGTTGTTGCGGCCGTATAATCTCGACATCATCCTGCGCACCGTCGCCATGGCCGCAGCGGTGACCGTGGTCGCCGCTATGCTGGCCTTTCCCATCGCCTATTTCGCGGCGCGCTATGCCAAGGGTAAATGGAAGGCGCTGTTTTACATCGGTGTGATGCTGCCATTGTGGTCGAGCTATCTGGTCAAGGTCTATGCGTGGAAATTGGTGCTTGCGAAAGAAGGCATCCTGACGTGGATTTTTGCCAAGTTGCATCTGACCTGGGCCCTTGATGGCGTTTTGTCGATCCCGGTGATCGGCGGCAATTCTCTGTCCGTGAGCTACATGGGCACCTTTCTCGTGTTCCTCTATATCTGGCTGCCCTACATGATCATCCCGGTGCAGGCCTCGCTGGAACGGGTGCCCGGCGCGCTGCTTGAAGCGGCCTCTGATCTCGGCGCGACGCCGCGCCAAAGCTTCCGCATGGTGCTGTTCCCGCTGGCGCTTCCGGGGATCATCGCGGGCTCCATCTTCACGTTCTCGCTGACGCTTGGCGATTACATCGTGCCGCAAATTGTAGGCAACTCGCGTCTGTTTATCGGTCAGGCGGTTTACACCCAACAAGGCACCGCCGGAAACATTCCGCTGGCCGCCGCCTTTACCGTCGTTCCGATCGTCGTCATGGGGATTTACCTCTGGGGCGCACGCAAAATGGGGGCTTTCGATGCACTCTGATACACGCGCCCCATTGGGCCTCAAACTCTCGGCCATCGGCGGGCTGATCTTTTTGCTCGCCCCGATTGCGCTGATCTTTGTCTATGCCTTCACCACCGAGGAAAAGAGCTTTCAATGGCCGCCCCCCGGCCTGACGACCAAATGGATCGGCGTTACCCTGGGCCGTGCGGATGTCTGGGAGGCTTTGGGGCTTTCACTCAAGGTCGCGGCGATTTCCACCACGCTGGCGCTGATCATGGGCACGCTGACCGCCGCCGCTGTCGCCCGCTCGCGTTTTTTTGGGCGCGAAACGATATCCCTGCTGGTGATCTTGCCGATCGCCTTGCCGGGGATCATCACCGGGATTTCTCTGCGATCGGCGTTCTCCTTGTTGGACATTCCCTTTTCGACATGGACCATCGTGCTGGGGCACGCCACCTTTTGCATCGTGATCGTCTACAACAATGCGGTCGCCCGGTTTCGCCGGACCTCTGGTGCGCTGATCGATGCCGCGATGGATCTGGGCGCGGATGGGGTGCAGACCTTTACCCTCGTGATCCTGCCCAATATCGCGACAGCTTTGCTTGCAGGCGGGATGCTGGCCTTTGCGCTCAGTTTCGATGAGGTGATCGTCACCACATTTACCGCGGGCAACCAGACCACCTTGCCGATCTGGATGCTCGAAGAACTTGTCCGGCCGCGCCAACGCCCGGTGACCAACGTGGTTGCCATGGCGGTCGTGCTTGTCACCGTGCTGCCGATCCTGGCCGCCTATTACCTCACACGTGACGGCGAACATACCGCCGGTTCCGATAAATAATCCCCGACACATCCAGAAACACTGGGAGACCCCTATGGACGCTCAAATGCTCATCGGCGCCAAGCTCGTCAAAGGCACCGAGACCGAGGAAGACATCTTTAACCCGCGCACTGGCGAGATCATCATCACCCTTCCAGAGGCCTCTCTGACGCAGGTCGAAGAGGCCGTCACGGCGGCGGAAAAAGCCTTTGCCGGCTGGTCACGCACCACGCCCGGTGAACGCTCGGGCTATTTGTTGAAAATCGCCGACCGGATCGAGGCCGAGGCGGAAAACCTGGCCCGGCTTGAGGCGCTCAACTGTGGCAAGCCGGGGCCCTTGGCCCTGAATGACGAACTGCCCGCGATCGTGGATTGCTTTCGGTTTTTTGCCGGTGCGGTGCGCTGCATGACGGGGCCCATGGCCGGTGAATATCTTGAGGGGTTCACCTCGATGGTTCGCCGCGATCCCGTCGGGATCGTTGCGTCCATTGCGCCGTGGAACTATCCGCTGATGATGATGGCGTGGAAAATTGCCCCCGCCATCGGAGCCGGCAACACCGTGGTGTTCAAGCCATCGGAACAGACACCGCTTACCGCGCTAGCCATGGCGAAAATCTTTGCCGATGTCCTGCCTGAAGGTGTTGTGAACATTATCCTTGGTCGCGGTGAAACCGTCGGCTCCGCGCTCATCAATCACCCGAAAGTTGCGATGATCTCGATCACCGGCGACATTGCCACCGGGCGCAAAATCCTTGAGGCGGCGAACAAGACGATCAAACGCACCCATCTCGAACTTGGCGGCAAAGCCCCCGTGTTGGTGTTGGAGGACGCAGATATCGACGCCACCGTCGAGGGGCTTCGCGCCTTCGGGTTTTACAACACCGGTCAGGATTGCACCGCAGCCTGCCGAATTTACGCGCAGGCTTCGATTTATGATGAGTTCGTCGGCAAACTCACCGAAGCCGTTTCGCAAATCGAATATGCCAATCCCGACGACAGTCTGAATGAAATGGGACCGCTGATTTCCCTGCGTCAACGAGACCGGGTGGCAAGTTTCGTGGCACGGGCTCGCGAAGCCAACCATATCGAGGTGACCACAGGCGGGGACGCGCCCGAAGGTGGCGGGTTCTTCTACAAACCGACCGTGGTCGCAGGCGCTTTGCAATGCGACGAGATCGTGCGGCGCGAAGTCTTTGGTCCTGTCGTGTCCGTCACCCGGTTTGAGGACGCCGACCAAGCGGTTACTTGGGCCAATGACAGCGACTATGGTCTCGCGTCATCGGTTTGGACAAAGGACGTGTCCAAAGGCATGCAGGTCGCCGCAAGTTTGCAATATGGCTGCACCTGGGTGAACACCCATTTCATGCTGGCCAATGAGATGCCCCATGGCGGGATGAAACAGTCCGGCTATGGCAAGGACATGTCGTCCTATGCGCTCGAGGACTATTCAGTTGTACGCCATGTGATGGTCGCGCACTGACGGAGCATGTTTGGACGCGGACACCGGACGCCATCCGGGACCGGTGTCCGCGTTTGAATGAGCACTCCCGCTCGTCCTCGAGGTGTTGCATGCTCGAGCCCAAACATGAATGGCCGCACTACAAAAGCTGCGGCGCGGCATCTCGTCAACCAGTCGATGTCTCTTTTGGGCCGGGTCACGTCATTCCTGAGTGCCCGGCAAACCAGACTTTACAAAGTCCGCTCCCTGCGCATCGCGGACGCTCAGGCAGCCCGCATGATCGATTTCGCTGTCTCGCCGGGCGCATTTCCGGTGCAAATCGATCCCGATCAGGTCTTCATGGCGGGGCATTCGCTGGGCGGGTTTACCGCGCTGGCGCTGGCTGGCGCACGCTATGACATAGAGCGCCTGGAGCGGTTCTGCGAGGCAACCCCGGATGAATTGGTGTGCGGGATATTTGCGGACTGGGACATCGCGCAGACGTTTGAAGACCGTGTACAGATGCAGAACGATTTGTCGGACGGAAGAATTCCCGCATTCGCGGTCTTACGACAAGACTTCGCTGCTCAAGACCCTGCACAACAAGGTCTATCGCGGCCTCGCCGTGCACAAGGGCACGGCCTACCCGGGCGAACATGACGCGATCATAGACGAGACGCTGTGGGACGACGTCCATGATGTAATCGCGAACAACCGGTCGCGGCGGGTTGCCGTTGCCAAGGAACCATCACCAGCACTGCTGCGCGGGTTGATCTTCACTGAGACCGGCGTCGCGATGACGCCCCATCACACCAAGAAGGGCACGCGACGCTATCGCTACTATGTCTCGATGGACGCGATCAAGAAACGGCCCAAGGCCGAGATCCGAGGCCCGCAGCGGCTGCCCGGTGGCATGGTCGAGGATGCCGTCGTCGGCGAAATCCGCCGCCTACTACGCACTCCAGAGGTCGCCGCGCGGGTGTCGCGGACCCTGCGCAAGGATCGGCCAGACCTTGGCGAGGCGGCGATCAGCGCGTCGCTCACCCAGTTCGACGACATGTGGAAGGCGCTGATCCCGGCCGAGCAGGCGCGCGTGGTCAGGCTTCTGGTGGCGCGGGTCACCGCCAGCGACGCCGGTCTGGCGGTCGATCTCCGCCATGAGGGCTTGGGCGCTATTGCTGCCCTCATGGCCCCGGCCAAGTCGGAGCTGGCGTGATGGCAGAGCCAGAAACCCTCCGCGTCCACATCCCCCTCACCATGCGCAATCGCGGCGGCCGCCCCCGCATCCTGCCGCCCAAGGAGATCGAGGTGGCCATGGAACGCGGGCAGGATGCCCGCCTTCTACGCGCCATCGGCCGCGCGTGGGACTGGCGCCGCAGGCTGGAGCGCGGCGACGTCACCACCATCGCCGATCTCGCCAGAGAAGAAGGCATCTCCGACCGCTATGTCAGCCGTGTGATCCGGCTGGCATGGCTCTCGCCATCGGTGCTGGAAAGGGTTGTCCTGCGGCGTGAGCCGACGGTGCTGTCGATCTTTGATCTCTGCGGTGTGGCGGAGCTGCCGTGGGCCCAGCAGCCTGAAAAGGTGTTTGACTGACGCTCAATGAAAGCTGGCCTGAAAACTCGTGGCGGTCAGCGATACGTGGGCGTCGAGCGGCGGGCGCAGTTCGAACGCCTTCGGCTCGCGTGCAAAGTGATAGAGCCGCATGAGGCACCAGTCCGCCCGCCGTTCGTCGGCAACAGCCAGTTCGTTGCGCGAGATATGGAATGGTGTGCGTTCCCAGCCGTTGGTCGTCTTCACTTCAATCAGACGGGGCCGACCATCTGGAGCATAGCTGGCGATATCATACCCCGCACGATCCCCATCTTCCTCCGAGACCCATCGCACCTTTGAAGCAAGATCAGAGCGCCCGGAGCCAGCCAATACCGCTTTCTCATGCGCCAGCGCGCGTTCCTCTCCCGCCCGGCCAAGCGCACGGTTGCGCTCGTCACGCTCCGCCACATCGAATTTGCGGGCGGTAGCGATGGTTTGCTCAAGTTCAGCCGGAGGCGGCTGGTTGCTGAGCGTCGGGGGCGGTCCAATCCAAAGTTGAGCCGCCTCGCGGAGGCCCATCGCGGGCCGGTCCTGAATGCGGGACAGCCAGCCGGGGTTGAGTTCCAGCCAACGCACCACCGCATCTTCCAGTGTGCCTTGGTAGTTTTGTGCGGGCTTGTAGCCGGGGATCCAGTCCTCTCCAAGGGCCCTGAGAACCGCGCTGATGTTCTGGTGCTTGAACTCAATTGAACTGCGGTTGCGGTCGATCTGGGTCTGAAGATCGCGATTGTGCGCGACCTTGTTATAGGACTGGCCAGCAAAGTCAGCAGACAGCATCGCGAAGTAATCCGCGACGATCAGGTCATTCTCTGCATCTGTCCAAGGCCCGTTCGACATGCGGCCAGGCTAGACACGAAAAAATCATTTGTCATCAGCAGTTTCGTCGGGGGAATTGGATGCGAACCCACCCAAGAAATCCGCCAATCTACGCTGGCATCCCGAGCAACGCGCCTACCGCGTGTTCTGGCTATGTTGCCATCGATGTCGTTCGGAACGCACGTTTGGGTTTTGGCGGGGTTCGGCAGCAGTGCATTGAAAGGTAACGAGAAAACGAGACCGAACCGAAACGGGCGAGGTTCGCCCAAACTGAGACTGAGGGCCATTCTGAGCCCAGCTTCGGCCTGGCGGCGCGTCTATGAGGTTCGGTCGGTTCACGCAAACTCCTTTGATAACACGGAAAAATCCGTGCCCGTCAGGGCGGTGTCACTGGTTCGCAATGGGGATAATGGCGGAGGAAATGACTCGAGAATTAAATCGGCTGTTTTGGCAGTTCGGGTCGAGTCCAGACGCCACGAAAATCCCTGAAATCTTGAGAAAAGTGTCCGACCCCATTCCGATGGGCATCGCGCTGCCGCGAAGGATACGACATGTTTTCGATGCAGAGCGCCAATTTACGCTCTATCCGCCTGTTTCAAACATAGCCTCAAAGCACGCAACATACCGACTTGAATAGGTTTTCTTCTCACGCATTCGTTCTCTTGCGACCGAAGTGAGTTGCGCAAAAGGAGACGAAAATGAACGAAGTATGTGTGAATCAGAAAGAACTGGCGGCCCGCTGGAAGATCAGCCACCGAACACTCGAGCGCTGGCGTTGGGTCCAGGAAGGTCCGCGATACCTGAAGATCGGTGGCCGGGTCGTGTACAGACTGTCCGACGTAGAGGCGTTTGAACGCCAGGTTCAAAGCGTTCCTGACGAGTTGCTGGCCGAAGGCTGACCCAACAGACTAGGAGTCGAACCCACTGGGCTCGACTTCGCGCCTATCCGATCAGGCCGACCCATACGGAGGTCAGCATTCGCGAGGCGTTATCCACGTCTTTCCAACGACCAAGTACGGGTTGCGAGTCGCCCGCTCGCAGCCCGTTTCTCTCTATCAAGCCAGCTCAATGGTGGCTACAATAGCTCCACCTCAACAGGAGGCGGGCTATGCAGCATATGGCGGCGCGGGACGCAAAGAACAGCTTCGGAAGACTGATCGACACCGCTCGAGCTGAACCGGTGGCAATCGACAAGTACGGCCGGACAGTCGTAGTTGTTATCGCGATTGAGGAGTACAATCGCCTCACGGCTCTCCAAGCACCGGCCAAACCCGACAGTATGATTGGAGATGGCGGAAAATGAAGAGTGGTTCCCCCAGTAACGGCATTACGCAAGGCGATTTCGTCGAGGTCCGAGGCAAGCAGTGGCTTGTCGAATCCTTGTTGGGTGACGCGAGCGACCTTTCGACATTGGGCCTCTCCTGCATCGCTGATGACGCACAAGGCGAACAGCTTGAGGTTCTTTGGGATGCCGAGATCAATGGGAAGCTTCTTGACGATGATCGCTGGAGTGGCGTCGGGCATGGGCAGCCGGACAGCCCCGAAGTCTTGGCCGCGCATATCCGGGCGATCCGCTGGAAGTCGGCGACTGCCGCAGACCGAGACCTCCTTCAGTCGCCTTTCCGGGCTGGGATCAGGCTTGATGCATACCAATTGCTACCACTCAGAAAAGCTCTTCGCCTGCCACGCGTCAATCTCCTCATTGCAGATGACGTTGGTCTCGGGAAGACGATCGAAGCCGGGCTGATTGCCAGAGAACTCTTACTGCGTCGACGGATAGATTTCATCGTTATCGCCGCGCCTCCCGCAATGACTATTCAATGGAAAGACGAATTGGAGGCAAAGTTCGGCCTGTCGTTTGAAATAATTGACCGTGAACGAGTCGGTGATCTCAGGCGCACCAGAGGGTTTTCGGTCAACCCATGGACCACAGGCTCCCGGTTTATCATTTCGCACCGATTGATGACCGACGAAACCTACGCAGCTGGTTTGCGGGACGTCCTTGGTGAGTTTCGAGCTCGGGCGCTTCTGATCTTGGATGAAGCACACCATGCCGCCCCGTCCGCTGGTACCCGTTACGCTGTATCCAGCCAGCTTACAAAGGCGGTCAGGGAGCTCGGGGAACGCTTTGAGCACAGACTGTTCCTGACAGCCACTCCGCACAACGGTCACTCCAACAGCTTCTCAGCTTTGCTCGAAATGCTTGACCCTCAGCGCTTCACGCGGGGTGTTGAAGTTCGTCCCAAAGACCTGGAACCAGTGATGGTTCGCCGTTTGAAATCCGATCTGCGCCGTCTCGGAGAGGCTTTCCCCGAGCGGGTTGTCGAGCCGATCATTCTCGACGGCTTGTCGGAAAGCACACCTGAGCTGGAATTGGCCCGTCAACTCGGCGCATATGGTGAACTTCGAATGGCGCGGATTGCCAAACTACCGAGTGGCAAGGCCGCAATCGCCAAACTGACATTCGTTGGGCTTCAGCAGCGCCTTCTATCTTCGGTGGCCGCGTTCCATCGCACGCTGAAAGCTCATCGGGTGACCCTCCAAAAGGTGTTAGACGGAACTGAAGTTGCTCGGATCGAGAACTCAGCCGCCAGTTTTGTTAGCTCCCTCTCGGCTGAAGAGAGCGCTGAATTGGGTCTCGAAGACGAGAGCGCTGAGCAGGCATTCGATGAAGATGCAGAAGCAAGCGCAAGCGCGGCCTCGTCCGCGGGAGTTGTCGATGCGTCTCGTCAGGAACTGATATCTGAGCTCGCTGCCGTCGATGAGATGCTCACACTAGCAGAGAAGCAACTGTCGCGGCCAGACGCTCGTGTGGATTGGCTGGTAGGTTGGATTCGCGCAAACATGTTGGACGGGGAGGCTTGGAACCAGCGTCGTCTAATTATCTTTACAGAATGGGAGGATACCAGACGTTGGCTAGAGCGACGTTTGCGCGAGGCACTTTCGGCCACCGACCTCGCCGATGAACGGATCGGTGTGTTCACAGGTGCAACGGGTTCTGATCGCCGGGAAGACGTAAAACGAGCGTTCAATGCTGATCCAAGCACTGAGCCGCTGCGAATTCTCATTTGCACGGACGCAGCACGAGAAGGCATCAATCTTCAATCCCATTGTTCTGATCTGCTGCACTTTGACCTGCCTTGGAATCCATCGAGGCTCGAGCAACGAAATGGTCGAATTGATCGGAAATTGCAGCCAGCCAAAACAGTCTTTTGCCGTTACTTTCGATACGCTCAACGCGAGACTGACTGAGCTACCCCCCGAAATTCGGACACTGACGTAGGCTACGATTTGCGGTCTGCTGATCTTCGACGAGAAGGAGATCAGAGATGTCGAA
>NZ_SMUV01000012.1 GCF_004358185.1 Antarcticimicrobium luteum
GCGGGTCCGTCCGTCCGCTGCCGCGGCTGGTACTGCCGCTGGAACTGGTGGGGTCATTGGAGTTCGATCATGAGGTCTTTTGCGTCGATCTGGGTTCCTGGCTGGACGTGGACGGCCTTGACGGTGGCGTCGTGGTCGGCGTGGATGGCGGTTTCCATTTTCATCGCCTCGATGGTGAGCAGCAGATCGCCGGCCCTGACCGCGCTGCCGGGCCGGGCCGCGACGGAGGCGACGACGCCGGGCATCGGCGCGCCGATGTGGTTCGGGTTGCCGGGCTCGGCCTTGGGGCGGGCCTGGGTTTCCGCTTTCACCAGCCGGTTGGGCACCCGCACGGTGCGCGGCTGGCCGTTGAGCTCGAAGAACACCTTCACATCGCCCTTCTCGTCGGTCTCGCCCACCGCCTGGCAGCGGATCTCCAGCGTCTTGCCGGGGTCGATCTCGGCCGAGATCTCCTCGCCCGGCTCCATGCCGTAGAAGAAGGTCCGCGTCGGCAGCGTGCGCACCGGCCCGTAGAGCCGGTGCCGCCCCATGTAGTCGAGATAGACCTTGGGATACATCAGATAGCCCATCAGATCCTCGTCATCGACCGGCCGGCCGTCCAGCTCGGCGCTGAGCGTGGCGCGGGCCGCCTCCAGCTCGACCGGCGCCAGGTGCCGGCCGGGGCGCTCAAGGTTGGGCGCCTCGTCCTTCAGCACCTTCCTGACGAGGCCCGCGGGAAAGCCGCCCGGCGGCTGGCCCAGGTTGCCGCGCATCATGTCGATGACGCTGTCGGGAAAGGCGACCTCCTTGTCCGGATCCTCGACATCGGCGCGGCTGAGCCCCTGGGAGACCATCATCAGCGCCATGTCGCCCACCACTTTCGACGACGGCGTCACCTTGACGATATCGCCGAACATCCGGTTCACATCCGCATAGGTCTGCGCCACGTCGTGCCAGCGCTCCTCCAGCCCCAGAGAGCGCGCCTGCGCCTTGAGGTTGGTGAACTGCCCGCCCGGCATCTCGTGCAGGTAGACCTCCGAGGCCGGCGCCTGCAGCCCGCTCTCGAAGGCGGCGTACTGGCCGCGCACCGCCTCGAAATAATCGCTGATCTCGCGGATCGCGGCGATGTCGAGGCCGGTGTCGCGCCCGGTGTGGCGCAGCGCCTCGACCACCGAGCCCAGCGTCGCCTGGCTGGTGTTGCCGGAAAACGCGTCCATGGCGCAGTCGACCGCGTCGACGCCGGCCTCCGCCGCCGCCATGATCGAGGCGATGGCGACCCCGGCGGTGTCATGGGTGTGGAAATGGATCGGCAGGCCCACCTCCTGCTTCAGCGCCGCGATCAGCGCGCTGGCGGCGGCGGGCTTCAGCAGCCCCGCCATGTCCTTCAGCCCCAGCACATGGGCGCCGGCGGCCTCCAGCTCGCGCGCCATGCCGACGTAATACTTCAGGTCGTATTTGGCCCGGTCCGGATCGAGGATGTCGCCGGTATAGCAGATCGTGCCCTCGCAGATCTTGCCGGCCTCGATCACCGCGTCCATGGCGACGCGCATGTTCTCGACCCAGTTGAGGCTGTCGAACACGCGGAAGACGTCGATATTCTTCGCCGCCTCCCGCACGAAGGCCTGCACCACATTGTCGGGGTAATTGGTATAGCCGACCCCGTTGGAGCCGCGCAGCAGCATCTGCGTCATCAGGTTCGGCATCGCCGCGCGCAGGTCGCGCAGCCGCTGCCAGGGGCATTCCTGCAGGAACCGGTAGGCCACATCGAAGGTCGCCCCGCCCCAGCATTCCACCGAGAACAGCTGCGGCAGACGGGCGGCATAGGCGGGCGCCACCCGGATCATGTCGACCGAGCGCATCCGGGTCGCCAGCAGCGACTGATGCCCGTCGCGCATGGTGGTGTCGGTGATCAGCAGCTGTTTCTGCGCCCGCATCCAGTCGGCCACCGCCTGCGGCCCCTGCTGCTCCAGCAGGTTGCGGGTGCCCATCTGCGGCTCGCCCCGCTGGGCCGGCGGCTTCGGCAGCCTGATATCGCGGCGCGGCTCGGGGCGGCCCCTGGTCTCGGGATGCCCGTTGACGGTGATGTCGGCGATATAGGTCAGCACCTTGGTACCGCGGTCCTGCCGTTTGGCGAAGTGGAACAGCTCCGGCGTCTCGTCGATGAAGCGGGTGGTATAGCTGTTGTTCAGGAACGTCGGATGCTTCAGCAGGTTCTCGACAAAGGCGATGTTGGTGCTGACCCCGCGGATGCGGAACTCGCGCAGCGCCCGGTCCATCCGCGCGATCGCCATCTGCGGCGTCGGCGCCCAGGCGGTCACCTTGGTCAGCAGGCTGTCGTAATAGCGGGTGATCACGCCGCCCGCGTAAGCCGTGCCGCCGTCCAGCCGGATGCCCATGCCGGTGGCCGAGCGATAGGCGGTGATGCGGCCGTAATCGGGGATGAAGTTGTTCTGCGGATCCTCGGTGGTGATCCGCGTCTGCAGCGCGTGGCCGTTCAGCCGGATCTCCTCCTGCGCCGCCTTGCCGGTGGCCTCGGCGATGGGTTTGCCCTCGGCGATCAGGATCTGGGCGCGGACGATGTCGATGCCGGTCACCTCCTCGGTGACGGTATGTTCCACCTGCACCCGCGGGTTCACCTCGATGAAATAGAACTGCTCGGTCTCCATATCCATCAGGAACTCGACGGTGCCGGCGCATTCGTAATTGACATGGCTGCAGATGCGCACGCCCAGATCGCAGATCTCGGCGCGCTGCGCCTCGGTGAGGTACGGCGCCGGGGCGCGTTCGACCACCTTCTGGTTGCGCCGCTGCACCGAGCAGTCACGCTCGAACAGGTGATAGATCTGCCCCTGCTTGTCGCCGAGGATCTGCACCTCCACATGCCGCGCCCGGGTGATCATCTTTTCCAGATAGCCCTCGCCGTTGCCGAAGGCCGCCTCGGCCTCGCGCCGGCCCTCCCGCAGCTTCTCGGGCAG
>NZ_SMUV01000042.1 GCF_004358185.1 Antarcticimicrobium luteum
ACCCAGTCGGCGCCCTGATCCTCGATGGCGCGGATCTCCTGCCCGAAGTTGGCGAAATCGGCGGACAGGATCGACGGCGCGATCTTGACGGAACGGTCGAAGCTCATTCCGCGGCCTCCGGCGCGGCGCGGTCCGCGTCCAGCCCGCCGCGGAACACGCGCGAGGGGCGGATGTCGGCCTCGGAAATTGTCGACAGCGCATCCGCATCCACCACGCCGCCGGCCTCGAACAGCCGGTTGGCCTGCCGCAGCCGGGCGCGGTCGAGCGCGTTTCGGATTGAGCGGGCGTTGGCGAAATGCGGCTGGGTGCGGCGCAGATCGATATACTCCTCCAGCGCGGCGCGGCCGCCCTCGTCGAGGCGATAGCCCTGATCGCCCAGCATGGTGCCGGCAATCCGCCCCAGCTCTTCTTCGGAGTAGTCGGGGAATTCGATATGGTGGGCGATGCGTGACCGGAACCCGGGATTGGCGGAAAAGAACCGGTCCATCCGGTCGGCGTAGCCGGCCATGATCACCACCAGATCGTCGCGGTTGTTCTCCATCACCTGCAACAGGATCTCGATCGCCTCCTGGCCGTAGTCGCGTTCGTTGTCGGGTTTGTAGAGGTAATAGGCCTCGTCGATGAAGAGCACGCCGCCCATCGCCTTTTTCAGTACCTCCTTGGTCTTTGGCGCGGTGTGGCCGATGTACTGGCCGACAAGGTCGTCGCGTGTGACGCTGACCAGATGCCCCTTGCGCACATAGCCCAGACGGTACAACAGCCCGGCCATCTTGCGCGCGACCGTGGTCTTGCCGGTGCCGGGATTGCCGGTGAAGGACATGTGCAGCGTCGGCGTCTCCTGGCTGAGGCCCAGCGCGCGCCGGGCCCGGTCCACCAGCAGCAGCGCGGCGGTCTCGCGGATGCGCTGCTTGACCGGGGCCAGACCGATCAGCTCTTCGTCCAGTTCGCGCAGAACTTCGGCCACGCCGGAGCTTTCATACTCGGCGCCGAGATCAATGCGCTGCGGTGCTTCGGGTGTGTCTGTCATGTCCGGCCCCTTCTTCAGTGTTCAAATGCTATGGGGGTGCGGGGGCGGTTCCCCCGCTGCCCCCGTCAGGCGCGCGCGGTCCAGCCGTATTTCTGCGAGCGCCCCTCGTAATCGGTGCGCTGCATGGTCAGGCGGGGCTCCTCGGCGGGGCGGTTGACGATGAACGACATCATCACCGTCTCGAATCCGCGGGTGTCGTCGAAGGCCTGCATCCGGATATAGGCGTCCGGGTGCGCCTTGCGGCAGTCTTCAAACTCCATCATCACGCCCTTGGCGTCGCGCAGGTCGAACATCGGGTGGCCCCACATTTCCCAATAGATGTTCCGGGGGTGGGGATCGTCGGTGTATTCCAGGCTGACTGCCCAGTCGCGCGACAGCATGTATTCGACCTGGGCGGTGATCTGCTCGTCGCTCAGGTCGGGCAGGAAGGAAAAGCATCCTTGGGTGATACGCATCGGTGGTGTCTCCTATGGTTGATCCGGGTGCTCCGTGTCCCCTTTCCCTGCCAGACGGGCAGGGAGAGGGGGCGGATATGAGGGGGCGCCCCCTTACATCGCCGGGCTTGCGGTGGGCACGAAGTCGCTGGTGTCGGTCGAGGTGTAGTTGAAGGTGATGTTGCCCCAGGTCTCCAGCGCGGCCTCGAGCGGCTTGCACCACTTGGCGGCCTCGCGCAGAACGTCGGGGCCTTCGTTCCTGATGTCGCGGCCTTCGTTGCGGGCCAGTACCATCGCCTCGAGTGCCACGCGGTTGGCGGTCGCGCCGGCCTGGATGCCCATCGGGTGGCCGATGGTGCCACCGCCGAACTGCAACACCACGTCGTCGCCGAACAGATCAAGCAGCTGGTGCATCTGACCGGCATGGATGCCGCCCGAAGCCACCGGCATGACCTTGTGCAGGTCGCCCCAATCCTGTTCAAAGAAGATGCCGCGCGACAGATCCACCTCGTTATGGGTCTCGCGGCAGACGTTGTAATAGCCCTGCACGGTCAGCGGGTCGCCCTCCAGCTTGCCGACGGCGGTGCCGCAGTGCAGGTGATCGACACCTGCCAGCCGTAGCCATTTCGCGATCACGCGGAAGCTGATGCCGTGGTTCTTCTGCCGGGTATAAGTGCCGTGGCCGGCACGGTGCATGTGCAGGATCATGTCGTTGTCGCGGCACCACCGGGAGATCGACTGGATCGCGGTCCAGCCGACGATCAGGTCGACCATGACGATGACGCTGCCCAGCTGTTTTGCGAACTCGGCGCGGGCGTACATCTCTTCCATGGTGCCGGCGGTGATGTTGAGGTAGTGGCCCTTGACCTCGCCGGTCTGGGCGCTGGCCTTGTTCACAGCCTCCATGCAGTACAGGAAACGGTCGCGCCAGTGCATGAACGGTTGCGAGTTGATGTTCTCGTCATCCTTCATGAAGTCGAGCCCGCCCTTGAGCCCCTCATAGACGACGCGGCCATAATTCTTGCCCGACAAGCCCAGCTTGGGCTTGGTGGTGGCGCCCAGCAGCGGCTTGCCGAACTTGTCGAGGCGCTCGCGCTCAACCACCAGCCCGGTGGGCGGGCCGGCGAAGGTCTTCACATAGGCGACCGGAAAGCGCATGTCTTCCAGGCGGGCGGCCAGCAGCGGTTTGAAACTGAACACGTTGCCGATGATCGAGGCGGTGAGGTTGGCGATGGAGCCTTCTTCGAACAGGATCAGATCGTAGGCGACATAGCAGAAGTACTGCCCCGGATTGTTCGGCACCGGCTCGACCTTGTAGGCCTTGGCGCGGTAGCTGTCGCAGGCGGTCAGACGGTCGGTCCAGACCACGGTCCAGGTCGCGGTAGAGCTTTCGCCGGCCACCGCGGCGGCGGCTTCGATCGGGTCGACGCCCTCTTGCGGGGTGATGCGGAACAGCGCCAGCACGTCGGTGTCCTTGGGCTCATAGTCGCCGTCCCAGTAACCCATCTGCGCGTATTTCAGCACGCCGGCCTTATAGCGTTCCTTGCCTTTGATTTCCTTGGGGGATTTCATCTGGTTCATGGCCTTTCCTCTCTCTCGGTGTTCAGGCGGCCTGACGGCCGGCGGTCTGGGGGTCGAGCGCGCCCGCGGCATAGCGGGCGGCCATATCGTCCATCGGGACGGGTTTGATGCGGGCAGCGTGCCCGGAGGTGCCGAAGCGGTCGAACCGGTCGGCGCAGAGCGCCTCGAGCGCGTCCATCGCCGGGATCAGGAACTTGCGCGGGTCGAACTCGGCCGCGTTCTCGGTGGCCACCTTGCGGAACTGGCCGGTCATCGCCATCCGGCAATCGGTGTCGATATTGACCTTGCGCACGCCCATCCTGATGCCGCGCTCGATCTCTTCGACCGGCACGCCATAGGTCTGGGGCATGTCGCCGCCATAGGCGTTGATGATGTCCTGCAGCTCCTGCGGGACCGAGGACGACCCGTGCATCACCAGATGGGTGTCGGGTAGCTTGTCGTGGATCGCGGCGATGGTCTTCATCGACAGGATCTCGCCATCGGGCTTGCGGCTGAACTTATAGGCGCCGTGGCTGGTGCCGCAGGCGATGGCGAGCGCATCGCATTTCGTGCGCATCACGAAATCCACCGCCTGATCGGGATCGGTCAGCAGCTGGTCGTGGCTGAGCTTGCCGACCGCGCCGGAGCCGTCCTCCTCGCCCGCCTCGCCGGTCTCAAGACTGCCCAGAACGCCCAGCTCGCCCTCGACGCTGGCACCGACAGCGTGGGCGGCGGCGGTGACGCGGGCGGTGATCCGGGCGTTGTAGTCGTAGGAGGCGGGCGTCTTCATGTCCTCCTCCAGCGAGCCGTCCATCATCACGCTGGTAAAGCCGTGGCGGATCGCGGTCAGGCAGGTGGCGTCGTTGTTGCCGTGGTCCTGATGCATCACGATGGGGATGTCGGGGAACATCTCGGCCAGCGCCTGAACCATATGGCGCAGCATGATGTCGCCGGCATAGGAGCGGGCGCCGCGGCTGGCCTGCAGGATCACCGGCGCGTCGCATCTCTCGGCCGCGCGCAGGATCGCCAGACCCTGTTCCATGTTGTTGATGTTGAAGGCGGGCACGCCGTATGCGTGTTCCGCGGCGTGGTCCAGCAATTGCCGGAGCGTGATCAGTGCCATATCGGACCTCCTTGCCTCAGGCGGCTGCGGCGGCGCCGTCCAGCGCCGCGATACCGGGGAGCGTCCTGCCCTCCAGCCATTCCAGGAATGCCCCACCGGCGGTGGAGACATAGGTGAAGTCTTGGGTGACGCCCGCCGCGTTCAGCGCCGCGACGGTGTCGCCGCCGCCGGCCACGGTGACGGCGCGGCCCTGCCGGGTCAGCGCGGCCGCGGCGCGGGCGAGCGCCACGGTCGCCATGTCGAAGGGCGGGATCTCGAAGGCGCCGAGCGGGCCGTTCCACAGGATGGTCTGCGCACCGGTCAGCACCGTCTGGAACCCGGCCAGCGCCTGCGGCCCGGCGTCGAGGATCATCGCGTCCTCGGGGCAGGCGAAGGCATCGACCACCTGCGTCTCGGCCTCGGCGCGGAATTCCCGCGCCACCACAACGTCCTGCGGCAGATGCAGATAGCAGCCGGATTTCTCGGCCAGCCGCCGGATCTCGCGCGCGGTGTCGATCTGGTCGGCCTCATGCAGCGACCGGCCCATCGGCGCGCCCTCGGCAAAAAGGAAGGTGTTGGCCATGCCGCCACCGATGATTACCGCGTCGAGCCTTTGCACCAGGTTCTTCAATACCGCGATTTTGCTGGACACCTTGGCGCCGCCGACAATCGCCACCGAGGGCCGCTTGGGCGCGTCGAGCGCAGCGCCGAGCGCCTCAAGCTCCTCGACCAGAAGCGGCCCCGCGGCGGCGGGCAGGAGGCGGGCCAGCGCCTCGGTCGAGGCGTGGGCGCGGTGGGCGCAGGAAAAGGCGTCGTTGACATAGATGTCGCCAAGCCTGGCCAGCTGCGCCGCAAAGGCGGGATCGTTGGCGATTTCGCCCGGGTTCAGCCGCAGGTTTTCGCACAGCAGCGCCTCGCCGTTGGCCAGTTGCCGCGACAGGATCACGGCGGACTCGTCGGCGCAGACATCCGAGAACCGAACCGGCACGCCGAGCGCCTCGGCCAGGGCCGGCCGGAACTTGTCCACCGAAAAGCTGGAATTCAGCTCATTGGGCTCGGGGCGGCCAAAATGGGTCAGGACGACCAGCCGTGCGCCGCGCGCCAGAAGCGGCCGCATGCCTGCCGCAAAGCGGTCGATCCGGGTGGTATCGGTGATCCGGCCGGCTTCGGTCGGAACGTTCAGGTCGGCCCGCACCAGCACGCGTTTGCCGGTAACGTCCATATCGGTGATGCGCGCGATGCTCATCCGACCTGCCCCATGTGAACGGCATTGTCCGCCATGCGGCAGGAAAAGCCCCACTCGTTGTCGTACCAGGCCATCACCCGCACCAGCGATCCGTCGATGACACGGGTCTGGTCGGCGGCGAAGTTGCACGAATGGGTCTCGTGGTTGTAATCGACCGAGACCTTGGGCTCGGTTTCATAGCTCATGATGCCGCGCATCGGGCCGGCGGCGGCCTCGGCGATGATCGCGTTGATCTCTTCCACCGTCACCGATTTGGACGGGCGGAAGGTCAGATCGACGGCGGAGACATTCGGCGTCGGCACCCGGATCGCGGAGCCGTCGAGCCTGCCTTTCAGTTCGGGCAGCACCTCGCCGATCGCCTTGGCGGCCCCTGTGGTGGTGGGGATCATCGCCATGGCGGCGGCGCGGGCGCGGTAGAGGTCGCTGTGGCGGCGGTCCAGCGTCGGCTGGTCGCCGGTATAGGAATGCACCGTGGTCATGATGCCCTGTTCGATGCCCACCGCGTCGTTCAGAACCTTGGCCATCGGCGCCAGGCAATTGGTGGTGCAGGAACCATTGGAGACCACGATTTCCGACGGCTTCAGGTCGCGGTGATTGACGCCGTAGACCATGGTCCTGTCGGCCCCCTTGGCCGGCGCCGAGATCAGAACCTTTTTCGCGCCCTGGCCCAGGTGCACGGCGGCGGCGTCGCGCGAATTGAACTGACCCGAGCATTCCAGCACCACGTCGACGCCGGACCACTCCAACGCGCCCGGATCGTAGGTCGAGAACACCTGCATCGGTCCGTGACCTATGTCCATCGTGGTCCCGTCGATGCGGATTTCGCCGCCAAAGCGGCCATGCACGCTGTCGTATTTCAGCAGATGCGCGGCGGTCTCGATCGGGCCGGTTGCGTTGAGCTTGACCACCTCGATGTCGTTGCGGCCGCTCTCGGCGATGGCGCTCAGGGTGCACCTGCCTATTCGGCCAAAGCCGTTGATTGCAACTTTTATTGTCATTTCAACCTCTTAGGATAAGAGTTCGCGTGCCTTCGCGGCAGTGTGGACGGCGGTGATGCCGAAATACTCGTAAAGCTCGGGCGCGGGGGCGGAGGCGCCGAAACCGGTCATGCCGACAAAGCCGTCCTCGGGGCGCAGCAGGTTGTCCCAGCCTTGCCGGACGGCGGCCTCGATCCCGATGCGGGGGGCGGTGCCAAGGACCGCCGCGCGCCAGGCGGCGTCCTGGGCAGTGAACAGCTCGAAACAGGGGGCGGAGACCACGGCGGCCTTGATCCCCTCTTCGGCCAGCAGATCGGCGGCGGCGCAGGCGATCTCCACCTCGGACCCGGTGGCGATCAGGGTGAGATCGCGGGGGCCGTGGGTTTCGCGCAGCACATAGGCGCCGCGGGCGGTCAGGTTTTCCGCGACATGTTCGGTGCGCAGGGTCGGCAGGCCCTGCCGCGACAGGCAAAGCACGCTGGGGGTGCTGTCGCTCATCGCGGCCAGTTCCCACATCTCGGCGGTTTCCACCACGTCGGCAGGGCGAAAGAGGTTCAGGTTGGGCATGGCGCGCAGGCTGGCGATGGTCTCGACCGGCTGATGGGTGGGGCCGTCCTCGCCCAGCCCGATGCTGTCATGGGTCATCACATAGACGACCGGGCGCCGCATCAGCGCCGACAGGCGGATCGCCGGGCGGCAGTAATCGGCAAACGCCAGGAAGGTGCCGCCATAGGGCAGGAAGCCGCCGTGCAGCGAGATGCCGTTCATCGCCGCCGCCATGCCGTGTTCGCGGATGCCGTAATGGATGTAGTCGCCGGCGTAGTCGTCACGGCTGACCGGCGTCATCCCCTTGGTGCGGGTGTTGTTCGACCCGGTCAGGTCGGCGGAGCCGCCGATGGTATTTGCCAAGGTCGCATTGACCACCTCCAGCGCCATTTCGCTGGCCTTGCGGGTGGCGACCTTGGGCGCCTGCGCCGAACGCTTTGCCTTGTATGCGGCGATCGCGGCATTGAGCGCCGCCGCGTCGGGGGCGGCGAGGGAGGCACTGAACTCGGCGGCCTTCGGGTTGGCGGCGAGACGGGTCAGCCAGGCGGCGCGGGCCTCGGCGCCGCGGGCGGCGACGGTGCGCCAGGCGGTGTAGATGTCCTGCGGGATCTCGAACGGCGGATGCGTCCAGCCCAGTTCGGCCCGGGCGGCGGCGATCTCTTCCGCACCCAGGGGCGAGCCGTGGGTAGCGGAGGTGCCCTGTTTGTTCGGCGCGCCAAATCCGATCACCGTCTTGCAGGCGATCATCGAGGGGCGGGCATCGGCGCGGGCCGCTTCGATTGCGGCGGCCACGGCCTCCTTGTCATGCCCGTCCACCGCCTGCACATGCCAGCCGGCGGCGGCAAACCGCGCCCGCTGGTCGGTAGAGGTCGAGAGGTCGGTAGAGCCGTCGATGGTGATGCCGTTGTCGTCCCAGAACAGGATCAGCCGGCCCAGCCCCATATGACCGGCAAAGTCGATTGCTTCGTGGCTGATCCCCTCCATCAGGCAGCCGTCGCCGGCGATCACGTAAGTATGGTGGCCCACCAGATCGTCGCCGAAGCGCGCGTTGTGCATCCGCTCGGCCAGCGCCATGCCGACGGCGGTGGCGATACCCTGACCCAGCGGTCCGGTGGTTGTCTCTATCCCCTTGGCATGGCCGTATTCCGGGTGTCCGGCGGTGCGATAGCCCATCTGCCGGAAATTGCGGATCTGCTCCATCCCCATGTCGTCATAGCCCAGCAGGTGATGGATCGCATAGACCAGCATCGAGCCGTGACCGGCGCTCATCACGAAACGGTCGCGGTCGGGCCAGTCGGAGTTCGCCGGGTCCAGCGTGATGAACCGGTTGAACAGAACGGCCGCCACATCGGCCAGACCCATCGGCGCGCCGGGATGGCCCGAGTTCGCGGCCTGAACTGCGTCCATCGCAAGCGCGCGGATCGCATTGGCCATCAGCTCCTCGGAGGCGGCGGTGATCTGGCTGTGCTGGTTCATCGGTATCTCCTCAGGCGCGTTTGGATTCGCTGACCAGGCGGTGAACCATCGGGGTGAAGATCAGCTGCATCGCCAGATCCATCTTGCCGCCGGGGATGACGATCGAATTGGCGCGGGTCATCCAGCTGCCCTCGATCATCGTGGTGAGATAGGGAAAGTCGATGCCGCGCGGGTTCTTGAAGCGGATCACCACCAAGCTCTCGTCGGCGGTCGGAATCCAGCGCGCCACGAAAGGGTCGGAAGTATCGACCACCGGCACGCGCTGGAAATTCACGTCGGTCTCGATGAACTGCGGACAGATGCAATGCACATAGGCGTGCATCCGGCGCAGGATGGTGTCGGTCACCGCCTCGGTCGAATAGCCGCGGCTGGCCTTGTCGCGGTGAATCTTCTGGATCCATTCGAGGTTGATCACCGGCACCACGCCGATCTTGAGGTCGGCGAATTTGGCGATATTGACCTCGTCGTTCACCACCGCGCCGTGCAGCCCCTCGTAGAACAGCAGCTCGGAATTGTCGGCAAAGGGTTCCCACTGGGTGAACTGGCCCGGCCCGACACCCCGGCGCGCCGCCTCCTCGTCGTCATGGACATAGTGGCGGGTTTCGCCCCTGCCGGTCTCACCATAGGTGCGGAACACCTCTTCCAGCTTGCCCAACTCATTGGCGTCATAGCTGAAATGGCTGAAGGTATCTTCGCCGGCCGATTTGCGTTTCTCCAGCTCGGCCTTCATCGACGCGCGGTCATAGCGGTGAAAGGCATCGCCCTCGATCGACACCGCCTCGATCCCCTCGCGGCGAAAGATCTGGTCGAAGGTCGCCTTGACCGTGGTCGTGCCGGCCCCCGAGGAGCCGGTCACCGAAATGATGGGGTGTTTCTTGGACATTGGGTCTCCTTCAGGCGCGGAACAGGCCGCGCGAGCCGAACAGGGCCGAGATCTCCTGTTCGGGCAGATCATGGTAGGCGGTGACGCGGTCGACCTTGTCGGGGGTGCCAAAGACAAGCGGGGTGCGTGCGTGAAGCTGGTCCGGGCGCTGATCCAGCAACGGATCCTGCCCGGTGGTGGCGCGCCCGCCGGCCTGCTCGACCAGCATGGCGATGGGGGCGCATTCATAGACCATGCGCAGCCGGCCCTGGCCATAGCCGGGGCGCCCGTCGGACGGGTAGAGGAAGATGCCGCCGCGCGACAGGATGCGGTGGGTCTCCGCCACCAGTGAGGCGACCCAGCGCATGTTGAAATTCTTGGCGCGCGGCCCCTCGATGCCTTGCAGGCAATCGTCGATATAGGCGCGCACGGGCTTGGACCAGTGACGATAGTTCGAGGCGTTGATGGCGAATTCAGAGGAGTCCTCGGGAATCGTCAGCATGCCGCCGGCCTGGTGGAACCGTCCGTCCTGCGGATCGCGCACAAAGGTCAGAACGCCATTCCCGAAGGTGACCACGAGCGCAGTCATCGGCCCATAGATGAAATAGCCCGCGGCGATCTGTTCGCGCCCGGACCGCAGAAAGCTGTCCTCGGCCCCGTCGCGGGCCGGGCGGATCGAAAAGATCGTGCCGATGGACACGTTCACGTCGATATTGGAGGAGCCGTCGAGCGGGTCGATGGCCAGCGCCAGGGCGCCGTCTTCGTCGATCTGCTCCACGGTCTCGCGCTCTTCCGAGGCGTACCAGCGCACGCCGGTGCCGGGCAGGGCGGCGGCAAAGGCCTCGTCCGCCATCACGTCCAGCGCCTTTTGATTGTCGCCGTCGCTGTTGCTGCCGACCTCGGCGCCCAGCGCGCCGTCCAGCGGGCCGCGGGCGATGATCTGTGCCAGATCCGACGCGACGCGGCTGAGCGCCTGCATCGGGGCGGCCAGGTGCGCCGGGATCAGCCCGGCGGGGGCAATCAGGCAATTATCTTTGGTCAAGGCGTTTTCCTCCGTCCTCGGAAAGGTTGATATCCACGGAATGGAATTATAAGGAATTTAAAACTTGTGAAAGCAAATTAGAGAAATCTGAATGCAGCGCCTTAATGCCATAACATTCAAACAGTTGCGCGCGCTGGATGCGGTCTGCCAATCCGGGGCGATCAGCACGGCCGCGGAGATGTTATCGCTCACACCTCCGGCGGTGCACAGCCAGCTGCGCGCCCTTGAGGAGGTTTTCGGCTGCGCGCTGGTCAATCGCGGCCAGGGGGGATTCGCCCCGACCGAGCAGGGCGCGGCACTTTTGACCGCTTTCCGGACCGCGCGGGCGGCGCTGGAACGTGCGGTCCATCAGATCGAAACGCTGGGCAAGGGGCTGTCGGGAACGGTGGTTCTGGGGGTGGTGAGCACGGCGAAATATTTCGCGCCGCATCTGGTGGCGATGCTGCGGTCGGAATTTCCCGATATCGACGTGGTACTGCGGATCGGCAACCGCGCCCGGATCATCCAGATGATCGAGACAGGCGATCTCGATCTGGTGATCATGGGGCGGCCGCCGCGTTTGCCGGCGGTGGTGGCGCGTTCGATCGGCGATCATCCGCATTTGCTGGTGGCGCCGCCCGGGCATCCGCTGACCCGGATCGCACAGGTCACGCCGGACGACATCCTGTCCCAGCCTTTCGTGATGCGGGAACCGGGCTCGGGCACCCGTATCCTGACCATGCGGTTCCTGGATGAAATCGGCGAAGGACGCGAGTTTGCCTATACCGAGATGGAATCGAACGAGACCATCAAACAGGCGGTGGCGGCCGGACTCGGCGTGGCGATCCTGTCGGGCCACACCGTGCACGAAGAGCTGAAGTCCGGCCGGCTGGTGTCGATCCCCGCCGAACGGCTGCCCATCGTCCGGCACTGGTTCGTGTTGCACGCGGCCGGGCAGGAGCTGTCGCAGCCGGCGATCCGGATCATGGACTGGATCGTGTCCAATCCCGACCGGTTCCTGCCGGGTGGCGCGCGGAGCGCTGCAAGGTTCTAAAATACCCGGATTGACAAACATTATTATTTTAGTCAGGTATTGGTCGTCCAGCCAACCCGCGTCGTGCCGGGTCAGCCATCCGCAGAACCATCCGCAGAACACGGGACCATGCCGATGCACCGCCCAGCCGATACCCCCCGTCCGCCCTGGCGGCTGACGGGCCGCGCGCCCCGCAAACGCGACGACGTGTGGACCATCCTTGCCGATGCCGGGCTGTGGCTCGGCCTGTCCGTGGACGCGCTCCTCGACCATATCGAAACCGAACCAAGGACAGGACGATGACGATCCATTCCCCCGCCACAGCCGGCCACCCGTCCGCGCCGGTACTGCCCGCCCACCGCGCCGAGGATCTGACCGACGGCGGACATCTTGCGCATATCGCGCTGGGCGATCAGGTCTATACCCTGCGCATCACCCGGGCTGGCAAGCTGATTTTGACCAAGTAATCATTACTCTGCCCGGCGCGGCGTATGCGCGCGCCGGTTCCGCGCGGTGTGCGCGGGATTGCAAAATATTCCTCGGTGTGCATCTGTATCCCCCCGATGCGGCGGTAGTGAGGATAGGCGATGCGGAAGTTCATTTTGGCGTCAGCGCTGGCGGTTTTTGGGGCCGGGATGGCCCTTGCCGCGTCGGAGCAGACTGTCGGGCAGCGCGAAATCACCGAATGGAAGGCCGTGTTCGGCCGTGTCGAGGCGCGCGATCTGATCCCGGCCCGGTCGCGCATCGGCGGTACGCTGGTTTCGGTCGGGGTGACCGAGGGCAGCGCCGTCACCGAAGGCCAGATGATCGCCGAGATCTACGATCCCAAGCTGAATCTGCAACTGGACTCGGTGCAGGGCGAGATCGACGCGCTGCTGTCGCAGCTCGACAATGCCCGAACCGAGCTGAAGCGCGGCGAGGATCTGCTGGAGCGCGGCGTGACCACCGCGCAGCGGCTCGACGCGTTGCGCACCCAGGTCGAGGTTCTGCAGAACCAGATCGAGGCGACCCGCGCCCAGAAACGCGTGATCGAGGAGCAGGCCGCCGAGGGCGCGGTGCTGGCCCCGATCGCCGGCAAGGTGATCGACGTGCCGGTGACCCGCGGCTCCGTGGTGATGCCGGGCGAGGTGATCGCCCAGATCGGCGGCGGTGGATTTTTCCTGCGCCTCGCGGTGCCCGAACGGCACGCTGCCTATCTGCGCGAGGGGATCGAGATCCGCATCGGCGCCGACGGGCAAAGCCAGCCCGGGCGCCTCGCCAAGGTCTATCCCCAGATCGAGAACGGCCGCGTCATCGCCGATGTCGAGGTTCAGGGTATGAGCAGCGAATTCGTCAATGCACGTGTGCTGGTCAGCCTGCCGGTGGGCACGCGCAGCGCGCTGCTGGTGCCCGCCGACCGGGTCGAGACCCGCATGGGGCTGGATTTCGTTACCGTGCGCGGTCCCGGCGGCGAGCCGGTGGGGCGCGCCGTGGTGCTGGGCGAGGCGCATCCGGTCGACGGTGTCGAGATGATCGAGGTCGTCAGCGGGCTGAGCGTGGGCGACGTGCTGGTGGCCGGCCATGAGTGAGGACGACAAACAGGCATCGCGCGGCATCGCCGGCGGGCTGACCCGCGCCTTCATCCGCTCGCCGCTGACGCCGCTGATGATCCTGGCCGCGCTGGCGGTGGGGATGGTGGCGCTGATCAGCCTGCCGCGCGAGGAAGAGCCGCAGATCTCGGTTCCGCTGGTCGACATCCACATCCAGGCGCCGGGGCTGCGCGCCGAAGACGCGGTCAAACTGGTGACCGAACCGATGGAGACCATCGTCAAGGCGATCAATGGCGTCGAGCATGTCTATTCCCAGTCGATGGACGACTATTCCATGGTCACCGCCCGTTTCCTGGTGGGAACCTCGGCCGACGCTGCGATCCTGCGTGTGCATGACAAGGTGCGCGCCAATCTCGACCGGATCCCGGTCGGCATCGACGAGCCGCTGATCGTCGGGCGCGGCATCGACGACGTGGCCATCGTGGCGCTGACGCTGACGCCGACACCGGGGGCCGGGGAGATGACCGCCAACGACCTGACCCGGATCGCGCGCGAGTTGCAGGTCGAAGTGGCCAAGATCCAGGATGTGGGCCTCACCTATATCGTCGGCGAAAGCCCCGAGGCGATCCGCATCGCCCCCGATCCCGACCGGCTGGCGCTGTTCGGGGTGACGCTGCAACAACTGTCGGGCAAGGTGCAGTCGGCCAACCGCGCCTTTGCCGCCGGTACCGTGCGCGACGATGGCGCCCAGATCCCGCTGGTCGCCGGCGAGACGCTGAGCGCGCCGGCCGAGATCGGCAACCTGCTGCTGACCGCGCGCGACGGCCGGCCGGTCTATGTGCGTGACGTGGCCGACATCAGCTTTGTGCCCGACACCTCGGACAAGATCGTCTCGAACCTCACCCGCGACGCCGACGGCAACATTCGCCGCACCCCTGCGGTGACCCTGGCCGTGGCCAAGCGCGCTGGCGCCAACGCCGTTGTGGTGGCCGAACAGGTGCTGCACCGCGTGCACCTGCTGGAGGACAGCCTGATCCCCGAGAACGTCGTGGTCGAGGTCACCCGCGACTATGGCGAGACGGCCAATGAAAAGGCCAACGAGCTGCTGTTCCACCTTGGCTTGGCCACCGTTTCCATCGTGGCGCTGGTGCTGTTCGCAATCGGCTGGCGCGAAAGCATCGTGGTGGCCGTGGTGATCCCCGTCACCATCCTGCTGACGCTGTTTGCGGCCTGGATCATGGGCTATACGCTGAACCGGGTGTCTTTGTTCGCACTGATCTTCTCGATCGGGATTCTGGTGGATGACGCCATCGTGGTGATCGAGAATATCGCGCGCCACTGGGGCATGCCCGACAAGGCCGACCGCGCCACCAAGGCGATCCGCGCCGTGGCCGAGGTGGGCAACCCCACCATCGTCGCCACGCTGACCGTGGTGGCGGCGCTGTTGCCGATGCTCTTCGTCTCGGGGCTGATGGGCCCCTATATGAGTCCGATCCCCGCCAATGCCTCGGCGGCGATGATCTTTTCGTTCTTCGTGGCGGTGATCATCACGCCCTGGCTGATGCTCAAGATTGCCGGCGGCGCCCCGCTGCATCACGACGCGGCGGGCGGCCATGGCGGCCGGCTGGGCCGTCTCTATACCGTGGTGGCGCGGCCGTTGCTGAAGACCCGGTTGCGCTCGGGCCTGTTCCTGCTGATCACCGCCGGGCTGAGCTTTGGCTCGATGGCGGCCTTCTACACCAAGGATGTGACGGTCAAGCTGCTGCCCTTCGACAACAAGTCTGAACTGGCGGTGATGATCGACCTGCCCGAGGGGGCCTCGGTCGAGGCGACCGACGCGGTGGCGCAGGACGTTGCGCGCGCGGTGCTGGATCTGCCCGAGGTGATCTCGATCCAGACTCACGCCGGCTCGGCGGCGCCGTTCAACTTCAACGGGCTGGTGCGCCACTACTACCTGCGTGAGAAACCCGAACTGGGCGACGTGCAGATCAACCTGCTTCCCAAGGCCGAGCGTGACCGCACCAGCCACGCCATCGCGCTGGACATCCGCGAGCGGATCAGCGCGCTGGAGGTGCCCGAGGGCACCAGCCTGAAAACGGTCGAGCCGCCCCCGGGCCCGCCGGTGATCGCCACCCTTCTGGCCGAAGTCTACGGCCCCGATGCCGGCACAAGGCGCGAGGCCGCGCGGCGGATCCGCGCCGCCTTTGAAGAGGTACCCTTTGTCGTCGATGTGGATGACAATTTCGGCGAACAGAGCCGGCGGCTGCGGGTGACGATTTCGTCCGACCAGCTGGAATTCTTCGGGGTGCAGGAATCGGATGTGTTCTCGACCATCGCGATCCTGAACGGCGGCACCACGGTCGGTTATTCGCACCGGGGCGAGGGGCGCCGTCCGATCCCGATCCGGGTCGAGCGCGACAAGGCGCACCGCGTCGTCGACGAAAGCTTCCTCACCACGCCGATCCCGGCCAATGTGCTGCCCGGTGCGCGCGGGGTGGTCGAACTGGGCGATGTGGTCGTGATACGGGAAGAGCATGCCTCCTATCCGATCTTCCGCCACAACGGACGCGCCGCCACGATGGTGATGGCCGAGCTTGCCGGCGATTTCGAGGCGCCGCTCTACGGCATGCTGGCGGTGGCCGAGAAGCTGGATGAAATGGACTGGCCCGAGGGTATGAAGCCGGTGGTCTCGCTGCACGGCCAGCCCGAGGATGAAAGCCATGTGACCCTGCTCTGGGACGGCGAGTGGGAGGTTACCTGGGTCACCTTCCGCGACATGGGCGCGGCCTTTGCGGTGGCGCTGCTGGGCATCTACATCCTGGTGGTGGCGCAGTTCGGCTCGTTCCGGCTGCCGCTGGTGATCCTGACGCCGATCCCGCTGACCTTCCTCGGCATCATCGGCGGCCACTGGCTGTTCTCGGCGCCGTTCTCGGCCACTTCGATGATCGGCTTCATCGCGCTGGCCGGCATCATCGTGCGCAACTCGATCCTGCTGGTGGATTTCATCCGCCACGAGGGCGGGCCTGACATTCCGCTGATCGACACGCTGATCGCCGCCGGGGCCATCCGGTTCAAGCCGATCCTGCTGACCGCCATCGCGGCGATGATCGGCGCGGTGGTGATCCTGGCCGACCCGATCTTTCAGGGGCTGGCGATCTCCTTGCTGTTCGGGCTGCTCAGCTCGACCCTGCTGACGGTGCTGGTGATCCCGGCGATCTACCGGGTGTTCAAGGGCTGATCCGAACCGCTGAATGCGAAAATGCCCGGGCCATTGCCCGGGCATTTTTTGTCGGCCCTGGCCCCGGCTGTTATTTCAGCCGCTTGATCAGGCTGGAGGTGTCCCAGCGCCCGCCGCCCATGCCCTGCACATCCTTGTAGAACTGATCGACCAGCGCGGTCACCGGCAGGCTGGCGCCGATCTCGTCCGCTGTGGCCAGGCAGATGCCCAGATCCTTGCGCATCCAGTCGACGGCGAACCCATAGTCGAACTTGTCGTCCAGCATGGTCTCGTGCCGGTTCGCCATCTGCCACGATCCCGCCGCGCCGCCGGCGATCACCTCGATCACCGCGCGACCGTCGAGCCCGGCCTTCTGGGCGAAATTGATCCCCTCGCTCAGCGCCTGCACCAGGCCCGCGATGCAGATCTGGTTGACCATCTTGGTCAGCTGCCCGGCGCCGCTCTCGCCCAGCCGCTTGATCGAGCGCCCATAGGCCTGCATCACCGGCTCGGCCGCGTCGTATTGCGCCGCATCGCCGCCGCACATGATCGACAGCACGCCGTTCTCGGCCCCCGCCTGACCGCCCGAGACCGGGGCGTCGACGAACCCCAGTCCGGCCGCCTTGGCAATGGCGTGCATTTCGGTCGTCACTTTGGACGAAACGGTGGTGTGATCGACAAAGATCGCGCCAGCCGCCATCCCGGCAAAGGCGCCGTCCGCGCCGGTGCAGACCGCGCGCAGATCGTCGTCGTTGCCGACGCAGGCCATCACGAAATCGGCGCCCGCCACCGCCTCGCGCGGGCTCGGGGCCATGGCGCCGCCATGCCCGGCCACCCATTTTTCGGCCTTGGCCGCGGTGCGGTTATAGACCGTCACCTCATGCCCGGCCTTTTGCAGATGCCCGGCCATCGGGTAACCCATCACGCCCAGTCCCAGAAACGCAACCTTTGCCATGTCTTCGTCCTTTCGCTTGTCCTTGTGCCGGGCCGCGCGCGGTGCGGGTCCCTGTCGCCCGCGACCTTAGCGATCCCTTCGCGGATCGGAAAGCCCACCGGCGACGGCGCCGTGCCGCGCCTGAAGTCGCCGCAGCCTGTCATAAAACCATCGCGCCGCCGCGATAGGGGGGGCGGAAACAGGAGCAGACCATGATCGACCCAGCCTTTTCCGCGCCCGGACGGTTCTTCCGCGGCAATCTGCACACCCATTCCACCCTCTCCGACGGTGTGCTGCCGCCCGAAGAGGTGTGCCGCCGCTACCGCGACGAGGGCTATGACTTCATTGCGCTCACCGATCATTTCGTGGGCCTTTTCGGCTATCCGATCGCCGACACAAAACCGTTCCGCGATAACCGGTTCACCACGGTTCTGGGTGCCGAGGTCCATTCCGGCGCGATGCAGAACGGCGAGCTGTGGCACATCCTCGCCGTCGGCCTGCCGGAGGATTTCGCGCCGTCGAACTCGCCCGGCTTCCACCCGGTCGAGGGGCAGGAGAGCGGCCCCGAGATCGCCCGCCGCGCCCGCGAGGCCGGCGCCTTCGTCGCCGTCGCCCACCCGCATTGGTCGGGGTTGACGCTGGAGGATGCCCGTTCGATCGGGGACGCCCATGCGGTCGAGGTCTATAACCACGGCTGCGCCCGGGGCTGCGACAGGGGCGAGGGGTTCCAGACCGCCGATCTGCTGCTGTCCGAGGGCCGCGATCTGACCCTGATCGCCACCGATGACGCCCATTTCTCCGAACCCGATCATTTCGGTGGCTGGGTGATGGTCAAGGCCGAGGCGAATGAGCCCGAGGCGCTGCTGACCGCGCTCAAGGCGGGGCGGTTCTATTCCAGCCAGGGGCCGGAGTTGCGCCATGTGGAGCGGGCGGGCAACAAGCTGCATATCGAATGCTCGGCGGTGGAAAGCGTCATCGTGCAGGGCCATGGCAGCGCGGCGGTCTCGCGCCACGCGCCGTCGATGACCCGCGCCGAGATCGACCTGACCCGGTTCGCCGGCAGCGACTGGATCCGAGCCACCGTGATCGACAGCGCTGGCCGCCGCGCCTGGTCGAACCCGATGCGACTGGGCTGAGCGACGGCCGATGGGATGCGGCGGGCGGGCGGTGGCCTCGCCCGCGAAAAAAGACCCCGCGCGGGGATCGGTCCGGCGGGGGCAGGACCGGGCGCCGCGACGGGGAGAAGCGGCCCCCGGGGGGCGGGAGAGGGCCGGCGCCCGGACACACCCGGCGCCGACCTTCTATGGTTTCAGGAGGCGAGCGTTCGAAACCCTCCGTCCCAGTAGATCAGCGCGCCCTGACCTGGGTTGGTGATCACCCCGCGCACCCGTCCGATCACGATCGAATGGGTGGCGCGGTCGATCATCTCCTCGACCTCGCAATCAAAGGCCGCCGGCGCGTCGGCCAGCAGCTGCGCGCCGGTCACCGCCGTGGTCCAGTCGGCGCCTTCGTAGCGGTCCGGTCCCTTGACCCCGCCAAAGCCGCTGAAGCGTTCGGCGACCGCTTTGTGTTGCGCGCCCAGAGAGGACCAGCCGAACCGCCCGTAGCGTTCGAACATCGGCCAACTCGACGCGCCCCGGTTGACGCAGGCCAGCAGCAGCGGCGGCTCGGCCGAGAGCGAGATCGCCGAGGTGACGACAAGGCCGGTACGGTCCGCCCCGTCGCCCACGGTCAGCACCGAGCAGTTGCCCACCAGCGCGCGCATTGCGCCGGTGAAGCTTTTCGCGTCGGGGTCGGTGATCGCGGTCATCGCATTCACCGGATGCCCGCCTCGGCCAGGATCGGCAGCACGTTGTCGCGGAAGAACGGGAACTCCCCGGCGTAATCCACGAAGGACAGCGTGGTTCCGGCGAACCCGGTCTCATGCAGCTTGATGATGCCCTCGGCCACCTGCTGCGGCGTGCCGACAAGGGGAAAGCCGCCGTGGCCCTGCGCCATCAGGTAGCGGATCTGCGCCAGCAGATCATGCGGGAAGCTGTGGGCATGGGCGAATTGCAGGTTGACCAGATTGTCCACCGCCTCCCAGTCGGCGTTGTCGTCGGTGATGTATTTCTGGAAGGCGCGCGCCTCTTCCTCGGTCTCGCGGCAGATCACATGGCTGAAGGTCAGCACGCCGACATCGCGGCCCTTGGCGGCGGCCTGGTCCTTCAGCTCCTGAATCTCGTCTTTCGATCGGGTCAGGTCGATTGCGGGGGTAAAGAGGTAATTGGCGTTGTCGGTGGCGAACTCGCGTCCCTGGGGCGAGCCGGCGGCGTTCAGGATCGGCACCGTGCCGCTCATCGGCTTGGGATCGCCGGCCACGTGCTTGAGGTTGAAATAGGTGCCGTCCCAGTCGAAATACTCGTCCGAGGTCCACAGTTTGCGGATCACGTCGATCCACTCCTGGGCATAGCCATAGCGGGCCTCGTGATCGTCGGGCAGGGTCAGGCCCAGCGCCTCGTACTCCGGCTTGTTCCAGCCCGCCACGATGTTCAGCCCGGCGCGCCCCTTGCCGATCTGGTCGATGGTGGCGATCTGCTTGGCCACGACGACAGGGTTGTTCGCGGCGGTGTGAATGGTGGCGAACACGGTCAGGTTCTCGGTGTTGGCCAGCAGCCCGGCGGCCCAGGTCATCGTCTCCAGCACACCGCCGTGAAAATCTGTCTCGCCGCCGTAGCCGATCCAGCGCGCAATCGGCAGCATGAAGTCGATGCCGGCCGCATCCAGCATCTTGCCGAGCTTGAGGTTGTTCTCCCAGCTGTTCTGCCAGCGTTCGGGCGCCTTGGTCACGGTCATCCCCGAGGAGCAGTTGGAGGAGAAGGTGCCGAGCTTGAAGCCGTCTTTTTTCATCATCAGATTAGTTGTCATTGCATATATCTCCGAGTTGGGTGTGGAAATACTGTGGAAATTACAATTGAAAGTCTATTTAAAAATCAAGTTGCACCGATCCGCCCCCTGCGGGAAGATCCTTGTCCGGAGGGAAATGCTTGTGAATGCATCAAAAAACGACAGCGCTGACGACGGGTTGAATTTTCTTTGGCATCTGTCGGGCGACCCGGCAGAGGTCAGCACGACAGAGGCGGAATTCGCCCTGATGCGGGCGTTCGAGGGATTCGGGCGCTGGCAGTCGGAGTGTCTGGCCTCGGTCTGCGACCTGGCCGCCAGCGGGCCTGAGAACGCGCTGCTTCACATCATCCGGATGAACGACCGGCCAAAATCGGTGAAGGAACTGGCGCGGCTGACCAACCGCGACGACATTCCCAACATCCAGTATTCGCTGCGCAAGCTGACCGGCTCCGGGCTGGTGGAAAAACAGGGATCGGGGCGGACAGGGGTGACCTATGAGGCCACGGAAGAGGGGCGCCGTGTCACCGACCAGTACAGCGCGCTGCGCCGCAGGCTGCTGATCGAAAAGATCAACGGCCTGCCGGGGTTCTCCGAACAACTGGCCGAGGCGACCCGGGCGCTGAACATCCTGACCGGGATCTACGAGGAGGCCGCGCGGGTGGCGGCGACCCACCGGCGCTGAGTGGCGTCAGGGGGCGGGGCAGCGTTTCCGCTGAACCAACAGAGCAAGCCGCGCAAGCGCCGGACCGTTTATCCCGGCCAAATCCGGATGAGATATGAGCGGAGCGCTTAGGTCGACACAGCGCCAGACCGTGCGGGCGGTCCGGCGCTTGTGCGGCGGCCTTCGGCCTTGAATCCGCGCTCGGGGGCGTCAGCCCTGAGGAGTGTTGTTTCACGCTCTCCGGACAAAGCCCAGCCAGTCACTCAGCGCGCCGCGGCAAGCCCTGCGTCGAGCGCGGCGAGGATCACGTCGACATCCTCTGCCGTCAGCACCAGCGGCGGCGACAGGATGATGTTCGGCCCCGAGATGCGGATCATCGCGCCGGACCGATAGGCCACCTCCTGCACGGTATTGGTCGTCGCCTTGTCGATCGGCGTCCTGGCGGCGCGGTCGCTGACCAGCTCAATCGCGCACATCAGCCCGTGACCGCCGCGCACGTCGCCGATGAGGTCGAATTTCTCCTGCAACGTCAGCAAGCCCTGATACAGCTGTGCGCCCCGCGCGGCGGCGTTCTCCGGCACGTTCAGCCGCAGTGTCTCGGACAGGCAGGCCAGCGCGGCGGCGGCCCCGACCGGGTGACCGGAATAGGTGTAGCCGTGACCGATGGCGGCGCGGCCGGTCTCGTCCTTTTCGAACACCTCGGCCACATGTTCGGCGATCATCACCGCACCAAAGGGGAAATAGCCGTTGGTGATCGCCTTGGCGGTGCTCATCAGATCGGGCTGCACGCCCCAGTGGCGCGATCCGGTCCAGCTTCCGGTGCGGCCAAAGGCGGTGATCACCTCATCCGCGATCAGCAGGATGCCGTGTTTCGAGCAGATCTCGCGCACCCCGGGCATGAAGCTTTCATGCGGCGGGATCACCCCACCGGCGCCCAGGATCGGCTCCATGATGAAGGCGGCGATGGTGCCTGCGCCCTGAAACGCGATCTCGTCCTCCAGCGCGGACAGGCAGAGCTGCGCCAGTTTCTCCGGGTCGCTCTCGCCAAACGGGTTGCGATAGGTATAGGGCGCCGGGATGTGGTGACAGCCGGGCAGCAGCGGTTCGTACTGGGTGCGGAAATTGGCGTTGCCGTTCACGCTGGCGCCGCCGAAATGGGTGCCGTGATAGCCCTTTTTCAGGCTCAGGAATTTCACCCGCCCGGCCTCGCCGCGGATCTTGTGATACTGCCGCGCCAGCCGCAGCGCGGTCTCCACCGAATCCGAGCCGCCCGAGGTATAGAAGGCGCGGGTCAGCCCGTCGGGTTCGAAAAACGCGCGCAGCTCTTCGGCAAGCTGGATCACCGCGTCGTTGGTGGTGCCGCGGAAGATCGAGTAATAGGGCAGCTGATCGAGCTGGGCGGCGATCGCCTCCTTGATCGGCTGGCAGGAAAACCCGAGGTTGACGTTCCACAGCCCGCCGACGCCATCGACCACCTCATGCCCGTCGATATCGGTGATCCGCACGCCCTGCGCCCCGGTCACGATGGTCGGCGGGTTGGCCTGGCTGTCGGCCGGATGCGCCATCGGGTGCCAGAGCGATCTGGCGTTGTGTTCCTTGAGGTAATTGGAGTCTTTCATCGGGACAGCTCCTTGCTGGGGGCCACATGGTCGAGGGCCGGTAGAGGGGGCGCCGCCACATTGGCGGCAAAAGGGATAAACGCGATGGGATGCCGGACCGGCGCCACCGGGCGGCGCACCGCGGCAGCGGGCCGGGCAGGGACGCCCGGACGCGCTGCAAGCGCGGCGAGGGACGGGGCGCCGGTCATGCCGCCGCCTGTCCGGGGTAGGAGGGCGGGCAGGTGCCGCCGATGTCCCGGGTCAGTTCCAGCGCGGCGCGGCGCAGCTCGCTGCGGATCAGCGCGCGTAGCGCGGGGGTCATGCGGCTGACCGGGGCGGCCACCGCCAGCGCGCCCAGCGGCCGGCTGTCGGGTCCGAAGATCGGCGCGGCGTGGGAATGCACGTCGGCCTCGAACCCGCCTACCGATTCGGCGATGCCCTCGGCGCGCACGGTGTCCAGAACCGCGCGGATAGCTTCGGGGTCGGTCAGGGTGTCCGCGGTGTGGGCCGGCAGCGGCCCCGACAGCACCGCGTCGGTGAATTCGGGCGTGGCAAAGGCCAGGACCGCCATTCCGGAGGCGGTGCCATGGAACGAGATCACCTCTGCGTCCTCCATCGCGACACGGGTGGCGTGGAGCGGACTGTAGGCATGCGCGATGGTGTTCAGCATGTCGTCCTTGGCCAGCGAGACATGGGTGGTTTCCCCGGTCGCGGCGCCAAGCCGGTCGAGCACGCCGCGCGAGACCGTCAGGATCGGCACCGCTGCCTCGCGCAGCGCCGCCAGACGCAGAACCTCCGGCCCCAGGCGATAGGCGCGGTCGGCTCCGGCCTGTTCGACGAATCCCGCCGCCTGCAATTCCGTCAGCAGCCGATAGACGGTCGCCTTGTTCATGCGGGACAGACGGGTGAGATCGCTCAGCCCGATTTCAGGCCGGGTCTGGGTGAAAAACGTCAGCAATGACAGGGCCTTGGTGACGGTTCCCATCTTTTTTCCGGCCTCCCGTTGTGCCTGGGTCGCAGGCTTTTTCATGTTTTTCCGCCAAGCGGTCTGCAATTGTGTTGACAGATCGGCGGGTCGACTGTCAATCTAAAACAAACCAATGGTTCAAATAATGAACCAAATAACAAATCGACAACAAGGAGGTCTGCTATGAAACTTTCCCACATGCTCGCCACGGCGGCGGCGGCGCTGATGACCGCTGGTGCGGCGCTTGCCGAATATCCCGAAAAGCCGGTCAACTTCATCGTGCCCTGGCCGCCGGGCGATCTGGAGGATGTGCTGACCCGCATGATCGCCGAGGATTTCCAGAAGGAATACGGCGTCGCGGCGGCCGTGGTGAACAAGCCCGGCGGCGGCGGCGGTCCCTTCCCCGGCGCCATCGAGGTGGCGAATGCCCCCGCCGACGGCTACACCGTCGGCTCCTTCGTGATCGGCGTGCCGGTGGTCGGCCACGAGATCGACATCCCGCCGCTGACCCCGGCCAAGTTCGATCCGCTCGGCATCTTCCTGACCTATCCCTTTGTCATCGCCACCTCCGGCGACGCGCCCTATTCCACGATGGCGGAACTGGCCAGCTACGCCGGGGAGAACGACGTGGCGCTGGGCCATTTCGGCGATGTTCTGACGCCGACCCAGGTGACCAAGGCCTATGCCAAGACGGCCGGGTTCGAGTTCGCCTCCGACGCCGCCTTCGATGCGCTGGACTGCAACACGCTGGCCTCGGGCGATGCCGACGTGATCAACACCACGCTGCAACTGATCCTGCCCTGCCTCGACAGCGTCAAGGTTCTGGTCTCGATCACCGACCAGCGGATTCCGCTGATCCCCGAGACCCCCACCATCGGCGAACTTGAGCCGAGCCTCGACATCGCCCTGTGGAACGGGCTGTTCGTGACCAAGGACACCCCGCAGGACGTGCGCGACAAGATCATCGCGGTGGCCAGCAAGACGGCGATGAGCGAGCGGGCGCAGAACGTGGCCAAGGAAACCGGCGCGCTGGTCTACTGGCAGAACGCGGACGACAGCGCGGCGCGCATCGCCAAGGACATCGACACCGTCTCCCGCATCGGCGAGCTGCTGGAATGATCTGCAACGGGCCAGGGCATCGTGCCCCGGCCCGTCGCGTTTCGGAGTAATTCCCAATGGCTACAGAACGCGAACGCCGCTTTGCCGGGCCGCGGCGGGGGCAGCTGGGTTTTGCGCTGGGCTTTGTCGCGCTGTCGCTGCTGCTTTTGCTGCTGATTGGCGATCAGACGATCTGGGCCGCCAAGACCCGGTTCTTTGCGCAGCCGCGGTTCTGGCCGGCGGTGGGGCTGGGCGGCATGGTCCTGATGGGCGGGCTGCACCTGTACCGGCTGCCCTGGCGCCGCTTCAACGTCAACGACCGGACCGAACTGCGCCGCTGGGCGCTGGTGCTGGAATATTCCGGCTGGTTCATGGGCTATGTGCTGCTGGTGCCAGTGCTGGGATACCTGCCGGTGACGCTGGCCTTCGTGCCGTTGCTGGCCCGGAGGATGGGCTATCGCAGCCGCCTGATGATGGGCGCCAGCATCATTTTCGCGGTGGTGGTGGTGGTTCTGTTCAAATCCTTTCTCGGCGTGAAAATCCCTGGCGGAGCAATCTATGAATACCTTCCCGGCGCGCTGCGCAGCTTTTTCATCCTGAACCTCTGATGGACCTGTTTCTCTCCGCTCTCGACATCCTGATGCGCTGGGACGTGGCGCTGGCGCTGCTGGTGGGCTCGGTCGGCGGTGTGCTGATCGGCGCGATCCCGGGCGTCGGCCCGGCGGTGGCGATCGCCATCCTGCTGCCCGCCACCTTTTCGATGGACCCGATCGTCGGGCTGACCGTGCTCTTGGGCATTTACGGCAGCTCCATGTACGGCGGCTCGATCCCCGCCATCCTGATCAACACGCCGGGCACTGCGGTCAACGCGCTGACCACCTACGACGGCTATCCGATGACCGCGCGGGGGGAGCCGCGCCGGGCGCTTTCGCTGGCCTATTCCTCCTCCTTCTTCGGCGGCATCTTCTCGGTGATCTGCCTGATCCTGTTTGCCCCGGTGCTGGCCAGGATCGCGCCGATGTTCGGCAGCCGCGAGATCTTTCTCGCCGCCCTCCTCGGCATCATCCTGGTGGTGGTCGCCCACCGCGGTCAGGCGCTGATGGCCGGCGCGCTGGCCGCCTTCGGCATCTTCCTGCAGACCATCGGCATGGAGCCGGTGAAATATTCCCAACGCTACACTTTCGATCAGCCCTTTTTGCAGGGCGGCATCAACCTGATCGTCGTGGTCCTCGGCCTCTTCGCGCTCAGCCAGGCTTTCGTGCTGCTGACCGCCGAGGACGAGAGGATCCGCACCACCCGCCTGTCGGGCGGCAGCCTGTTTCAGGGTATGCGCGAGCTTTTGCGCCATCCGCGTGTCGCCAGCGTCTCGGCCGGTTTCGGCGTGATCATGGGGATGATCCCCGGGGTGGGCGAGTTCACCGCCCAGTTCATGTCCTACACCTATGCGCAGCGCACCTCCAAACGGCCCGAGGATTTCGGCCGGGGCGCCTCCGAGGGGCTGATCGCGGCCGAGACGGCGAACAACGCGGTGCCCGCTGCCGCCATGGTGCCGCTGCTGGCGCTGGGCATCCCCGGCGAGGCGCTGACCGCGATGATGCTGAGCGTCTTTTACGTGCACAACGTGGTGCCCGGTCCGGGCCTGTTCCAGAATGACATGGATTTCGTCGTCGCCCTCTATCTGGCGCTGCTGATCCTCAACGTGCTGGTGCTGGCCTTTCTGCTGGTGGCGACCAAATCGCTGATCCAGGTGGTCAGGATCCCCAACCGGTTCCTCGGGGTCTGCATCCTGACGCTCAGCTTCGTCGGCGTCTATTCCCTGCGCAACTCCGCCACCGACTGCATGCTGGCGGCGGTCTTCGGCGTGCTGGGCTATATCCTGAAACGGCTGTCGCTGCCGGCGGTGCCGATCATCCTCGGAATGGTCCTGGGCGGCATCATGGAGGTCAAGCTGCGCGCCGGCATGGCGCGGGTGAAGACCCCGCTCGACATGATCGACCGGCCGGTGTCGTTCATCCTGTTTCTCATCATCATCCTGGTTCTGGCGACCCAGATCCGCCGCGTATGGCTGGACCGCCGCGACCTGAAGGAGGCCGAATGGCAGAGCAATCACAGATCGACAAGCTTCGGCAGGCTGCTGTTGCGCCGCAAAAGCTCTTTCTTGATGGAACGTGGCAAGCTGCAGAGGGCGCGCCGCTTGACGTGGTATCGCCGATTGATGGATCTGTTCTGACCACAATCGAGGGCGCCTCTGCGGCGGATGTCGGGCGCGCCGTGGCCTCGGCCCGCGCCGCCTTTGAGGATGGACGCTGGTCGCGCCTCGCGCCTGCCGCGCGGAAAAAGGTGATGCACGCCATCGCCGACCGCATCGAGGCCGAGGCGCTGGAGCTGGCCGTTCTGGGCGTCCGCGACAACGGAACCGAGTTCAACATGGCCTATAAGGCCGAGCCGGGAAGCGCCGCCGGCACCTTCCGTTATTACGCCGAGGCGATCGACAAGGTAGCGGGCGAGATCGCCCCGACCGCCCCCGATGTGCTGGGGTTGGTGCACCGGGTGCCGGTGGGGGTGGTGGGCGCCATCGTGCCCTGGAACTTCCCGTTGATGATCGGGGCGTGGAAACTGGCCCCCGCCCTGGCGATGGGCAACTCCGTGGTGCTGAAACCGGCCGAAACCGCCTCGCTCACGCTGCTGCGACTGGCACGGATCTGTTCCGACTGCGGCTTGCCTGACGGGGTGCTCAACGTGGTCACCGGGACCGGGGCCGAGACCGGCGCGGCGCTGGCCCATTCGACGGATGTCGATGTGCTGACCTTCACCGGCTCCGGCGCGACCGGGCGGCGTCTGCTGGAGGCCTCGGCGGCCTCGAACCTCAAGCGCGTCTATCTGGAGCTCGGCGGCAAATCCCCAAACATCGTCTTCGCCGACGACCCCGATCTGGCGCAGGCGGCCAAGGTCTCGGCCATGGGGATCTTCCGCAACTCCGGCCAGGTCTGTGTCGCGGGGTCGCGCCTGTTGGTGGAGCGCGCGGTGCATGACGATTTTGTCGCGATGCTGACCGAACAGGCCGAGGCGCTGCAGGTGGGCGATCCGCTCGATCTGCGCTCCCAGATCGGCGCGGTGAATTCCGAGGATCAGCTGCGGCGCAATCTGTCGTTCATGGACATGGCGCGGGCCGAGGGCGGCCACATCGTCACCGGCGGTGCCCGCATCCTTGGGGACACCGGCGGCACCTATATGGCCCCGACCGTGGTCACCCGGGTCACCCCCGACGCGACGTTGTTCCAGCGCGAGGTCTTTGGCCCGGTTCTGGCCGTCACCCCCTTTGATACCGAGGAAGAGGCGCTGCGGCTGGCCAATGCGACCGAGTTCGGTCTGGCCGCCGCGGTCTGGACCGGCAACCTCAGCCGGGCGCACCGGATGGTGGCGGGCATCCGCGCCGGCGTGGTGCATGTGAACACCTATGGCGGCGCCGACATGACCGTGCCGCTGGGCGGCGTCAAACAGTCGGGCAACGGCCACGACAAATCGTTGCACGCGCTCGACAAATACGTCGATCTGAAAACCGCCTGGATTCAACTCTGACGCAGCCCGGAAGGGAGGACGCCATGACCGACAAGACCATCCTCGTCGTCGGCACCTATGACACCAAGAACGACGAACTGAATTATCTCTGTTCCTGCATCGCCGGGCAGGGGGGCGCTGTCCTGACCATGGATGTCAGCGTGCTGGGCGATCCCGCGCGGCCCGCCGATGTCTCCAAGCACCAGGTGGCCGAGGCCGGCGGCAGCTCGATCCATGCCGCGATCGACAGCGGCGACGAGAATGTGGCGATGCAGATCATGGCGCGCGGCGCCGCCGCCATGGCCCGGGGCCTCCATGATGACGGGCGGGTCGACGGGGTGATCGTTCTGGGCGGCACCATGGGCACCGATCTGGCGCTCGATCTCTCCGCCGCGCTGCCGCTGGGGGTGCCGAAATACATCGTCTCCACCGTCTCCTTCTCGCCGCTGTTGCCGCCCGAGCGGATCCCGGCCGATGTGCAGATGATCCTCTGGGCCGGCGGGCTCTACGGGCTGAACTCGGTCTGCAAATCCTCGCTCAGCCAGGCCGCCGGCGCGGTTCTGGGGGCGGCCCGCGCGGTTGAGCCGCCCAAACGCGACCGGCCGCTGATCGGCATGACCTCGTTCGGCAAGACGGTGCTGCGCTATATGGTGACGCTGAAACCGGCGCTGGAGGCGCGCGGATACGAGGTGGCGGTGTTCCATGCCACCGGCATGGGCGGGCGCGCGTTCGAATCGCTGGCTGCCGAGGGCGCCTTTGCCGCGGTGATGGATTTCGCCCCGCAGGAGGTGGCGAACCACCTGTTCGGCGGCCTCAGCGCCGGCGAGGACCGGATGACCAATGCCGGCCGCCGGGGCGTTCCCCAGATTGTCGCGCCGGGGTGCTACGATCTGGTCGATTTCGTGGGTTGGCGGCCGGCACCGCCGCAGCTGGCCGACCGGCCGAGCCATGCGCACAACCGGCTGCTGACCTCGGCGGTGCTGGCGCCGGAGGAACGCCGTCAGGTCGCCCGCGCGATCTGCGACAAGCTGGCCGATGCCTCGGGGCCGGTCACCTTGCTGCTGCCGCGTGGCGGCTGCAACGAATGGGACCGCCCCGGCGCCGAGCTGCACGACGCCGAGGGGCTGGCGGCCTTCTGCGACGAGGTCGTCGCAAGCTGTCCGGCCAATGTTCGGCTGGCGGAAATGGCGGCGCATATCAACGATGCCGAGTTCACCGACCGGGCGCTGGCGGTGTTCGACGCCTGGGTCGAAGAGGGCGTGATTCCCCGGCCCTGACCTGCGACGCGCGCGGATGCCTTCCGCTTCAACACCCTGCTTTTCTGACCCCCGCCGCAATATTCTTGCGCGCGGGGGCTTTGGTCTTGATCTTCCTTGCCGCCTGCGCCTAGTCTGCGCCAGCCTGGTGGAACTGGGTTCCGCATTGCGAAATTGATTGAGGGGGGAGTTCTGGCCGCGCGGGGTTGTGCCCGAAAATGACGCAATGTTCCGCTTTGCAGGTTTGCGCCGGCACCCTCTTCGCCGCTAGAAGTCCGATAGACTGGGAACATCACCGGCACAAGGCCCGCGCGCGGGCCGGCCGGTCACAAAGAGGGGAAGGCCGGATGTCCGAGGCCATCATGTACGAGAAAATTGGCGATATCGCGGTTCTGGCGGCGAACAATCCGCCGGTCAACGCGCTGGGTCTGGCGGTGCGCCAGGGGTTGGTCGACGGCATCGAACGCGCCGAGAAAGAGGGCGCCAAGGCGGTGCTAATCTATGGCGAGGGGCGCACGTTCTTTGCCGGTGCCGACATCCGCGAGTTTGGCAAGCCGCCCGCCGAACCCTTCCTGCCGGACGTCTGCACCCGCATCGAATCCTCGCCGCTGATCGTGGTCTCGGCGCTGCACGGCACCGCGCTGGGCGGCGGGCTGGAAATCGCGCTGGGCTCGCATTACCGCATCGCCGTGCCCAAGGCGCGGATGGGCCTGCCCGAGGTTCTGATCGGCGTCATGCCCGGCGCCGGCGGAACCCAGCGGCTGCCGCGCCTGATCGGCATCGACAAATCGCTCGACGTGATCACCTCGGGCCGTCAGGTCGGCGCCGCCGAGGCGCTGGAGCTGGGCATTGTCGACCGCGTCGAGGACGGCGCCCCGCGCGAGATCGGCCTGGCCTATGCGCAGGAGCTGATCGATGCCAACGCCCCCCGCCGTGCCATCAGCGAGATGGCCGCGCCCGAGCCGGTGGATTTCGACGCGCTTTATGACGCGGTGCTGAAAAAGGGCCGCGGCCAGCTGGCCCCCGCCGTCGCCGTACGCGGCATCCAGGCCTGTTGCGAGCTGCCGTTTGCCGAGGGCATGAAGCGCGAGCGCGAGCTGTTCATGGAACTGATGGCCACCGATCAACGCCAGGGCCTGATCCACGCCTTCTTCGCCGAGCGCGCGGTGGGAAAACTGCCCGAGCTGGACGGGGTCGAACCGCGCCAGCTCACCGCCATCGGCGTGATCGGCGGCGGCACCATGGGCGCGGGCATCGCCACCTCGGCGCTACTGTCGGGCCTCAGGGTCACCCTGATCGAGATGAACGCCGGGGCCGCCGAGGCCGCCAAGGGCCGGATCTCCGGCAACCTGCAGGGCGCGCTGAAACGCGGCAAGATCAGCCCGGCGCAATTCGAGGAGCTGACCGAGAAAGCCCTGACGCTGGCCACCGATTATTCCGCGCTCTCCGACGCCGACCTGGTGATCGAGGCGGTGTTCGAGGAGATGGGCGTCAAGAAGGATGTCTTCACCAAGCTGGACGCGGTCTGCAAGCCCGGCGCTGTGCTGGCCTCCAACACCTCCTATCTCGACGTCAACCAGATCGCCGCCTGCACCTCCCGCCCGGCGGATGTGATCGGGCTGCATTTCTTCTCGCCCGCCCACGTGATGAAGCTGCTGGAAATCGTGGTCGCCGACAAGACCGCGCCGGATGTGGTCGCCACCGGCTTCGCGCTCGGCAAGAAGATGGGCAAGGTCTCGGTGCGCGCCGGGGTCTGCGACGGCTTCATTGGCAATCGCATCCTGTCGAAATACCGCACCTGCGCCGACTACATGATCCTCGACGGCGCCAGCCCCTATCAGATCGACGCGGCGCTTGAGAAGTTCGGGTTCGCCATGGGCCCCTATGCGGTGGGCGATCTGGCCGGGCTCGACATCGGCTGGGCCGTGCGCAAGCGCAAGCGGGCCGAGGGGATGGACCCGCGCGCGCGCGATTTCACCTATGCCGACAAACTCTGCGAGGCGGGCCATTTCGGCCAGAAGACCGGCAAGGGCTATTACGACTATGCCGCCGGCGCCAGGGCCCGCGTGCCCAACCCCGACCTGATGCCGCTGATCGAGGCCGACCGCAAAGCCCAGGATCTCACCCCGCGGGAGTTCACCGAAGAGGAGATCGTGCGCCGCTACATGGCCGCGATGGTCAACGAGGCCGCACGGGTGGTCGGCGAGGGCATCGCCAAGCGTCCGCTCGATGTCGATGTGACCCTGCTCTACGGCTACGGCTTTCCGCGTTATCGCGGCGGGCCAATGAAATGGGCCGACATGCAGGGCCTCGACGGGCTGCTGGCCGACATCAAATCCTGGGCCAAGGACGATCCCTATTTCTGGGAACCCGCGCCGCTGCTGGAAAAACTGGTCGCCGAAGGGCGCAATTTTGACGATCTGAACAAGGACGCATCGTGATGAAACAAGCTGTTATCGTATCCGCGGCCCGTACCGGGCTGGCCAAATCCTTCCGGGGATCGTTCAACATCACCCATGGCGCGACCATGGGTGGCCATGCGGTGCAGGCCGCGGTGGCGCGCGCCGGCCTCGACGGCGGCGAGATCGAGGATTGCCTGATGGGCTGCGGCGCGCCCGAGGCCGAGACCGGCAGCAACATCGCCCGCCAGATCGCCCTGCGCGCCGGGCTTCCGATCACCGCCTCGGGCGTGACCGTGAACCGGTTCTGCTCGTCCGGGCTTCAGACCATCGCGATGGCCGCCAATGCGATCACCTGCGAAGGGGCCGGCCCGATGGTCGCCGGCGGGGTCGAAAGCATTTCGATGGTGCAGCCCAAGGCGCGCCACGCGCCCGAACAGTGGCTGATGGAGCACAAGCCGGCGGTCTACATGACCATGATCGAGACCGCCGACATCGTCGCCAAACGCTACGGCATCAGCCGCGAGGAGCAGGACGAATACGGGCTGCGCAGCCAGCAGCGGATCGCTGCCGCACAGCAGGCGGGCTATTTCGATGACGAGATCGTGCCGATGACCGCAACCATGGCGGTCAAGGACAAGGAAACCGGCGAAATTTCGATGAAAGAGGTTCTGGTCGACCGCGATGAATGCAACCGCCCCCAGACCACGCTGGAGGGGCTGGCCAGCCTGCAACCGGTGCGTGGTGAGGGCAACTTCGTCACCGCCGGCAATGCCAGTCAGCTGTCCGACGGGGCGGCCGCCGTGGTGGTGATGGACAGCCAGCAGGCCGAAAAGCGCGGCATCGAGCCGCTGGGCGCGTTCAAGGGCTTTGCGGTGGCCGGATGTGAGCCTGACGAGATGGGCATTGGTCCGGTGTTTGCCGTGCCGCGTCTGCTGGAACGCCACGGTCTCAAGATCGACGATATCGACCTGTGGGAACTGAACGAGGCGTTCGCCTCCCAGGCGCTCTACTGCCGCAACCGGCTGGGCATCGACGACGAGAAATGCAACGTCAACGGCGGCTCCATCGCTATCGGGCATCCGTTTGGCATGACCGGCGGTCGCATGGTCGGCCACATCATGCGCGAGGGCAAGCGGCGCGGCGCCAAGCTGGGCGTGGTGACCATGTGCATCGGCGGCGGTATGGGCGCGGCGGGTCTGTTCGAGATCTACTGATCGCAGGAAACCGGGCAATGGGCGGTGCGGGCGAACCACGCAGGATTGCCCCGCCCCGCCCCCGCCCAACGGGTGGGCGTGCCTGCGCCCCCCCTCGGATCGGACGCGATCACTGTCGCGTTGACCCGGCGTTAGTTGAGGAGACCGGATAATGGACCTGAATTACTCACCCGAGGAAATCGCGTTTCGCGACGAGGTACGCGCGTTTCTTCGTGACGACCTGCCAAAGGAGCTGTCGGACAAGGTCCGCTCGGGCGCCGAACTGGGCAAGGCCGACATCGAACGCTGGCACGCGATCCTGAACGCGCGCGGCTGGCTCGCCCAGAACTGGCCCAAGAAATTCGGCGGCGCCGAATGGAACGCGGTGCAGCGCCATATCTTCGAGGAAGAGGCCGCCATGGCCAACGCCCCGCGCATTGTTCCCTTCGGCCTCGGGATGCTGGCGCCGGTGCTGCAGAAGTTCGGCTCCAAGGCGCAGCAGGACTATTACCTGCCGCGCATCCTCAATGGCGACGACTGGTGGTGCCAGGGCTATTCCGAACCGGGCGCCGGCTCGGACCTGGCCAGCCTCAAGACCCGCGCCGTGCGCGAGGGCGACCACTATATCGTCAACGGGCAAAAGACCTGGACCACGCTGGGCCAGCACGCCAACAAGATCTTTTGCCTCGTGCGGACCGACCCGACCGTCAAGCAGCAGGAGGGGATTTCGTTCCTGCTGATCGACATGGACACGCCGGGGATCGAGGTGCGCCCGATTATCCTTCTGGACGGCACGCCCGAGGTGAACGAGGTCTTTTTCAACGATGTGAAGGTGCCGGTCGAGAACCTTGTGGGCGAGGAGAACAAGGGCTGGACCTACGCCAAGTACTTGCTGACGCATGAGCGCACCAATATCGCCGGCGTCGGGTTTTCCCAGGCCGGGCTCGACGCGGTCAAGCGCATCGCGCGGGCCGAAATGTCGGGCGGCCGCCCGCTGATCGAGAACCCGCATTTCGCCGCGCGTCTGGCCAAGGTCGAAATCGACCTGATGGCAATGTCCACCACCAACCTGCGGATCATCTCCCAGGCCGCCGCCGGTCAGGCGCCGGGGGTGGAAAGCTCGATGCTCAAGGTCAAGGGCACCATCATCCGGCAGGAGATCAACGATCTGACCCGGCGCGCGGTCGGCCCCTATGCGATGCCGTTCCCGTCGGAAACGCTGGAGGGCAACAACGATCCGGTCGGCCCGGACTATGCCGGTCCGCAATCGGCGCAATATTTCAACAATCGCAAATTGTCGATCTTCGGCGGCTCGAACGAGATTCAGCGCGGAATTATCGCCAAGGTCAGAATGGGGGGCTGAGGGCATGGATTTCACCCTTACCGAAGAACGGCAGATGCTGCAGGACACGCTGCGGCGTTATCTGGCGGACAAATACACCACCCAGGTGCGCAACGGGATTCTCGAGTCCGAAACGGGTATCAGCGCGGGGATCTGGACCGGGCTGGCAGACCTGGGCGTGATCGGCGCCCTCTTCACCGAGGCGCAGGGCGGTTTCGGCGGCGCCGGGTTCGACATCACCACGGTGTTCGAGGAACTGGGCCGCGCCGGCGTGGTCGAACCGGTGATGGACACCGCCATCCTCGGCGGCCGTCTGATCGCGGCGCTGGGCAATGACGCGCAGCAGGCGCTGCTGGAGGAGGTGATCGGCGGCACGCTGCATCTGGCCTTCGCCCATGGCGAGCCGACCAGCCGTTACGACCTCAGCCGGGTCGAGGCCACCGCCGTACAGAGTGGCGATGACATCGTACTGAACGGCCGCAAGGCCGTCGTCGCCAATGCCGAGGCCGCCGGTCACCTGATCGTCTCCGCCCGCGAAAGTGGCGGCGCGGATGACCAGGCGGGGATCTCCCTCTTCCTGGTTCCCGCGGGCACCGCCGGGCTGACGCTGCGCGGCTATCCTCTCTTTTCTGGCGGTCGTGCCGCCGAGGTGACGCTGGACGATGTGCGCCTGTCCGCCTCGGCCCGTCTCGGCGCGGCGGGCGAGGCTTATCCGGCCATCGCCGCCGCCGTCGCCGCCGCCAACGTCGCGCTGGCGGCAGAGGCGCTGGGCGCGATGGAAACCGCGACCGAGCTGACCCGCGGCTATCTGATGACGCGGCAACAGTTCGGCCGGCCCATCGGCAGCTTCCAGGCGTTGCAGCACCGTTATTCCGACATGCTGATCGAGCTGGAACAGGCCCGCTCGGCGGTGATCAACGCCGCCGGCCACCTGGCCGACGCTCCGGCGCAACGCGATCTGCAGATCGCCGCGGCGCGCAACCTGATCGGCCGCGTGGGCCGTCTGGTGGCCGAGGAGGCGATCCAGATGCACGGCGGCATCGCCATGACCCAGGAATATGAACTGGCCCATATCGCCAAGCGCATCGTGATGACCGATCACCGCTTTGGCGATACCGATTATCATCTGGAGCGGTTCATTGACCTCAGCGCGGCCTGAGATCGACGCCGCCGGTCTCATCCACGGTGAGACCGGCGCCCAGAACCTGATCGGCTGGACCACCGATGTGGGCCAGCCGGACGGGCGCGCGCGGCTCTATCTCGACGTCGATGCGCGGCATTCCAACCGTCACGGCGTGTTGCATGGCGGTATCCAGGCGATGCTGCTGGACAGCGCCTGCGGCTATACCGGATCGCTGCATCTGAACCGCCAGGAGATGCCGCAGATGATGAGCCTCTCGTTCACCACCCAGTTCCTGGCCCCCTGCGGACAGGGCCGGGTGACCGCCATCGGCCGGGTCACCGGCGGCGGCAAGCGCACATTGTTCATCGAGGGCGAGCTTTGGGATGAGGCCAAGCGTCTCGTTGCCACCGGCACCGGCGTCTACCGCACGGTGGCGCCGGCAAAGTAACGTCGCAAGCCGGGGGAAAACCATGACACTTGCACGCGTTGACGACAAAGGCGACCGGCTGGTGGTCGTCAATATGAACGCGGCACGGCGCGGCGCGCTCACGCCCGATCTTTACGCGGCGATCACGCAGGCGATGCATCAGGCTGCGCAGCCCCGCGTCCGCGCGGTGATCCTGACCTCCGAGAGGGGCTTTTTCTGCGCCGGCGGCGATCTCAACGTGCTGATCGACCGCCGCAAGATGACCGAGGACGAACGCCGCGCCCAGATAGAGAAGCTGCACGACGTGATCCGGGGGCTCCGCGCCTGCCCGGTGCCGGTGATCGCCGCCATCGAGGGCGGCGCGGCGGGCGCCGGTCTGTCCATCGCGCTGGCCTGCGATCTGATCGTGGCCGCCGAGGACGCGCAGTTCACCGCCGCCTACGTCAAGGCCGGGCTGGTGCCCGACGGCGGTCTGACCGCAGCTTTGGCCCGCAGCCTGCCGCGCCCGCTGGCGATGGAGATGTGCCTGCTGGGCCGCCCCGTGGGGGCTGGCCGCATGGCGGCGCTGGGGGCGGTCAACCTGTTGAGCGCGCCGGGTGGGGCAGAGGTCGCAGCACATGAATTGGCCGATGCCCTGGCGCGCGGCCCGCGCGACACGCAGGGGGCGATCCGGCGGCTGGTGGCCTCGGCCTATGACATGAGCGAGGCCGAGCAACTGGCGAGAGAGCGCGACGCGATGGCCCGCGCCACCGGCAGCGCCGAGGCGGCCGAGGGCATCGCGGCGTTCCTTGAGAAACGCAGGCCGGACTGGTCGCAGGGATAAGACACGAGAGCCGGCAGGCGGCAACGGAGGGTCGTCGGACCCGGGGGCCGCGCCCGCCCATGGGGGCGGCCGGGCGGGTCACTGTGGTACAGGCGGGACGGTATAAGCGGGGCCGGCGGCCTCAGACATAGACCCCCTGCGCCGCCTCACGGATGGCGCGGATGTTCTGGCCGTAGACCTCGGGGCGCTCGAGCGAGCCGCCCCTGAACACCGCCGAGCCGGCCACCAGCACGTCGGCGCCGGCATTGGCCACCAAGGGCGCGGTGGTGGCATCGACGCCG
>NZ_SMUV01000061.1 GCF_004358185.1 Antarcticimicrobium luteum
GTGAACGGCGGGCCGAAACCGTCCGGCGGGCGGTTTCGGCAACGACCGGGCCCGGCCCGGGATAGCCCGCCGCCGGGGGCTCGGCGCCTCCGGCGGGATATAATCTAACGCAAGAAGATCAGGGGCGGTGTCCGGTCCGGGCGCTGCCATGCCAGAGAGACATCGCAATGACCTACACGCCCACCGATTACCTGCCCTATGATTTCGCCAACCGCCGCCATATCGGCCCCTCGCCCAGGGAAATGGACGAGATGCTGGGCGTGGTCGGTGCCGACAGCCTGGAGGCGCTGATCGACCAGACCGTACCCAAGGCGATCCGGCAGGCGTCCAAGCTGGATTTCGGCAAACCCAAATCCGAGCGCGAGCTGCTCTGGCACTTGCGCCGGGTGGCCGAGAAGAACAAGGTGCTGACCTCGCTGATCGGGCAGGGCTATCACGGCACGGTGACGCCGCCGGCGATCCAGCGCAACATCCTGGAAAACCCGGCCTGGTACACCGCCTATACCCCCTATCAGCCGGAGATCAGCCAGGGCCGGCTCGAGGCGCTGTTGAATTTCCAGACCATGATCAGCGACCTGACCGGGCTGGAGGTGGCCAATGCCTCGCTGCTGGACGAGGCCACCGCCTGCGCCGAGGCGATGACCATGGCGCAGCGGGTGGCGAAATCGAAGGCCATGGCGTTCTTTGTTGATGAGAACTGCCACCCCCAGAACATCGCGGTGATGCAAACCCGCGCCGCGCCGCTGGGCATCGAGGTGATCATCGGCGCGCCGGAGAGCCTGGAGGCCGACAAGGTGTTCGGCGCCATTTTCCAGTATCCGGGCACCTTTGGCCATCTGACCGATTTCAGCGCCTCCATCGCCGCCCTGCACGACAACAAGGCGGTGGCGATCATGACCGCCGACCCGATGGCGCTGACCCTGCTGAAAGAGCCGGGAGCGATGGGCGCCGACATCGCCGTGGGCAGCGTTCAGCGGTTCGGCGTTCCGATGGGCTATGGTGGCCCGCACGCCGCCTATATGGCCTGCCGCGACGCCTATAAACGCAACATGCCGGGCCGGATCGTCGGCGTCAGCGTCGACAGCCACGGCAACCGCGCCTATCGGCTGTCGCTGCAGACCCGCGAACAGCATATCCGCCGCGAAAAGGCGACCTCAAACGTCTGCACGGCGCAGGCGCTGCTGGCGGTCATGGCCTCGTTCTACGCGGTGTTCCACGGGCCCGAGGGGCTGCGCGCCATCGCGCAGCGCATCCACCGCAAGACCGCACGGCTGGCCAAAGGGCTGGAGGCGGCAGGCTTCAAGGTCGAGCCGAAGCAATTCTTCGACACTCTGACCGTCGATGTCGGCCTGTTGCAGCGCGGCGTGTTGCAGGCCGCCGTGCGCGAGGGGGTGAACCTGCGCCGGGTCGGCAGCTCGAAGGTGGGCATCACGCTGGATGAACAGACCCGCCCGGCCACCATCGAGGCGGTCTGGCGCGCCTTTGGCATCATCATGGACGCGGAGGAGGTGACAAGCGAATACCGCCTGCCCGACGCGCTCCTGCGCGAAAGCTCCTATCTCGATCACCCGATCTTTCACATGAACCGGGCCGAGACCGAGATGATGCGCTACATGCGCCGTCTGGCCGACCGCGATCTGGCGCTGGACCGGGCGATGATCCCGCTGGGCTCCTGCACGATGAAGCTGAACGCGGCGGCCGAGATGATGCCGATCTCCTGGCCTGAATTCGCCGATCTGCATCCCTTCGTCCCCGCCGATCAGGCCCAGGGCTATGCCGAGATGATTGCCGATCTCTCTGCCAAACTCTGCCAGATCACAGGGTACGCCGCCTTTTCGATGCAGCCCAATTCCGGCGCACAGGGGGAATACGCGGGCCTGCTGACCATCTCGGCCTGGCACCGGTCGCGCGGCGAGGGTCATCGCAAGGTCTGCCTGATCCCGGTCAGCGCCCATGGCACCAACCCCGCCAGCGCCCATATGGTCGGCTGGGACGTGGTGGTAGTGAAATCGGCCGAGAACGGCGACATCGACCTCGACGATTTCCGTGCCAAGGCCGAAAAGCACGCCGGTAACCTTGCCGGCTGCATGATCACCTATCCCTCGACCCACGGGGTGTTCGAGGAGACCGTGCGCGAGGTCTGCGAGATCACCCATGCCCACGGCGGCCAGGTCTATATCGACGGCGCCAACCTGAACGCGATGGTGGGCCTTGCCCGACCCGGCGACGTCGGCGGCGATGTGAGCCACCTGAACCTGCACAAGACCTTTGCCATCCCGCATGGCGGTGGCGGCCCCGGCATGGGCCCGATCGGCGTGCAGGAGCATCTGGTGCCCTTCCTTCCCGGCCATCCCCACACCGGCGGCGCCGAGGGGCCGGTCTCGGGGGCGCCGTTCGGTTCGGCCTCGATCCTGGCGATCAGCTGGGCCTATTGCCTGTTGATGGGCGGCGAGGGGCTGACCCAGGCGACCCGGGTGGCGATCCTGAACGGCAACTACATCGCCAAGCGCCTCGAGGGGGCCTATGACGTTCTGTACAAGGGCGGCAAGGGTCGGGTCGCGCATGAATGCATCATCGACACGCGGCCCTTCGCCGACAGCGCCGGGGTCACCGTGGATGACATCGCCAAGCGGCTGATGGACTGCGGGTTCCACGCGCCGACGATGAGCTGGCCGGTCGCCGGCACGCTGATGATCGAACCCACCGAGAGCGAGACCAAGGCCGAGCTTGACCGGTTCTGCGATGCGATGCTGGCGATCCGCGAAGAGATCCGCGCGATCGAGGAGGGCCGGATGGACCCCGAGAACAACCCGCTGAAACACGCCCCCCACACGATGGAGGATCTGGTCAAGGACTGGGAGCGCCCCTATTCGCGCGAACAGGGGTGTTTCCCGCCGGGCGCCTTCCGGGTCGACAAGTACTGGCCGCCGGTGGGCCGGGTCGACAACGTTTATGGCGACCGCCATTTGGTCTGCACCTGCCCGCCGCTCGAGGATTACGTCGAGGCGGCGGAGTAAAACGCAACGGGCGGGCCTTTGGCCCGCCATTTCTTTATGGACCCCGCCTCTGGACGGGTCTCCTGCGGGCTTCTTCCCGGGCCTCTCTGCGGCGCGAAACGCCATTGGGCGGGGGCCGGAGCGCGGCGCGAATCAAGTTCCTGCGGCGGAACCGACCGGATCCTCTGTTTTGCTTGGCGAAACCGTCTTTCGCACATGCCCTGGGCCTGAAATTTTTCGGCGCATCTGAAAAACGCTTTAAATTTCAGGGGATGCAAGGTGTGACGTGCCGTCAACACGCTGGACATTTGCCGCGACCCCGCGCAGTCTCTGACCCAAGCGCAGGGCCGGGATTTGGCCGGCCAGACGGGAGGGAGAGCCGAAATGAACATGTCATTCACCATTCGAGAAGAGAACGAAAAGCTGTTGCAGCGGGTCCGCGACGTGATCCGCGACGAGGTCATGCCGCTGGAGGAGGAGTATCAGCAGGAAATCGCCAAGGGCAGCCGCTGGGAATACACCGACCGCCAGTCCGAAATTCTCGAAGGCCTCAAGGCGAGCGCAAAGGCGCAGGGGCTGTGGAACTTCTGGCTGACCGACAGCGACAAGGGCTTTGGCCTGACCACCGTCGAATACGCCTATTTCGCCGAAGAGATGGGCAAGACCCCGCTGGGTGCCGAGGTCTTCAACTGCTCTGCCCCCGACACCGGCAACATGGAGGTGCTGGAGCGCTACGGCACCGAGGCGATGAAGGACCAATGGCTCAAACCGCTGCTGGAGGGCGAGATCCGCTCGGCCTATCTGATGACCGAGCCGGACGTCGCCAGCTCGGACGCGACCAATGTGTCGATGTCCTGCGTGCGCGACGGTGACGACTATGTGCTGAATGGCGAAAAGTGGTGGTCCTCCGGCGCCGGCGATCCGCGCTGCAAGGTCTATATCACCATGGTCAAGACCGGTGGCGAGGATGCCCCGAAGCACCAGCGTCATTCGATGATCGTGGTCCCAGCCGACGCCCCCGGCATCGAGGTGCTGCGCGCGATGGAGGTCTATGGCCACGACGACGCGCCGCACGGCCATATGCATATCCGTTTCACCAATGTCCGTGTGCCGGCGGAAAACCTGCTGGTGGGCGAGGGCAAGGGCTTCGAGATCTCGCAAGGCCGCCTCGGGCCGGGCCGCATCCACCACTGCATGCGCGCCATCGGTCAGGCCGAGATCGCGCTGGAGCGGATGTGCAAACGCTCGCTGCAGCGCGAGGCCTTCGGCAAGAAACTGGCGCAGCTTGGCGCCAACTACGACATCATTGCCGAATGCCGGATGGATATCGAAACCGCCCGGCTGCTGTGCCTCAAGGCGGCCTGGTACATGGATCAGGGCGACGCCCGCGCCGCGGCGCCCTGGATCAGCCAGATCAAGGTGGTGGCGCCGCGCACTGCGCTGAAGGTCATCGACGAGGCGGTGCAGATGTTCGGCGGCGCCGGCGTGTCGCAGGACACCCCGCTGGCGATCGCCTGGACCCATGTGCGCACCCTGCGCCTGGCCGACGGCCCCGACGCGGTGCACCGCCGTCAGGTCGCCCGGACCGAGCTGAGGAAATACACACAGGAAAAAGTCTGAGCGGCATCGCCGCCGGACAGCATGATCAGGCGGCCCCCCGGGGCCGCCTTTTTTCTTGCCCGGCTTTCGCCGCCGAAACCCCGCCAATGTTCATATGAACGTCACATAGTTTCATTCGAGTGTCATCTACCGCTCCTAAGACCGCCCGGCGGGCGCCGATCCCGCCTTGGCAGTTTCAATGACGGGCCGGCGGCTTCGCCTCATCGGTCCCGCCGAAGGAGAACGAGATGACCATCAAGACCATTCTGACGGCCACGACGGCCCTCGCCATCGCCGCCCCGGCCTTTGCCGCCGACAAGGCCCAGGTGCAGTTCTGGCACGCCATGGGCGGCGAGCTGGGCACCATCGTCGATACATTCGCCGCCGATTACAGCGCCGGTTCGGAAACCTGCCAGATCAACGCCGTCTACAAGGGCAACTATACCGAGAACATGACCGCCGCGATCGCCGCCTTCCGCGCCGGCGAGCAGCCGCATGTGGTGCAGGTCTTCGAGGTCGGGACCGCCACCATGATGGCCGCCGAGGACAAGGGCGCGGTCTATCCCGTCTACAAGCTGATGCAGGACGCCGGCGTCGATTTCGACCAGTCCGCCTATCTGCCTGCCGTGGTCTCCTATTACACCGACACCGACAACAACCTGCTGTCGCTGCCCTTCAACAGCTCGACCCCGGTCATGTGGTACAACAAGACCGCACTGGACGCCGCCGGCGTTGCCGTGCCCACCACCTGGGACGAGGTCGAGGAAGCCGCCCGCGCGCTGAAGGCCAATGGCGTCGAAAAGCCGTTCTCGATGGGCTGGCAGTCCTGGACCCAGATCGAGAACTACTCGGCCTGGCACAACATCCCGATGGCGTCCGAGGAAAACGGGTTCGCCTCGCTGAAGACCGAGTTCACCTTCAACAACGACGCGGTGGTCAACCATATCCAGCGCATCGCGGATATGGGTAAAGAGGGGCTGTTCGGTTACGGCGGCCGTCGCGGCGACTCGCGCGGGATGTTCGTCAACGGCGAAACCGCGCTGTGGATCAACTCCTCGGCCTATTACGGCGGCTTCAAGAGCGACATCAAGGATTTCGAATTCGGCCAGACCATGCTGCCGCTCGACACCGCCGTGGCCGACGCGCCGCAGAACTCGATCATCGGCGGCGCCACCCTGTGGGTGCTCAACGGCCACAAGAGCGACGAATACAAATGCGTCGCCGAATTCTTCCAGTACCTGTCGCAGCCCGAGCAGCAGGCGTTCTGGCATCAGAACACCGGCTATGTTCCGATCACCACCGCCGCCTATGAGCTGTCGAAAGAGCAGGGCTTTTACAAAACCGATCCCGGCACCGACACCGCGATCAAGGAACTCAGCCTGAACACGCCGACGCCGAATTCCAAGGGCATCCGTTTTGGCAACTTCGTGCAGGCGCGCGACATCATCAACGAAGAGCTGGAGGCCGTCTGGGCCGGCGACAAGACCGCGCGCGAGGCGATGGACGCCGCGGTCGAGCGCGGCAACGCGCTGCTGCGCAAGTTCGAAGACGCAAACTCCTGAGTTCGAAATCGGCGCGGGCGGCCTCCTTTGGGGCCGCCCCTGCCTTTGCTGGCGGTCCCATGCAGAAACGTGTCATCTTTCGGTCCAGGTCGCTGCCCTATCTGCTGGTGCTGCCGCAGATCGCGGTCACCCTGGTGTTCTTTTTCTGGCCGTCCTACCAGGCGCTGGAAAGCTCGTTCTTCATCGAGGACGCCTTCGGGTTTTCGCGCGAATGGGTCGGCCTGCGCAATTACCGCGACCTGTTCGCGGATCCCGGTTATCTCAGATCCTTCCGCACCACGCTGGTCTTCGGGCTGTCGGTGACGGCGCTGGCGCTGGGGACGTCCCTGGGGCTGGCGGTCGCGGCCAACCGGGTGCTGCGCGCCGCGCAAAGCTATCGCACGCTGCTGATATGGCCCTATGCGGTGGCGCCGGCGCTGGCCGGCGTGATCTGGTACTTCCTGATGAACCCGTCGATGGGTATCGTCGCCTACTGGCTCAAGGGGCTGGGGGTGGAGTGGAACCACTACGTCAACGGGAACCAGGCGCTGATCCTTGTGGTGGTTGCCGCCGCGTGGAAACAGATCAGCTATAATTTCCTGTTCTTCCTCGCCGGTCTGCAAAGCATCCCGAAATCCCTGATCGAGGCTGCCGCCATCGATCGCGCCGGCCCGATCCGCCGGTTCTGGACGATCACAATGCCGCTGCTGTCGCCGACGACCTTCTTCTTGCTGGTGGTCAATCTCGTCTATGCCTTTTTTGACACCTTCGCGCTGATCCACGCCACCACCAATGGCGGGCCGGCCGATGCCACCTCGGTTCTGGTGTTCCGGGTCTACAACACCGGCTTTATCGGCCAGGACTATGGCTCCAGCGCGGCGCAGTCGGTGGTGCTGATGGCGCTGGTGATCGGCATGACCTTCATCCAGTTCCGTTATGTCGAGCGCAAGGTGACGTACTGATGGTCGAAAACCGCCCCATCCTGAACATCCTGACCCATGCAGTCCTGATCCTGGGCGTACTGTTCCTGTGCTTTCCGGTCTGGATGGCGCTGGTCGCTTCCACCCATGGCGCCGAGGCGCTGTCCAGGGCGCCGATCCCGCTGTGGTTTGGCGGCCAGGGCTGGGACAACTATACCCAGCTTCTGTCCGCCGGCCTGCCCGCGGCCGGCGGCGTGCCGATCGGGATGATGATGATGAACAGCCTGATCATGGCGCTGGTCATCACCTTTGGAAAGATCGCGATCTCGATCATCTCGGCCTATGCGATCGTCTATTTCCGGTTTCCCTTCCGCATGGGGTTCTTCTGGATGATCTTTCTCACGCTGATGCTGCCGGTCGAGGTGCGGATCCTGCCCACCTTCGACGTGGTCACCAGACTGGGGATGCTCAACACCTATGCCGGGCTCACCATCCCGCTGATCGCCTCGGCGACGGCGACCTTCCTGTTCCGGCAATTCTTTCTCACCATCCCGGACGAGCTGGTCGAGGCGGCCCGTATCGACCGCGCCGGTCCGGTCCGCTTCTTCATCGATATCCTGCTGCCGATGAGCCGCACCAATATCGCGGCGCTCTTCATCATCCTCTTCATCTATGGCTGGAACCAGTACCTCTGGCCGCTGCTGGTGACCACGGAAGAGGGTCTTTACACCGTGGTCATGGGGATCCAGCGGATGGTGAACTCGGGCGAGGCGCTGCCGGTGTGGCACTTCGTCATGGGCACCGCCATTCTGGGTATGATCCCGCCGGTGGTGGTCGTCGTGGCGATGCAGAAACTCTTCGTCAAAGGCCTGGTCGAAAGCGAGAAATAACAACATGGCGACCCTTCATCTGAACGCGCTTGGCAAAACCTATCCCGGCGGCGTGACCGCCGCATCGGAGGTCTCGGTCGAGATATCCGACGGCGAATTCGTCGTCCTCGTCGGCCCCTCCGGCTGCGGCAAATCCACCATCCTGCGGATGATCGCCGGGCTTGAGACGATCACCGAGGGCGAGCTTTCCATCGACGGCGCCCGCGTCAACGACCGCGAGCCGGGCGAGCGCGATATCGCCATGGTGTTCCAGAACTACGCGCTTTACCCGCATATGAGCGTGCGCAAGAACATGGAATACGGGCTGAAGAACGAGGGCCTGCCAAAGGCTCAGATCGCCGCGCGCATCGCCGAGGCCGCCCGCACCCTGCGGCTGGAAGAGTATCTCGACCGCAAGCCGCGGCAGCTCTCGGGGGGGCAACGCCAGCGCGTCGCCATGGGCCGCGCCATCGTGCGTCAGCCCAAGGTGTTCCTGTTCGACGAGCCGCTGTCGAACCTCGATGCCAAGCTGCGCACCCAGCTGCGGGCCGAACTCAAGGCGCTGCACCGGCGGCTCGGCGCCACCTTCGTCTATGTCACCCATGACCAGGTGGAGGCGATGAGCCTGGCGGACCGGATCGTGATCATGAATGCCGGCCGGGTCGAGCAGATCGGCACACCGATGGACCTCTACCTGCGTCCGGCGAGCCGTTTTGTCGCCGAATTCATCGGCAGCCCCTCGATGAACATGCTGGAGGGGCGCATCGGCGCCGATCGCGCCAGCGTGACCTTCGGGCAGGCATCGGCGCTGTCGCTTGGCTTCGATCTGCCGGGGCCGGCGGGCCATCCCATCGCGCTGGGCGTGCGGCCCGAGCATCTGCACCTCGCGCCGGGCGGGGCAGGGGGGATCGATCTTGCGGTGCAGTTCATCGAACAGCTGGGCGCCGACACGGTGGTGCATGGCGCCGTGCCCGGCGCCGCCGGGCCGCTGGCGGTGCGGCTGGCGGGCGTGCAACGGTATGAGGCGGGGGCGGTGCTGTCGCTCGCCTGTTCGGCGGAGAACCTGCATCTGTTCGATGCGGAAACCGGGGTGCGGCTGGCGGCGGATGCCGTGTAGAGCGTTCCAAACGCACTGATCGGAATGAATGGGGGGCGGAGCGGAGCGCAGTTTCGCCCGAATAGCGCCGCAGGCGCCGGGCGGGCGCCTGCCCGGTCCGGCGGGCTGACGCTTTGGCGACGGTGTGCCCCTTTCATATCATGGAGGGGTTTGGCTGGGACAAAGCGCGCCGCTCGCCTGTTGCGCGCGTCATCCCCCGGGCAGGCGCCCGCCCGGCGCGCGTTGCGCCAAGGGGGGCAGGTCGTTCAGCGCTCGGAGCGGCCCCGCTCACTCCCCCTCGAAGGAACACAGGGCGTGCACGTCCATGCCCAGCCCCTCCAGCACCTTGCGTCCGCCCAGATCGGGCAGGTCGACGACAAAGGCGCAGCTGACGATATCGCCGCCCAGCCGCTCGATCAGCTTGATGCCCGCCGCACAGGTGCCGCCGGTGGCCAGCAGATCGTCCACCACCAGGATCTTTTCGCCCGGCGAAATGGCGTCGTCATGGATCTCGACGATCGCTTCGCCGTATTCCAGCTTGTAGTCTTGGCTGATCGTGGTGCCGGGCAGCTTGCCCTTCTTGCGGATCGGCACGAAACCGACGCTGAGCTGGTGCGCGATCGCCCCGCCCAGGATGAAGCCGCGCGCCTCCAGCCCCACCACCTTGTCGATGCGCTCGCCCGCATAGGGGTGCAGCATCTGGTCGATCGCCATGCGGAACCCGCGCGGGTCGGCGAACAGCGTGGTGACATCGCGGAACATGATCCCCTCATGCGGGAAATCCACGATGGTGCGGATATAGTCTTTGACGGATGCGGGTTTGGTCATGGCACGGCTCCGGCTGAAATCAACGCGCCGGGTTTGGCCGATGCGGCTCGCGCATGCAAGGGGCGCGTGCCGGAGCCTTTCGTCCCACCGCCCGGGGGGGCGCAGGAAGGGCCGCTCAGTGCGGCGTGTCGCGATAGCGGCGGTAAAGCGCGGCGGGCAGCCAGCTCAGATGCGGTTTGTTCCAGTCCCGGCGGTCGCGCGTCAGGAATGCCTGTGCTGTGTGAAGGTTCATTTGCCTTTCCTTTCGTTTTGATGTTACGTCGATTGCATATCGACAATCCCTATACAACGTATATACAAGGGATGTACCAAGCTCAAGGGGCGATGGGACAGAACGCGCGTGGCGAAAAAAGAGAACAAGCCTTCCAGCAAGAAGAACAGCCAATTGGTGCTGCGCCTCGACAAGGACGAGCGTGACGCCTTTGTCGAGCTGTGCAAGCAGATGGATACCAGCGCGGCCCGGGAAATCCGCCGCTTTATCCGCGAGTTCATGAAGGAGAACGCGGCGGAATAACCCCCGGTCCTCTCCCGGCAGAGATGAGCGCCCGACTGCCGGTGGGCGCCGATGCGCTGTCGGCTCTCAGCTCAGAGCATCGCGCGCCCTCTGAGCCAACCCAAGCCCCCTTGCGCGGAACAAGGCCGCAGGCCGCCGCGCAAGCGCCGGACCGTCCCTGCGGTCTGGCGCTTGGCCGACGTGGGCGCGCCGATCGGATGTCGTCCGGATTTGGCAGGGATAAAGCGTGCCGATCAGACGACGCTGCGCCAGCCCCCCGGTCCGGCGCTTGAGCGGCTCGCTCGATAGGGCGAGCCTCGGAGATAGGATGGAGGATTGCCAGGGCGCCGCTTGCGCCGCGCCCTTCCCGCCTTACGCCGGCCGCCTCAGCACCGCCGTGGCAACCCCCATCCCCATCAGCGTCAGGCCGCCGGTCCGGGTCAGCCCGGTGATCACCCGCGGCCGTCCGATCCAGGCCCGCAGCCGGTCGGCCAGCAGCGCATAGGCCAGCGCATTCAGCGCCGCCAGCCCCACGAAGGTGGCGATCAGGATCGCGAACTGCGGCACCAGCGGCTCGGCGGGGCGCAGGAACTGCGGCACGAAGGCGATGAAAAAGGCGATGGATTTCGGGTTCAGGGCGGTCACCGCCGCCGCATGGCCGAACACCCCGCGCGCGGTGATATCGGTCTTGCGCGCCATCTCCTGCATGCCGGTGGCGGGCGCGCTGCGCAACAGCTTCCAGCCCATCCACAGCAGATAGGCAGCCCCGACCCATTTCAGCACCGTAAACAACATGGCCGAGGTCATCACCAGCGCCCCCAGCCCGGCCAGCGAGGCGGTCATCGCCACGAAATCCCCCAGCGCCACGCCTGCGGCACTGGCCAGCGCGACGCTGCGCCCCTTGCTCAGCGCATAGCTCAGAACCAGCAGGATGGTCGGCCCCGGGATCAGCAGCAGCACGGTGGAGGCGGCGACAAAGGCCAGCCAGAGATCGAGAGACATGGGATCACTCCTGAACAAAACGGTGCAGCTTTGCGCCGGACGTCGCAGAAATCAAGCCGGCTGCGGGCCTCAGCCATTCAGCACCCGGCCCGCCACCGCGTCGAGCTTGGCCACCAGCGCCGGATCGCGTTTCTCCGGCGCGGTCATGATGGCAAACTCCAGTGCCCGGTCGCAGCCGCAGGGACAGGGCGAACGCTCTGCCCCCAGCAGGCTGGGCAGCCGGCGCACCTTGTCGCGCCCCTTGTGGGCGTTGCCGGTCAGCGTGGCGATGATCTGGGTGATTTCCACCGCGCCGTGATCGGGGTGCCAGCTGTCGTAATCGGTGATCATCGCGACGGAGGCATAGCAAAGCTCGGCCTCGCGGGCGAGCTTTGCCTCGGGCATGTTGGTCATGCCGATCACATCGGCGCCCCACTGTTCGCGGTACATCTTCGATTCTGCCAGCGACGAGAATTGCGGCCCCTCCATCGCCAGGTAGGTGCCGCCGCGATGCACGGTGATGCCGGCCCCCCGCGCCGCCGTCTCGCAGGCGTCGCCCAGCCGCGCACAGGTGGGATGCGCCATGCTGACATGCGCCACGCAGCCGGTGCCGAAAAAGCTCTTGTCGCGGGCGAATGTGCGGTCGATGAACTGATCGACGATGACGAAATCCCCCGGCGCCAGCTCGTCGCGGAACGAGCCGCAGGCGCTGATGCTGATCACATCCGTCACCCCCAGCCGCTTCAGCGCGTCGATATTGGCGCGATAGGGCACATCCGTGGGGCTCAGGTAATGCCCGCGCCCGTGGCGGGGCAGAAAGGCCAGGTCGACCCCGTCCAGACGCCCCGTCAGAATCTCGTCCGAGGGCTCGCCCCAGGGACTCTCGACCTTGACCCAGCGGGCGTCTTCCAGCCCCTCGATCTCGTAAATCCCCGATCCGCCGATAATACCGATTCTGGTTCTGGTCATGCTGCTTGCCCCATCTGTCTGTCGGCGGTGAGATTAGCCACCGCAGGGCGGGGCGCAACCGGCGATCTGCCGCCGGTTGCGCCCCGGTCGCGGCGGGAAGGCTGCGATCCGGGCCGATCTGGTGTAAAATGGCGGCTTCCAAAGGAGCCGGCACCGCCGGCGGAACCCGACCCGGACGGGGAGGACCGATCATGGATGCAATACAGACCGCACAATACGCCCGGGCCCTTTATGGGGCGCACGGCGACAAGGCCGAGGCCGAGGCCGCGAAAAAGGCCCGCGATTGCGAGTTGGCCGCAAAGCCGGACGAAGCCCGGCAATGGCAGGCGGTCCGCGCCGCGATCCGCGCCCTGCGCGGCCCCAACCAGAGCTGATGCGCGGTTGCGGCTGATGGCCTGAGACCCCTCCGCCGGGGGGCGGGTCAGAGTCGCGCCGGAGTCCGGACTGCCCGAACTGGCCGGGCCGCCGGGGCCGGAAACACGCCTGCGTCAGGCCCAACCGGGCGAACTGCGCCCGGCGGCCTTGCCTCTGCGCACACTCCGCTGCACTACTTGCCCCGTCACGGGCGGAGCGCGGTCTTGGTCTTTCTCACCATCCTGCTGGGGCTGATGCCCTCTTTTTTCCTGGTCGGTCTGGGCGGGCTGCTGCGCAACCGCCTGTCAGCCAATGCCTGGCAGGGGCTCGACCGGCTGAATTTCGAGATTCTGTTTCCCGCGCTGCTCTTCGTCGCGGCCTCAAGCCGGCCGATCGCACCGGCGCAGGTGGTCACCATCGCGCCGCTGGTCTGGGGTATCCTGCTGGCCGGGTTGCTGACGGGCGCGCTGGCGCGTCGCTTCGGGCCGCAGCGGTTTCTCGACTTTGCCGGCTGCTGGCAGACCGCCTGGCGGTTCAACACGGCGCTTGGCTTTGTCGCCGTGCACACGCTCTCGCGCGCCGATGTGGGGCTGCTGGCGGTCACGGTGGGCATGGCGGTGCCGGTGGCCAACCTGTTTGCCGTCTCGGCGCTGTCGCGCGGCAATGCGCTGGGGCTGCGGGCGACGGTGGTCAAGGTGGCGCTGAACCCGTTCCTGTTGGCCAGCGTCGCGGGGGTGATCGTCGGCCTGTCGGGCTGGACCGTGCCGGCGCCGGTGCTGGCGCCGCTCGGAATGCTGGCGCAGGCGGCGATCCCGGTGGCGCTGATCTCGATCGGGGCGACGATGAACTGGGGCGCGCTGGCCCGGCTCGACCGGTTCAGCGCGATGCTGACGGGCACCAAGCTGATCGTGCTGCCGGCGCTGGTCTGCGCCGCGGCGCTGGCTGTCGGCGCCTCGGGTCCGCTGGTGGCGGTGCTGGTGCTGTTCGCGGCGCTGCCCACCGCCTCGGCGGCGCATGTGCTGGCGGCTGGTTTCGGCGCCAACCGCGAACTGGTGGCCACCCTGATCGCCCAGTCCACCCTGCTCAGCGCCGCGACGCTTCCGGTCTGGATCACCGTGGCGGAGGTGCTGTTCTGAGCGTTCGCGTGTAGGCAAGAAGGGCGGTCCCCGCCCCGGCGGGCGCTGCCCGGCCTGCGGCCGGGCGAGGCGAAACGTCCCTCAGTCGTCTGGTCGAATCATCTCGAACAGATCGGTCACGCGGGCGTAGTCGCGATACCCCAGCCGGGCCAGCGGCTGATAGGCCAGCACGTCGAACCGTCCGTCGCGGATACAGTCGTCGCGCATGTGCACGCCGACGACCTCGCCCAGCACCAGCACGTTGTTCTGCCCCTCCAGCGGCACAATCTGCGTCATCCGGCATTCCAGCGCGGCGGGCGCATCGGCGATGCGGGCGCAGTCGATTTGCGAACATTCCGCCGCTGTCAGCCCCGCATGGGCAAATTCGTCCACCCCCTTGGGCAGTGTGGCGGATGTGGCGTTGAGCGCCTCGCGCGCGGCATATTCGGCCACGTTCACGCAGAACACGCCGGTGGCGCGGATATTGGCGACGCTGTCCTTTGTATTGTCCTGGTCGGGCTTTTGTCCGGTGCTGGCGAACATCACCTGCGGCGGGGTATAGGCCACCCCGTTGAAGAACGAATAGGGCGCAAGATTGTTCACCCCCTCGGAATCCCTTGTCGAGATCCAGCCGATCGGGCGCGGTGTGATGATCGCGTTGAACGGGTTGTGCGGCAGGCCGTGGCCATCCTCGGGGCGATAGAACATGCGCGTCTCCAGTTGTTTGCCCAAGGGGTAACGTCGTGCTAGGGCGATTTCCAGCTTGGAATGCGAGGCATGGGTAAAGGTGATCGGGCTGCAACCGGAACGCCCCGCCGATTGGTGGGAGGTCGAGGCGCTCTACGACCTGTGCTTTGCGCCGGGGCGCGAGGCGCTGTCATCCTATAGGCTGCGCGATGGCGTCGATCCGGTGCCGGGCCTGTGCCAGGTGGCGCGCGACAGCGACGGCACGGTGGTGGGCGCGATCCGGTTCTGGCCGGTGCACGTCGGCGGCGCGCCGGCGCTGCTGCTGGGGCCGGTCGCCGTGCATCCCACCCATCAGGGCGAGGGGCTGGGGGCGCTGCTGATCAACGAAGGGCTCACCGCCGCCCGCACCGCCGGTTGGGCGCGGGTGATGCTGGTGGGCGATGCGCCCTATTACGGCCGATTCGGGTTTACCCGGCTCGACGGGGTCGAGATGCCGCCGCCCACCAACCCCGATCGCGTCCTTGGCCGCGATCTGGAGCCGGACGCCTGGCGCGATGTGCGGGGGCCGGTGACCCGCTGGAGCGCGGATGTGCCGGCACGGGATTGAATTGCGCCCCGCGGGCTCCGATCTTCTGCCTTATGCGAATCGTGGATCATCCCCATGTCCGGTGACCTGACCCGGGCGGCCCCGGTCGACCCCGCCGCCGAGCTTGATCGCCTCGCCGCGCTCTACCGGGCGGCGGGCGGGCCGGGGATGCGCGTTCTGACCATGCTGGGCGGGCGCGCCGAGGGGCTGCTCGACCGGCTGCCGCCCGAGCTGCGCGGCGGGCTGGGGGCGGCGACCGAACGGGCGCTGGCGCTGTCCATGCGCGCCGCCCAGGGCAGTCGTGGGGCGATCCCCGATCAGCCCGCCTGGGTGGACACCGCGGTGACCACCGCGTTGGGGGCGGCCGGCGGCTTTGGCGGTCTGCCCGGCGCGCTGGTCGAGCTGCCCGCCACCACCACGATGCTGCTGCGCTCGATCCAGGGGGTGGCGGCGCAGGAGGGGTTCGACCCCGCCGCCGGGAATGTGCAGTTCGATTGCATCCGCGTATTTGCCGCCGCCGGACCGCTGGCGGGGGACGACGGCGCCGATCTGGGCTTTCTCACCCTGCGCCTGACGCTGACCGGCGGCGCGATGCAGAAACTGATCGCCAGTGTCTCGCCGCGCCTGGCCGCCTCCCTGGGCCGGAAACTGGCCGCCCAGAGCGTGCCGCTTCTGGGTGCGGTGGCGGGGGCGGGGACCAATTACCTCTATACCCGCTACTACCAGCAGATGGCGCAGGTGCATTTCGGACTGCGCCGGCTGGCGATCGATGCCGATATTCCCCATGCCGAACTGGTGGCCGGACTGGCCGCCCGCATGGGGACCGCGCTGCGCTGAGCGCCGGGGAGGCGCCGGCGATGGCGGTGAATTCCCCGAAACGGTGCAGATTTCGTACAATCCGGCGCGAACGGCCGGCCCGGCACGCCGGCGCCCTTGATCTCTGCCGCGCTGTGGATATCTAATCACAGACCCCAATTGGCGATCCGAAGATGATCCAATACGCCCTGAAATGTGCCGACGGGCACGATTTTGACAGCTGGTTCCAGTCCGCCGCGGCCTTTGACAAACTGGCCGCCGCCGGCATGGTTCAATGCGCCGTCTGCGGCAGCGGCAAGGTGGAAAAGGCGATGATGACCCCGCGCGTGCGCCCGGGCCGCAACGCCGCCGCGCCGGGCGAAACCCTGCCCGAGCGCCCGCTGAGCCAGCCTGCCAGCGCCGCAGAGCTGGCCCTGGCCAGGCTGCGCCGCAAGGTCGAGGAAAGCTCGGACTATGTTGGTATGAATTTCGCCGCCGAGGCCCGCGCCATCCATCAGGGCGATGCGCCGGAACGGTCGATCTATGGCGAGGCCAGGCCCGAAGAGGCCCGCGCCCTGATCGAGGAGGGGGTGCCGGTCGCGCCCTTGCCCTTCACCCCGAACAGAAAGACGAACTGAGCCAATGCATGTTGTAATTACCGGCGCGGGTCGCGGCATCGGACAGGTGCTTGCGGACCGTTACCGCGCCGCCGGCCACCAGGTCAGCGGCACCGCCCGCGACGGCAGCGCCGAGATCGCGCTCGACGTGACCGACCCCGACGGCCACCGGGCCATGGCCGAGGCTCTGGCCGGCCGGCCGGTGGATCTTCTGGTGTGCAACGCCGGTGTCTATCCGGACAAGGGCCAGAGGCTCGACACCGGCTATCCGGCTGAAATGTGGGCCCAGACCTTTGCCGTGAACGTCACCGGCGTGTTTCTTTCCATCCAGGCGCTGCTGCCGAACCTGCGGGCGTCGTCGCCGGGCGCAAAGGTGGCGATCATCTCGTCGCAGATGGCCTCGCATACCCGTGCGCCGGGGGGCAGCTATATCTACCGCGCCTCCAAGGCCGCGGCGCTGAACCTCGGCCGCAACCTGGCCGCCGATCTGCGCGGCGAGGGGATCGCGGTGGGCATCTATCATCCCGGCTGGGTGCGGACCGACATGGGCGGCGGTGCGGCGGAGATTTCCGTCGACGAGGCCGCCGCCGGGCTGGTGGAGCGCTTTGCGGCGCTGGACCTTGCCGATACCGGCTGTTTCCGCACCTGGGACGGGCGCGAACACGCCTATTGACCCCATTCACCCAGACGGTTGGAACCTGCTCTGACCTTTCCGGCGGCGCTCAGAATTCACGCCCGATGTATTGGCTGCCATAAAGTGACGCTTTCACGGCTTGGCGGCGCCAACCCGCGGTCGGGCGCCGCCCTCTGTCGCGCATTTGGGTAAAGGAGCGAAAAGGCAGGTGATGTTCTCGCTCACCACTGCCCGCGTGACGCCCCGCGCCCGGAGGCGGGCGACTCAAATAGCAAAGCACCCCCGCCTTACTCTTGCGCGCTGCGCGCGCTACGCGTAAACCGCGCCGGACTTCGGGATCCAGGGGAAAAGCGCATGCCCGTCCTCGTGATGAAATTCGGCGGCACCTCTGTCGCCAATCTCGACCGCATCCGACGCGCTGCCAAGCGCGTCGGCGTGGAGGTGGCCAAGGGCTATGACGTGATCGTCATCGTCTCGGCCATGTCCGGCAAGACCAACGAACTGGTCGGCTGGGTCGAGGAAACCTCGCCGCTGTTCGACGCGCGCGAATACGATGCCGTCGTCTCCTCGGGCGAGAATGTGACCGCCGGGCTGATGGCGCTGACCTTGCAGGAAATGGACGTGCCGGCGCGCAGCTGGCAGGGCTGGCAGGTGCCGCTTAAAACCACAAGCGCCCATTCCGCGGCCCGGATCGTAGAGATCCCGACCGAGAATATTTCCCAGAAATTCGCGGAAGGCATGCGCGTGGCCGTGGTCGCGGGCTTTCAGGGCATCAGCCCCGAGGGCCGCATCACCACGCTGGGCCGGGGCGGATCGGACACCACGGCGGTGGCTTTTGCCGCCGCCTTCGGGGCCGAACGCTGCGACATCTACACCGATGTGGACGGCGTCTATACCACCGATCCGCGGATCTGCGACAAGGCGCGCAAGCTGGACAAGATCGCCTTCGAGGAGATGCTGGAGCTGGCCAGCCTCGGAGCCAAGGTGTTGCAGACCCGCTCGGTCGAGCTGGCGATGCGCTATGGTGTGAAACTGCGGGTGTTGTCGAGTTTCGAGGAACAGTCCGACAAAGCGGGCACGCTTGTCTGTGCCGAGGAGGATATCATGGAATCCAACGTTGTGAACGGTGTCGCCTATTCCCGCGATGAGGCCAAGCTGACGCTGCTGTCGGTGGCCGACCGGCCCGGGATCGCCGCCACGATCTTTACCGCGCTGAGCGAGGCGGGGGTGAATGTGGACATGATCGTGCAGAACATCTCGGAAGAGGGGCGCACGGACATGACCTTTTCCTGCCCCACCAATGAGGTCGCCCGTGCCGAGGCGGCGCTGGACCGGATCAAGCAGGACGGGCATCTGAACTATGCCGAACTGGTGGCCGATACCGACGTGGCCAAGGTTTCTGTGGTCGGCATCGGCATGCGCAGCCAGTCGGGCGTGGCCGCCAAGATGTTCAAGGTGCTTTCGGATGAGGGGATCAACATCAAGGTCATTACAACCTCAGAGATAAAGATTTCTGTCCTGATCGACCGGAAATACATGGAACTTGCGGTTCAGTCGCTGCATGATGCGTTCGAACTGGACAAGGCCGCCTGAGTGCAATCTGCTCGCACGGTCTGAAGCCGAAATGTGAACGAGGCCCATGCCCGACGGCACGGAAAGCGAGAGTCGCAAGCTGCTGAAACGGCTGCGCGAGGTTATGGCCGGCAGCGATGCCGGACAGACCCGGCTGGACAAGATCACCCATCTGATTGCCGACAGCATGGGGACCGAGGTGTGTTCGGTCTACCTGTTCCGCGATCCCGAGACGCTGGAACTCTGCGCGACCGAGGGGCTGGACGCCGAGGCGGTGCACCACACCCGGATGCGCCTGGGCGAGGGGCTGGTGGGCCGCGTCGCCAGGGCCGGGCGGGTGGTCAATACCCCGAACGCGCCGGCCGAGCCGGGCTTTCGCTACATGCCCGAAACCGGCGAGGAGCGGTATTCCTCTTTCCTCGGGATCCCGATTCAGCGGCTGGGCGAGTCGCTGGGCGTCTTGGTGGTGCAGTCGCGCGAGGCGCGGCAATTCTCTGCTGACGAGGTTTATGCGCTCGAGGTGGTGGCGATGGTCATCGCCGAGATGACCGAACTGGGCGCCTTCGTCGGCGAAGGCGCGGCGCTGTCGCCCCTGCATCAACGCTCGGTGGTGATCCGCGGCACCAGTGCGCAGGAGGGGACCGCCGAGGGCCACGTCTGGCTGCACGAGCCGCGGGTGGTGGTGACCAACCCGATCGCCGACGACCCCCAGCGCGAGCTGGAGCGGTTGAGCGAGGCGGTCGAAGAGCTGCGCGTCGGCGTCGACAAGATGCTGGAATTGTCGCGCGGCGCCGACAAGGAACAGCTTCAGGTCCTCGAGGCCTATCGGATGTTCGCCAATTCCAAGGGCTGGATGCGCCGGATGGAGGAAGACATCGCGCGCGGCCTCTCGGCCGAGGCGGCGGTGGAAAAAGAACAAAGCCTGGCGCGCTCGCGGATTTCCCAGGCGCAGGATTCCTATCTGCGCGAACGGCTCTCGGATCTGGACGACCTGTCGAACCGGCTGCTGCGCATTCTGACCGGGCAGGGCAACAACACCGGCGCCGAACTGCCGCCCGACCCGATCCTGATCGCGCGCAATATCGGTCCCGGCGATCTGCTGGAATACGGACGCACCCTGCGCGGTATCGTCCTGGAGGAGGGCTCGGTCGGCAGCCATGCCGCGATCGTCGCCCGGGCGCTGGCGATCCCGCTGGTGGTGCGCGCCAAGCGGATCACCACCGAGGCGCTGAACGGCGATCACATCATCGTCGCCGGCGATCAGGGGCTGGTCCATCTGCGCCCCGATGACACCGTTGTCAGCGCCTTTCGCGACAAGATCGCGATGCGCGCCGAGGCGCAGCAGCGCTATGCCTCGATCCGCGACAAGCCGGCCGAAACGCTGGATGGTCAGACCGTCGCGTTGCACATGAACGCGGGGCTGATGGCCGATCTGCCGTCGCTCGAAAGTTCCGGCGCCGAGGGCGTCGGCCTGTTCCGCACGGAGCTGCAATTTCTTGTGCGCAACAAGATGCCGAAGCGGTCGGAACTGGTGGCGCTCTATGCGCGGGTGCTGGATGCCGCGCATGGCAAGCGGGTGATTTTCCGCACGCTGGATATCGGCTCGGACAAGGTGCTGCCCTATATGAAGCCCAATGACGAGCCGAACCCGGCGCTGGGCTGGCGCGCGATCCGGGTGGGGCTCGACAAGCCGGGGGTGATGCGGATGCAGCTTCAGGCGCTGATCCGCGCGGCCGATGGCCGGCCGCTGACGGTCATGTTCCCCTTTGTCGCGCAGTTCGAGGAATACCGCGCCGCCCGCGCCGAGGTGGACAAGACCATCGCGCGGGAAAAGCGGCTGGGCCACCGCCTGCCTGAGAATATCGAGATCGGCGCGATGCTGGAGACCCCGTCGCTTGCCTTCGCGCCGCAGAAGTTCTTTGACGAGGTCGGGTTCCTGTCGATCGGCGGTAATGACCTGAAACAGTTCTTTTTTGCCGCCGACCGCGAGAACGAGCGGGTGCGGCGCCGCTACGATACGCTGAATGTCAGCTTTCTGAGCCTGATCGAGCAGATTGTGGAGCGCTGCGACCGCTCGGGCACGCCGCTGAGTTTCTGTGGCGAGGATGCCGGCCGCCCCATCGAGGCGCTGTGCCTTGCCGCTATCGGGTTGCGCAGCCTGTCGATGCGCCCGGCTTCGATCGGCCCGGTCAAAAGCCTGTTGCGTCGCGCCGATCTGGGCGAGGTGCGCAAGATCATCAGCGATGCCCGCCATCGCGGCGATCAGAGCGTGCGGCCGGCTGTCATGGACTATCTGCGCGATCAGGGCTGAGATGCGCCGATGGGTCTGCGCCCGGGCAGAAGGGGCCGGAAACTGAGCCAAACGGGCCGGATTCAATGCCAGGGGATTAGAGTTATCTTGATTTAAACGAACAGGTTTCGTCGATTTATCCACGTTAAAATTAAGATTTTTTGTCTAAATAAAACATTGATCTGAAGTATCTACAGATCTTCTGCCTGCTGTTGATAAAATCCCGGACCGCTGATGCGGGCCCGCCCGAAATGCAGTCCAGAAACGGCCGGAATGCGGCGAAATCCCACGCGCCATCGTCGGTGAGGGGCGAAAGTACTGCTATCGCTCTGTTGATTTTGTCTGCCATGCATCTGGTCGGAATTTTCATATTTTCAAGAAAAAACATGAAAATAAGCGACGGTACTAATGTAAGAAAGCGCGATTTCAGCAATCTCTCGTCGTGTTCGCGCTGGCAGACGGGCATGAACAGGGCGCGATTGGGCGGCGTCGGGGCGCGAAACCTTGCCGCGCAGGGGCCGGTTCGGCGGTTTCCGGTTGCAAATTCGGCCATCGCTTCGGATTGTCAAAGCCAGCACCGGGACAGCGCCTGCGCCGGGCGCGCGGCGGGATTGATCCCGCGCCGCTTTGCTTCGAGGGTGGCGGGCAGCCGCAAGAGCAGGAGAGCAATGACCGTGCACCCCACCATTGTCGACGTGACCGAGCGGATTGTGGCGCGCAGCAGGACCAGCCGCTCTGCCTATCTGGCGCGGATGCGGGCGGCGCGCGATCAGGGGCCGGCCCGGGCGCATTTGTCCTGCTCGGGGCAGGCCCATGCCTATGCCGGCGCCGGTGCGGATCAGGCGGCGCTGGCGACGGGCCATGCGGGCAATCTGGGCATCGTCACCGCCTATAACGACATGCTCTCGGCGCATCAGCCGTTCGAACAGTTCCCCGAGATGATCCGCAAGGCCGCGCGCGACGCCGGCGGCACCGCGCAGGTCGCGGGCGGCGTGCCGGCGATGTGCGACGGCGTCACGCAGGGCGCGCCCGGCATGGAGCTGAGCCTGTTTTCCCGCGACGTGATCGCCATGGCGGCCGGCATCGCGCTGAGCCATAACGTGTTCGATGCCGCCGTGTTCCTGGGCGTCTGCGACAAGATCGTGCCGGGGCTGGTGATCGCGGCGCAAAGCTTCGGCCATCTGCCCGTGGTCTTCCTGCCCGCAGGCCCGATGACCAGCGGCCTGCCCAACGACGAAAAGGCGAAGGTGCGCCAGCAGTTCGCTGCCGGAGAGGTCGGGCGGGACGAGTTGATGGCCGCCGAGATGGCCTCGTATCACGGTCCCGGCACCTGCACCTTCTACGGCACCGCCAATTCCAACCAGATGCTGATGGAGTTCATGGGGTTGCACCTGCCCGGCGCCAGCTTCGTCAACCCCGGCACGCCGCTGCGCGAGGCGTTGACCCGCGCCGGCGCCCAGCGGGCATTGATGCTCTCCGCGCTCGGCAACGAGTACACCCCGGTCTGCCGCATCCTCGACGAGCGCGCCTTTGTGAACGGCATCGTCGGGCTGAACGCGACGGGCGGCTCCACCAACCACCTGATCCATTTGGTGGCGATGGCCCGCGCCGGCGGTATCGTGCTGGACTGGCAGGATTTTTCCGATCTCTCGGCGGTCACGCCGCTGGTCGCGCGGGTCTATCCAAACGGGCTGGCCGATGTGAACCATTTCCATGCCGCAGGCGGGCTCGGCTATACCATCGGCACGCTGCTGGAGGCGGGCCTGCTGCACCCCGATACCGAAACCGTCGCCGGCCCCGGCCTGCACCGCTACACCGAGGAGCCGAAGCTGATCGGCGGCGATCTGACTTGGCAGCCGGGCGCGGGAGAGAGCCTCAACGACCGGATCCTGCGCCCCGCCTCGGACCCGTTCCAGCCCAGCGGCGGGCTGAAGCGGTTGACCGGATCTCTGGGCACCGCGGTGATGAAGGTTTCCGCCGTGGCCCCCGAGCATCATGTGGTCGAGGCCCCGGCCCGCATCTTCGACGATCAGGAGGGGGTGAAATCCGCGTTTCACGCCGGCGAGCTGACCGGCGATCTAGTGGTCGTCGTCCGCTTTCAGGGGCCGCGCGCCAACGGGATGCCGGAATTGCACAGCCTGACGCCGATTTTGTCCATTCTTCAGGGCCGCGGCCAGAAGGTCGCGCTGGTGACCGACGGGCGCATGTCGGGCGCCTCGGGCAAGGTGCCGGCGGCGATCCATGTCTGCCCCGAGGCGCTGGAGGGCGGCCCGATCGCCCGGCTGCGCGATGGCGATCTGCTGCGGGTGGACGCGGTGGCGGGACGGCTGGAGATCCTGACCGACGGGGTGATGGAGCGGGCGCCGGCGCCTGCCGGTCCCTGCGCTCACGGCGCGGGGATGGGGCGCGAGCTGTTCGCGGTGTTCCGCAACGCGGTGTCGCCGGCCACGGCGGGGGCGACGGTGTTCGGGGTCTTCGATGGCGATTGATCCGGCCGCAGCCAGCCGTCGCATGCGCGCGCTTGCCGCCCTGGCCCCAGTGATCCCCGTGCTGGTCATCGAGGACGCCGCCCAGGCCCGCCCGCTGGCCGAGGCGCTGGTGGCGGGCGGGTTGCCTGTGCTGGAGGTGACGCTGCGCACATCCGCCGCGCCGGAGGCGATCCGCGAGATGGCCCGGGTGCCTGGCGCGGTGGTTGGCGCGGGCACAGTGATTACAGCCGCCGATGTTCAGACCGCGTGCGCGGCGGGGGCGCAATTCGCGGTCTCGCCCGGCGCCACCGATGCGCTGCTGGAGGCCTGCGAGGCGGCCGATCTGCCGCTGTTGCCCGGTGCGGCCACGGCGAGCGAGGCGATGGCGCTGCTGGCGCGCGGCTATGACATGCTGAAATTCTTTCCCGCCGAGGCCGCGGGCGGGGCGGCGGTGCTGGCGGCGTTTGGGGCGCCGCTGCCGCAGATCGCCTTTTGCCCCACCGGCGGCGTCAGCCTGGCCAATGCGCGGGACTATCTGGCCTTGCCCACGGTTCCCTGCGTCGGCGGCAGCTGGGTGGCGCCGAAAACGCTGGTCGCTGCCGGCGACTGGCCGGCGGTCCGCGTCCTGGCCGACCAGGCGCGCCGCCTGCGGGCGTAGGTGCCGGGTAGGGACGTCTGCGCCGCGGGGGGCTGCGTTTCAGGTAGTGTAATCGTCGATCAGCGGACTTGGTCTTGCGAATTGTTCCAGATCGGCGAGGTTGGTGATCCGCACCGTCGCGCCGTCGATCTCGACCCCATAGGGGCGCAGCGCCTTGATCGCGCGCGAGAGGTTTTCCGGCGTCATCCCGAGGAACGAGGCGAGGCGGCGCTTTTCAACCTGCAGATCGAACTCCAGCGCGCCGCCGGCACGCCGGTGATTGCGCAAAAGGTAGTTGGCCAGCCTTTCCTGAGAGGTCCGCAGTTTGAGGTTCTTGGTGGTCTTGACGACCGCCCGGTAACACTGGGCGAGCTCGGTCACCACGGCGCGGGCGAAATCGCTGTCGGCTTCGAACACATTGCGCACATCCAGCGACGGCAGAAGGATGATGCGCGCCTTTTCGGCGGTTCGCGCGGACATGAGGTAAGGGGCGTCCTTGATCGTCGCGGCCAGGATAAAGGTCGAGATCGGCCGCACTGTCGCCATCGAGGTCTCGCGCCCGTTCCATGACGAATACAGCTCTACCGTGCCGGACAGAACCACATGCAGAAAATCGGCGGTATCGCCCTCGGTGATCAGTTCCACCTGGGGCGGAAAGGTCTGGACATAGGCGCCTCGGATCAGATCGTTGAACCTGTCCTCCGACATGTGGCGGAACAGATCCAGCGTTCGAATCTCTGGAATATCATCAGCTCGCACGGTGTCTCCGATAGAAACAATGTGTATTTGTTATGTTCCCCGATTGACAATTGTCAAGCGGTCGGCGGGATACCGTGCGGCGCCGGGACCACATGTTTTTCAGTCGCTGCCCAAGCAATTCATCCGGCGGTTTATTTCCTTCAGGCATGACCCGGTTCTTGATCTGAATCAACCGGGGATGGGCGGTTTTTCCCTTGGGTGACCCGGAAACGCGCTGTTCGCAGCGTGGCCAGTATCTGGAGGGAAACCCATGACAGCGCTTGACGGCGTAACTCGCACGGACCAGACCCGCGCCCTTGGTCTAAGTACTTTCGCCTTTACCGCCTGTTTCGCGGTCTGGACGATCTTTTCCATCATCGGCGTGGCCATCAAGGCGGAACTGGGGCTGAGCGAGTCTCAGTTCGGCATTCTTGTCGCCACCCCGATCCTGACCGGGTCGGTCACTCGCCTGTTTCTCGGCGTCTGGACCGAGAAGTATGGCGGCCGGCTGGTGTTTTCGGCTCAGATGATCCTGACCGCCCTGGCGACGTGGGCGCTGACGCTGGCCGACAGCTATTTCATGTACCTGGTCGCGGCGCTTGGCATCGGACTGGCCGGCGGCTCGTTCATCATCGGTGTCGCCTATGTTTCGCGCTGGTACGACGCCGGCCATCAGGGCACCGCGCTGGGCATATTCGGTGCCGGCAACGTCGGCGCGGCGGTGACCAAGTTCGTCGCCCCCTTTGTCATGGTCGCCTATGGCTGGCATGGGGTCGCCTATGCCTGGGCCGCGGCGCTGGCGGTCATCGGTGTCCTCTTTTTCCTGTTCGCCAAGGAAGACCCCGAACTGATCGAACGGCGCAAGCGGGGTGTGCGCGCGCCCTCGATGGCCGAGCAATTCGCGCCGCTGCGCAATCTGCAGGTCTGGCGCTTTTCGCTTTATTATTTCCTGGTATTTGGCGCCTTCGTGGCGCTGGCGCTGTGGCTGCCGCATTATCTGATCGATGTCTACGGTCTGGACGTCAAGACCGCCGGCATGGCCGCGGCCTCGTTCAGCCTGTCGGCCAGCCTGTTTCGCGCCTATGGCGGCCACCTGTCGGACAAGTTCGGCGCCCGGTCGGTCATGTACTGGACCTTCGGGTTTTCGATGGTCCTGCTGTTCATGCTGTCCTACCCGCCCACCAACTACGTGATCCAGGGCAAGGACGGCGTGATCGCCTTTTCGACGCAGATGGGGCTCTGGCCGTTCGTGGCGACGCTGTTCGCGCTGGGCTTTTTCATGAGCCTGGGCAAGGCGGCGGTGTTCAAGCACATCCCGGTCTACTATCCGGGCCATGTCGGCGCGGTCGGCGGCCTTGTTGGGATGATCGGCGGTCTCGGCGGCTTTGTCCTTCCGATCCTGTTCGGGACGCTTCTGGACCTCAGCGGCATCTACACCTCGTGTTTCGCGCTGCTGTTCGCGCTGGTCGGCGTTGCCCTGCTGTGGATGCACATGTCGGTCCGCGCGATGGAGCGCAAGGCCCACGGCGAGGCGCTGGACAGCCTGCCGGCATTGCCCGAGATGCAGGAGATCCACGACCCCGAGCGCACCGTGATGCCCCGCGTACTGGAGGATTGGCGCCCCGAGGAACCCGGGTTCTGGCAGGACAAGGGCCGCCGCATCGCGCGCCGCAACCTGTGGATCTCGATCCCGGCGCTGCTGCTGGCGTTCTCGGTCTGGATGGTCTGGTCGATGGTGGTGGCGCGGTTGCCGGCGATCGGCTTCGACTTCACCACCAGCCAGCTGTTCTGGCTGGCGGCGCTGCCCGGGCTTTCGGGCGCCACCCTGCGCATCTTCTACAGCTTCATGGTGCCGATCTTCGGCGGCCGGCTCTGGACCACCCTGTCGACGGCCTCTCTGCTGCTTCCGGCGATCGGGATCGGCTATGCGGTGCAGGACGCCGGCACCCCCTATCTGATCTTTCTGACGCTGGCGCTGCTGTGCGGCTTTGGCGGCGGTAACTTCGCCTCGTCGATGGCCAACATCGCCTTTTTCTTTCCCAAGGCGGAAAAGGGCAACGCGCTGGCGATGAACGCGGGGCTGGGGAATCTTGGCGTCTCGGTGATGCAGTTCCTGGTGCCCATCGTCATCACGGCGGGCGTGTTCGGCGCCCTCGGCGGCGCGCCGCAGACCCTGTCGGATGGCGGCCAGCTGTGGATGCAGAACGCCGGCTTTGTCTGGGTGCCCTTCATCCTGGCGGCCACCGCTGCGGCCTGGATCGGCATGGACGACATCGCCGACGCGCGGGCGAGCTTCCGCGAGCAGGCGATCATCTTCAGCCGCAAGCACAACTGGCTGATGTGCATCCTCTACACCGGCACCTTCGGCAGTTTTATCGGCTATTCGGCGGGCTTTCCGCTGCTGACGCGGCTGTCTTTCCCGGATGTGAACGCGATGCAGTACGTGTTCCTCGGCCCGCTGGTCGGCGCACTCAGCCGCGCCGGCACCGGCTGGATCAGCGACCGGTTCGGCGGCGGCCGGGTGACCTTCTGGGTGTTCGCCGCGATGATCCTGGCGGTGTTCGGGGTGATCGCCTCGCTCGGGGCGGGCAGCTTTGCGGGGTTCTTCGCCGCCTTCATGGCGCTGTTCTTCCTGACCGGGGTCGGCAACGCCTCGACGTTCCAGATGATCCCCGCGATCATGGGCCGCGAAGTGCCCCGGCTGCTGCCCGATCTTGATGCCGCAGCCCGCCGCAAGCAGGCCGAGCGCGAAAGCGCGGCGATCATCGCCTTTACCAGCGCGATCGCCGCCTATGGCGCCTTCTTCATCCCCAAGGCCTACGGCACGTCGATCGCCATGACCGGCTCGCCGGTGGGCGCGCTCTGGGGGTTCCTGGTCTTCTACGCGGTCTGCCTGGCGATCACCTGGGTCTACTACACCCGGCGCGGCAGCCTGCTGCACGACCTCGAACGCGGCAAAGCGGCCCAGACGCCTGCGCCCAGCCCCGCCCAGTAAACAGATATCGGGTCCGGCTGCGCATCCGCGGCCGGACCCTCCCCGACATCGAAAGGACAGCCAAATGAGCCATCTCCTCGACAGACTGAACTTCCTGCAGTCCAAGGAACTGGGCCGGTTCGCCAATGGCCATGGCCAGCTCACCCGCGAAAACCGGGACTGGGAAGACACCTATAGAAACCGCTGGCGGCACGACAAGATCGTGCGCTCGACCCACGGGGTGAACTGCACCGGGTCGTGCAGCTGGAAGATCTATGTGAAATCCGGGATCGTGACCTGGGAGACGCAGCAGACCGATTACCCCCGCACCCGCGCCGATCTGCCCAACCACGAACCGCGCGGCTGTGCCCGCGGCGCCAGCTACAGCTGGTATCTTTACAGCGCCAACCGGGTGAAGAATCCGCTGATCCGCGGCAAGCTGATGAAGATCTGGCGCGAGATGCGCAAGACCATGGACCCGATCGCGGCCTGGACCAAGCTGCAGGGCGATCCGATCCTTCGCGCCAGCTATGTGACCTCGCGCGGCAAGGGCGGCTTTGTCCGCGCCAGCTGGGACGAGGCGACCGAGATCACCGCGGCCGCCAATGCCTATACCGCCAGGACGTACGGACCGGACCGCGTGTTCGGCTTTTCTCCGATCCCGGCGATGTCGATGGTCAGCTATGCCGCCGGCACCCGGTATCTGAGCCTGCTGGGCGGCACCTGCATGTCGTTCTACGACTGGTACTGCGATCTGCCCCCGGCAAGCCCGATGACCTGGGGCGAGCAGACCGACGTGCCGGAATCGGCCGACTGGTACAACGCGGGCTTTCTGCTGATCTGGGGCTCGAACGTGCCGCAGACGCGCACGCCCGACGCGCATTTCTATACCGAGGCCCGCTATCGCGGCACCAAGTCGGCGGTGATCTGCCCCGACTATTCCGAGGCGGCGAAATTCGGCGATGTCTGGCTGGCGCCGCAGCAGGGCACCGATGCCGCGCTGGCGATGGCTATGGGTCACGTGATCCTGCGCGAGTTCCACCTCGACCGGCAGGCCGAGTATTTCGAGGACTATTGCCGCAAATACACCGACCTGCCGATGCTGGTGCGGATGGAGGAAAAGGACGGCCGCCTGGTGCCGGGCCGGTTCCTGCGCGCCGATGATTTCGACGGCAAGCTGGGCGAGGACAACAATCCCGAATGGAAGACGATCGCCCTCGACGGCACCTCGGGCAGCTATGTCGCGCCCAACGGGTCGATCGGCTATCGCTGGGGCGAGGACGGCGAGTGGAACCTGGAGGAACGCGCGAAGGGCGCCGAGACCGAGTTGAAGATGTCGCTGGTCCTGGACGAGGATCATGACGATGTGGTCGGCGTCGATTTCCCCTATTTCGGCGGCGTCGCGACCGAGAACTTCGTGCGCTGCGATCACCCGGACGTGCTGACCCGCAACATCCCGGTCAAGACCGTGAAACTGGCCGACGGTGAGGCGCAGGTCGCCACCGTCTTCGACCTGTTCTGCGCCAACTACGGGCTGGATCGGGGCCTGGGCGGTGACTGGGTGGCCTCGGATTACGGGGCCGACATTCCCTATACCCCGAAATGGGCGGAAAAGATCACCGGCGTTCCGGCGGACAAGATCGCCACCGTGGCCCGCGAATTCGCGCTCAACGCGGAAAAGACCAACGGCAAGTCGATGGTGATCCTCGGGGCCGGTCTGAACCACTGGTACCACATGGACATGAGCTATCGCGGCATCATCAACATGCTGGTGATGTGCGGCTGCATCGGCCAGTCCGGCGGCGGTTGGAGCCATTATGTCGGCCAGGAGAAGCTGCGCCCGCAGACCGGCTGGCAACCGCTGGCCTTCGCGCTGGACTGGGGCCGGCCGCCGCGGCACATGAACGCCACCAGCGCCTGGTACGCCCATACCGACCAGTGGCGCTATGAGACGCTGAGCGCGGATGAGATCCTGTCGCCGACCGCGCCCGCCGGCGACTGGGACGCCAGCATGATCGACTACAACATCCGGGCCGAGCGGATGGGCTGGCTGCCCTCGGCGCCGCAGCTCAAACAGAACCCGCTGGAGGTGGCGAAGGCCGCCAAAGAGGCCGGGCAGGAGCCGCGCGACTATATCGCGGGCAAACTGAAATCGGGCGAGCTGGATATGTCCTGCGAGGATCCGGACGCGCCCGAGAACTGGCCGCGCAACCTGTTCGTCTGGCGCTCCAACCTGCTGGGGAGTTCCGGCAAGGGACACGAGTATTTCCTGCGCCACCTGCTGGGCACCGACAACGGGGTTCTGGGCAAGGATCTGGGCGAGGAGGGCCGGCAAAAGCCGAAAGAGGCTCGCTGGCACGACGCCGCGCCCGAGGGCAAGCTGGACCTGCTGGTGACCATCGATTTCCGCATGTCGACCACGGCGGTCTATTCGGACATCGTGCTGCCGACCGCCAGCTGGTACGAAAAGAACGACCTCAACACCTCGGACATGCATCCGTTCATCCACCCGCTGCAGGCGGCGGTTGACCCGGCCTATGAGTCCAAGTCGGACTGGGAGATCTTCAAGGCGATCGCCAAGAAGTTCCAAGAGATCGTGCCGGGCTATCTCGGCCAGGAGACCGATGTGGTCGCCCTGCCGATCCTGCACGACACCCCGGCCGAGATCGCGCAGGACCAGGTGCGCGACTGGAAAAAGGGGGAGTGCGATCTGATCCCGGGCAAGACGGCGCCGAACTATATCGCGGTCGAACGGGACTATACCGCGATCTACGACCGCTTCACCGCGCTCGGGCCGCTGATGGACGAGATCGGCAACGGGGGCAAGGGCATCGCCTGGGACACCAAGGTCGAGGTCCAGCACCTGCGCGAGCTGAACGGCGTGCATCGCGACGGGCCGGCCAAGGGGCTGGCGCGGATCGACACCGACATCGACGCCACCGAGGTGATCCTGATGCTGGCGCCGGAAACCAACGGCGAGGTTGCCGTCAAGGCCTGGGACCAACTGAGCAAGGCGACCGGCCGCGAACACAGGCATCTGGCCGAGGGGCAGGAGCACGTCAAGATCCGCTTCCGCGACATCGCCGCCCAGCCGCGCAAGATCATCTCTTCGCCCACATGGTCCGGGATCGAAAGCGAGGAGGTCTGCTATAACGCCGGCTACACCAACGTGCACGAACTGATCCCGTGGCGGACGCTGACAGGGCGTCAGCAGCTTTACCAGGATCACCTGTGGATGCGTGCCTTTGGCGAGGGGTTCGTCTCCTACCGCCCGCCGGTGGACCTCAAGACGATCACCCGGGACGTGCAGGACGCCGGTGACAGCCTGGTGCTGAACTTCATCACACCGCACCAGAAATGGGGCATCCACTCCACCTATTCCGACAACCTGCTGATGCTGACGTTGAACCGGGGCGGTCCGGTGGTCTGGATTTCCGAGGTCGACGCCAAAAAGGCCGGGATCGAGGATAACGACTGGATCGAGGCCTATAACGTCAACGGGGCGCTGACCGCGCGCGCCGTGGTCTCGCAGCGGATGCGCGAGGGCACGGTATTCATGTACCACGCGCAGGAAAAGATCGTGAACACGCCGGGCTCGGAAAAGACCGGTCTGCGCGGCGGCATCCACAACTCGGTCACCCGTACGGTGCTTAAACCCACCCACATGATTGGTGGCTACGCGCAGCAGTCCTACGGCTTCAATTACTACGGCACCGTTGGCGCGAACCGCGACGAGTTCGTCATCGTCAGGAAAATGAAAAAGGTCGACTGGCTTGACCAAGAGGCAACCGGGAAGGAGGCCGCACAATGAAAGTCCGCGCGCAAATCGGCATGGTGCTGAACCTCGACAAATGCATCGGGTGCCACACCTGTTCGGTGACCTGCAAGAACGTCTGGACCAGCCGCGATGGCGTTGAATACGCCTGGTTCAACAACGTCGAGACCAAGCCCGGCGTGGGCTATCCCAAGGACTGGGAGAACCAGAAACGCTGGAACGGCGGCTGGGAACGGACCCGCTCGGGCAAGTTGCAGCCGAAACAGGGGGCCAAGTGGCGTATCCTGGCCAATATCTTCGGCAACCCCGACCTGCCCGAGATCGACGATTACTATGAGCCGTTCGATTTCGACTATGACCACCTGAAATCGGCCCCCGAGATGGAGGCGTTTCCCACCGCGCGGCCGCGTTCGAAAATCTCGGGCGAGCGGATGGAGAAGATCGAGCATGGCCCGAACTGGGAGGAGATCCTGGGCGGCGAATTCTCGAAACGCAGCAAGGACTACAACTTCGAGGGCGTGCAGAAGGACATTTATGGAGAGTATGAAAACACCTTCATGATGTACCTGCCGCGGCTGTGCGAGCATTGCCTCAACCCCGCCTGCGCCGCCTCCTGCCCCTCTGGCGCGATCTACAAGCGCGAAGAGGATGGCATCGTCCTGATTGATCAGGAGAAATGCCGCGGCTGGCGCATGTGCGTCTCGGGCTGCCCCTACAAGAAGGTCTATTACAACTGGGAAAGCGGCAAGTCGGAGAAATGCACCCTGTGCTATCCCCGCATCGAAAGCGGCAATCCGACCGTCTGTTCGGAAACCTGTGTGGGGCGCATCCGCTATCTCGGCGTGATCCTCTATGACGCGGACAAGATCGACAGCGCGGCCAACACGCCTGCGGATAAGGATCTCTACGACGCCCAGCTCGACGTGTTCCTCGACCCGCATGACCCGGCGGTGATCGAGGCCGCCCGGGCCGACGGCGTACCGGAGGACTGGATCAAGGCGGCGCGGCAAAGCCCGATCTGGAAAATGGCGATGGAGTGGAAGCTCGCCTTCCCGCTGCATCCCGAATACCGCACCCTGCCGATGGTTTGGTACATCCCGCCGCTGTCGCCGATCCAGAACGCCGCCGAGGCCGGCAAGATCGGCCATGACGGCCAGATGCCCGACGTGCGCAGCCTGCGCATCCCGGTGCGCTACCTGGCCAACATGCTGACCGCCGGCGACGAGGAACCCATCGTCCAGGCGCTGGAGCGGATGTCGGCGATGCGCAGCTACATGCGGGCCAAGACCGTGGACGGCGTCATCGACGAGGCGATCGCGGAGCGCGTCGGCCTCAGCGGCCGGGTGATCGAGGACATGTACAAGATCATGGCGCTGGCCGATTACGAGGACCGTTTCGTGATCCCCACCACCCACCGCGAACAGGTGGAGGATGCCTATGACCTGCGCGGCGGCTGCGGCTTTACCGATGGCAACGCCTGTTCCACCGGTATCTCCGAAGGCTCGCTCTTCGGGGGCAAGCGCAAGGCCCTTAAAATGCCGGAGGCAATGTGATGATGGACCGTTCCCTGAAAGCGATGTCGCTGCTGCTGAGCTATCCCAGCGAGGAGTTGCAGCGCGCGATGCCCGAGATCGGCGGCGTTCTGGCCGCCGACAGCCGGATGACGGCGGCCGCCCGGCGCGACCTGCGCCCGCTGGTCGAGGCCCTGCAATCGGGCGACATCTATGATCTGCAGGAAACCTATGTGGGGCTGTTCGACCGCTCGCGCAGCCTGTCGCTCAACCTCTTCGAACATGTCCATGGCGAAAGCCGCGACCGCGGCGGCGCCATGGTCAGCCTGGTCGAGATGTACCGCGATGCCGGGTTCGACCCGGTCACCTCGGAACTGCCCGATCACCTTCCCGTTCTGCTCGAATTCCTGGCGATGCGTCCCTTTTCAGACATCCAGGAAACCTTGGCGGACGCGGCCCATATCTTTGCGGCTTTGCAGACCCGGCTCGACCGGCGGGAAAGCCTTTATGGTGCCGTGTTCGCCGCTCTTTTGCAGATCGCAGGGGCAAAGGCCGATGCCGGGGCCGTGGCCGAGTTGCTGGAGCGGCCCGAGGACGATCCAGAGGACCTCGACGCACTCGATGCCGTCTGGGAAGAGACCGAGGTCACCTTTGGCCCCGATCCCAACGGCGGCTGTCCGCAGGTGCGCGACATGCTGGCCCAGATGGACACACCCGTTAACCCCGCGCCGGGCCGTGCCGCCCAGCCGGCTGAGTGATGGAGGCTCAGATGCATCACTTTCTGTTCGGAATTTACCCCTATATCGCGCTTACGGTGCTGATCTTCGGTTCGATCGCGCGCTATGAGTCCGAGCCCTTCACCTGGAAATCCAGTTCCAGCCAGCTACTGCGGCGGCGCCAGCTGATCATCGGCTCGGTGCTGTTCCATGTGGGCGTTCTGGTGATCTTCTTCGGCCACCTGATCGGGCTGCTGACGCCGATCTGGGTGTTTGATGCCCTGGGCATCAGCCATGGCGCCAAGCAGTTGCTGGCGGTGATCGCCGGCGGCGTTGCCGGGGTGATGGCGCTGGTGGGCGGCGGCATTCTGTTCCACCGCCGCTGGACCGATCCGCGTATCCGCCGCACCTCGAGCTTTGCCGACATCGGCATCCTGGCGCTGCTGCTGGCGCAACTCGTGCTCGGGGTTGGGACGATCTTTGTCTCGCTGCAGCATCTCGACGGGCACGAGATGACGCGGTTCATGGCCTGGGCGCAGGGGATCTTCACCTTTGACGGACAGGCGGCCAGCTATATCGAGGATGTGGCGCTGGTGTTCAAGCTGCACCTGTTCCTGGGGCTGACGATCTTCCTTCTGTTCCCGTTCACCCGGCTGGTGCACATGCTGTCGGTGCCGCTGCGCTATCTGTGGCGGCCCGGGTATCAGATCGTGCGCTCGCGCCGCAAGACCCCGGCGGAGTGATCCGATGACCAGACCCCTGTTCCCCGAAATCACCGTCAACGGAACGGTGCTTTCTGCCGCGGAGATCGCGGCAGAGGCCCAAAACCACCCCGCCCCTGCGGGCAAGCCGGGCCTGGCCTGGCGCCGGGCGGCGCGGGCGCTGGCGATCCGCCGGGTGCTGCTGGACGAGGCCGGCCGGCTGGGCCTGACCCCGCCGCAGACGGAACTGGCACCCGGCAGACTGGAAACGCAGGAGGAGGCGCAAATCAGGGAGTTACTGGCGCAAAACGTACATCCTGCGCCGCTGTCCGAGGAGGAGCTGCGCCGCGTCTACGATCGGAACCCGGAGGCCTATCGCGCGCCGTCGCTCTATCAGCCCGCGCATATCCTCTTCGCGGCCTCGCCGGACGATGCAAAGATGCGGGCGGCGGCGCAGCAGCGTGGCGTGGCGGTGCTGGAAAAACTGCTGGCAGCGCCTGGCCGGTTCGCGGCGCTGGCGCGGGAGGAAAGCGCCTGTTCGTCGCGCGACGCGGGTGGCCAGCTGGGACAACTCAGCAGCGGCGACACGGTGGCGGAGTTCGAGGCGGCGATGGAGGCCGCGCCGGTGGGAGACATCCACCGGCAGCTGGCCGAAACCCGCTATGGCTATCACATCCTGCGCGTGGATGCGCGGGCTGCGGGCGAGATCCTGCCCTTTGACGCCGTGCGCCCGCGTCTGGCCGAGGCCAGCGAAAAGGCGCATTGGGCCGCCGCCGCAAATGCCTATCTCGCCGGGCTTCTGGAGCGCGCCGAGATTGTCGGGCTGGATCTGGACGCGGTGGCCTGACGGCGATGGCGGGGCAGAGGGCATATCCGGACGGCGGCGGCCAGAGGGGGGAACGCGCCGCCACGCTCGGCGATGCGGTTCTGCCCGACCCGCTGGACCATATCGCCGAGGAGCATCTGCGCCTGCGCGAGATTTGCGGGTGGCTCGATGCCCTCGTCGCCGCGGAGCCGCAGCGCGATCCAACCCGGGTCTCCGAGGCCCTGGTGCATCTGAAGATCGTTCTGCCGCGCCATGTCCGGGACGAGGAGGGCGACCTGTTCCCGCTGCTGCGCCGCCGCTCCGGGGGCGACGACGACATCGGCGATACGCTGGACCGGCTGACCGCGGATCACGTCTCCAGCAGGCAGGCCCGGGCCCCGGTGATCGCCGCGCTGGAGCGCATCGCCGCGACCGGGGATGCGGCGCTCACGGCGCAGGAGGGCGCCGCCGTCGCCGCATTCGCCGCGCATGAACGGCGCCATCTGATCGTGGAGAACGCCATCGTGCTGCCGCTGGCGCGGGTCCGGCTGACCCGGAGCGATCTGAAATCGCTGCGGGTGCGGATGATCGAGCGCCGCCGGGCCGATGCGCAGGCGGAGCGATGACAGGCCGCCGGAATCGGATGTGCGGTCGCAATGAGACGAGGGACGTGAAATGACGGTTTTCCAACGGATCGAGAATGCGGCCTGCGGCTGTGACGGCGCGCCATCTCCGGCGGCCCTGATGCCGGTCCGCGAGGCGGTGGCGGCGGCGGTGGCGCTGGTCGCGCCGGTTGCCGAAACCGAGGGGCTGCCGCTGCACCGGGCGCGGGGACGTCACCTCGCCGCTGCCGTGCTGGCCGGGGCCGACATGCCGCGGTTCGACAATGCGGCGATGGATGGATACGCACTGCGCGCGGCCGACCTGCCGGCGGGTGGCGTTCTGCCGGTCAGGGGCACCTGCGCCGCCGGCGACGCGCCCGCGGCGCTGCCGGCCGGCGCGATGATGCGGATCTATACCGGCGCGCCGGTCCCCGAGGGGGCCGACGCCGTGGTGATGCAGGAGGTGGTCGAGCCGGTGGGCGGCGGCATGGTGCGCGCGCGCGTGACCGGAGCTGTGCGGGCGGGCGACAACATCCGTCGCGCGGGCGGCGATCAGCGACGGGGCGATGCGGTGCTGGCGCCCGGTACGCGGCTTGAGGCGAAACATATCGCCATCTGCGCCGGAGCCGGGGCAGGGCAGATCACCGTTCGGCGACGGGCGCGGATCGGGCTGTTGCTGACCGGGGATGAGATCACGCCCGCCGGGCAGGCGCTGCGCGGCGGGGCGATCTGGGATGTGAACACGCCGATGCTGACCGCGCTGTGCCAAGAGGCGGGGGCCGAGCTGACCACCGTGCGGCAGGTTCCGGACCGCCGCGACGATCTTTGCGCCGCGCTCGGCGCGCTGGTTGGCGAGGTCGATCTGATCGTCACCTCCGGCGGCGTGTCGGTCGGCGACCGCGACCACATGAAACCGGCCCTGCGGGCGCTTGGCGCGGAAATGGCGGTCTCGGGCGTGGCGATCAAGCCGGGAAAACCGGTCACCATCTCGCGCCTGGGGGCGACCGCGGTTCTCAGCCTGCCCGGCAATCCGGTGTCCGCCTTTGTCACCTGGCAGGTGCTGGGCCGGCCGATGATCGACCGCCTGGCCGGCGCCGGTGTCCCCGCTCTGCGGCGCCATGTGCGCACCTCGGCGCCGCTGACGCACCGGCCGGGGCGCTGTGAATACAGGCCGGCGTCGATCATCGGATATGACGGTCAGGGTCTCGAGATCGTCGCCTGCGCGCCGCATGTCAACTCGGCCAACCTGGGGCCGCTGGCGGCGGCGGACGGGCTGGTCCTCATCCCCACGGAAACGGACGGGGTGGCGGCCGGCGACATGCTGGAATTCCTGCCGCTCTGATCCCCGCACGAAAGGAAAAGAACATGAAACTGGCCTATGTCATGACCGGCGAACCGGGCGAAACCGATCGCCTTTTGAGCCAATTCTCGCAGACCTGCCTGGCGCAGGGCATTGCGATCGCGGGATTGGTGCAGACCAATATCGAGAGCGCCGATCCGCACCATTGCGACATGGACGTGCTGGTGCTGCCCGACGGGCCGACGTTCCGCATCTCGCAATCTCTGGGCCGCGAGGCGCGCGGCTGCCGGCTGGATTCGGCGGCGCTGGAGGCCGCCGTTGCCGCGGTGGAACGCACCCTGGTGCCGCCCCCTGCGCTGGTGATCGTCAACAAGTTCGGCAAGCGCGAGGCGGAAGGCGGCGGCTTCAGGGCGCTGATCGGCAATTGCCTGGCCGAGGGCCAGCCGGTGATCGTGGGGGTGAACGCGATGAACCTGCCGGCGTTTCTGGCGTTTTCCGACGGGCTGGCGGCGCGCCTGCCGGCCACGGGCGAGGCGTTGACCGACTGGGCGCAGAAGGCGGCACGCGGCGGCAACCTGGCGGCCTGAGCGCGCGCGCCGCCCCCCACCGCAGACAGAGAGGGACACACCATGGGCCAGACCACAGCCGAACAGATGCGCCGCTGGCGGGGACCGGCGCTCTTTACCTTCGGGTTTCGCCCGTTTTTCCTGTTCGGGGCGCTCTGGGCGGGGCTGGCGATGCCGCTGTGGATCGCGATGCTGTCCGGCGCGCTGACGCTGCCCAGCCGGTTCGACCCGGTGTCCTGGCATGCGCATGCCTTTCTGTTTGGCTATCTGGGCGCCGTGGTCGCGGGATTTCTGCTGACGGCGGTGCCGAACTGGACCGGGCGGCTGCCGGTGGTCGGCTGGCATCTGGCCGGGCTGGTCGCGCTCTGGGGGCTGGGGCGGGTTGCGGTTCTGACCTCGGCCCTGTTGCCGGTCTGGGCCTCGGTCGCGGCGGACCTTGCCTTTCCGCTGGTGCTGGGCGCTGTTCTGCTGCGCGAGATCGTCGCCGGGCGGAACTGGCGCAACCTGATCGTGCTGGGGCTGCTGGCGGTCTACGCGCTGGCCAATCTGCTGTTTCACATCGAGGAGGCGGCGGGCGATCTTGCGGCGCAGGGGGTGGGGCTGCGCCTTGGGCTGGCCTCGGCGCTGATGATGATCGCGGTGATCGGCGGGCGCATCGTGCCCTCGTTCACCCGCAACTGGCTGGTGCGCGCGGGGCGGGCGGAGCGTCCGGCGGCGCCGATGCAGCGCTTTGACAAACTCTCGCTGCTGGCCGGGGGGATCGGCCTGGCGCTGTGGGTTCTGTGGCCGCAGGCGCGCCTGACCGGGCTGGGCCTGCTGCTGGTCGGGGCGTTGCATCTGATCCGGCTGGGGCGCTGGAAGGGCGTGCGGACCGCCACCGAGCCGCTGGTCTGGGTGCTGCACCTGGCCTATGCCTTTGTGCCGCTGGGCGCGCTGGCGACCGGTCTGGCGGTGATTTGGCCGGATCTGATCGCGCCGGCCGGCGTCCAGCATCTGTGGATGGCCGGCGCGCTGGGCCTGATGACGCTGGCGGTGATGACGCGGGCCACCCTGGGGCACACCGGACAGGCGCTGCGGGCCGGACCGGTCACGGTGGCCATCTATGCCGGCCTGATCCTGTCCGTGCTGACCCGGTTTGCGGCGGGGATCTGGCCCGAGATGATCCTGTACCAGCTGTCCGGGGGCCTTTGGACGGCGGCCTTTCTGGGATTCGCGGTCGGGTATGGGCCCTTGCTGTCGCGCGCGCGACAGCGCGGCTGACCGGTTCGCGGCTGACCGGTCTGCGGCGGGCGTCTCGGCGACCGATCCCTTATCGTTCGGTTTTGGCGGCTTTTACACCGCGCACCGGGGGCGGGATCAAAGTGTGCAGGTGAACGGCCTGGATCAAAGGCCCGGGTCGCCACGGATGCGCAAATGCCCAGAAGAGTCCCGGATCTGTTTGGAGGCGAGTACCGAACCCGTTTCCGCCTTTTACGGTATTTCACGGATTTTCAAAATTCCCATAAATCCAAATAAATTCAATCTGATAGTTGTTCACCGGCTTTCGCCGTATTACATTGCAGAACATGTCTAAGGGCAGATTGAAGGGCGGGGCGACGCGTTTCACGCGGTCAGGGTTCCCGGTTTTTCGGAAGATGACGGCGGATTCGAGCGAAGCCCCCAACAACCCGTCCATCAATCCGCCCAGCCGTTGAAAGATCGAACTGGTACGATTCCCGGAGGGCCGAAAAATGCCGCCACGCGCTAAGGAACTGACCCCGACGCAGATCAAGGGTTTGAAGCACCCTGGCGGCAAGAGAGCCGTGAAGGTCGCGGTGGGCGGGGTCTCTGGTCTGCATATTCAGATACAGCCGAGCGGGGCCAAGTCATGGGTTCTGCGTACCCGTTATGGGGATTGGGCCGAAAGGCGCGATGCCGAGGGAAACGTGATCGAGCGCGGGCGCAAGAAACGGGAGATCGGGCTGGGGGCGTATCCAGATATTTTGCCCGGTGCGGCGCGTGACAAGGCGCGAGAGATCAAGGCCAAGCTAGAGGCGGGCATTGACCCCATAGCCGAGCGCAAGGCCGCACAGGCGGAGCTTATAGCCTCTGCGCGGCGCGGGCTGACCTTTGCCGACGCGCTGGAGCGATATGCTGAGGAAAAGGTGAAAGAATTTCGGAGCGAGAAATACCGTCAGCAGTGGAAGGCCACGGTGGTTAAGTATGCCGTGCCCGAGATCGGCAAGATGGCCGTGCAGGATATTGACCTGCAAGACGTGCTCCGCGTTCTTCAACCGATTTGGGATAGCCGAACCGAAACCGCATCGAAGCTGCGCCAGCGGATCGAGGCCGTTCTAAGCTGGGCGACCGTTCAGGGGTATCGGAAGGGCGACAACCCGGCGCGCTGGGCGGGCAATCTGAAATTGGTGTTGCCTGCGCCGTCCAAGGTTTCGGCGTCGAAGAACTATCCGGCGCTTCAACTGGATGATGTGGCGCGATGGTGGAAGGCATTGCAAGCGCGGGAAGGCATGGGCGCGCGGGCGCTGGAATTCCAAGCCATGACCGCCACCCGTTCCGGGGCAATCCGATTTGCGACTTGGGATGAGATCGACTTGGAAAACAAGGTTTGGACGATCCAGCCGGGCCGGAAATCGTCCAAGATCGCGCCGAACGACAAGGCAAAGCGTATTCCACTAACAGATGAAATGGTCGCGCTGTTGAAGGAACTGCCGACCTTGAAGGATAGCAACCTAGTATTCTGGGCGCCGCGCGGCGGAGCGTTGTCGGATGCTACGCTTGGCAAATTGATGCGCACCCTTCACCAAGCCGACACAAAGGCCGGTGGAAAAGGCTTTGTTGATGCCGCGACCGGGGAACAGGCGGTGCCGCACGGGCTGCGCAGCACGTTCAGGACATGGGTTGCCGAGCGCACCGGGTTTGACGGTGACATGGCCGAGGTCGCGTTGTTCCACAAGGTCGGGAACAAGGTTCAACAGGCATATGACCGCAGCGATATGGTCGAGAAGCGGCGCGCGATGATGGCCGCATGGTGCGGCTTTCTGCATGGGCGTGAAGTCGAGAAGGTGGTGCAGTTGGAAAGGGCGGGGACATGACTGAGAAAGATCGGATAAAGCGTGGCGAAAGGCTTTTGGATACCGTTCACGATCTGATTGGTGAAGAAATGAACGTTATTGACACAGACATTTCTTATGCAATCCGTCAAGTTGGAAAAGCAATGTCCCCGAAAGGCGAAGATTACCTTTCCGCAGGTGTGGAACTTGCTGAATATCTAATTAGCGAAAGGCCAATTTGTCGGGGTACTCGACTAATGCTTGCGGAACTGGTTTTGGGTGAATTGAGAAACCCGAAGGTCAGGGCGAAGAAGATAGGCGCAGGGCACCCGAAGGTGGTAGAGGCGGTTAGCCATTACGATAAGAGAATATCTGAGGGTTGGCCTCCAAAGGCTGCGGAGCATGATGTATTCAAAAGTCTGGGTGTCAAAAGGTCTACCTTATATAATTATATCAAGTTGGTTAGAGAGCGAGAAGAACAGGTTGCGAAGGCAAAGGCTGTCATTGGCTGTCCAAAATAGGGTATCCCTACTCTGGCACGCTTTCTTTTGAAGTAACACGAAATCTAGTTTTATTAGATGGCATCCCGTTAACGCCAGCGGGGCGATGCAAGGAAAACATCGCAACGGCTGGCACAGCCAAAGGATGCACAATGCAAACAGCGATCAAACAGCGCACCGAATTCTTGACCGGGCCGCAAGTGCAGGCGCGGTATCAGAAAAGCGCCGTCACAATCTGGCGCTGGGTTCGTGATCCGAACCTTGGATTCCCGCAACCCATTCAAATCAACCGCTTGAACTACTGGCGCTTGTCGGACCTGGAAACGTGGGAAGCCGCGCAGGCGGAACAGGCCGTAGCATAAGAAACCCCCGCCAGAGGCAAAGGCGGGGGCTAGACTATCAATCGAAGTTGGACGGCTTCGTGGGGTATTATAGCACCGCTTGCCGCTGGGGGCAAACCCTGGGGAACGAGCAGTGAATGAAATCGAGATTATTTCCGGCTGGGACGCGCAACACGCATTCGCGGTCATGGTCTGGGACCGGCACCGAGACTCGGGCTATCTGGCCCGTGCATTTCCGACACGACAACGGGCAATCGACTTTGCCGAAGGCATGGCCGAGGCATCGGCGCTAGCCTTGCACCGCGCGGACGTGGTGCCCCTGAAAGGGGGTGCTGCATGAGTGTGAATGAGCGTTTTCCCGCGATTGTTAGTGCCGCGCTGGAAGGCGCTGCGCGCGGCTGGCACGTATTCCCGGCGCGGATCGTTGATGGTGGTAAAAGGGGCTACGTCAAAGGCAAAGCCAATGGCGGCGCGCGCTGGGGCGCGACCACCGACCCCGACGCGATCCGCGACTATTGGAGCCGCTGGCCCGAGGCGCTGCTGGGCATCGCTACCGGCCCGCAGAGCGGCTTTTTCGTGATCGACGCGGACACGCCGGAGGGCCATGACGCGGAGGGCGTGGGCACCCTGCGGCGCTGGATTGAAGATCACGGCGACTTGCCGCACACCATTGAGGCGACCACCCCGAGCGGCGGTTGGCACGTCTATTTCAAATGGCCCGCCGATCTGGAAATTCGAAACAGTCAAAGCAAGCTGGCGTCCGGTATTGATGTGAGAGGCGAGGGCGGGATGGTGCTGTCGCCCCCTACCATCAAGCCGGGCGGCGGGGCATATGCCTGGAAGAATCCGCCGGGACTGTTCGAGATCGCGGACGCGCCGGAATGGCTGCTGGACAAGCTGCGCGAGTCGCAAAAACCGAAGCTATCCGAACGGGCCGCGCCGCCTATGCACCCGTCTATCCCCGCCGATCTTTCCGAGGTGGCCGAACTGCTGGACCACATCGATCCCGACGCGGGCGGATATGGGCAGTGGTGCGATGTGCTGATGGCACTGCACGACCACACCGGCGGCGGCGCTGATGGGCTGGCGTTGGCCGATCAATGGAGCCGTCACGGGGCCAAGTATCGCCCCGGCGAGGTGGCCGCGAAATGGCAGAGCTTCACACCCGGCGGCGGTATCGGCTTGGGCACGATTGCAGCCTTGGCGCGGCAGGGCGGGGCCGACCTGTCCGAGATCGCCCGGCGACACAAGTTTTCGGGCCAGAACGGAATGACAAACGACACATGGCAAAGAGGTGCGATGCAACAGGCGAGTACCGCAGACGGAGCAGCGCGACCGAACAAGCCCGACGAGATCGACCTGAGCCAAGATGCGCTTGCCAGTGACCTTGGATCGCGCAGTTTCGATGCGGACGCGCGGCACGTCGCAAGCTGGGGCAAATGGCTGTTCTGGACCGGCGCGCGATGGGAAGTTGACGACAAGTTGGACCACCTGACCCGCGCCCGTGTATTTCTGCGCACCCGCGCCGAGGAATTGACGGATTGGGCCGAACGCAAGGCGGCGCATCTGGACGCGACCGAGGGCGAGAACAAGGGCGACAAACTGCGCACCTGGGCGAAAGATCAGGCCAGAAACCTGCGCAGCAAGAACACCGTCGCCGCAATCGAGGCGCTGGCGCGATCCAATCCCGCAAGCGTGGCCCGCGCGGACGACTTCGACGACAACCGCCTGATACTCGGCACCCCCGGCGGCGTGGTTGACCTGCGCACCGGCATCCTGCGCGAAGCCCGGCGCGAGGATATGGTGACAAAGCTGACCGCCTGCCCCCCTGCTGCGCCCGGCACCCGCCCGGAACGATGGCTGGCATTCCTGCACGAGATTTTCGACGGTGACGAAGAAATCACGTCTTTCATGCAGCGCGCGGCGGGCTATGCGCTGACCGGCCTGACGACCGAGCATAAGCTCCTGTTCCTTTACGGCACGGGCCGCAACGGCAAATCCGTTTTCCTGAATACCCTGACCGGGCTTTGGGGCGACTACGCGCGACGGGCCGCTGCCGAAACGTTCCTGAACACTCAGGGCGACAAACACGCCACCGGGCTTGCTGGGCTTCAAGGCGCGCGGCTGGTGGCCGGATCGGAATTGCCGAAAGGCAAGACATGGGATGAGTCCGTTATCAAAGACCTGACCGGCGGCGACCGGATGACCGCCCGTTTCATGCGCGGCGATTTCTTCGACTTCGACCCCATGCTAACGCTCATGATCGCCGGGAACAATCAGCCGTCATTCCGGGGAATTGACGAGGCGATCCGCGCCCGCGTGGTGCTAGTGCCGTTCCTTGTCACTATCCCCCCTGAGAGGCGCGACAAGACGTTGCCCGACAAACTCAAGGCCGAAGGCCCGGCAATCCTGCGATGGGCTATCGACGGCGCGCTGGAATGGCAGAAACGCGGGCTGGACGTGCCCGCCACCGTGGCGGCGGCATCCGACGAATACATGGATGATGAGGACACGCTGGGGCAGTTTCTCTCGGATGAAACCGAAGCCGACGCGGCAGGTTTCACAACCACCACCGACCTGCATATGAGGTTCACGCAATGGTGCGAGCGGCAGGGGCTGCACACCTGGACCGCCCACACACTACGGAAAGAGATGAAATCGCGCGGCTGGCAGGACGCTAGGCGGAAATATGGGCGGGGCTTTGTGGGGTTGAAACTGGCTTAGGGTGACGGAGGTGACACCTTCGCTCTTATCCACCGTTAAGGGGATATTTCTCCGAAATCCTCCATACGGTGGATAAGGGACGAACCGTCACCCCCGTCACCCTGGGCCGTAAAAAGATGGGGGCGAAGCTCAGTTGCGAATGGCTCGCAAGAATTCAGGCGGAAAATCACATTTTTTCTCTCATCCCCGTATTGGCAGCGATAATGAACGCCAATGAAAAGAAATGAAGCAATGGTATCAGTAACTTAATTATGTATAATTTGTTTATCCGCCCATCAATCCGCCCTTATAGCAGCAGAAAGGCACTACAAAGCATGGCAAAAGCGCCACCAAAGCCGGAATTCAGGACGCGCCGGGGCACCGGGGCCGTTGTGCTGGCCGGTGTTGATGGTCGCAGCCTCATGGCCCGCCGGTTTCGTGAGATCGTCACCGGGGTTGAAGCCGACCTAGGCGGCGATCTGACCGAGGCGCAAACCGCCCTACTCGCCCGCGCGGCAACACTGGCAATCTGGTGCGAAGAGCGCGAAGCCGAGCTTGCAAGGGGCGAGCAATTCGACGCGGCGGAATACGCCACCATTGCGAACGCTATGCGCCGCCTACTGGCCGACCTAGGGCTTAACCGCGTGGCCCGCGACGTGACCGAGACCCTTGACCAGTACCTTGCCAAGAAAGGCGCGGCGAATGGTTAGCATTGTCGAGACCATGACCGACCCCCAGCTGTTTGGCCCGACCTTTGGCGGCGACAGCTTCGCGGCGTGGCGGGCGCTGCTAGGGGCGTTCTATGGACTACCGCTGGACGATGACCAACTAGAGACGTTCCAGACGCTCACGGGCCGCGAGAAAGCCCCTGTGGGGGCGTTTGATGAGCTTTGGCTTGCCATAGGGCGGCGCGGCGGAAAAAGCCATGCTGCGGCGCTGGTGGCAACGTTTGAAGCGGCGTTCAAAGATCACCGGGCCAAGCTGGCACCGGGCGAGGTGGCAACCGTGATGTTGCTGGCGGCGGATCGGGCGCAGGCGAGAACGCTCTTGCGCTATGTCCGGGGGCTGTTTGAACATCCGATGTTGAAACCGCTTGTGGCCCGAGAGACAGCCGCCGGGCTGGAACTGGTGAACAGATCGGCAATCGAGGTTCACACCGCATCGCACCGAGCCGTGCGAGGCTATACCTTGGCCGCAGTGGTTTGCGATGAAATCGCGTTCTGGCATTCGGATGGTGCCCGGCCCGATGCCGAGGTTATCGCGGCGCTGCGCCCGGCGCTGGTAACGCTTGGCGGCAAGCTGGTGGCGATTTCCTCGCCTTACTCGAAGCGGGGCGAACTTTGGAATAGCTACCGGCGACATTTCGGGCAGGACGACAGCACCCGCGTTTTGGTGGCGCAGGCACCTAGCCCGGCAATGAACCCGACCATTCCGCAGCACGTCATTGACGACGCAATGAAGGACGACGCGGCGCGGGCATCGGCGGAATGGCTGGCGCAATTCCGGGCTGACATTGAACAATTCCTGAGTGTCGAGGTGGTCACAGAGGCCATGCGGACCGAACCGCTATCCTTGCCGCCCCGCTCAGGGCTTCGATACTTCGCATTCGTTGATCCATCCGGCGGCGGTGCCGACGAATTCACCTTGGCAATCGGCCATGCTGAGGATGCCGGGCTTATCGTGGTGGATCAGGTTGTGGGGCGGCGCGGAAACCCGGCAGCAATCACGGGCGAATTCTGTGACCTGCTGAAAGAGTACCGCATCGGCACTGTGCGCGGCGACCGATACGCAGCGGAATGGAGCCGAACCGAATTCCGGCGGAATGGAATAGCTTACCTGGATGCGCCCGGCGTCCGGTCTGAGCTTTACCTGAGCATGGCATCGGCTTTGCAGGCGGGCCGCGTGGAATTGCCGCCTTGCGAGAAACTAGAGCGCCAACTTGTCAGCTTGGAACGCCGCACGACACGCGGCGGGCGCGACATAATCGACCACCCCCCCGGCCTTCACGATGACAGGGGCAACGCCGCTGCCGGGCTGGTGGCAACTCTGGCGGCGCAACGCCGTGCTCCGAAAATACTGATCGGCACTTACGAACACCGATGAACACTCACAAAGAGGTACATGAAATGGACACCAAGAAAATGCAGACACAAGCGATCAGCCTTGACGATCCGCTTGGAAGCCTCCTTGCAGCCCGGTGGGGTTGGAAGGAAAGCGAACAACAGATCGTACACAGGGCGCATGGGTATTTGGTGCGCCTTGCGACTGCCGGAAATGCCTTGCGCAAAGAGGCCCGGAGTCAAAAGGCCGCTGGCAGGCTTACCGACGCGGGCTTGCGCGAGCACATGGAGGCATTTGTCATGCGCGAATTTGCCCCCGCCTACCGACAGGCCGACCATGACGGACGGCGCGGGATTGAAGAACAGATCAAGGTGTTGCGCGCCCAAGGCGTTTACAAGATCGACCCGACCGACGCGGCGGCGGCAATATTGCGAAGCGATTTGCGCCGGGCATGGTTCGAGATGAGCGACAGCCGCCGTCGAGTGATGATGCACAACCCGCCCGCGATGCTGGCAACGGCGATTCTTGAACTGCCCGAGGCTTTCCACGGACTTGATGCGGAAGCCGCTGACAATCTGCGGGAAGCAGCATTCGGGCATGATTTCCCCGAGCACGCGGGCAAGATCAAGGAATTGCGCGCTGTGCATCAATTCGTTGTGGCCGGTCTGGAGGTGGCGCGCAACGATGCCACGCGGACGCTCTCGATTAACATCCACCTTTTCAACAAGCTGGTTTGGGGTGGAGAGATCGGCGCGCAGGACAAGGGCGCGGCGTAATGCTAGGGCGGCTTGGACATGGGACAGACCGGCGGCATCGGCAAGATGTTGGTGCTGCCGTTCTACTCAACCGGTTGGGTTGACGGTATGAACCGGGGGACGCGCAAGGCGATCCAGAAGCGGGCTAAGCGGGTGCCGCTGGCGGATCGCCCCCTATTTTACAACATGGTCTGCGGCGAAAACCTCCGGTGGCCGCTGACTGCCGGGGAACGTAAACGCAGCGCCGAGATCGTCGCGCAACTCGATCCTGACACCCCGTTCTTTCATGGCGGCTTGGCCGGGCGCGTAATGGGCAACTATTTGCTGCCAGCATCCGAAACCGGCCACGACCCGAAGAACCTGAAAGAGCATTTCCCGACCCGCGCGAGCCTTGTCTATCTCACCACCTCGATTGATGAGGCGGGGATCTACGCCATTCAAACCGGCGGGAAACCTGGGGCGATCTACCTTGTCGAACCGGAGGGGCCGCTAGAGCTTGACGTTGAAACTTTCCGCCCGCTGGAACTGATGCTGGCGGATCGCGATCTTGTACGGCGGTATGGGCGCGCGACCCTCATTTCCTCGGCAACGGCTTTCGCTTGTCCCCGCGCGAAGGTTTTGGGGATCGTTCAAGAGTTCTCGGCAGCGTTTTGTGTGAATGCCGTCAAAGAGGCGCGGAAACATGCCCTCGATCAAGTGACACGTTTCGAAAGGCTGGGCGCGTGAACGCTTGGAAAGATTGACAATCGTTTGGGTGCCAATTCCAGAAGAGAATTGGTTTTTCCTTCACTCACCCCAGTTAGATCACCTAAGCTGCTTTTAAATGATTGCATGCCGGGGGGGGGTAATATGGCGCGTCTAATAGACTGTTCCATTGAAGATGTTGCGGGCTGTCAGTTACTTGTAGATTGGAAAGGGCGATTGCAGGTCCGGCTTCCGAAAGGTTGGAAGGTTCAAAAGTACTCCGGTGATGACATCGCATCGATCCGCGAGATTGATGAAGAACAGTATCGGTCCGGAGGCCGCGCTGTTGCTGGAGCGATAATCGGCGGCGTTTTGACAGGGGGTGTCGGGTTTCTTGCTGGCGCGGCGATTGGCGGTAGGCGGCGCAAGACTGCCAGCTATTTGATGACATTCAACGACGGGCATCACGTCGCCTTTGAGGAAAAATCCTCATCAGTCGTCAAATTCCTAAGCCAACGGGTTGAGGCGGGGAAGATCAAGGAACTCACGGCGACCCAAGAAATCCCCGAGACAGACACATGAGGACTAAACGCAGCCCGTGGTAGTCAGCGAGCATTGAGCAGGCTTGACTTGTTTGCCAAGGGCTGCGCGCCGAGAGATTTCTTGGGTGCAGTCCGTTTTCAATTGACGGAGGGATCAAGCCTGTTCCTGAGCCTGACCCCCGGCCCGCCCCCGTTCTCTTCGATGAACTGCACCCCGGCGGATTCGAGGGCGGCGCGGATTGAATTGGCAGTATCAACGCGACCGCCGATTTCTCCGGTAGCAGCTTCAAGCCGTTTGATGGTGGGAAGGGAAACGCCCGAGCGGTTCGCAAGATCACCTTGTGACCATCGAAGCAACGCCCGCGCGGCTTTAACCTGCTCAACTGATACTTTTGGTATTGACATGCCAGCCCCTTTATTGATGCTAAAGGTATCACTACCACAAAGGAGGAATGACACAATGGCCGACACCATCAAGGACGCCGGATTCGACGTGGTGCAGCTTCACGGGTTGATGCAGGGGCTCAACCACCTGCTCAATGAGGGCGGCGAAGCGATGAACGGGGTCTATCCCTTGGGTGACATGATCGAGCAAAAGCTGGATCAACTCTGCACCGACCTGGACCGCATCGAACGGAACGCGAAAGGAGGTGCGGCATGACCTCGGGAGCAACATTCGAGGAGCGGATCGCACATTTTTGCGACCTGTTCGGTTGTGAGCCGCCGCAACTTCGCTATGACGATGACGAGCCGGATGAAGTCTTGATGACTGACGACCTGGCGGGCTGGATCAGGCGGGAAGGGTGTTGCCTGAATTGGCTGGTGACAGGCGACCCGGCCACGGCGCTTGAAGCCTACCGTGAAGCGTATCGCGTTCCCGATGACTTGGCCCCGCTGGTGGATGCGTTTGGCCAACTGGACAAAGCCGAGAAGGAGATACTGCTGGATTGCGTCCGGTCAAATGCTCTTGGTGGGGTGCCGTTCAAGGAGGCGCTGGGCAAGGCCGAGGCTGAAATACTTGCACACCGCAGCCGGGCCGTTGTGGCTCAGCGCTGAGCCGAGGAAGCGCCGGAACCAAGAGGCTATAAGGGTCGGGGCAGTGCTTCCGGCCCTTTTTTGTGGTCCGTCATAAATGGCGGCAAGGGATCGTGTTCCCTGGTTACTCGTTGAGACGCAGTGTCATTCCTTGGCGCTTGATGGCTTTGATGTGCAGTTCTCTAGCTCGAATGAGGATGTTGTCAGCCGTGCTTAGCGCGTCATCCAAGAAAGACACTGACAATGGGCCGTCATACCTCTCATATTCGTGGGCCTTGCCACGATCTGCCCTCCAGTGGCTGAACATGAAATACTCTTCAGTCTCATGGTTGAAGCCCAAAGCGCCGTGGATCAGTCGGTTCCTTATCGGAAGCCCTTCTTCGACCTCCAAAATAAGCTCATCCAGCAGAGCCTTGTCGTCAGGATGGGCCTTTTTTGAGTGCTTTTTTAGTGCTTTGATCAGTGCTCCGGTGTCCAGCCGAAGATCCATTATCTTCTTGGCTTTGGGCTTGTCGTTTGGGTGCGCTGGATCGACATGAAAGTAGTAAAGCCACAATGCATGCTCGATATGCGCACATGTCTGTGCGTACAGTCCAATCCTGTGCAGAACGTCATCGCCGATAAATTTCTGGACGTGGTAGTGGGGTTGCATTGCTTCACTGCCTCTTCTTTGAAGAGGGTGTGGCAAAACTTCCACGGCCACAACCCCTCAGCCGCCGCAGGTAGCTGTTTGGCGATTCTGAACTCGGGGGGATGTTTTCTGACCCTTCTTTGAGGAAAAAACACAGATTGTCGTGGGGGGATTTAAGGGCGGACTAAGTGCGGTTCCGCTTAAAATTGTCAGTAAAAACAATAACTTAAGCTATATAGTGGAGGCGAGTACCGGAATCGAACCGGTGTACACGGATTTGCAATCCGCTGCGTCACCACTCCGCCAACTCGCCGTTCCGTAGTGGGTAGGGCCTCTTAGCCAGATCCGCGAGTCTCTGCAAGGGGGCTGCGGCACCGGGGCCGCACATTCCGAGTTTCCCCGCCAGCGCAGGCCGGCGCGTGGATGCGCGGCGCGGTCAGCGGATCGCCGGGGCGGGGGCTGCCCGGCGCTACTCCCACTCCATCTGCTGAAACGCGGTCTGGGCGTTGCGCCCCGCCAGGCTGTCGAACTGCTCCAGATAGGCAAACCCCGACTGGTCGACCTTGGGTGCCTCCAGGATGTCGCCGCCCTCGTCGATCAGCGCGCCGATCCGGGTGCGCAGGTTCATCAGATAGTCAAAGGTATCGGCCCGCGCCCGGGCGAGGGTGGTGGCATGGCCGTGGCCGGGGACGACATGCTCGGGCGCCAGCGCCGCGATGGCCTCGAAGGCGGCGGGCCAGTCGGTGATCGAGCTTTGTTCGCCCACCCCCAGGATCCGCTCGACATAGACGATATCGCCGGTGAAGACGGTGCCTTTTCCGGCGATCCAGACATAGCTGTCGCCGGGCGTGTGGGCCGGGCCGGGATGGGCGATGTCCAGCCGCGTTCCACCAAGCTCGAGCGTATAGGTCTCGTCGAAGGTGATGTCGGCATAGGCCGGTTCGGTTCCCTCGAACGCGGCCCCCAGCAGCTGCGCCAGCATGGTCATCTGCATCGATCCGCGGGCCTGGTGGTCCGCGACCGCGTCGGCCGAGGCGATGATCTGCGCCCCCTGCGCCCGCCAATAGCCGTTGCCAAGCCAGCGGTGATCCTGTCCGCCGGTGTCGATCACGTATTTCACCGGCTGATCGGTGATCCCGCGGATCACCGTATCCAGCGCCCGGGCCCCGTTCCACGATCCGCCCGGATCGACCAGAACCGCGCCCTCGGGGGTGACGACAAGGCCGAAGGTGGCGTTGTTGGCCAGGTTTTCCGGGCTGCGCTGGACCTTTTCGCCGACGATGGCCCAGATGCCCTCGGTGACAGGCTGAACCTCGAGCGTTCCGGCCAGCGCGAAGGACGGCAGCCAGGCGGCCGCGCCGATGACGGCGGAGAACAGAAGATGTCTCATGCGGTCAGCCACCCCTCGAGCTTTGCGGCATCCGGCAGGCCGCCGGTGTGGACCAGCTTGCCGTCGACCGCGATACCGGGCGTCGACATGACGCCGGCCATTGCGATCTCGCGCGGGTCGGTGACCTTTTCGACCGTGACCTGGACGCCGAGGCGATCCGCCGCCTCCCGGATCATCTGCGCGGTGGTTTCGCAGCGTTTGCAGCCGGGACCATAGACTTTGACGGGTTTCATGGGGTCTCCTCAGAAGATCAGGTTGAACAGAAAGCCGACGGCGAGGATGCCGGAGGCGACGGTGCCGATGAAGACCGCGATCAGCCGCAGGGTCAGCACCTGGCGCAGGATGATCATCTCCGGCAGCGACAGCGCGATCACGCTCATCATGAAGGCCAGCACCGTGCCCAGCGCGGCGCCCTTGCCCAGCAGCGCCTCGACGATGGGGATGACGCCGGCGGCATTGGTGTACATCGGGATGCCCATGAGCACGGCGGCGGGCACCGACCACCAGGCATCGGCACCCATGATCCGCGCCATCAGATCCTCGGGCACATAGCCATGGATCAGCGCGCCCATGCCGATGCCGGCGATGATCCAGATCCAGACCTTGGCAAAGATCTCGCGCACCGCCTCGATACCCAGCCCATAGCGGTCGGTCATCGTCAGGCGCTCGCCCTCGGGCATCACCGGCGCATTGGCGCCGGAATGGATGTCGCGCACCCAATCCTGAAGCCAGCCTTCGAGGCGCAGTTTGCCGATCACGAAACCGGCCAGGATCGCGATGCCGAGCCCGAAGGCCAGATAGGTCACCGCCACCTGCCAGCCGACCAGCCCGAACAGCAGCACCAGCGCCACCTCGTTCACCATCGGCGCGGCGATCAGGAAGGAAAAGGTCACCCCCAGCGGAACGCCCGCCGAGACAAAGCCGATGAACAGCGGCACCGCCGAGCAGGAGCAGAACGGGGTCAGGATGCCGAGGCCCGCCGACATGACATTGCCGATGCCCTCACGTTTGCCCGACAACAGCGCGCGGGTCTTCTCCGGGCTGAAAAAGCTGCGCACCACGCCCATCGCAAAGACGATCAGCGTCAACAGCATCATCACCTTCGGCACGTCGTAGAAGAAAAACGCCAGCGCTTCGCCCGTGTGAGTGTCCCGGTCGACCGGCAGCAGCGCCACCAGCCATTCGGAGGCCGGGGCGAGTTGGCGGTAAATCAGCCACCAGGCCACCACGAACCCGGCCACTCCGAAATGCCACGGCCATTCCGGCCGGACGGGGTGCGGCGTCGATACATCGGTTGTCATGCTGCTTTCCTGTCTTCGTTTTTACGGCAGGCCAGGATCGCCGCGACCGCGGCCGCGACATCTGGTGGAAGGTCGGGGTTGATCCGGTAGCGCACCCATTGCGCATCGCGCCGGTCGATCACCAGTCCGGCCGCCTTGAGCACCCCCATGTGCCGCGACATCCGCGATTGCGTGGCGCCGCACCGGTCCATCAGCTCGCAGACGCAGTGCTCGCCATGGTCGGCGAGAATCCGCATCGCGCCGAGGCGCGTCGGTTCGGCCAGGGCATTCAGGATGTTCAGGATCATGGGGGCCTCCGCTAATGCGCATATACGCATATGCGAGGTGCTGCGCCGTGACAAGGCGAAAGTCGCTTTTGGGAGAGGGCGGGCGCCTGTCCGCCCGCCGGAGCGCGGATGCGGCCGCCGGAGATCGGTCTGGCGCGGGCTGGTCGCCCTCGTTTTGATCGGGCGCGGGGGGCGCTGCGGGGGATGCGGCGGGAAATCGCGCCGCCGCCCGTTGCCGGGGCCGCGGCGATGTGGCAAAAGCCAATCTAGGGACTGAACAATAGAGTTTAGCAATGACAGACTTTGCCGCCCGCCGCCGGATGATGGTCGACACTCAGATCAGACCGGCCGATGTTACCAAATATCCGATCATCGATGCGATGCTGACCGTTCCGCGCGAGATTTTCGTGCCCGATGCGCGGCGCGATATCGCCTATGCGGGCGAGGATCTGGATCTGGGCGGCGGCCGCGTTCTGCTGGAGCCGCGGACGCTCGCGAAGATGCTCGACACGCTCGACCTCGGCCCGGACGAATTGGTGATGGATGTGGGCTGCGGCTATGGCTATTCGGCCGCGGTGATCGCACGGCTCGCTCAGGCGGTGATCGCCGTCGAGGAGGACGAGGCGATGGCCGGTGAGGCGCAGGCGCTGCTGTCCGAGGCCGGCGCCGACAATGCGGTGGTGCATCAGGGCCCCCTGGCCGAGGGCGCGGACGAGCACGGCCCCTATGACGTGATCATCGTCGAAGGCGGTATCGAAGAGGTGCCCGCGCCGCTGATCGCCCAGCTCAAGGACGGCGGGCGCATGGCCTGTCTCTTTATGCAGGGCGCGCTGGGCGAGGTGCGCATCGGCTACAAGTCCGGCGGCACGCTGACCTGGCGGTTCGAATTCAACGCCGCGGCGCCGGTGCTGCCGGGGTTCGGAAGGGAACGGGCGTTCACGCTCTGACATGGCAGCGCGGGGCTGCCGGGCGGCCCCGGGCTCTGGAACAGACATAGCACCCGGCAGGGGTGCATCGGAGACAGGGTTATGGGCAAGGCAGCGATGACAGGCATTCTCAGGACGGCGGCACTGGTGGGGGGGCTCGCGCTGGCGGCGCTGGGCCCCAGATCCGCCCAGGCGGAAAACATCGTCGACGCCCTGATCGGCGCCTACAACACCAGCGGGCTACTGGAACAGAACCGCGCGGTGCTGCGGGCCGCCGACGAGGATGTGGCCACGGCAGTGGCGCAGCTGCGCCCGGTAATTTCCTGGACCACGCAGGTATCCCGGACGCTGCTCAATGGGACGTCCAATGGCGTGGCCTTCAGCAACCCGTCATCCGACCTCTTCACCGGCCTGTCGATCAGCCAGCTTCTTTATGATGGCGGCGCGCGCGCGCTGAGCAAGCAGGGGGCGCAGGAAACCGTGCTGGCCACCCGCCAGCAGCTTCTGAGCATCGAGCAGCAGATCCTGTTCCGCGCCGCCTCGGCCTATCTCAACGTGGTGCTGCAAACCGAAAACGTTGCGCTGCGCCAGAACAACGTGCGCCTGCTGGGCGAGGAACTGCGCGCCGCGCAGGACCGGTTCGACGTCGGCGAGGTGACCCGCACCGACGTGGCGCTGGCCGAGGCGCAGCTTGCCGCGGCGCGGTCGGGCCTGTCCGCCGCGCGCGGCTCGCTGGTCAGCGCGCAGGCCGAGTACGCCGCCGCGGTGGGCCGCAAGCCCGGGCCGCTGGCCGGGCAGCCCCGCCTGCCCAAGGCTGCCGCCTCGCTCGGGGCGGCAACGGACATCGCCGTGCGCAACCATCCCGCCATCCTGGCGGCGCAGCATCAGGTGAAGGCCGCCGAACTGGTGGCGCAGAGCCAGGCCAAGACCATGGGGCCGTCGGCCTCGCTGTCGGGGAGTTTCGGTCTGACCGACGATATGGACAGCCTCGACCGCTCCAAGAACGCCACGGTGTCGCTCACGGTGACGCAGCCGATCTATCAGGGGGGCGCGCTGTCGTCGCAGTACCGCCGGGCGCTGGCTGGCCGGGACGCGGCCAAATCCAGTTTGCTGACCGCGCAGCAGGATGTGGTTCAGGGCGTGGCGAATGCCTTTATCCGGCTCGAGGTGGCGCGCGCCAACCTGATCTCCTCGGCCGAGCAGGTGCGCGCGGCGCGCGTGGCCTTCGAGGGGGTCCGCGAAGAGGCGACCCTGGGCGCGCGCACGACGCTGGACGTTCTGTCGGCCGAACAGGATCTGCTGGATGCGCAGACCAACCAGATTTCGGCCCGTTCGGAAGAGGCGGTCGCCTCGTACCAACTGTTGCAGGCGCAGGGGCTTCTGACCGCCGAGCGGCTGGGGCTGGCGGTGCAGATCTATGATCCCACGCTCTACTACAACCTTGTGAAGACCGCGCCGTCCCGGCTCAGCAAACGCAGCAAGGATCTGGACAGGGTGCTCAAGGCGCTGGGCAAGCGTTGAGAATTCTCCGCTTTCGGTTGTGAGAATCCCGGGCAGAGGCTACACTCCTGCCCGAGGTGAGAGTGGATAACAACAATGTCTGAACCCGTCACGCATGCACAGATCGAGGATGTGTTATCCTCGATCCGTCGTCTGGTCAGCGAGGACAACAGGTCCGACGCGCAGCCGGACGCGCCCGTTTCAGCCCCCGCAGAGACCGGCGAATCGGCCGCCGATAAAGTCGAGCGTCTGGTCCTGACGCCGGCGCTTCGGGTCAATGCGCCCGACCGGGCCGCCGCGGCCCCTGCCGAGGACGCGCCAGAGGCTGCGCCGGAGACGGATGCGGCCGGGACCACGGCCGCGGATGAGCTGTCCGGGACGCCCGAGACCGAGGCGCCGGCCCCCTGGGCCGACCCCGGCGCGACCCTGCTGGCGATGCCCCGGGGCAGGGCGGCCACGGACGAGGCTGTGTTTTTCGCGTCCGAGCCGTCCGCTCCTGAACCGCCCAGCCCCGAGACGGGGGCAGGCGCCGCGCCGGAGCATGGCGAATTTGCTGATTATTTCGACGATGACGTTGCCCCGGACGCTGCGGCCGAGATCGAGGCGCCCCTGACTTTTCATTCGACCCGCGCCGAGAGCCTGAGCGCCAAGATCGAGGCGTTGGAGGCGGTGATCGGGCAGACCCGCGATCAGTGGGAGCCGGACGGAACCAGCGCGGAACCCTATTCCGGCACCCCGGCGCAGCCCATTGGCTGGACCGATGCGGAAGGTGAGGGCGCGCGCGAAGACGATCCCCGATCGCCGACAATCGAGGATGCGGCGAAAACGGCGGATGCTGACGATCGCGCCGCCGCCCGGTCCGCCGCCGATCCGGAGGTGGAGGATCTGGCCGCCGATGAGGCGGTGATCGACGAGGACAGCCTGCGCGAACTGGTCGCCGAAATCGTGCGTCAGGAATTGCAGGGCGCCCTGGGCGAGCGCATCACCCGCAACGTGCGCAAGCTGGTGCGGCGCGAGATTCACCGCGCCCTGGCGGCGCAGGATCTCGACTAGACGACAGGTGAGCCGGGTCCGACGGGCCCCCGGCTCGTTGCCGACGCTCGACAAACAAAGCAAGCCGCACAAGCGCCGGACCGGGGGCTGGCGCTGCTACCTCTGATCGGCGCGTTTTTACGGCAGTCAAATCCGGACGACCTCTGAGGGATGCGCTTGCGCGTCTCGCGGTGATCGCATGGACTGCAATCGCCTGCCGACAGTGCATTTCTCCGCAATGCGCGAGAGGCGGCCTTCGGCCTTGTTCCGTACTGGGGGGCTCGAAGGTTGCAGGGGTAAGGGGTGTCCGCGCCGCTCTACGCCCGCACGGGCGCGGCCAGCCACAACAGCGCCTCCACATCCATATAGGTCTCCAGATGGTCGGCCAGCGCGTCCAGCGTGGCCTCGACCCCGGCCTCATAGGCGTGTTCGGACCGATGCCCCAGACCGGCGAGGAAACCGGTGCGGAAGGTGTCGGAGCTGAAGATCCCGTGCAGATAGCTGCCCCGCACCCGCCCGTCGGGCGAAGCCGCGCCCTCGGTCCGCCCGTCCACCGACAGCCAGCCGCGCGCCCGGTCCGGCCCCTCGGTCCGGCCCATGTGGATCTCATAGCCGCTGACAGGCGCGCCGCCGGGCAGGGCGGTCGCCTGGCGCAACCTGACCTGCTTGTCCCCCAGCATCACCGTCTCGACGTCGAGCAGCCCCAGACCGGGCTCGGCGCCCGGCGCGCCCTCGACCCCCTCGGGATCGGAAATGCGGCGCCCCAGCATCTGATAGCCGCCGCAGAGGCCCAGAACGTGACCGCCGCGGCGAAGGTGCGCGTGGATGTCGATGTCCCACCCCTGCGCCCGCAGAAACGCCAGATCGCCGCGGGTGGATTTGCTGCCGGGGATCAGCACCAGATCGGCGTCGCCGGGGAGCGCCCGTCCCGGCGGCACGATCTGGACCGTGACGGCGGGCTCGGCGGCCAGCGGATCGAGATCGTCGAAATTCGCCATCCGCGGCAGCTGCGGCACCGCCACCTTGCAGGCGCCGTCCCGGTCGGCCCCGCGCGAGGCGATGTCCATCATGTCCTCGGCAGGCAGTTTCCAAGCGTCATGGAACCATGGCACCACCCCCAGGCAGGGCCAGCCGGTGCGCGCGGCAATATCGTCGCGGCCGGCATCGAACAGCGCCAGATCGCCGCGAAAGCGGTTGACGGCGAAGCCGGCGATCCGGGCGAGATCGCCAGCGTCGAGCACCGCCTGCGTGCCGACGATCTGGGCGATGACGCCGCCGCGGTCGATGTCGCCGACCAGCACCACCGGCACCCCGGCGGCGGTGGCGAAGCCCATGTTGGCGATGTCGCCGCGGCGCAGATTGGTTTCCGCCGGGCTGCCGGCCCCCTCGACCAGGATCAGATCCGCATCGGCGGCAAGGCGGCGGAAGCTTTCCAGCACCACGTTGAGCAGCGCGCCCTTGTCGCGCTGATAGCGGGCGGCCTCCTGCGTGCTGCGGCGGCGGCCCTGCACCACCAGCTGCGCGCCGGTCTCGCTCTCGGGTTTCAGCAGGACCGGGTTCATGTCGGTGTGCGGTGCGCGTCCCGCCGCGCGGGCCTGCAGGGCCTGGGCGCGGCCGATCTCGCCGCCATCGGCGGTCACAGCGGCATTGTTGGACATATTCTGCGGCTTGAACGGCGCGACGCGTAATCCACGACGGGCGGCGGCCCGGCACAGGCCGGCCACCAGCAGCGATTTGCCGACATTGCTGCCGGTGCCCTGGATCATCAGCGCGCGGGTCATCGTCACAGGTCCCTCATCGCCCCCCGATGGCACCTTGGCAGAGCGGTGCCGACGGGAAAGAAAAAAACGCGCCCCGAAGGACGCGCTTCTCAGGAAAAGGGGGAATTGCTCAGGCGGCCTCGGCCTGCTGGGCGGCGTGGCGACGCTCGCTCTCTTCGCGCGACAACGCGACCGAGGTGCGCACGCCCTTGGAGACAAAGTCCATCAGGCCGCTGACGACACGTTCATTCGGGTCGATCCCGGCGCAGCTCAGCACTTCGCGCCCATCGCGGGAGCGGGCCCAGCGGGCGATCTGCTCGGGGCCATTGCCATATTTCTTGTCATCGGCGATCGCATCGTCGAGGGCGGCCAGTACAACGGCCGCGAACAGTTTACGTGCACGGTTGCCTTGCTCGTTATTGAAGGCGGTGCCGTCAACGAAATCTTTCATCCCGTTTTCCTTGTTTTTCTTGCTCTTGCAATTTTCGGCGTGGCGTTGCTTATGACTGATCGAAACCGATTCGGGCACCCCGTTTCTGCATGGCAGCGATGCGTCATGCGCATGGCTCTCTGCGGGTGCAGCACGATATATCGTTGTCTTGCCAGGCCCTGCACTGCCAGATATAGGGGCCGCAACCCGTGCATCAACCTTGCGTGAAGGATTTAGTCATGCCCAAGATCAACGGAAACGAAATCCGCCCCGGCAATGTTCTGGAGCATAATGGCGGGTTGTGGGCGGCCGTCAAAGTGGACCACGTGAAGCCCGGCAAGGGCGGCGCCTTTGCCCAGGTCGAAATGCGCAACCTGCGCAACGGCTCGAAGCTGAACGAACGGTTCCGCAGCGCCGACAAGGTCGAGCGTGTGCGGCTGGAACAGAAGGACATGCAGTTCCTTTATGAAACCGACGGCATGCTGGTTTTCATGGATACCGAGACCTACGATCAGGTCGAGCTGCCGGCTGCGATTCTTGGCGATCGCCGCCCGTTCCTGCAGGACGGCATGACCATCCTGGTGGAATTCCATGAGGCCGAGGCGCTGAATGCCACGCTGCCGCAGAAAGTCACCTGCCGGATCGCCGAGACCGAGCCGGTGGTAAAGGGTCAGACCGCCGCCAACAGCTTCAAGCCGGCGATCCTGGACAACGGGGTCAAGGTGATGGTGCCGCCCTTTGTCGGTCAGGACGAGGACATCATCGTCAACACCGAGACGATGGAATACGCCGAACGCGCCTGAGGGCGACGGCAGGTCTGATCGTTTGCAAGGGGCGGGTGTTCAGCACCCGCCCTTTTTCGATTGCGCCGCGGTGAGAGGAACTCCCTGCGTGCAGCGGCAGGTGAAGGCGCCGACGTCTTGCAGTGCCGGCTTTGGCGAAACAAAGCCGCCGCCAGACTGAACCCTCTTGCCCGCAATCAAGGCGGGAGGCGCGACTGGGCAGCGCCCGACCGGCCCTCTGCCGGGCGGTGGGGCGAGACGGGGGAAGGGCCTCAGAGGCTCTCCAGAATCGCCGCCCGGGCGCGCATCAGGCTGCGCGCATCCACGAACCGGGGGGTTTTCTGCATATAGGCGCGGAAGGCGTCGCCATAGCCCTGCATCAGCCAGCGCTCCTCGTTCAGCACGAAGAGGAAGTAGAGCAGGAACAGAACCCCGGCGAGGCCCAGCGTGATCAGCGACCCGCTGGCGATGCCGAGGCCGACGGTGGCCAGCACCGAGGTGACATATTGCGGGTTGCGCGAATATTCATACATGCCGCTGGTCACCAGCCCGTCGCTGGCGCAATAGGTATTCTCGATGCCGAGGAACCTGTAGCCCCAGAGGGTGATTCCAAAGGCGACCGCCATCAGCGGCACGCCGACCGCGTAGCGGCTCCAGTGACCCCAGCCGTGGGTTCCGATCTCCAGCAGGGCAAAGACGACTGTGGCGCCGCAAAAGATGCGGAACAGGCCAAAGGCGGTGTGGTGGCGAACCGGCGCCTCATCGCCCGCCGGCCAGAAGCCGAAGCCGGGGCGGTAGAGATTCCAGGCCAGCAGCCCGCCCAGCAGCAGGGCGGCGGCAATGGCGGTGATCAGCGAGGCGCTGTGAAGGGAAAGCAGACTATCACGCATGGGTCGATCCGGTCCTGACTCCAGTTTGGTGCGAAACTGGACGTTTCAAAACACGGCAATACAACAGGCGGATGACAGCCGGGCGCGCCGGGGCTTTGGGGCGCGCCGGGGCTTTGGGGATGTCAGATCAGGCTGACGCGCGCCTCGCCCGCCTGCATCGCGCCTGTCGCGCGGTCGAGGCGCAGATAAGCGATGCCGTGACCGCCCGACTGGGTATAAAGCATTCCGGCGGGTTTGCCGTCGGCGGTGATCGCGGTGCCCACCGGGGCCGACCCCTCGACACGCACACGGCGCAGCCCCTTGCGCAGCTCGGTCTTGTGCTTCATCCGCGCGGTGACCTCCTGGCCGACATAGCAGCCCTTGCGGAAATCGACGCCGTTCAGCGCCTCGAACCCGGCCTCGAGGATATAGCTGTCCGGCGTCAGCTCGATGCCGGTCTCGGGGATGCAATGGGCGACCCGGATCGCATCCCAATCGCTGTCGTCGTCGGACTCGGCGGCCTCGGAATAGGCGCGCCAGCCCAGATCCGGGTGACGCGGATCGGGCAGGGCGCCGGCTGGGGCGGGGCCGGTGCCGCGTTGCAGGTGCAGGTCGGTGGGCGAAATGGTGACTTTGGCCCGGAGCTTGTACATGTTCAGGCGCTTGACCAGATCCTCGGCCAGCGCCTCGGCGACGTCGAGCAGAACCTCCGCCCCGTCCCGGGCGAGAAAGAAGTCGGCGATGAACTTGCCCTGCGGCGTCAGCAGCGCGGTATAGATCAGCCCGTCCCCGAGCTTGCCTATATCATTGGTGATCAGTCCCTGAAGGAACTCCTCGGTCTCCGGTCCGGACAGGCGGAGGATGCGGCGCGCGGTCATGTCGGGCTCCTTGCTTTCCCTTGCGGTTGATATAGGAAGCGAGGTCAGGTTGAACAGGGAAAGCCGCGCGTGCCCGCCCCGATCAGTGTCATCATTCCCACCCTCGACGCCGCGGACGAGTTGCCGGGCTGTCTGGCGGCGCTGACCGAGGGGCTGGTGGCCGGGCTGATCCGCGAACTGGTGGTGAGCGACGGCGGTTCGACCGATGCCACCTGCCGGTTAGCCGAGGCCGCCGGGGCGGTGGTGGTAACCGGATCGCCCTCGCGCGGGGGACAGTTGCGCCGGGGCGTGGCGGAGGCGCGGGGGGCCTGGCTGCTGATCCTGCATGCCGATACCCAGCTGTCGCCGGGCTGGGCCGCGACGGTCGCCGCGCATCTGGAGCGCGAGGGCGCCGGGCCGGCCTATTTCCGTCTGCGGTTCCGGGCGCGTGGTTTGAGGCCGGCGTTGGTGGCCGGCTGGGCCAACCTGCGCGCGGGCCTCTTCGGGCTGCCATACGGGGATCAGGGATTGTTGCTGCGGCGCGCTGACTACGACCGCTCCGGCGGCTATCGCGACCAGCCGCTGATGGAGGATGTGGCGCTGGTCTGGGCGTTGGCCCGGGGGCCGGGACAGCCGCTGGCCGCCTTGCCTGCGCAGGCGCTGACCAGCGCGGCGCGCTATCAGCAGTCCGGCTGGCTGCGGCGCGGGGCGCGCAACCTGTGGACGCTGCTGCGCTATGCCATGGGGGCGGATCCGTCGGCGCTGGCGGCCCGCTACCGGCGGTAGGGTCGGGCGCCGCCCTCTGGTCTGACGTCAAGCCAGAGGGAGGGGACTGTGCCCCCTGAGCCTTTTCAATCAGAGAAAAAACCGGGCGCGGTGATGGTCAGCTGACCAGTTTGCGTACCGCCCGCCGCAGCCAGCCCTGACGCTCGGCCTTTTCCGCGACCGGAGTGGCGGCGGGCACCGGCCTGCCGCGGGCATCGACCAGCATCTTGCCGTCCTGAAACTGCAGCCGGTAGAGGTCGGCATAGATGCCACCGCGCGCCAGAAGCTCCTCGTGGGTGCCTTCGTCCACCGCGCGACCGCGATCCATCACCACGATCTTGTCGGCGTTGCGGATGGTCGAGAGGCGATGCGCGATCACCAGCGTCGTGCGCCCGCCCGAGAGCCGGTCCAGCGCCGCCTGCACCACCTTTTCCGACTGCGCGTCGAGCGCGCTGGTCGCCTCGTCCAGCAGCAGAATCGGCGTGTCGCGCAGCAGCGCCCGGGCGATCACCACCCGCTGCCGCTGTCCCCCCGAAAGCGCCGAGCCGCGCGGCCCGACGCGGGTGTCGAGCCCGTTCGACAGGTTCGGCAGGAAATCCGAGACATGGGCGGCGTCCAGCACCTTTTTCAGCTGCGCCTCGCTGACATCGGTTCGGCCCAGCAGAATGTTCTCGCGCAGGGTTTCGTCGAACAGCAACGCGTCCTGACTGACCACCGAGAACAGCCCCCGCAGCGCGGCGAGGTCCATGTCGCGCACATCGACGCCGCCGACGGCAACGCGGCCCGCTTGCGGATCCACCAGCCGGGTCAGCAGATTGTAGATGGTCGATTTTCCCGCGCCGGAGGCCCCCACCAGGGCGGTGGTCTTGCCTGGCTCGGCCGTCAGCGTCAGTCCGCGCAGCGCCGGCGCGGTGCCATAGCTGAGCGAGACGTCCTTCAGCGTGATCTGCGGCAGGCCCTTGGGCGCGGCAACCGGTTTCGCCGGCGAGGTCAGCCGGATCGGGGCGTCCATCAGTTCCTTGATCCGCTCGATCGCGGCGGCGGCCACCTGCCACAGCCCGCTGATCGAACCGAGACGGCGCACCGGCTCGAAGGTGAGGCCCATGGCGGTGAAAAAGCTCATGAACTGGCCGACGGTCTTTTCGCCCGAGACGATCTCGCCGCCGCCATAGATCAGCACCGCCATGAAGCCGACCCCGGCCATCACATCGATCAGCCCCGGGATCGCCGCGGTGCCGAAGGCGGCGCGAATTTCCGAGCCGACGAACTGGTCGGTCTTGTCCGCGTACTGGCGCTGCTGATAGCGTTCCAGCCCGTTCAGCTTGATCGGTACGATGCCGTGGAATATCTCGTCCAGCCGCGTCGCCAGGCCAGCGCCCAGATCGCGGGCGCTGCGGGCCTGGCTGCGCACGAAACGCTGGATCAGCGCCACCGGCAGGAACAGGACCGGCACGCCGATCAGGGTGATCGCGGTCCAGCGCCAGTCGACGCTGATCGCCACCGCCATCAGCGCCAGAAGCGAGACCGCGTCGCGCCCCGCGCCGGTGATCACGGCGCGCCAGACGTCGTTGATCGCGTTCACATCGGTCTGCACCCGCTGGATCAGAAAGCCCGGCGGATGCGCCTGATGAAAGGCGCCGTCCTGACGCATGGCACGCGCCAGCAGGTCCAGCCGCAGGCTGGCCGCGGTGCGTTGGGAAATGCGGGTCAGCACCACCTGCTGGGTCACGCCGGAGGCTGCCCGCAGAACAAAGATCGCCATCACCGCCAGCGCCACCCCGGTGATCGCGCCGGTATCGCCGCCGATGAAGATGTCGTCGAACATCGGCTGCATCATGTAGCTGAGCGCGCCCAGCATCGAGCCCTCGAGGGTCATGAAGAGCAGCGCGACCATCAGCCAGCCGACATGCCGGTGCAGGTAGTTGCGCCACAGCCAGATCAGCAGCGTCGTGCTCTTGGCTCCTGCGGTGCTGTCGCTCATGCGGGCGTCTTTCCTTGCCGGAACCGGGTTTCGATCTCCTGGGGATCGTATTCGGTTGCGATCCAGTCCTCAAAGGAAATGGCATCCTGCCGGTGTCGCGCTTCGTAGGTGTCGAGAATATAGTCGAGGATGCCGACCTTGGAATTGCGGACATGGAAGAACCGCCAGGACAGCATCCTTCGCGCCTCGCTGACCGGTCGCCCCTCGATCGCCAGAAGATAGACGGACGAGGCGAACCCGGCCCGGTCGGCGCCGGATTTGCAATGCATGACAAAGGGCTTCCCGATCCGGCGAAACACCTCGATCAGGTGCAGGATTTCGTCCCGCGAGGCGGCCGCCCGGGCATGCAGCGTGGCGTTGACCAGGGTCAGGCCCAGCGCCTCGCAGCTGGCCTTTTCGGTCAGGTAATGGGCCGAGACGCTGGCGCCGCGCAGGTTGAGGACGGTGTGGATGCCGCGCCCGGCCATTTGGGCAAACCGCTCATGCGTCGGGTGGTTGGAGCGGTACACCCCCGGCGCGATCTCATACTCGTTGGTCCAGATCCCGCGCAGGATGGCGTGGTCGAAATAGCGGTTGTAGATCCGCGCGCGCCGCTCGTTCCCGGGAATCCTCGGGTCGACGTTGAAATAGGCGCGCACATCCCGTTCGAACTGTCGTATCCGGCCGGCGAGACCCATGACGCTTCCTTTGATGCCTGTCCGGGCAGCACCCGGGGAAATCGCGCCTATCTAAGATGCGGGGAAGGGCGTGACAAGGCTGCGCTTCGGATTGACGCCGCCGGTGGGCGGGATAGTGTTCGCCGGACCAGTTTCAGGACAATAGCATGACACAGACGTTGAGCGTTGCGCAGGGGCGCGAATACCTTGCGATTCCGGGGCCTTCGGTGATGCCGGAGGCGGTGCTGAGGGCGATGCACCGGCCGGCGCCGAATATCTATGAGGGCGCGTTGATCGACATGGTCGCCAGCCTGATCCCGGATCTGAAGCGGGTCGCGCGCACCGCGCATAACGCGGCGATCTATATCAGCAACGGCCATGGCGCCTGGGAGGCGGCCTTGTCCAATGTCGCGGCGCCGGGCGAGACGGTGCTGGTGCCCGCGACCGGCCGTTTCGGGCTGGGCTGGGCCGACATGGCGCAGGGGCTGGGGATCGAGGCGCAGATCCTCGATTTCGGCAAGCAGACCCCCTGGGATCTGGACCGGGTGGCCGAGGTGCTGCGTGCCGACAAGGCGCACCGGATCAAGGCGGTGCTGGGGGTGCATGTGGATACCTCCAGCTCGATCCGCAACGATCTGCCGGGGTTGCGGCGGGTGCTGGACGAGGTCGGGCATCCGGCGCTGCTGATGGCCGATTGCATCGCCGCGATGGCCTGCGACCGCTTCGAGATGGACGGCTGGGGCGTCGATGTGGCGGTGACCGGCAGCCAGAAGGGGCTGATGGTGCCGCCGGGGCTGGGGTTTGTGTTCTTCAACGACAAGGCCGCCGCGGTGCGGGCGAAGATGCCGCGCGTCAGCCGGTATTGGGACTGGGCGCCGCGGGCCGATCCGCAGGCCTTTTACCAGTATTTCGGCGGCACCGCGCCGACCCATCACCTCTATGGTCTGCGCGCCGCGCTGGACCTGATCCATGACGAGGGGATCGAACATGTCTGGGCCCGGCACGAGCGGCTGGCGCAGGCGATCTGGGCGGCCTGCGAGGTCTGGGGGCAGACCGGACCGCTGGAGCTCAACGTCTCCGATCCGGCCTATCGCTCGCATGCGGTGACGGCGCTGCGCATCGGCGCGCCGCAGGGCTCGGCGCTACGCGACTGGGTGTCGCGGAATTTCGGGCTGACGCTGGGCATCGGACTGGGCATGGCCGAGCCGGACGATCCGGCCTGGCACGGATTTTTTCGCATCGGCCATATGGGCCATGTGAACGGGCATATGGTGTTGGGCATGCTGGGCGGGATCGAGGCCGGGCTGACCGCGCTGGAGATCCCGCACGGGACCGGCGCGGTTGAGGCCGCCGCGACGGTGATCGCCGGGAAATAGGCGAAAAGCGAGGCCCCGGCGGGGGAGCGCCGGGGCCGGGAATTCAGGCCTTCTTGTCGGCTGGATCCTTTCTGCCGCTCGACCGACGGAGCAGGCCGCCCGGCCCTTGCGCAGTGCTCTGCGGCCGTGTTCCGCGCAGGGGGCCGTGGCTCAGAAGATCGCTTTAACCGCGCACTTGCTTCAGCGCCTCGGGAAGCGCGGCGGCGAAGGCGTCGAGATCCTGCGGCCGGCCGCAGCTGACGCGGATGCAGCGGTTCTGCGGCGCGGCGAAGGGCATCCGCACGAAGACGCCGCGCTCCACCAGCCCGTCCAGCACGGATTTGGCGAAGGCCCCGTCAGCCCCGCAATCCACAGCCACGAAATTGGTCGCCGAGGGCAGGGTGGTCAGGCCGTTGTCGCGGGCGATCTCGGCGATGCGGTGGCGCGCCGCGGCGACCTCGGTCTGCACATGGGCCAGCCAGTCCTGGTCCAGCAGCGCGGCCAGCGCGCCGGCCTGGGCAAAGCGGTTCATGCCGAAATGGTTGCGCACCTTGTTGAACGCGGTGATCAGTTCCGGCGCGGCGATGGCATAGCCCACCCGTGCGCCGGCCATGCCATAGGCCTTGGAAAAGGTGCGCATGCGGATCACGCGGGGGTCGTCGGCGGCAATCGGCGCCGCGGTGCCCTCGGGGGCAAATTCCACATAGGCCTCGTCCAGCACCAGCAGCGCGCCCTCGGGCAGGCTGTCCAGCGCCGCGGCGATGTCGGCGCCCGAATGCCAGCTTCCCATCGGGTTGTCGGGGTTGGCCAGATAGACCAGCTTGGCCCCCACCTCGCCCGCCTTGGCGAAGAGCGTCGCGGGATCCTCGCGGTCGTCGACGTAGGCCACCTTGTGCAGCACCCCGCCGAACCCCGCCACATGATAGTTGAAGGTCGGATAGGCCCCTTCCGAGGTGACCACGGCGTCGCCCTCGCTGACCAGCAGCCGCACCAGATAGCCCAGCAACCCGTCGATACCCTCGCCGACCATGATGTTTTCCGGTGCGATCGCGTGACGGGCGGCAAGCGCCTGGCGCAGGTCGTAGCTTTCCGCGTCGCCGTATTTCCAGATCTCTGCCGCCTCTGCCTGCATCGCCGCGATCGCTTTGGGCGAGGGGCCGAACAGGCTCTCGTTCGCGCCCAGCCGGGCGGTGAAGGGGGCGCCGCGCTGGCGTTCCTGCGTTTCGGGGCCGACAAAGGGCACGGTGGCAGGCAGCGAACGGACGAGCGGGGTGTAACGAGGTTCTGTCATGGCGCGCAAATATGACGGGAAAGCGGCCCTGGGCAAGCGATTTCGGTGTCCCATCGTCCTGCGCCCGTTCCCCCACGTCCGGCTGGATTTTTGCCACGCTGCCGGGGCAGGGTGGGGCAAGGCATATGAGGAGGGGCGGCGATGGCGCGCGTATCGGTGGAATATCAGGATCATATCGCCCGGGTCACCCTGACCCGGGGCGACAAGATGAACGCGCTGGACGACGCGATGGTCGAGGCGATCCTTGCCGCCGGGGCCGAGGTCGCGGCCTCGAAGGCGCGGGCGGTGGTGCTGGCGGGCGAGGGAAAAAGCTTTTGCGCCGGACTCGATATGGCCAGTTTCGCCAGGATGGGCAGCGTCGATCCCGAAGCCTGGCTGATGGAGCGCAGCCACGACGACGCCAACCGGATGCAGGAGGTCTGCCTGACCTGGCGGCGGGTGCCGGTGCCGGTGATCGCGGCGCTGCACGGCGCGGTCTATGGCGGCGGGTTGCAAATGGCTCTGGGCGCCGACATCCGCATTGCCGCGCCGGATGCCAAGCTGGCGGTGATGGAGATGAAATGGGGGCTGGTGCCGGATATGGGCGGCATGGCCCTGTTGCCGCGGCTGGTGCGGTCGGATGTGCTGCGGCTGCTGACCTATACCGCCACGTCGATCCCGGCGGCCCAGGCCGAGGCCTGGGGGCTGGTGACCGAGATCGCCGGGGATCCGCTGGCACGGGCGCTGGAGCTCGCGGCGCAGATCGCGGGGCAGAGCCCGGCGGCGATCCGGGCGGCCAAGCGGCTGATCGCGGTGGCCGAAAGCGCCGGGCGCGAAGAGGTTCTGCTGGCCGAGTCGCGCGAACAGGTCGGCGTCCTCGGCAAGCCCGAGCAGATGGAGGTCGTCATGGCCCAGATGCAGGGGCGCAAGCCGGAGTTCAGCTAAGCGCCTCCGCCGGCAGGTAGAAGTCGAGGATCGCATCGACCACGGCGCGGGCGATGCGGTCGGCGGCGGCGCGGTCCAGCCCGCAGACATCGTTCAGCGCGATATGCTGTTCGAACCCGGTGCCGCAGCCGGCCAGCGCCATCACCAGATCCTCCAGCCGGCCCGCCGGCATCCGGTCGCGCGCCGGTTCCAGCGCCAGCCGCAGCGCCGGGATGCGCCGCGCGCCGCGCTGGCGGTTGGGGGTATCGGGCGTCCAGTCGGCCATCAGCTGGCCGAGGAATTTGCGGAAGGCCGGTTCGCGCTCGCGGCCAAAATCGCGGTAGTAATCCGTCACCAGATGCACCCGCTCGCGTAGGTTCTCGACGCCATCGAGCAGGCTTTCCGCGTCGCGCACGGCGATGTCGAGCACCGCCTCGCTGGCCAGAACCGCCGGGTCCGAGAAATAGCGGTAGGCGGTCGCCTTGGAGATGCCGGCGCGCTGGGCGGCGGCGGTCACCGAAACGTCGGCATTCTCTTCCGCCAGCTCCCGCGCGGCGGCCAGCAGCTTTTGCCGGGTTTTCAGTTTTTGCGCCTTGCGTTCGTGTTTCATCCGTCCCCGCTTGACAGTCCTGCGTTTATGAGACAGTGGTCTCATTATCGGTACGGGCTCGCCGCACCTGATTCAAGGAGTATTGTGAATGAAAGCAAGCAGACGATTCCACATGCTTGGGAATATCCTGCACTTCCATAAATTCAGCAGTGAAACCAATGGCCGCTATTGCATGGTCGAGGCGCTGGTGGCCCCCGGGGCCGGCGCGCCGCCCAACCGGCATCCCGAAGAGGAAGAATGCTTCGTGGTGCTGGAGGGCAGTTTCGATTTCATGGTCGAGGGTGAGGTGACCCGTGCCGGGACCGGCGCCATGGTGACGATCCCCTCGGGCAGCCTGCATGCGTTCACCAACGCCGGCGCGGCGCCGGGGCGGCTGATGATCTTCAACGCGCCGGGACGGATTCATGACATGTTCTTCTCCGAGGCCGGCGATCCGGTGCCGGAGGACAGTTGGGCCTTTCCGGTGAGCGGCGGCCGCCCGGGCGTCGCCCATGTGCTGGAGGCCGCGGCGCGCGCCGGGGTGGAGATCCCGCCGCCCCCCGCGCAGGCGGTCAGCGCATGAACCTGCGCCGCACGTCCTGCGCGATGTGATAACGCAGCTCAAGATCGGCGATGCGTTTCATCGCGGATTTCTTTTCGTCAGGGTCGGTCAGTTTCGCATAGGCGGCGCGGGCCGCGTCGAGCTCTTTCTTCAGCTTGAACTCCTCCGGCAGCACGCCCGCCTCCGCCATGATTCGGTGGCCGGCGGCAAGCCCGGGATCGATCAGCGCATCGCCGGGGCGGTCGGGCAGCGGTTTGCCCTCGCCTTCGAGGTTCGACAGCTTGCCCTCGGCCTCGGCCTTGCGGATCTGGCGTTCGATCAGGTTGCGGAATGCGCGGCTCATGGTCCCCTCCGGAAATGGAAACGGGGCCGGGGAAATCTTCCCCGGCCCCGTTACTCTACACCGTTTGACGCGCGCTGTCGCCGCGTCGGATGGGCCTATTCCAGCTCGGCCAGCCGCGCCAGCGCCTCTGTGATCCGCGCCTCTTCCTCTTCGCGGGCGGCGAGATTTGCGCGGGTCTCCTCGACCACCTCCTCGGGGGCGGATTCGGCGAACTTCGGATTCTTCAGCCGGCCGCGCAACCCGCCAAGCTCCTTGGTCAGTTTCGCCAGCGTCTTCTCCAGCCGTTCCTTTTCCCCGGCAATGTCGATGATGCCGGCCAGCGGCAGGCCAAAGGTGGCGCCCTCGGCCGGGATCGTCACCGTGCCCTTGGGCAGGCTGTCGGCCGGCGTCAGCCCCTCGATCCGCGCCAGCCGCTTGATCAGCGCCTCGTTGCGGCCCCAGGCGGCCTGGCCGGAGGCGTCGATCTCGCTCACCAGCATCGGCACATGGAGGCCGGCGGGGACATGCATCTGGGCCCGCGCCGAGCGGACCGTCTCGATCAGCCCGATCACCCAGGTCATTTCCCGGTCGGCGGCCTCGTCCACCAGATCGGCGGGCGCGTAGGCGGGCCAGTCCGCATGGATCAGCGGCTTGGCGCGGCTGCCCGACAGCGCCCAGAGCTCTTCGGTGATGAAGGGCATGATCGGGTGCAGCAGGATCAGGCACTGGTCCAGAACCCATTTCATGGTCTGGCGGGTCTCGGCCTGCGCTGCCGCATCCTCGCCCTGGAGCAGCGGTTTGGAGAATTCCACGTACCAGTCGCAGACTTTGCCCCAGACAAAGGCGTAGAGCGCGCTGGCGGCGTCGTTGAAGCGGAAGGTCTCCAGCGCCGCATCTACCTCGGCGCGGACCCGGGCGGTTTCGCCGACGATCCATTTGTTCAGCGTCTGGGTCGGCTGCGGGATGGCATCGGCCTCGACCTCGAACACGCCGTTCATCTCGGCGAAGCGGGCGAAGTTCCACAGCTTGGTGCCGAAATTCCGGTAGCCGGCGATGCGCTGCATATCCAGCTTCAGCACCCCGCCGAGCGAGGCCATGGCGGCATTGGTGAAGCGCAGCGCATCGGCGCCGTACTCGTCGATGATCTCAAGCGGGTCGACCACGTTGCCGACCGATTTGGACATCTTCTTGCCCTTGGCGTCGCGGACGAGGCCATGCAGATAGACCGTCTTGAACGGGATCTCGTCGACCACGGCGAGCTGCATCATGATCATCCGGGCCACCCAGAAGAACAAGATGTCCTGCCCGGTGACCAGCACGTCGGTCGGGAAATAGCGCGTCAGCTCCGGGGTCTGCTCGGGCCAACCCAGCGTGCCGATCGGCCAGAGACCGGAGGAGAACCAGGTGTCGAGCACATCGGGATCGCGCCAGACCGGATAGACCAGCCGGGTCGGATCCTGATCGATCTCGTACTGCGCCAGCGCCTGGGCGAAGGTGTGGATTGCTTCGTGCTTGTCGGCGACCTCGACGATGCGGGCATCGGCGAGGGGGTGGGGGGTGTCCGCCAGTTCGCCCCGGAACGCCGCCAGCACCGCGTCGAAATCGGCGGCGCAGTGATTCACGTCGCCCATATGCACAAGACCGTTCAGCAGCAGGCGGCCCATCTCGACCAGGTCCAGCTTGCCGTCGCCCTCGTCGTCGCGGAAATCCGGCGCCGAAAGGTCCAGCCCGTACCAGACCGGGATCTGGTGGCCCCACCACAGTTGGCGCGAGATGCACCAGGGCTCGATATTCTCCAGCCAGTGGAAATAAGTTTTCTCGCCGCTCTCGGGTTGAATGTCGATGTCACCCTTGCGCACCGCGTCCAGCGCCGGGCCAACGATCTTGGCGGTATCGACGAACCACTGGTCGGTCAGCATCGGTTCGATCACGACCTTGGAGCGGTCGCCGAAGGGCTGCATGATCGGCTTGGCTTCGACCAGCGGCACCAGCTGCTCGCCGTCTTCGTCCAGGATCATCACCGCGAGGCCCTCTTCGGTGATCTGCTCGACCACCCGCTTGCGCGCCTCGAAACGGTCCAGCCCGCGCAGCTCGTCCGGCACCAGGTTCAGCGTGTCCACCTCCATCTCGGTGAACTCGGCGCCGCCGGCAATCTCCTGCGCGCGGGTGGCGCACTCGGCATAGGACAGCCCGTCCTCGCGCATCGCGCCCCTGGTGTCCATCAGCCGGTACATCGGGATGTTGCCGCGCTTGGCCACCTGGTAGTCGTTGAAGTCATGCGCGCCGGTGATCTTCACCGCGCCCGAGCCGAAGGTGGGATCGGGATAGTCGTCGGTGATGATCGGGATCAGACGGCGGTGTTCCTTGGGCCCCACCGGGATTTCGCAGAGCTTGCCGACGATGGGGGCGTAACGCTCGTCCGAGGGATGCACCGCGACGGCGCCGTCGCCCAGCATGGTCTCGGGCCGGGTGGTGGCGATGGAGATATAGTCGCGCTCTTCCTCCAGCACGACCTTGCCGTCCTCGTCGCGCTCGACATAGGTATAGGTCTCGCCGCCCGCCAGCGGGTACTTGAAGTGCCACATGTGGCCGGCGACCTCGATATTCTCCACCTCAAGGTCGGAAATCGCGGTCTCGAAATGCGGATCCCAGTTCACCAGCCGCTTGCCGCGATAGATCAGCCCCTTGTCGTACATGTCGACAAAGACCTTGATCACCGCGTCGTGGAAATTGCCCTCTTCGCCCTCGGGGGCACCGGGGGCACCCGACATGGTGAAGGCGTTGCGGCTCCAGTCGCAGGAGGCGCCGAGGCGCTTCAACTGGTTGACGATGGTGCCGCCCGACTGCTGTTTCCATTCCCAGACCTTCTGGGTAAAGGCCTCGCGTCCCATCTCGCGGCGCGAGGGCTGCTGGGTCTCGGCCAGCTTGCGTTCGACCACCATCTGGGTGGCGATGCCGGCATGGTCCTGGCCGGGCTGCCACAGGGTGTCGAAGCCGCGCATCCGGTGCCAGCGCACCAGGATGTCCTGCAGCGTGTTGTTGAAGGCATGTCCGATGTGCAGGTTGCCGGTGACGTTCGGCGGCGGGATCATGATGCAGAAGGTTTCGGCGCGCGAGGCATTGGCGCCCGCGGTGAAACATCCGGCCTGTTCCCAGGCCCGGTACAAACGATCCTCGGCCTCGGCCGCGTTGAATGTCTTTTCCATCGCCATGCTGCTGGTCCCTCTGTGGTCGCTGGATCATCTATCGAAGCTGAGGCCGAAGGGGAAGGCGGCAGGGCGGATTTCTTGCTTTGTGCCATGGCGGAAAACCGGTGACAGGGTGCGGCCAGGGCGGCACTGTGGGGGCGGGCAGCTTTGGACAGGGGGCGACGGATGGATGAAATCCGCATCTATGGCTTTGACGGCACCGGCGGGGTGCAGAGATTGGCCCCGGAGCAAAAGACCGTGCGGGATCCCGTGCCCCCGGGCGGCGGCTTTGTCTGGGCCCATGTGGACGGCGCGAGCGAGGCCGGGCGCACCTGGCTGGAGGCGGCGGGGCTGGACCGGCATGAAATCGAGGCGCTTCTGGCCGAAGAGACGCGGCCGCGCTGCACGCTTCACGAGGATATCGCGCTGATGAACCTGCGTGGGGTCAACCTGAACCCGGGCGCCGAACCCGAGGACATGATCTCGGTTCGGCTGTTCGTGTCGGCGGGGATGATGATTTCCGTCCAGATGCGCACGCTGCAGGCGCTGGTTGACCTGATGACCGCGCTGGATCGCGGTCAGGGATCGACGACACCGGGCGATCTGATCGCCCGGCTGGCGCTGCGACTGGCCGACCGGGCCGAGCCGGTGGTGGCGGCGCTGAACGAGCGCGCCGACCGGCTGGAAGATGCGATGGAGGAAGAAGGCCGGGGCGATTCCGCGATGCGGGCCGATCTGGCCGATATTCGCCGCACCTCCATCGTGATGCGCCGCTATATGTTCCCGCAGCGCGATGCGCTGTCGACGCTGGAGATCGAGGATCTGGATTGGCTGACCCAGCGTGACCGCAGCCGGCTGCGCGAGGCGACCGAACGGGTCACGCGACTGGCCGAGGAGTTGGATGCGCTCCGCGACCGCGCCCAGGTTGTGCACGATCAGATCCTGGACATCCGCGCCGAGGCGATGAACCGGCAGATGCTGGTGCTGTCAGTGGTGGCGGCGGTGTTCCTGCCGATGGGCCTGGTGACGGGCCTGCTGGGCATCAATGTGGGCGGCATTCCCGGCGCGGCCTGGCCGGGCGCCTTCTGGGCGGTCTGCGCGCTGCTGCTGGCGATCGGGGCGGGGCAGATATGGCTGTTCCGCCGGATGGGGCTTTTCCCGCGCTGATCGCGGGGCCGGGACCATCGGCGCCGGGGCGGCGCCGGCGAGCTGTCACGGCGCCCGGTCCAGTTTGGTGGACAGGTGGATCAGGCTTTCAGAGCTTTTGACCCCCCGCGCCTCGCCGATCCGGTCCAGCGTGTCGTCCAGTTCGGCCGTGGTTCCGGCGGCGACCTGCACCAGCAGGTCGAACCGGCCCGAGGTGGTATGCACCACCTCGACGCCCGAAAGGCTTTTCAGCCGGGCCAGCACGGCGGGGCCGCTGCGCGGCTCGATCGAGACCAGCACCGTGGCGCGCAGCGGCGGCGCGGTGGCGGCGCTGGCGCGCAGGGTGTAGCCGGCGATCACCCCCGCCTTTTCCATCCGCTCGATCCGCGCCTGCACGGTGGTGCGCGCCAGCCCCAGACGGCGCGCCAGGTCGGTGACCGGCGCGCGGGCATTCTCGCGCAACAGGCGCAGCAATATCCGATCGGTTTCGTCGGTTTGCATCAAAACCTCGTCGATCTGACGAAAGATGACTCCGATTTAAACAGGGTGCCGCACGAAATCGACAGAAATTCGCGCGAGTCTGGGGAAAAATTCACGAGGTATGAGATGCAACATCTGTCCGCCCCCTGGCCCGATCCCGCCGCCTGTCTGGCGCGGATGCGGCCCGACGCCCCCGTCCTTTTCCTGTCGCCCGCCACCTTGCAGGCCACGGCGCGGCGGTTTCAGTGCGGCTTTCCCGGGCTGGTGACCTATGCGGTCAAGGCCAACGACCGGGCCGAGGTGCTGGCCAATCTGGATAGTGCCGGGATTGCCGCCTTCGATGTCGCCTCGCCGGCCGAGATGCGGGCGGTACGCGCGATCAATCCCGCCGCCGTGCTGCACTACAACAACCCGGTGCGCAGTCCCGACGAGGTGGCGGCGGGCACCCAGATGGGCGTGGCGAGCTGGTCGATCGACGAGGACAGCGAGCTTGACAAGCTCAGGGATGTGCCGCGCGGGGCCGAGATCGCGGTGCGCTTTGCCTTGCCGGTCAGGGGCGCGGCCTATGATTTCGGAGAGAAATTCGGCGCCGCGCCGGAGCGGGCGGCGGATCTGCTGCGCCGGGTGGCCGAGGGGGGATGGCGTCCGGCGCTGTGTTTTCATCCCGGCACCCAGTGCGAGGATCCCGGCGCATGGGAAAGCTATATCGAGGCGGCCGCGCGCATCGCCGCCCGCGCCGGGGTGCGCATCGCCCGGCTGAACGTCGGTGGCGGGTTCGCCGCCCATCGAACCGGCCCCGCGCCGGATTTGGAGGCGGTGTTTGCCCGGATCGGGGTGGCCGTGACGCGCGCCTTTGGCCCCGACGCGCCGGCGCTGATCTGCGAGCCGGGCCGCGCGATGGTCTCGGAGGCCTTCACGCTGGCGGCAAGGATCAAGGCGCAGCGTGATGGCGGCGAGACGATTTTTCTGAATGACGGCATCTATGGCGGGCTGACCGATCTGCGCGACATGGGGCTGACCGGGCGGGTGCGGGTGCTGGCCCCGGACGGCGCCCCGCGCCGGGGTCCGCCGCGTCCGCGCCGAATCTTCGGCCCCACCTGCGACAGCCTCGACCGGCTGCCGGACGGGCTGGCCCTGCCGGCGGATGCGGCGCCGGGGGATTACGTGTTGTTCGCCGGGATGGGTGCCTATTCGGTGGCCATGTCGACCGGCTTCAACGGTTACGGGCTACGCGATGTGATTACGGTGCTGGGTCTGACTGGACATTGCCCGCACGAAAGCTAGGGTCGCGCCTGACGAAATCGATCAGGGGCGCGCGCGATGGAAAAGTTCGGAAAAAGCCAGCCGGTGACACGGGTTGAGGATCTGCGTCTGCTGACGGGGCATGGACGGTTTCTCGACGATATTGCGCCGGCAGGGGCGCTGCATGCCTATGTGTTCCGCTCGCCGGTCGCCCACGGGGTGATCACCGGGCTGGATATTTCCGATGCCCGCGATGCCGAGGGCGTGCATCTGGTGCTGACGAATGACGATCTGGAGGCCGCCGGCCTCACCGCGAGCATGGCGGGCGTGGTGCTGGAGAACCGCGACGGCTCCCGCGCCGCCGATCCGCATCGCCCGCTCCTGGCCAGGGGCAAGGTCCGCCATGTGGGTGAGCCGGTGGCGCTGATCGTGGCCGAGACGCCGGAACAGGCCCGCGACGCCGCCGAATGCATCCTGTTCGAGACCGAGGATCTGCCGGCCAAGCTGGACCTGGCGCCCGGCGGTGCGGCGGTGCATGACGAGGCGCCGGACAACCTTGCCCTCGACTGGGGGCTGGGCGATGAGGCCGCGACCGAGGCCGCCTTTGCCGCGGCCGCCCATGTGGTGCGCCTCGAGGTGCCCGACAACCGGATCATCGTCAACTCGCTGGAGCCGCGCGGGTGTTTCGCCAGCTGGGACGGCGCCCGCCTGCACCTGACCTTTGGCGGCCAGGGCGTCTGGGCCTTGAAGGGCGAGATCGCGCGGATGCTGGACCTCGACCCCGAGGCGGTGCATGTCAGCATCGCCGATGTCGGCGGCGGCTTTGGCATGAAGGTGGCGCCCTATCCGGAGTATTTCGCCGTCGCCCAGGCCGCGCGCATGCTGGGCCGGCCGGTGCGCTGGATGTCCGAGAGGACCGAGGCGATGCTGTCGGACCACGGCGGGCGCGACCTGACCTCGACCGCCGAACTGGCCTTTGATGCCGATCACAAGATCACCGCCTATCGGGTCAAGAGCCGCTGCAACCTCGGGGCCTATAACTCCAACTTCGGGCAGGCGATCCAGACGCGGCTGTTCTCGCGCGTGCTGATGGGGGTCTATGACGTGCAAACCACCTGGCTGCAGGTCGAGGGGTATTACACCAATACCGTTCAGGTCGACGCCTATCGCGGCGCCGGGCGGCCCGAGGCGATCTATGTGCTGGAACGTGCCATGGACCGCGCCGCGCGCGAGCTGGGCGTCGATCCGTGGGAGCTGCGCCGGCGCAATTTCATCCGGCCCGACCAGTTCCCCTATCGATCCGCCACCGGCGAGACCTATGACGTGGGCGAGTTCGACCGCATCCTGACCCTTGCCGGGACGAAGGCGGACGCCGCCGGGTTCGAGGCACGGCGCGCGGCCGACGCCGAACGCGGCCTGCTGCGGGGGCAGGGGCTGTGCTATTACATCGAGAGCATCTTGGGCGATCCGTCCGAGGGCGCAAGGGTGGAGTTCTGCGAGGACGGCATCGTCAATCTCTATGTCGGTACCCAGTCGAACGGGCAGGGGCACGAGACGGTCTATGCCCAGTTCCTTGCCGACCAGACCGGCATTCCCGCCGGGCGTATCCACGTGATCCAGGGCGACAGCGACCTGATCAAGCAGGGCGGCGGCACCGGCGGATCGCGGTCCGTCACCACGCAAAGTACCGCGACGCTGGCCACGGTGGACGCGATGCTGGCCGCATTCACCCCCTATCTGGCCGACAAGATGGGGGTGGAGGAAAGCGCGATCCGCTTCGACGACGAAACCTTCCGCGCGCCGGGCTCGAATCTGACGCCGACCCTGCTGGAGGCCGCCGACATGGCCCGCGCCGATGACCGCGCCGATCTGCTGGCGCATGAGGCGCGCGCCAGTCTGCCCGGCCGCTCCTATCCCAACGGCACCCATGTGGCCGAGGTGGTGGTCGATCCCGAGACCGGCCAGGTGAGGGTCGACCGCTATACCGTGGTCGACGATTTTGGCAATCTTATCAACCCGCTGCTGGCCGAGGGGCAGGTGCACGGCGGGGTGGTGCAGGGGCTGGGCCAGGCGCTGAGCGAGCATGTGGTCTATGACGAGGACGGGCAGCTGCTCACGGCAACGTTCATGGACTATGCCTTGCCGCGCGCAGCCGACGCGCCCATGATCGGTTTCACCTCCGAGCCGGTGCCCTCCACCGCCAACCTGATGGGCATGAAGGGCTGCGGCGAGGCGGGCACCGTGGGGTCGATGGCGGCCGTTGCCAACGCGGTACAGGATGCGCTTTGGGCGCGCGGCGTACGGCAGGCTGATATGCCGTTCACGCCGCTGAGAGTTTGGGACATGCTGCGCAATGGGACTGCAACGGCTTCGTGATCGGATCTTCGGCTGGTTCGGCCGGCCGCTGCAATCGGTTCACTCGGCCGAGGGGCGCACCCGCGCGCCGCTGTGTCATCTGATCATCCTCGACGGCACCATGTCGTCGCTCGAGCCGGGCTATGAGACCCACGCCGGCGTCACCTACCGGCTGTGCCGCGATATGGGCGCTCAGGTCTCGCTCTATTACGAGGCGGGGGTGCAGTGGCCGCATTGGCGCGCCGCGCCCGACGTGCTGCTGGGGCGCGGCATCAACCGGCAGATCCGCCGCGCCTATGGCTATCTCGCCTCGCGCTATCGCCCCGGCGACCGGATCTTTCTGATGGGGTATTCGCGCGGGGCCTATGCGGTGCGTTCGCTGGCCGGTGTGATCGACCGGGTCGGCCTGTTGCGCGCCGACTGCGCGACCGAGCGGAACATCCGCACCGTCTATCGCCACTATCAGGGCGATCCGGACAGCGATTTCTCCAACGCCTTCGCCCGCGCCCATTGTCACCGGTCCGTCGGGATCGAGATGGTCGGCGTCTGGGATACGGTCAAGGCGCTGGGCCTGCGCCTGCCGTTCCTGTGGCAATGGGCCGAGGCGCAGCATTCCTTTCACTCGCACACCCTTGGCCCGAGCATCCGCAACGGGTTTCACGCGCTGGCGCTGGATGAAACGCGCGAGGTGTTCCGCCCCGAACTGTGGTCCTGTCCGCCGGGCTGGGAGGGGCATGTGGAACAGGTCTGGTTCCGTGGCGCGCATGGCGATGTGGGCGGGCAGCTCGGCGGTTACGAGGTGGCGCGGCCGCTGGCCAATATCTCGCTGGTGTGGATGCTGGACCGGGCCGAGACCTGCGGGCTGCCACTGCCAAAAGGCTGGCGGGCGCGGTTCCACACCGACCCCGACGCCCCCTCGGTCGGCACCTGGCGCGGCTGGGGCAAGCTGTTCGTGCTGCGCAAGCCACGGCTGGTGGGGGACGACCCGTCAGAACGTCTGCACGAGAGCGTGCGGGAGAGGGGGGGACGCGGAGGTGGTCTGCTCCATGCCGCGGCGCATGATGTTTGACCGGCAGCGCCCGCCAGGGCGGGCACTGCCCTTAGCGGTTCATGGTCTCCCGCTGGAAACTCACCCTTTCGGTGGCAGTTGCAGCACGATGCAGGTGGTCGAGCCGGTGGCATAAAGCCGGCCGTCCTCGACCCCGCGGATCTCGCCATGGGCCACCCCGGTCGAGCGGCCCACGTGATCGGCCACGCCGAGGCAGTCGACCTCGGTTCCCAGCGGGATCGCGCGCAGGATGTTTATCTTGTATTCCAATGTGGTATAGGCCGCGCCCTTGGGCACCATGGTCTGCACCGCGCAGGCCATCGCACTATCCAGCAGGGTGCCGTACCAGCCACCGTGGACCGACCCCAGCGGGTTGGTGAAGTCGAACAGCGGCGTTCCGCGGAACACCACGCGGCCCTTTTCGACCGAATGCAGGGAATAGCCCAGGGTTTTGGAAATCGGCGGCGCGGGCAGGGTTCCGTCGCGGATGCCCTGCATGAACTCCAGCCCCGACATGCTGGCCATGTCGGCCGGTCCGAGCAGGTCCTCCGGGTTTTTCGCGTAGTTCGGGGGTGTCGCCTGATTCATCCTGCCCTCCATCGTGACGAAGGGCAGGCTAGCAGCCCGAGGGGCGCGGACAAGCCGTTACGCCACGTTCTCCAGGCTGACCTTGGGCGTGACACCCAGCGCATGGCAGACGTCGCGGGTCAGCTCGGGCCGGTTCATCGTGTAGAAATGCAGCCGCTCCACGCCGCCCTCGATCAGCTCGCTGCTGAGCTCGGTGCAGATCGCGGTCGCCAGCAGATCCTCGCGGCCGTCGCGGGTGGCCTTTTCAAAGGCGTCCTCGACCCATTGCGGGATCGTGGTGCCGCAGCCGCGGGCAAAGTTGCGCGCGCCTTTCCAGTTCTCGATCGGCAGGATGCCGGGGGTGATCCTCGACCCGTCGATGCCGGCCTTTTCGCAGGCGTCGCGGAACCGGAAAAAGGTTTCGGATTCGAAGAAAAACTGGGTCAGCGCCTCATCCGCGCCGGCGTCGAGCTTGCGCTTGAGCCAGTCGATGTCGGCCTGCGCGCTGGCCGCCTCGGGATGCACATCGGGATAGGCGCCGACACGGATCTTGAACCGGCCCGTCGCCGCCAGCGCCTCGATCAGTTCGATCGAGTTGGCAAAGCCGCCGGGATATTGGGTGAACCGGCCCTCGCCCTTGGGCGGGTCGCCGCGCAGCGCGACGATCTCGGTTACGCCGGATTTTGCAAAACCGTCAGCGATTTCAAGGGTTTCTTCCTTGGTGGCGTTGACGCAGGTCAGATGCGCCGCCACCTTCAGGCCCGAGGATTTGTGCAGCGTCGCCACCGCGTCGCGAGTCAGATCGCGGGTGGTGCCGCCAGCGCCATAGGTGACCGAGACGAAACGCGGATCAAGCGGCGCCAGCACCTGCACCGTATCCCAAAGCCGGAACGAGGCTTGCAGGTTCTGCGGCGGGAAGAATTCAAAAGAGACTTCAGGGGCTTTCATCGGTCGCATTATCCTTTGATTTCCGCCCTTGTCGCATATGCGGCATTGTGAGACAAACTCATAATTCTCAACAACAACATGAGCGGAGCGGTGGGATGCATATCGAATTCCGACATCTGCGCACGATCAAGGCGATCCACGACTGCGGCGGGCTCGCCCGCGCCGCCGATCACCTGAATATCACCCAGAGCGCTTTGAGCCATCAAATCAAGGGGCTGGAGGATCAGGCCGGGGTCGAGCTGTTCATCCGGCGGTCCAAACCGATGAAGTTGTCGCCCGCCGGGCTGCGGTTGCTCCGGCTGGCCGAGCAGATCCTGCCGCAGGTCGAGGCGATGGAGGCCGAGTTCAATGCGTTGCGCCTGGGCGAGACCGGGCGGATGCATATCGCCATCGAATGCCACGCCTGTTTCGAATGGCTGTTCCCGGTGCTGGAGGCCTTTCGCAAGAACTGGCCGGATGTGGATGTGGACATCCGCCCGGGCCTCGCCTTCGACGCGCTGCCGGCGCTGCAAAAGGAGGAGGTCGATCTGGTCGTCTCCTCCGACCCGGAGGACATTCCCGGCGTGGACTTCGTGGAACTGTTTGACTACGCGCCGGTTTTCGTCGCCGCCTCGCAGCATCCGCTGGCCGCGAAACCCTATATCGAGGCCGAGGATTTCCGCGACGAGACACTGATCACCTACCCGGTAGAGCGCAGCCGGCTGGATATTTTCAGCCAGTTGCTGACCCCTGCGGGGGTGGCGCCCAAGGCGGTCCGGCAGGTGGAGCTGACGGCGGTGATCCTGCTGCTTGTGGCGTCGAACCGGGGGATCTCGGTGCTGCCCGACTGGGTGGTGCGCGAGGTGAAATACAGCTCCGACTACGTCACCCGGCCGCTGACCAAGGACGGGATCACCCGGAGGCTTTATGCCGCGGTGCGCAGCGAGGACCGCGACAAGCCCTTTGTCAGGGAGCTGATCTCGCTCGCCCGGCAAGAGGCGCGGCGGCTCCAGGCGGCATGAGGATTGGGGGCGTTGTGGACCCTGGCTTGCGGACCGGGGCGCCTATCCCAGCACATTCAGCCAAAGCCAGACTGTGATGAGCGAGGCCCCGGTGGCAATCAGCACCGACGAGGCGGCGACCCGTTTCGCGCGTCCGTACATGTTGGCGAAGATATAGGCGTTGACCCCCGGCGCCATCGAGGCGGTCAGCACGCCGGAGCGGAACAGATCCTGCGGCACCGCCAGCGCACGGCCCAGCGTCCAGGTGATCGCCGGATGCACCAGCAGCGCCAGCGCGCAGACCATGAGGATGGCGCGCAGGTCGCCCTCGGGGCGGTATTGCACCAGCACGCCGCCCAGCGCGAAGAGCGCGGCGGGCAGCGCCGCCCGGGTGATCAGCCCCAGCGCATCCTCGACCGCGCCGGGCAGGGCGACGCCGGAGAGGTTGACGACAAAGCCCAGCAGGATCGCCAGGATCAGTGCGTTTCTGAACATCGCCGTCAGCACCGCCCGGGCCATGCGTCCGCCGCCGTTGCCGCGGTTGCGCACGATCTCCATCGCGGTGATGCCGACGCCATAGCAGAACGGCGAATGAAAGGCGACGATTGCAAAGTTTCCGGCCAGGTTGCCCGGTCCATAGGCCCGTTCGGTGATCGGCAGCCCCATCAGCACCGAGTTGGAGAACAGGCAGCAAAAGCCGATTGCGACGCAATCCTCCCAGTCGCGGTGAAACAGCAGCCGCGCCCCCATCACCCCCAGGCCGAAGCAGGCCAGCGCCCCGGTGTAGAAGCTGAGCAGCAGCCGCGGATCGAACCCGGCGCGCAGATCGAGGTGCGAGATGGCGGCGAACAGCAGGCAGGGCACCGCAAAGCTCTGGGCGAACCGCATCAGCCCATCCACATGGCCGGTCGTGAAGTACCCGGCCCGCGTCGCGGCATAGCCGGCGCCGATCACCAGAAAGACCGGCAGGATGACGTCGATCAGGGTCTGGATCATCGTGCGGCGGGCCCGGGGCGGGGCCGGGGCCCCGGCGGGCGGATCGGGGCGGGCAGGGCGCGCAGGGTGGTCACCGGTCCGGAACCGGCAGTCGGATCACCATGCCGTCATGGGCCGGGATGATATGCTCCGGCGTCTCGGCGGCGACGGTGTCATAATCCAGATCGATATGCATGTTGGTCAGCACCGCCTGTTTCGGCGCGGCCCGTTCGATCCACTCCAGCGACTGGGCCAGATGCGAATGGGTCGGATGCGGGCTGCGGCGCAGCGCGTCGAGCACCCAGATGTCGAGATCGCGCAATTCGTCCCAGGCGGCGTCATAGATTTCGGCGACGTCCGGCATATAGGCCAGCCCGCCGATGCGGAACCCCAGCGCATCGATCGAGCCGTGGCCGACCTTGAACGGGCGCAGCGGGATCGGGCCGCCCGGGCCGTCGATCTCGAACGGGCCCTTGATGGTGCGCAGATCGAGGATCGGCGGATAGGGCGAGCCCTCGGGCTGCACGAAGGCATAGCCGAACCGGCCCAGCAGCGCGTCCTGGGTGTCGCCGTCGGCCCAGACCGGCACCCGGGCGCGCATGTTGAAGACGATCATGCGCAGATCGTCGATGCCATGCACATGATCGGCGTGGCTATGGGTATAGACCACCCCGTCGAGCCGTCCGGTGCCGCTGTCCAGCAGCTGGCCGCGCATGTCCGGGCTGGTGTCGATCAGCACCGATGTGGTGCCTTCAGGTCCGTCGCGCTCGACCAGCATGGAGCAGCGGCGGCGGCGGTTGCGCGGGTTCTCCGGATCGCAGTCGCCCCAGTGGCCGCCAAGGCGCGGCACCCCGCCGGACGAGCCGCAGCCGAGGATGGTAAAGCGCAGCTCGCCGCTCATGCCGCCGCCTCATAGGCTGCGACCTTGGTGAACAGGCGGTCGAAATTGCGCTGGGTCTGCGCGGCGAACGCGGCGTAGTCCATGCCGAAGATCTCGGCGCCGACGTGGGCGGTATGGGCGGCAAAGGCCGGCTCGTTGCGCTTGCCGCGATGCGGCGGCGGCGCGAGATAGGGGGCGTCGGTTTCCACCAGGATGCGGTCGAGGGGGGCCGCGGCGAAGATCTCGCGCAGCTCTTTCGATTTGGGAAAGGCGGCGATGCCGGACATCGACAGGTAAAAACCGAGGTCGAGGGAGGCCTTCGCCAGTTCGGCGGAGGAGGAGAAGCAGTGCATGACGCAGGAATAGGCGCCGTTCCTGTATTCCTCGGCCAGGATGCGGGCCATGTCGTCATCGGCGGCGCGGGCGTGGATGATCAGCGGCAGCCCGGTCTCGCGCGCGGCAGTGATATGGATGCGCAGGCTGTCCTTCTGCCCCCCGGCGCTCTCGGCGGTGTAGTGGTAATCGAGCCCGGTCTCGCCGATGCCGACGAATTTCGGATGTTTGGCCAGCGCGATCAGCTCGTCCACCGTCGCCATCGGCTCTTCGGCCGCGCTCATCGGGTGGGTGCCGGCGGCGTAGAACACCGGCGCGTACTGCTCGGCGATGGCGCGCACGCCGGGTTCGTTGCGCAGACGGGTGCAGATCGTGACCATCCGCGTGACCCCGGCGTTGGAGGCGCGCGCGATGATGGTCTCGAGATGGCCTTCGAAATCGGGAAAATCGAGGTGGCAATGGCTGTCGGTGATCTGCGGCTGGATCTGGGTGGTCTCGGTCATCGGTTTCCGGTCGGTTCCTGCGCGCCGCATCTTCGGGGCGGGGTCAGCCCGCGGCAGTCTGCTGCATCCTGAAAACCGTATCTAGGACAAGGGCGGCAGGGTCAAGGTTGACCGCCCGTCCATGGCGGCTGCGGGCGGTGATCTCGGCCGCCGCATCGGCCCAGGCGCGGGCGCGATAGGCATCGGGCGACAGGCGGGCGAGCGTTTCGGCCTCGCCGCGCGCGGCCTCGGGCGCGGGCGCGGCGCCGGTGGCCCCGGTGCGCGCCAGCCGGGATAGCGCGATGTCGATCAGGTCCAGCAGCAGCTCGAACCGGTCCGATCCGCCGCGCTGGGCGGCCGCCTCGGCCAGCGCCAGCGCGCGCGGGCGGTCCAGCCGCGGCAGGCTGGCGAGCAGGGCCATCAGCTCGCCATAGATTTCCAGCCCCCCCAGCGCGGTCAGCCGCAGCGCCGCGCCGACCGAACCCGCCGCAAGCGCCGCCAGATGCTCGGCATTGCCGGGCAGTTCTGCGCCGGCCTGTTCCAGCGCCGCGCGCATGTCCCCGGGGCTTAGCGGCGCGAGGCGCAGCGTCCGGCAGCGCGAGCGGATCGTCGGCAGCAGGCCCGAGGGCCGGTGCGAGATCAGCAGCAGCGTGGTACGCGCCGGCGGCTCCTCAAGCATTTTCAGCAGCGCGTTGGCGGCGCTCACGTTCATCTCGTCGGCGCAGTCCACGATCACCACCCGCCGGCCGCCGTCGGCCGCCGACAGCCCGAAAAAGCGATTGAGCGTGCGGACGTCGTCGACGACGATCTCGTCGCGCATGCGCCCGGTCTTTTCGTTCACGCTGCGGGTAATGGTGGCAAGCCCGGGGTCGGAGCCCGCCAACAGCCGGTGGGCGACCGGGTGATCGGGCTCCACGTCCAGCGTGTCGGGCGGCGGCGGGGCGCCGAACAGCCCGTCCTCCGCCGCGTCCGGCGTGGCGAGCAGAAAGCGCGCGATGCGCCAGGCCAGCGTCGCCTTGCCCACGCCGCGCGGGCCGGTCAGCAGCCAGCCGTGGTGCAGCCGCCCGGAGGCAAAGGCCGACAGGAACGCCTGTTCGGCCTCGTCCTGGCCGAACAGCCGGGGCGTTTGCCGCGGATGCGGTGCGCCGGGCACCTGATCGGGGGGCGGGGGGGCGTTGTCGCTCATGCCAGCTCCGGTTCGACAACGGTCAGCACGTCGCGGGCGACGTCCTGTTCAGAGCGGGCGCCGTCGACGATGCGGAAACGGTCGGCGAACTCCTCGGCCAGTGCGAGAAAGCCCGCGCGCATGCGGCGTTGCAGCTCCGGCCCGAAATCCTCGAACCGTTCCTCATGGCCCTGCCGGCCCTTGGCGCGGGCGTGGCCGGTGTCGGGGTCGAGGTCGATCAGCAGGGTGAGGTCGGGCTCGCGGCCGATCATCAGGTCGTGCAACTGGTCGACCAGTGCGCGCAGATCGCCGCGCGACAACCCCTGATACATCCGCGTGCTGTCGGCGAAACGGTCGCAGATCACGATTTTTCCCGCCTCCAGCGCGGGCAGGATGGTTCGCTCCAGATGATCGCGGCGGGCGGCGGTAAAGAGCAGGATCTCGGTTTCCGCGGACCAGCGGTCCGGGTCGCCCTCCAGCACCAGGCGGCGGATCTCCTCGGCGCCGGGCGAGCCGCCCGGCTCGCGCGTCAAAACCACCTCATGGCCGGCCTCGCGCAGCGCATCCGCCAGACGGCGGGCCTGGGTGGATTTGCCGGACCCGTCGATCCCCTCGAATGTGATGAACCGGGCGGGGGCGGTCACATCGTCCCCTCGGGCCCGTTGGCAAAGCGGGTCACAAGGGCCCGCGCGGCGGTCTGCAACCGCACGAAAAAGCCGCCCACCGGCACCGCGCGATCCGCCACCAGCGGGCGGCGGATCTCCTCCAGCCCTTCGGGCTTGAGGACCAGTTCGCCCAGTTGGTCGCCCCTGGCGATGGGGGCGTGGACCGGGCCGGTATAGACAACCTCGGCCTCGATCCGATCGGCCGAGAGCGCCGGCAGCAACGCGGTCACATCCTCGGCGGACACCAGATCTACCGCAGGCTCTCGCCCCATGAAGACCGGCGCGCGGGCGACCGGCGTTTGGGCGTGAAGGACGGTCTTTTCGGCAAACTGGCGAAACGACCAGTTAACCACGGCCTCGGCCTCGTCGGCGCGCGCCTCCTTGCTGCCAAGGCCCGAGATCACGAAGATCACCCGGCGGTCGCCCTGCCTGGCCGAGCCGACCAGGCCGAAGCCGGCCTCTTCGGTATGGCCGGTCTTGAGCCCGTCGGCGCCGATGCCGAGATGCAGCAGCGGGTTGCGGTTCTGGGTGTTCGACGGCGCCCGCCCGTCAAAGGCGAACTCGGTTTCGGAAAACAGCGGGTAGTATTCGGGAAAATCGGTGATGATCCGCTGTGCCAGGATCGCAAGGTCATGCACCGACATGCGGTGACCGGCGGCGGGCCAGCCGTTGGCATTGGCGAAGGTGGAGTTGGTCATGCCCATCTGCCGGGCGCGCTGGGTCATGTAGCGGGCAAAGCCCGCCTCGGAGCCGTCCGGGCTCAGCGCCTCGGCGATCACCGCGCAGGCGTCGTTGCCGCTGAGCACGATTATGCCGCGCAACAGATCCTCGACCCGGATCCGGTCGGTGGTGTCCAGAAACATGGTCGAACCGCCATAGCTCATCGCGTGTTCGCTGACCGGCAGCCGCTCGTCCAGGGTCAGCCGGCCGTCGCGCAGCGCCTCGAAGGCGACGTAGAGCGTCATCAGCTTGGACATCGAGGCGGGTGGCAACGGCTGGTCTGCGTTCTTGGACAAAAGCACCGTGCCGGTGCTCTGGTCGATCACATAGGCCGCGCGCGCCCGGGTCTCGAAGGCGGCGGCGGGCAGCGCCCAGAGGGTGGCCGCCAGGGCCAGGGCGGTCAGGCAGAGCGCCGCGACGCGGCGGGGACGGCGGGGATCAGTTGGTAACGGCATAGGCATCCGAGAATCCGGTTTCCTTGACTTTCTTCAACAGGGCGGTGCGTTCGGACGTGTTCCGCGCCGGGCCGACGACGACACGCCAGAATTGTTTTTCGTTCGACTCCTGCTCGAGCACGGTGGGCACCATGCCGGCGCCGCGCATCTGATCGGCGGTGCGTTCCGCGTTGGCTTTCACGCTGAAGATGCCGATCTGGATATAGGGTTTCGTCAGAGCTGAGGATTTGGGTTTCGACGCGGATTTGGCCGCCGGTTTGTCCGCCGGCTTGTCCGAGGGTTTGGCCGCCGGTTTCGCAGCGGGTTTGGCGGCAGGGGAATCCGCGTCGATCGCGGCGGCGGCCCCGGCGATGGGATCGAGCGTGGTCTGTTCGACATCGGCGGGCGCGTCGGGGGCGGCGGCGTCCGGGGCCGGTTCAGGCTCGACGGTCTCGCGGCGCAGCGCGGTGACGTTCAGCTTGACCGGCGCGCCGGCCAGCATCCCCAGCGCCGCCGCAGCGTCGGACGAGGCCTGGATGCGCGGGCCGGGAATGGCACGTTCGCGGCGGAACAGGGCGCCGATGACGAATTTTCCATTGGCGGTGTTGCGGATGATTACCCGTTCGGGCTCCTGCACGTCGGGATGCGCCACCCAGACCCCGCCCAGCGATGGCCGCCCGTCCCAGAGCCCGGCCTCGGTGACCTGGAACACCTCGGGCGCCTCGACATCGCGTTCCACCAGCTTGGTGCGGGTGTCCTGCAGCGGTGCGCTATCCGCGGGCGTGTCCTTGGGCTGGAAAAAGGCGGGCATCTGCGCGCCCTCCTCGCACCCGGCCAGGGCCCCGGCCGCCCCCAGAAGCAGCGCAAACCGCATGGGGCGGCGGAGTGTACAAAACGGGCGTCCGATTGCACGAATTACGCGATCCATCTTCATGTTCCTTGCCTGTCGGCGGGCCGTCGCCCGCATATGCACCCCAGATGCATGCACGCGCACACGCCCCGCGCCGGTTATCCCGGTCGTTCAACGGCGCCGCACCCCAACGGGGCTGGACGCCGACGTTGCGCGGATCATAACGCGGCGGTGCTGGCATGGAAAGTACGCCGCGACAGGCTCGGCAAGAATTCCCCTGTTTTGCCTTGCCTGACCCCGCCGGTCGGCTTAAACCCGCGCCGGACCGGGGAGGTGGCAGAGTGGTCGAATGCGGCGGTCTTGAAAACCGTTGAGCGTGAGAGCGTTCCCAGGGTTCGAATCCCTGTCTCCCCGCCACCCACATTGGTCTCAGTCCAGTGTCGCTTTTTGCCCCGGAATTGTGCCGCAATTCCCGAGGGTTGCACGTACGTGACCGGAACAGAGACGGGCGACTTGTCCCGCTTTTCTGCCGGCAACCAGGGAAGTCTCAGAGAGGGAATTTGGCGGGTGCGCTTTGGGCGAGATTTCCCTGATACCGGCCGATTTACAGGGAATTTTGGCCAAATGCATGCTGTCTGGTTGAAATTGACCCAGATTCCGTACTTCGCTTCAATGGGTTAGCTCGGATTTCCCTGCGTAACGGAACAGGGAATTATTTTGATCGAACAGGGAAGCTGCAAGGACGGAACAGGGAAGGCCTGCGCGGTATCAGGGAGACAGGGGAGCCGTGAATCAGAAGCCGAACATCTGCTCTTGGTCGCGCCAGTCGAGCGGCACCGTGACGCTGACCAGCCTTTTGAGAGAGAGCTCGGCCGGTTGAGTGCCGTCCAGGATCGCAGCCTGGATCTTGGGCGACAGGAAGGCAAGCTGCGCGCGGTTGCGAATGAAGGATCCGGGCACGTTTTCCCTGCGGGCGATGTCGGAGAGCTGGGTGCCGGATTTCAACTCCTTTGCCCAGCCATGGGCACGGATCAACATCGTCCGCAGATACTGGTCCGGTTGCGGCTTCGGCTCCCCGACGATGATCTTCGCTTCCACCCCGCGGCGGCGCAGGTCGAACGGGGCGGAGACTTCCAGGAGAGAGGGGGCCAGATCGGCGGCCGGGACAGTGAGGGCCTCGGCCAGCAGGGCGGCGTTCAGAGTCAGGTCGATCCGGCCGCGCTGAACCGTGCCGGTCTCGATCAGCTTGGCAATCCGGGTGCCCGTTCCCTTCCGCAGCGCATTAATCAAGTTGAGAGTTGATGCGTTCACCTCGGCACCGCTGGCCGCGTCGGGCCTGTTCAGAACCCGGTGCGCCGCAGCCGCCGCCTTGAGATGCTGAACGATGACATCCGCCACAGCCCGCTCCAACGCTGGTCCCGGCAACCGCCAGCTCGATGGGTCGCTGCCGCCGGAGATCAGCCGGTTCGAGATGTAGTAGCGCAACCGCCGGCGATGCCGGGTGGTGTGCGTCGGGGTCAGCCGGTCATCAGTCTCGTCGCGCAGCTTGCCGGTCAGCCAGGCGCTGTTCGCGATGGATTGTGTCTGCCCGTCTTCCGATCGCCGCCGGCGCGATCGATTGGCCGCAACCTGCAGCTTGTCCTGCACGTCGTCCCAGAGCATTTCATCGATTACGGCTGCGTGCTGGCCAGGCCAGACCTTCTCCTTGTGGCGGATCTTGCCGAGATAGACCGGGTTGCGCAGCAGGTAATAGATCTGCCCGCGGGAGAGGGGGCGATCGCCGGACACGGTTCCGTTCGCGCGGACCTGCCGCTTTGAGCGCAGCCCTTCCCGCGCTGCCGCCTCCGTCACACGGCGCAGGCAGCCGAGATCGGCATAGAGGGTAAAGAGCCGCCGCACCCTCTCGGCTTCTTCCGGGTTCACCACCAGCGTTCGGGTGTTCGGATCGGGATGGCGGTCATAGCCGAGCGGCAGGTTGCCGCCCATCCAGAGCCCCTTCTTCTTGGAGGCGGCGATCTTGTCGCGGATGCGCTCGGCCGTCACCTCGCGCTCGAACTGGGCGAAGGATAAGAGCACGTTGAGCGTGAGCCGCCCCATGGAAGACGACGTATTGAAGGCCTGGGTGACGGAGACGAAGGAGCAGTTCGCCTGTTCCAGCCGCTCCACCAGCTTGGCAAAGTCGGCCAGCGACCGGGTCAGCCGGTCGATCTTGTAGACCACCACCATGTCGATGCGGCCGGCATCCACCTCCGCCATGAGCTGCTGCAGGGCCGGGCGCTCGAGCGTGCCGCCGGAGAGGCCGCCATCATCATAGCGCCCGGGCAGCAGCTTCCAGCCCTCGTGGCGCTGGCTGGCGATATAGGCGGCACAGGCCTCGTATTGCGCATCGAGCGAGTTGAAGTCCTGGTCGAGCCCGTCATCGGAGGATTTGCGGGTGTAGATGGCGCAGCGGATTTTCGGGCGCGGGCTCATCTGGCAGCCTTTCCCTTGAGGCCAAAGAAGCGTGGCCCGGACCAGTGCGCCCCGGTGATCTCGCGCGCGATGGCCGAGAGCGAGCGGTAGGTCTGCCCGTTCCAGGCGAAGCCACCCTCGGTGACATCAACCACATGGGTCACCCCGTTCCATTCCCGCAGCAGGCGGCCGCCGGGCTTGAGGGTCGGGCTTGTCGCCCGTTGCGATTTGTCGGCGCCTTTCTCGATGGCCGCCGTCACCTTGCGGGGCAGCCCGCCGTGGCGGCGGGACTGCAACTCGAAGGCGATGAAGCGGCGCAGGAAGGGCTGGCTCAGCATGCGCGGGGCCGGTGCATCGAACAACTCCTGCCATAGCGCCAGCAGTTCCGGCCGCGCCATATCGTCCAAGTCTGGGAGATCGCCGGGCAGGCTCATGCCCGGTCTTCCTGCTTGTCGAGCAGGTGATAGGTGGCGCTCTTGCCGGTGTCGCTGTCGCGGCGTTCGATCGCGGCGCCTTTCTTGCGCAGGGTGCTGAGCGCGGCACGGGCCGAGTGCGGCTGCCAGCCGGTGGCCTTGCAGATGGCCTCGAGGCTGGCGCCCGACGGCCGGCGCAGCATCGCCTGCACCTTGCCGATCTTGGTCTGTTTGGTCTTCGTCATGAGGTGTCTCCTCTGGTTGCGGAGGCGGCGGGATGCCGCCCCCTCGTACCGAGGAGAGCCCGAACTCATCGGGCGTGCCGACAGTGATGCGTGGTTCGGCGCACTAGTCCAGTCCTGTTCCGCGCCACGCGTTTAATGCTTGCGAGGTGCCGGCAAGCAGCTAATCTGGAGGTGTTTTCATGGACACCTTGGTTTCGAATAGACCGCGCCTGGTGAGTGGGGCGCGGTCTTTTTTTCGTTCTGTGATTGCAGATCATCAGACGAGTTGAGCAGAAACGTTCGACGGCATCGTCGACGTTTGAAGCGGGTACGGGCGCCCTGATTTTTTGTCAAAAATCAGTGTCTTGCATTCCATGTACGTGTCTCCTATCTTGTTGATGCCCTGCAAGGGACATGGGTCCCGAGGGGAGATGGATACATCTTCCAGGCAGCACTCCAGTCCGCGCCTGAGCGGTTCTGTCGAGAGCATTCGAAGGGGCAATTCGCTGGATCGATCGGTCCGGGGAGTTGCTTGTCATGCTCTCTCTGATTTTCCCGATGCGATCCTTTCATTCACAGCGCCGCACCGGCGCAGTTTGAGAGGAGGCATTTATGCCTGCGAAGAAACCCAAACCCGATGCATCGGCATCGCCCGAGACCATCTGGATGGCCGACAAGGTCGTTCAGACCCCGCTCTCGGACCTGAAGCCCTACGCAAACAACAACCGGGTTCACAGGGCGAAGAATATTGAGAAGCTGACGGCCTCTGTCGCGCAGTTCGGTTTCGTCGCCCCGATCCTCGTCGATGGCAATGGCGTCATCATCGCTGGACATGGCCGGTTCGAGGCGGCCAAGGCCCTCGGCCTTGAGGCGGTTCCGACAGTGGTGGTTGATCACCTGTCCAAGGCTGAGGTGCGGGCGCTGCGCATCGCCGACAACAAGCTGGCGGACCTGTCGGACTGGAACGAGGAAGCCCTGCAGATCGAGTTCGCCGAGCTGATGGATCTCGGCCTCGAGGGCACGCTGGACTTCGGTCTCGAGATCACCGGCTTCGAGTTGCCCGAGATCGACATCATCATCGGTGGGGCAGGGCAGGAGGCGCCCGAGACCTCCGAGACGGTCGAGGCGCCGGACCAGACGCGCGAGACCGTGACCCGGCCTGGCGATCTCTGGATCCTGGGCCCGCACCGCATCTTCTGCGGCAATGCGCTGGAGGCGGAGAGCTACGTCCGCGTGCTCGACGGGGAGGCGCCGTGCATGGTGTTCACCGACCCGCCCTATAACGTACCCATCCAGGGCCATGTGAGGTCCGGCGATGGCGGTGCGCATCGCGAGTTCGCCATGGCCTCGGGCGAGATGTCGGCGGAGGCGTTCCGCGGTTTCCTGGCCGACTTCCTCGCCGAGATCGTGGACCAGCTGCCGGAGGGCGGCATCGCCATGGTCTGCATGGACTGGCGCCACGTGGAAGAGCTGATCGCGACCGCCAAGGCCTGCGGGCTCGATCTGATCAATCTCTGTGTCTGGAACAAGACCAATGGCGGCATGGGCAGCCTCTACCGCTCCAAACACGAGTTGGTCTGCATCTTCAAGAAGCCGGGAGCGCCGCACATCAACAACGTGGAACTGGGCAAGCACGGGCGGAACCGAACCAATGTCTGGGACTATGCTGGCGTGAACAGCTTCGGGCAGGGGCGGGAGGCTGATCTCGCCGATCATCCGACCGTCAAGCCCACGGCGCTGGTCGCAGACGCCATCATGGATGTGAGCCACCGCGGCGATGTCGTGCTCGACATGTTCGGCGGCTCCGGCGCGACGCTGCTGGCGGCGGAGAAGACCGGGCGGCGCGCCCGCCTCATCGAGCTCGATCCGGCCTATGTCGATGTCGCGATCCGCCGCTGGCAAGAAATGACCGGGGAGAAAGCTTTGCATGTAGCGAATGGGGAGGGTTTCGACGACCGTGCCGCGGCGCGGCCCACCCGGGACGAGGAGGCGGCAGATGTCTGAGCGGGACGAGGACTACGAGGTCGGGTACGGCAAGCCGCCCAGGCATACCCGGTTCAAGAAGGGCCAGTCGGGCAATCCGAAGGGCCGGCCGAAGGGGGCCAAGGGGCTCAATGCCAGCCTGAAACGCGAGTTGGAGTCGCAGATCACGATCCGCGAGGGCAACCGCGAGGTTCGCGTCTCCAAGGCCGAAGCCATGGCCAAACGGCTTGCGACCAGTGCCCTGCAGGGGAACATGAAGGCGCTGCTGGCCCTGCTGAAGATCGATCCCATGCTGTTCGATGCTGTGAATGCAGAGTTGGAAAAGACCGAGCATGCGAGTCGCGCGGATGCCGTCGACTACGACATCCTCCGGGACTTCTTCTCCGATCCGCATTCCGCTGGTGATGGTTGCGACGGCGCGGAGGCGGACGATGACGGCGCCTGATCCCCGCATGGTCCGGCAGGCGGCGATTGCCGTCTGCCGGAAGAACTTTTTCCCCTTCGTGTGGCGGGTGTTCGACACCCTCCACAGCGGGTCCAACACCGGATTCGAGCCGGCCTGGCATGTGCGCGCGATGTGCCATGAGCTCGACAACGTCCGGATCGGCGAGAACAAGCGGCTGGTGATCAACATCCCGCCCCGCTGCCTGAAATCCGTCACGGTGGCGGTGGCCTATGTCGCGTTCCTTCTGGGCCACTGTCCCGGCGCGAAGATCATCGTGGCCAGCTATGGTCTCGATCTCGCGCGCAAACATTCCGACGATTGCCGGAAAGTCATGTCGTCGCGGTGGTACCAGGAGATGTTCCCGGGCACCCGGCTGGCAAAGAAAGGTAATACGGCAGAGGAAATCCGCACCACCAGGGGCGGCAGCCGCAAGGCGGTTTCCATCGGCAGTTCGGTGACCGGCCACGGTGCCGATTACATCATCGTTGACGATCTGTTGAAGGCGGGCGATGCCAATTCCGAGGCGGAACTGATCCGGGCGCAGGAATTCATCGAGGGCACACTGCTGTCGCGGTTTGACAATCCAGCGGAAGGCCGGGTGGTGATGATCGCGCAGCGCCTGCATGAACTGGATCCACCGGGCTATCTGCTCGACAAGGGCACGTATCGGCACCTGAACCTGCCGGCAATCGCGGAAGACCATGAGACCGTGCCCATCGGGCGCGGAAAAGAACATCGCCGAAAACCGGGCGACCTGCTGTTTCCGGCGAAGCTCGACCGCGCGACGCTCGACCGCATGCGCCGGGAAATGGGCGCTGCGGTCTTCAATTGCCAATACCAGCAAAACCCGGTCGCCCCGGACGGGTCGCCGTTGCGCTGGGAATGGTTCGGCAGCTATGACGAAGCGCTCCCGCGGCATCGCTACCACCTGATCGTTCAAAGCTGGGACACGGGCACGTCGTCTGATCCGCGGTCCGACTTCTCGGTCTGTACGACCTGGGGGTTCCTGCCGCCGCATTGGCACCTGCTCGATGTCTGGCGCGGACAACTGGATTATCCTGAGCTCAAGGCCAAAGTGCTGTCCCTTGTCGGTCGGTGGGACCCGGACAAGGTCCTGATCGAGGATGCCGCGACAGGCCGGCCGTTGTTGCATGAGTTGTTTCAGGATGACCGGCGTTTTCAGAGCGTTCGGCCCGAAAACGAGAAAGAGATCCGCTTCAGCGCGGCCTGTGCGCCGGTGGAAGAGGGCAAGGTCGTCCTGCCTGTCGAGGCGTCCTGGCTTCCGGCCTTCAAGCGCGAATTGCAGTCCTTTCCGCGTGGCCGTCATGATGACCAGGTCGACAGCTTCAGCCAGTTCCTGAACTGGTCCAAAGGTAACGGATTCTGGCGGACGCTGCCCCGCGACCATCCGCTCAAACTGGAACGCCGCGAACGCAGCAGGTCGCGTGTGCGGCGGCTGTAATTCCGCCGCCTCGTCAGTTCGAGTCCCGTCCGATCCGAGTTCGCGGGATTGCGATCGGATTCACTTCAATCGCCGATGACTACGATTCTCTTTAGAATCATGCGTTTGAAAGTCTCACCCGGACACTTTTCTCCTGATTGGTATTTGCTTTGATCGTGTTCTGTTCGGTCGCGTGAGAGTAGTAGCGAGAAGATATGGCGGGTGGGCGTGCCGAAGTTGCCCGGGCTCCGACACGCCCCGATTGAACGCGGCCGCTGGCGCGGCTGCGCGGCCGGCGAAAACTCAAGCCAGCCTGGTGGGCCCCGAGCGGGTTTGCCGCCATCCCCACCGCCGCGCTCGATTCGGCCCACCGTCCGGCGTCTCCCGCGGTCCCCGCGCTTATCGGGTCCGGGTCCCCATCAAGTCTGCCGCGCCGGCTATTCCGCCTCGGCCGGCATCACAGAGTCCATCTCGGCAATGGTCTGAAATTCTGACAGGAATTCGGGTCGCGTCTGCATGAGGTAGCGAACCACCTTGGCGCTCCCGAGCAGCTTGCCGACGTAGGCCTTGATCACGGTCAGATGCAGATGATCCTGGCCGTACGTGTCCTGAATCGAGGCGATGCCTTCCTGCAGGCCGGCCAGCTCCTGTTCCATCCGCGCCATCGCCTCGGGCGTGATGCCCTTCACCTTCTTCGGCTTGGAGGTATCGACCAGCTGGGCCTGTGGTGTGCCTGCGAGGATCGCCTTCACGTAGGCGACGGAGTAGTTGTTGGCATTGACCAGCAGTTCGGCCGCCTCGATCTGGCGAATGGTCTTCATCTTGCGGAGCGAGTCGAACACCGCGTTCGTGCAGAGCTTGTCTTTGAGGATCGCGATGGCTTCCTCGGAGATGCCATCGAGCAGCTTGATCTTCTTCTGGATGCTGCGCGTGCCGAGGTCGAGTGCGGCTGCAATCTTTTCTTCTGGGACTCCGCGGTTGATCGCCTTCCGGATCATCCTGTGCTCCTGGATCGGCGCGAGGCGGCTGACCTGCCGGTTGTAGGTGAACGCCTCGTCGTCGGTGGAAACGAGGCATTCCACCTCCTGCACGCCGTCATCCTTCAACGCCTCGATCCGCAGGTGCCCGTCGAGCAGCAACCAGGTGGCGGATTTGTCGGGGTTCGGGACGACGACCGGCGGTTCGACGAGCCCGATCTGGGCGATGGAGGCGACGATCTGCCGGTACTTTCGACTGGACTTTGCGCTCTTTCCGAGCGCCCGCAGGGGCAAGATCACGTCGATCGGCAGGGTGACACAATCACCTTCGAAGCCGTGATTGACGCTGGCCGGGCGTTTGTCCGCGCCCCGTTTCATGACGAGGGTCCATCGGTGACCGCCTGCGCGAGATCGGCGGGCATGGACTCCAGGCCCTCGGCACGAAGCAGGGTCATGAAATGCTCGTCCGCGCAGAGCTTGCGGAACGCCTCGCGCACGAACATCAGCCGTCCTTGGGTCAGTTCAGCCTTCTTGATCAGCAGTTTCTGGCGTGCCGCTTCCTGCTGATAGGCCCGGACAAGTCCCTCGCTGGTCAGCGCGCGTTTCGCCGCCCTCCGCCCGAGTGCATTGCTCTTGATCTGGGGCCCGCGGAGCTCGCGCTGCTGGATCAGGCGGCGCACAAGCGTCAGTTTTCGGCCACGCAGCTTTTTCTGAGTGTAGGCGTCCATCAGCGCCTTCTGCGCGCCCTTGGCGTCGGTCTTGGAGATCTGGATGGCGAGGTTGAGCGGCAGCAGTCCTGTCTCCACGGCGGAGACCAGGCGCTCCTCACCCTTCTCCAGCAATCCGGCGATCATGTTCACGTACTCGGTGGATACTCCGATCTTCTCGCCGATCTGGCGGTCGTTGTAGCCGCGCTGGCGGAGCGCGCCGATCTCGCGCATCAGATCGATCGGGTTGTGCTGCCGCCTTGCGCAGTTCTCGACGAGGCTCATGACAAGGCACTGGCTCTCGTCGGCTTCGATCACGATGGCCGGGATGTGGTCCTGCTTGAGCTCGATGAACGCCTCGAGGCGGCCTTGACCACAGACGAGGTCATACTCCTGCGGGTCCGTCCCGGCGCGCGGGGCCACGGTGATCGGCCGCTTCAGGCCGATGCGGGCGATGTTGTCCACCATCGCCTCGAAGGTGCGCCGATTTCGGACGCGGGGGTTGAGGATCCGGATCCGGTCACAAGGGATCAGGGTCACCTGCTTCTGGCTGGTTGGCTCCAAGTCGTCGGGCATCACGCCACCTCCGCGATCCTGGCCCGCGAGGCGAGCGCGTAGAAGAAATCGAGCGTGTCGAACCGGTACGCATCCAGCGCGAGCCCGTTCTGCTCGGCAAATTTCAGTTTCCCGAAGGTCATGTCGATGCTGGGAAGCACGTAGTAGTCGCGCGGCGCCTCGTTCACCTCGTCCATGCGCACGGCGATGGTGATGTCGGGCACAAGGCCGGTGTCGAGACGGATGCGCCAGCGCAGCGATCCGGCCGCCGTCGCCGTGCAGCGGGCCAACACGATGGACACCGTGAACTCGTCGTTGACGCGAACCAGGTCGGTTTCCGGGTTCTGCACGGCCGATCCACCGCGCTGTGTGACCCCTGCGATGATCTCGGCCATCACCCTTGGATGGGCCTGCCGCAAGGCGCGGTTGACCTTGATGTAGCTGTAGTCGCGGTCCGGCTCGTAGCCGATCAGCCGGTAGGCGCGGACCAGGCTGCCGAAGCGGCTGCGATAGGCGCTGGAGGAGGGCAGGTCATCCTCCTCGTCGATGATCAGCCCCGACAGCATGCCTTGCCGCTTGAGGATCGCGCGCAAGGCATCGAGCAGTTCCTCGTCGGAGAAATGGCGGCTGCGGGCATCGACGATTTCCCGAGCCCGCAGGAAAAGGGCCTTGTCGACGATAGCCGGAAACGCGCCCTCTGCCCGGATCCACATATCCCGAGGGTTCACCACGCGGCGCTGCTTCAGCTTGAACGACACCTTGTTGAAGACGTTGTTCCCGATGTATTTTTCGTTGGTGAGCACCTGATGGACTGTCGCTCGCGTCCAGGGGCGGTCAAGATCGGTCCGGTGTCCTTCGGCGTTCAGGACCTCCGCGATCTCGCGCTCCGGCCGCCCCTCGTTGACGAACATCTCGTACATGCGCTGGACGACCTGCTGCTCCTCTTCAGGGCCGGGCACCAGGATCACGCGATCGGTCTGCAGGCTCTTCTGTTCGCCGCGCGATAGCTCTCCTTTCGGATTGCCGTGCTCGTCGATCAGCACCCGGCGCAGCCCGTATCCGGCGGCGCCTCCCTGGCGATAGCCGAGTTCCACGAGACGGCATTGCCCGGCGAAGACCTTCACCGACAGCTCGCGGCTGTATTCGCCCGCCATCACGCGCTTCACGGTCTTCAGCAGGTTCGACCCGATGCTGCCGTCGTTCTCGAACTGCTCGCCGCAGTAGTGGACCCGGATACCGGCGCGGGAACAGACGTGCTCATGATAGGCACCCTCGTCGGCGTCCTGAAACCGCCCCCAGCGGCTGACGTCATATACAAGGATCGCCTTGAAATCGGCTTGGCCCGACTGGACCTCGGCCATCAGGCTCTGCAGCGCCTCCCGGCCATCGAGCCGCAGGCCAGATCGCCCGGAGTCCTCGAACGTCCGCAGGATCGTCAGGCCGCGGGCTTCGGCATACTTGCGAATGACGTCCAGCTGGTTTTCGGTGGAATACTTCTGGTGGTCTGTCGACATCCGGACATAGGCGATAGCTGGCACGTCGGGTTCGGGCGTCCCGAAACCAGTCCCAATGCTTTCGTTTTGACCTGCCAATCGCCGAGCTCCTCTTCAAAGTGCGAAGACCCGGCCAGTCACAGGCGCAGACGGGTTCTGCTGTTTTCATGTCTCTCCAAACATTTAGCGGAGAAACATATGAAGATGCGGGTGAAGATGGGCACAGTTGTGCGGAAGATGGGCACATTTGTGCACCCAGAGGACGTTCCGGCCGACTATCGCGCCGCCGTGGCGATGGCACTGCACGCAGAACTCGGATCGACCCACCGAGCGATCAAGTCCGCCATGAGGTGGACTGGGGCCAGCGAGAGGACGGTGAAATACTGGTTCGCGGGCGAGCGCGGTCCGAGCGGCGAACACCTGTTGTCGCTCGCGCGGCATTCGGACGTCGTTCTGGTTCTGCTGCTGACGATGGCAGATCGCCTGGTTCTCGAGGATGACGACGGATAGGCAGGGCACCGATGCAGCCCTTGTATCGTGTTCGATATTGGTTATCTTGAACACAGATGTAGGGAGAGCGCCATGTCTCGGACCACCACCATGACCGTGCGCGTCAGCGGCGCGCTCACCGAGTTCGTCGCGACCAATGTCGGCGAGGACGGCGCCTACGAGAACGTCAGCGAGTACATCCGTGATCTGATCCGCCGCGACAAGGAGCGTGTCGAGCGTGAAGCCTTTGATCGGCTGAAGGCCGAGCTGAACCGTGCCTTCGCCGCGCCCGAGGAGAGCTACAAGCCGCTGACGGCCGCCGAGGTGATCGCCCGTAACCGGACCTGAGCCGATGGCGATCCTGGTCCAGGAGGCGGCTTCGGTCCGTCTCGACGAGATCTACCGATACACGCGCGACACGTGGGGCGAGGCGCAGGCCGAGACCTACATCACCGGCTTGTTCGCCGCATTCGAGCAGATCGAAACGCGCGGTGTGCATTCGCGGGCCGTGCCTGCCGAATTCGGAGTGGAGGGGTTTTTCTTCCGCTGCGAGCGGCATTTCGTGTATTGGAGGCACCTCTCGAACGGCGATATCGGCATTGTCACGATCCTCCACGAGCGGATGCATCAGATTGATCGTTTCAAGGAGGACTTCTTCGGATAACGCTCCGCAAATGGCGCTTCGCCACCGGTTGCCAATGCCCCGAGCCGGCACCTGCGGACGAAATTCTCTTGCTTTGTATCCTCTTTGATCCTGCTTTGTTTCCGGGCTGGCGTAAGCGGGCGTAGGAGCGGGTGTTGAACACTATCTGCTCGGATTCACCGATTTTAGAATAGATCCCGGTTGCTACTTCGAACAGAGTTTTCGGGCGCTCCGTTCCCTCTGGTCCAAGGGCAACGGATTCTGGCGGGCGCTGTCACGCGACCATCCTCTCAAACTGGAATGCTGGGAGCGCAGCGGGTCGCGTGCGAGGAGGCTGTAACTCTGCCGCCTCGACAGTTCGAATCCTTTCCCCTCCGCCACAAACCACTCGCGAACCCTAGACTAGGCCCCAGTGAGGGCCTTTTTTCTTTTTGGTTCAAACGGGTTTAACTAGGCCATCCGACTTTCGGAGACTGCGCGTTGCCGCGATAGGTGCCCGCCGGCCGCGTGGTGACGGTGTAGAAATCCGCGGCCAGCTCCGATTGCAGCCCGCGCAGCAACTGCGGCTCGCCGATGGGCACGATGCAGTCGGTGCGGGGGCCGGGGATCTTCACCCGGTCGAAGGCGCGGTGCAGCGCAACGGCCTGGGCGTGGGCGATATGCTTGGGATAGGACCGCGCGCTCAGCCGTTTGCCCGCCGCCTCGATGATCCGCGCCGCAGTCACCTTGCCGATGCTGGAGAAGTCGTCGACCAGGAACTGCATCAAGGTGCGGCTCTTGGTGCCGTGCAGCATCTGGATCAGCCGTCCCAGCTCGATGCCGTGCGGGTGCGGCTTGATCTCCTGCGGGCGCGGCGGCAACGCCTCCACGCTGCGGGGGAAATCGCGCGCCTCGCCCTCGGAGTCCCGGAAATGCAGCGTCACGTGCGGGTTGGCGATAGCGGTCTGGCGCAGGTATGCGGCGATGGAATGGCGCCCGCCCTGCAGATGGCCCTCCAGCGTGATTTCGACCCGGGTGCCATGGGGCACGTCCCAGTCCACGTGCTTCTTGTGGTGGATGTCGGGGCGGTTCTTCCTGGTGTCGATGGACACGTACAGGTCGGTCGCCTGCGGCTCGCCGGCGACCCGGCTGAGGATGTGCATCGCCTCGCCGGTGGTCAGCTGACCGTACATTCCGGCCGCCGAAATCCCCATTCCCTGTTGCCCGCGCGACTGGCTGAGCTTGTGGAATTTCGAACCGTAGAGCAGCTTGCCGAAAATGCGGCCGATCTGCGCCTCGACGATGCCGGGGCCATTATCCTGCACCGCGACGGTATAGATCCGGCCGCGCCGGCTCGGCTCGATCCGGATCTCGGGGAGGATGCCGGCGTCCTCGCAGGCGTCTATGGCATTATCCACCGCCTCTTACACCGCCGTCACCAGCGCTCTGGCCGGGGTGTCGTAGCCCAGCAGGTGCCGGTTCTTGAGGAAGAATTCCGAGATCGATATCTCGCGCTGCCGCCCGGCAAGGTCCTGGGCGGAAACCGTTTTCAGGCCCCCTGGGGTACTGTGGGCGCGTTCAGTCATCGGCGAAATAGTGATGCCTGCACTCGGGCTCCCGCCCCCGCACCACGCGCTGCCCCTCCAGCGGGCCGCGGGTCTCTGTGACCACGGTGCGCTGGTGCTCGCGCCCGCCGGGGCGGCCGAAGTAGATCACGACCCAATCGTCGGTACGCCCCAGGTCGTGGGCCAGCGCGGTGTTGGAGTAGAGCGCGGTAAACGACCAGCCGTCGCGGTCGCTGTGAAAGATCGGCAGCCAGGCCTCACCACCGGGGTTGAACCGCTTGGGCGCGATCCGGCGCAATTCGCCCGCGGCCGCCTTGTCCCGATAGAGCCTGTCGACCTCCAACAGCAACTCCACGCCGGGTTCCTCGTGATCCTCGCGCCTTTGCCGGCGCCGCCGGGCCAGCATCGAGGACAGCGAGGCCCGGATCGCCGCCGCCCGGCGCGGACCGATGCCGGGGACCTTTTCCAGACGCCCGTCATGGGCGGCGATCTCCAGCGCCTCGAGGGTTTCCACGTGCAGCGCGTCCTGGATCGCCTGCGCGGTGGCCGCCCCGATCCCCGGAACCGACTGGAACAGGCTTTCCGGTTCGGCCTCGCCGCGCATCCGTTCCAGTTGGATCCAGCGGCCCGTCGCCACCATCTCGTCGATGGCCCGCGCCAGCCGGTCGCCGATGTTGGGCAGCGCGACCAGCCCCTCCAACCCCGCGCGTTCGAGGATTTCGGCGGGCGTCTCGTCCAGGGCGCGAACGGTATCGGCCCCCATCTGGTAGGCGCGCACGCGGAACCGGTCCGCCCCCTGCGCCTCGAGCAGCGTCGCGGCCTCGTTCAGGCGATCGGCGATCTGTTCCTGCGAAAGGCGGCTTTCCATGCCCCTGCTCCGGTCCCGTTTGCGGCCTGTCCTGTTCCGAGTGTGACCGCATAACGCCATCATTTCCATAGCTGCGTATCGCGGGCGGCCCGGAATCCTTGCCCCGGCCCGGCGCGCGCGGCACAGTTCGGACAGGCCGCCGCAACCGTCTGGCGGCCCGCGACAGGGCCAGGATCGGATGGACCGCAACGACGCAAACACTCTGCGCCTCTTTCTGGGGGCGATGTGATGCTGGGGCGCGGCATCGACCAGATCCTGCCCTATCCCGTCGATCCGCGCCTTTACGAAAGCTACATGCGCTCGGCCCTTGGCTACGTCGATCTCGCCGAACGGCGCAATGGTCCGATCCCCGAAGAGGTGCCGTTTTCCTATGTCTGGGGCGACCTGCTGGCCGATCTGGAAAAGCGCGCCTGTGATCTGCGGGTGATCAACCTGGAAACCGCGATCACCACGTCCGAGCACCCGGCAGCGAAACAGATCAACTACCGCATGTCGCCCGGGAACATCGGTGCGCTGACCGCGGCGGGGATCGACATCTGCACGCTGGCCAACAACCATGTTCTGGACTGGAGCGAGGAGGGGTTGACCGAAACGCTCGACTCGCTGGATCGGGCCGGCATCGGCCGGGCCGGGGTCGGGCGCAGCGCGGAGGAGGCCGCGCAAGCGGGTGTCGCCGAGGTGACGGGCAAGGGGCGCGTCCTGGTCATCGCCTACGGCTCACCCTCTGCCGGCGTGCCGGAAGGCTGGCGCGCCGGACCCGACCGCCCCGGCATCAATCTCCAGCCCGACAGCATCGACGCGACCGTATCCGATATACACGCCCGGACCGACGGCCTGAAACGGCCCGGCGACCTGCTGGTCGTGTCGATCCACTGGGGGTGGAGCTGGGGCTATTTCATCCCGGACGAGCAGCGCGCGATGGCACGGGCGCTGATCGACGCGGGCGCGGCGGACCTGGTCTTCGGCCATTCCTCGCACCATCCGAAGGGGATCGAGATTCATCGGGGCAAGCCGATCCTGTACGGGGCGGGCGACCTGATCAACGATTACGAGGGGATCACGGGCCATGAGGAGTTCAAGCCCGACCTCGGCCTGGCCTATATCGCCGATGTTGCCCTCGGGACCGGGAAACTGGAGCGGCTGGAGATGATCCCCTATCGCCGGCATCGGCTGTCGCTGGGGCGTGCCGATGCGCAAGAGGCCGCATGGCTGGCCGACATGCTGCGTCGAGAAAGCTGTCTGGGCGGGATGGCGCTCACCCAGGACGCGGAGGGGTCGGTCCTGCTCTCCCCCGCTGGGACGCCGGAGCGTTGAGACGTCGAAGCGTTGAGCCGGCGCGCCCGGTCAGCCCCCGGCCCCCGCTTGGAGGAATTTTTTCTCGAACCATGTCCCGGCCAGGTCCATCACCTGGTCCAGCGTGCCGGGTTCCTCGAACAGGTGGGTGGCGCCGGGGACGATCTCGGTCTGGTTGGGGCAGAGCAGTTGCTCGGCCGCCGTCGCGTTGAGGTCGATCACCACGTGGTCGAGGCCGCCGACGATCAGCAGCACCGGCGCGCGCACCGACCGCAGCGCCTCGCCCGCCAGGTCGGGCCGCCCGCCGCGCGACACGACGGCGGCAAAGCGCGCCGGGCCGTGGGCGGCGGCGACCAGCGCGGCGCCGGCCCCGGTGCTGGACCCGAACAACCCGACCGGCAGCGCCGCCAGCTCGGGCTGGGACAGCGCCCAGTCCACCGCCTCGATCAGCCGTTCGCTCAGCAGGGGGATGTCAAAGACGTTGCGGCGGTCCAGCGCCTCCTCCTCGGTCAGCAGGTCGAACAGCAGGGTCGCGATGCCGCGCCTCCCCAAGGCCTCGGCCACCCGGTTGTTGCGCGGGCTGCGGTGGCTGCTGCCGGCGCCGTGGGCGAAGATCACCAGCCCGATGGGCGCCTCGGGCACGCGCAGGTATCCTTCGAGGGCGGGGCGGCCCACCGAAACGGTTTCCGGCTCGATCTGCGCTTGTACCATGCCGTTTCCCTCCTGGTTGCACCCGGTCTGGCGGATCGTTCCTCGCCCGGAAGGCATCATAGCACGAATCGCCGCGAAAGCGGCGGCCCCTATCCCGGCAGGCCCGCGACCACGCGCGCCGCCGTCGCCACCAGGCCGCAGACCACGATGGCCAGCCCCAGGGACATGGACTTGCCCTGAAAAAGTGGAGAGCACCAACTGAGGAACCAGGAGGTGTTCTATGGGAAAACGCTCTCCACAAAATCCGGGCAAGTCCAGGGATAGCCATCCTGCCCTTGTGGAGACCGGTTCTCATCGATCTGACACCACCGCTCGGCGCGCGGCCGCAGCCCGGCTTGACCGCTGATCACGCGTGCTGAAAGCGGGCAACGAAGATGCCGGGCGGCCTCGCCCGCCCGGCATCAAACTGCCTCGGATTGAACGGAGCGCGCCGCGCCGGCCGCCCGGTGCGGGCTCGGGCCGTCAGGCGATGTCGTAGTAGCCGTTGACCGTGTCCACCGTGTGCGGGTTGCCCTCGAACCCGGTCAGCGCGAAATCGTCGTCGAACAGCGTCGCCAGCGTGTAGTCGTCAATCAGCTCGAAGGTATCGCTCCACAGGAAGTCGTCCGCGGTGCCCGGCTCGCCGCCGGGGAACAGGCTGAACGAAGTGTCCGAGAAGAAGTCGGACGAAATGCCGCCGGTCAGGCGCAGCAGGCCGACGAACAGGTCCATGTCGAAGCCAAGCGTGGTCAGGTTCTCGAAGATCGCGCCCATGTCCACGTCGATATCGAAATCAAGCACCCCGTCTGCATCGCCGTCGACCTCCGGATCGAAGACCAGCTCATCGGGGGCCGTGACCGTCAGATCGTCGCCCACCTTCAGCCCGCTGATGACCGAGCCGTCTTCGAAGCTCGCCAGCAGAGGCAACTCGTCGATGGTCATAGTGAAGTCCTGAACGACCTTGAGGGTGTTGATCAGGTTGACCGCGACGACGTCCCAGGCCCAGTCGAAGGAGACCAGATTCACTGAGGCGCCTGCAATGTCGATAGACAGCCCCTCGGAGCCGGAATCGCCCAGCGGCGGGATGTACGGCAACGCCGAAACCAGCGCATCCACATCCACGTCGAGAACGGCGATGTCATCCTCGCCGGTGCTGGTGAGAACCTCGGAAGACGGGTTCGGCGCGTCGTTGCTGTCGGTGTTGATGAGCGGGAAGTTGGCCGACAGCGTGCTGCCCAACGGCAGGCCGACCTCGAATTCCAGATCGTCCTCGGCATCGAAGTTGAAGATGTTGAAACCGGGTTCGCCAAGTTCGCCTTCGAAATCGGAGATATCGGCGGTGTCGAAGTCAAATATGCCGAACGAATACCCGCCGCCGAAGGTCGAAGACCCGATGTCGAAGTCGAGATCCGCGGCGATATCGAACACGAAGTCAAGGCCGAAGCTGACATTCGGGCTGGCGGTGGTGAATTCCGCGCCGTCGATCGAATAGGAGGACCCGATGGTAAAGGTATCGCCCTCCTCGACCTGGTAGGGCGCGGTGAACACCACATCGACGGGCACGGTGGCATCCACATCGCCGGTGGTCAGTTCGAAATAGGGCTGCAGCCCGACCTTGGCGTCGAGATAACCGCTGGTGCCGATGCTCGGCGTCGAGATCGACGAAGGGAGGTCCACATCGACGTCGTCGCAATCGCCGCCGAACCAGCTGGCGATCTCGCAGCCGACATCGACGAAGAAATCGGCGACCGCCTCGATCCCCTCAAGGATGCCCTCAAGTACGGCGCCGGAGAAGGTGTAGCCGGGGATGATCGTGGCATCGAGGCTGAACCATTCATCCAGCCCGAAGAACGGCAGCGGGTCGTCGAAGACGATGGCGTCGCCGGTGCCGAACATGCTCTGATCTTCGGTCACGAACAGCAGGTCGCCCGCGGTCTCCGTCGGAGCGTCGTCGGAGCCGACGACGGTGACGGTCACCGTCTTGGCCTCCGAGGTATCGACCTCCTCGGGCCAGTTCGGCGAAAGGCCGGCGCCGCTGTCGTCGATCGCGACATACTCGAAGGTCACGTCCCGGGTCTCGCCGTCGCCCAGGAACTGGAAATTGTCGAGCGGGTTGAAGGTGAAGGTGCCGTCGCCGTTGTTGATCACCTCTCCGTACAGATGGCCCTCGGAATCCGTCGGCGCCGAGATGATCTGATAGCTGAGCGTATCGCCGATATCGATGTCGGAGGCGACGAAGGACGCCGTCACGCCATCCCCGGTCAGGCTCGGGGTGAACGGGCTGCTGCCGTCATCCTCGTCGACCGTCAGGAACAGATCTTCGGCGACGGGCTGGTCGTTCTGTCCGTCGATGGTCAGTTCCACATCGGCGGTGGCCAGGCTGCCGTCCGTTGCCTCAGTCACATAGGTGAACGCCCAAGTCTTGATCGCATCATGGCCAAGCTTGTCCACATCAGCCCCGTCGGCGACGAAGGTCGCATAGCCGTCGTCGCTCACGGTCAGGGTGCCCAACTCCAGCCCGTCGATCACAACGGTTCGCTCGAACCCGCCTGCGGTCGCCGTCAGCGCGCCATCGGCATCGGTGACGAAGATCACGGTCTTGCGGGTGCCGTCGACCTGGGTGCCATTGGTGTCATTGGCCAGCAGATCCTCGGTGCCCTCGTCATTCTCGTCGACCTCGAAGGCGTCGTTGCGGGCCACCCCGCTGGACACGTCGCCGATCTTGAGAGAGTCGTCGCGCGGCCCGTCCTCTTCGCCGACCGAGGTGTATCTCAGGCCGAAGTCGGTCAGGTCCAGCATGTCGAGCGACAGGTCCCCCGCGGAACTGCTTAGGGTGAAGCTGACGGCCTGGATGTCGTCCTTGGCCATTCCAGGCATGCCGAACTCGATCCCGGCGTCATAGCGGCCGTAGTCGTGCAGGATCTTGCCCTTCATATTGGCATCCCGGCCGACGGTGTCGACGGCGGCCTCTTCAAACTTGGTGTTGCCCACCAGCTTCGAAGGGTTGCTGATGTGGCCGTCGACGAGGGTCTCGCCCTCGATCGAAAGCGTGCTCAGATTTAGCGTCGGTGCGCCGTCGGGATCCGCGAGATCGAAGAAAAGCCCGCGCAGATCGCCGATCAGGCCGGCGCCAAGAACGTTCAAATCGAAGCGTAAAGTCCCATCGGCCACCTCGGTAACGGTGACCTGTGTGTCGACGTCACCGTCGACGACAAAAGTGATACTACGTGCCATGACACTCTCCCAATGTGTTGGTGTTAATTATTTTTTGGCTCACTCCGGGCGGTGTTCTGACCGGAACTGGCTCGGGAGCCGTTTTTTATGCAATTTCAAGTAACGCTAGGGAAATTAACTTTTGGTAACTTTTCGCGCTGGGCCACGTGCCTGCAAAGCGGGTGGTGTCAAGGCGATGGGCTTGAGCGGGAGAGGACGGGAGCGTAGCTTCTCGTCATGAAGACACCCGACCCTTTCCGGTACTTTCGAACCAGCCGCGAAGCGATCCGCCTTGCGGTTAACCATGATGACGAGATGACAATGATCTCCGCTCAGTGAACGAGCGACACCAGCTATTAAGAAGCAGCTGGAGGCCAGTTCCTACGCCACTTCCCGGGACACAACCATGTCATCGCCCCTCCACCTTGCTTAAGCGGCATTTAAGGCAGGGGGATCAGACAGGGTCCAGCGTGTCCTTCGAGACGCCAAAGCGATCCAAAAAGGAGACTTCAGAATGCGTACTATCAAACACATCGCACCCGTCCTGTTCGGAATTGCGCTTTCCTTGACCGCCGGACCGGCCTTTGCCGAGAGCACGTCGCACCAGGGGCATGGGGCGAGCGAGCTTGCCTTGACGCTGAATGCCGGAGCGAAATGGCAGGGGGACGACAACATGATCAAGGGCATGGAGGCCATTCAGACGGCCGTCGCCGCTAATATCGATGCGATTCACCACGATCATCTGCCGGTCGAAGACTACAAGTCGCTGGCGGCGGTCGTGATGGCGCAGACCGACTTCATGATCGAGAACTGCGAACTGGAGCCGGCGGTCGATGAACAATTTCACGGCGTGCTTGGTCAGATCATCGAGGGCGCGTCCGAAATGGAGGCGGGCGACCAGGCCCGCCAGGGCGCCATTCTGGTCATTCAGGCCCTCAATGCCTATGGGGAGCATTTCGAGCATCCCGGTTGGAAACCGTTCAACTGATCGGTTCGATCGACGAGACAGCACGGGCCCGAAAAGGCGGGGGTCCGTGCTTGTCACAGTGGCGATTCCGACGTTCACTGTCTGGAGTGCGGGGGATTGCGGAAACCGAGGTTCGTTGGGAACGATGCGCATTTTGCTGGTGGAAGACGATGCCTTGCTCGGCAAGGGCGTGGCCGCGGGGCTTGCCCAGGCAGGCTGGGCCGTTGACTGGGTTGTCGACGGCCTTGATGCCGAAACGGCCTTGCGCACCAACAACTATGACAGCATCGTCCTCGATCTCGGCCTGCCGGGCATCGACGGGCTGACCCTGCTGGAAAGGCTGCGCGCCGGGAACGATCGCACTCCGGTCCTCGTCCTTACAGCGCGCGATACCCTTGCCGACCGCGTTGCCGGACTTGATGCGGGCGGCGATGACTACTTGGTCAAGCCGTTCGAACTGGCCGAGCTGCAGGCGCGGCTGCGCGCCCTCCTGCGCCGTTCGAAGGGGACTGCTGGCCCACGTCTGCAGCAAGGCCGGGTCACGCTCGATCCGGCCGGCCACGTCGTGTTTCTGGATGGCGAGCCGGTTGAGCTGTCCGCGCGCGAATTCGCCACCTTGCAGGAACTGATGATGAACGCGGGACGGGTACGCACCCGCAGCCAGCTGGAAGACAGCCTGTATGGCTGGGGCGAGGAGATCGGCAGCAACACGGTCGAAGTCTACATCCACAATCTGCGCCGGAAACTCTATGCTGACCTCATCCGCACGGTCCGCGGTGTCGGCTACATCATTGCGGCAGGTGACGGATGATCCGTTCGCTGCGCCAACGGCTGCTGGTCATTCTTGGCGGCAGTATCATCGTCGCCTGGCTGGCCACGGCACTATTCTCTTATCTCGATACCAGACAATTGATTGACGAGATGCTGGATACCCATCTCGAACAATCGGCCGACCTTCTTGTCGTCCTGCTCGACCGCCTGCCGCAGGGCGATCTGGCTAAAACGCTGCTGCATCAAACGGGCGCCGATGCGGATCGGATGATCGCCTTTCGTGTCCACGCCGGTGCGGGCGGGGCTTCGGCAGACAGCGTGGGTTCGCCGACCTTTCCGACCGAAAGCTGGCAGCCAGGGTTTCACGATGCAACCTCGGCGGATCAGGTCTGGCGCGTGTTCGGCACATCCGACAGCGCGGGGCGCCTTGTCGAGGTGGCGCTGCGCCATGATCTGAAGGGAAAGTTCGCCGACCTCGTGGCCGTTCACATCCTGCATCCGCTTTGGGTTGCGATTCCGCTGCTTGCAGGTCTGATCTGGCTGTCGGTGGGATGGGGGCTGCGACCATTGCGCGACATCACCTCGGCTGTTGAGCGGCGCAGCCCCGATGACATGCAACCACTTGGAGTCGGCGCCGCTCCGAATGAAATCCGCCCACTTCTTGAGGCGCTTGACCGACTTTTTGCACGCATTGCCTTGCTGCTTGATCGCGAACGCCGCTTTGCCGCCGATGCCGCGCACGAGTTGCGCACCCCGCTTGCCGCCATCAAGACCCATGCCCAGGTGGCCCGGCAAGAGCGCGATCCCGAGAAATGCGCCGCGGCGCTTGACGGGGTGATCGAAGGTGCCGACCGCGGCACCCGGCTGGTAGAGCAACTGCTGGTGCTGTCGCGGGTCGATCAGGATGGGGCGGCCGCGACCAAAGGGCCGGTGAACATTGCGGATCTGGTGATCGAATGTGTCGCAGAAGCAGCACCCAAAGCGGCGGCCAAGAATATGGATCTGGGGGTCGCCGATGTTTCCCGCGATCCGGCCGTCGTGGTCGGGAACGCGGATCTGTTGCGCATCCTGTTGCGCAATCTGCTGGACAATGCGGTCCGCTACACCCCTGCGGAGGGTGAGGTGACGGTGTCGGTCGACGTCCTTGATCAGTCGGTCATTTTGAGGGTCTGCGACAGTGGCCCCGGCATTCCCATGGGCTTGCGCGAGCGGGTGTTCGACAGGTTCTACCGTGTGGCCGGCAGCGGGCAACAGGGGTGCGGCCTCGGCCTTTCGATCGTGGCGCGCATTGCCGGGCTACATGGTGGGTCGGTCGCGTTCGAGGACAGGGCAGGCAAGAGCGGAGTTACGATCATGGTCACGCTGCCCGCCGCGTAGGCGCACGCCGCAGGCGCGGGGGCTCGGGTCAGCACTCCGGCCGAATTGGGAGCTGCACGGCATTGTCAAAACAAACCAGCTTGAGGCGGGCAGGGCGGTTTCGTAGCGTCTGGACATGACCAGAAGATCGCCCTTTCGCTACTTCA